>NZ_JAUCGJ010000009.1:44383-103513 GCF_030378065.1 Candidatus Venteria ishoeyi | reverse complement strand
TGTTTTAAGAGAGGTTGAAAACAGTTTTTGAATTTTAGTTTTGAATTAAAATAAAAAAGCAGTTGACAACGAGAAAGGGGTCTGTATAATGCGCCTCTCTCTTACAGAGACAGCAAAACAAAGGTGTCGCAGTAAGAGGTTGAAAAGTTTGTTTTTAGTTTTTTTTAGAATTTCTAAAAAAACAAATTAAAAATAAAGCTTGACAACAAAAACGAGGTCGGTATAATACGCACCTCCTTGTTACACGAAGCAGCTTACGAAGCTTGCTAAAATTGAGTGTAACTAGTTCTTTAACAAGCAGAATTTAAGTAATTTGTGTGGGCATTTGTATTTAGGCTGAAAAGCAATACTAGATACAAATGACTGTCAATTTAATGATGATTATTTGCGTCGAGCCGAATAGCAGTATTAATTAACTTTAATACTGTGCAAGAAAAAAACTGAAGAGTTTGATCATGGCTCAGATTGAACGCTGGCGGCATGCTTAATACATGCAAGTCGAACGCGAAAATACCTTCGGGTATGAGTAGAGTGGCGGACGGGTGAGTAATACATAGGAATCTGCCCAACAGTGGGGGACAACATGGGGAAACCCATGCTAATACCGCATACGTCCTACGGGAGAAAGTGGGGGACTTCTTCGGAAGCCTCATGCTGATGGATGAGCCTATGTTAGATTAGCTAGTTGGTGAGGTAAAAGCTCACCAAGGCGACGATCTATAGCTGGTCTGAGAGGACGATCAGCCACACTGGGACTGAGACACGGCCCAGACTCCTACGGGAGGCAGCAGTAGGGAATATTGCACAATGGGGGAAACCCTGATGCAGCAATGCCGCGTGTGTGAAGAAGGCCTGCGGGTTGTAAAGCACTTTCAATTGGGAGGAAAAGCTTATGGATAATACCTATAAGTCTTGACGTTACCTTTACAAGAAGCACCGGCTAACTCTGTGCCAGCAGCCGCGGTAATACAGAGGGTGCAAGCGTTAATCGGAATTACTGGGCGTAAAGAGTACGTAGGCGGTTAATTAAGTCGGATGTGAAATCCCCGGGCTCAACCTGGGAATTGCACTCGAAACTGATTAACTAGAGTACAGGAGAGGAAAGTGGAATTTCTAGTGTAGCGGTGAAATGCGTAGATATTAGAAGGAACACCAGTGGCGAAGGCGACTTTCTGGACTGATACTGACGCTGAGGTACGAAAGCGTGGGGAGCAAACAGGATTAGATACCCTGGTAGTCCACGCCCTAAACGATGAGAACTAGCTGTTGGGGGAATATAATCCTTTAGTAGCGTAGCTAACGTGATAAGTTCTCCGCCTGGGGAGTACGACCGCAAGGTTAAAACTCAAATGAATTGACGGGGGCCCGCACAAGCGGTGGAGCATGTGGTTTAATTCGATGCAACGCGAAGAACCTTACCTGGTCTTGACATCCTCAGAACTTTCCAGAGATGGAAAGGTGCCTTCGGGAACTGAGAGACAGGTGCTGCATGGCTGTCGTCAGCTCGTGTCGTGAGATGTTGGGTTAAGTCCCGCAACGAGCGCAACCCCTATCCTTGGTTGCCAGCACATAATGGTGGGAACTCCAGGGAGACTGCCGGTGATAAACCGGAGGAAGGTGGGGATGACGTCAAGTCATCATGGCCCTTATGACCAGGGCTACACACGTGCTACAATGGGCAGTACAAAGGGTGGCAAGACTGCGAAGTCAAGCTAATCCCATAAAACTGCTCGTAGTCCGGATTGGAGTCTGCAACTCGACTCCATGAAGTTGGAATCGCTAGTAATCGCAAATCAGAATGTTGCGGTGAATACGTTCCCGGGCCTTGTACACACCGCCCGTCACACCATGGGAGTGGCTTGCAAAAGAAGTAGGTAGCTTAACCTTCGGGAGGGCGCTTACCACTTTGTGATTCATGACTGGGGTGAAGTCGTAACAAGGTAGCCGTAGGGGAACCTGCGGCTGGATCACCTCCTTTAACGAAATTAGCCAAATACAAGTGCTCACACAAATTACTTAAATTCTAAGATAAAGAAACGTTCACAAGACCAAACCCTCTCCTAGAGAAGGGTCTGTAGCTCAGTTGGTTAGAGCGCACCCCTGATAAGGGTGAGGTCGGTGGTTCAAATCCACCCAGACCCACCAATCTTAATTATAAATTAAGAATGATAAATGACGAATTAACTGAATAATTCACAGCTTATGATTCACAATTAATAATTAAAAAAGGGGCCATAGCTCAGCTGGGAGAGCGCCTGCCTTGCACGCAGGAGGTCGGCGGTTCGATCCCGCCTGGCTCCACCACATAAACTGAAGCAGAACGTTTTTTTAGAAGTATCACACACTAAATAATTACAAAATAATTATTTACTGTCTGAAACTTCAAGCTCTTTAACAAACTGAAAAATATAGGGTATATTTGTACGCTTTACAGCGTAAAACGTAACCTCTAAAAAATCAAGCAAGCAAAGATAAAAGCGGTTTATCACAATGCAATATTAAAAGATAAAAAGCCAAATCCAAGCGAGTTCAGATTATTTGGGGTTATATGATCAAGTGAATAAGCGCATACGGTGGATGCCTTGGCGACAACAGGCGATGAAGGACGTAGTAGCTTGCGATAAGCCCCGGCGAGCCAGCAAACAGGCTTTGACCCGAGGATTTCCGAATGGGGGAACCCGGCCAGCAATGGTCACTAATATCTGAATACATAGGGTATTAGAGCGAACCTGGAGAACTGAAACATCTAAGTAACCAGAGGAAAAGAAATCAACCGAGATTCCCAAAGTAGCGGCGAGCGAAATGGGAACAGCCCTTAAGCTTATATAGTCTTAGTAGAAGTGTCTGGAAAGTCACACCACAGAGAGTGATAGTCTCGTATACGAAAAGGCAATTTAAGTGAAATCGAGTAGGGCGGAGCACGAGAAACTCTGTCTGAACATGGGGGGACCATCCTCCAAGGCTAAATACTCGTTGTCGACCGATAGTGAACCAGTACCGTGAGGGAAAGGCGAAAAGAACCCCTGATAGGGGAGTGAAATAGAACCTGAAACCGTATGCGTACAAGCAGTGGGAGCACCTTTATGGTGTGACTGCGTACCTTTTGTATAATGGGTCAGCGACTTATATCTCAGTAGCAAGCTTAACCGAATAGGGGAGGCGTAGGGAAACCGAGTCTTAATAGGGCGTCAAGTTGCTGGGAATAGACCCGAAACCGAGCGATCTAGCCATGGGCAGGTTGAAGGTCAGGTAACACTGACTGGAGGACCGAACCCACTTATGTTGAAAAATGAGGGGATGACCTGTGGCTAGGAGTGAAAGGCTAATCAAGCTCGGAGATAGCTGGTTCTCCTCGAAAGCTATTGAGGTAGCGCCTCGTGTCTCACTCCTGGGGGTAGAGCACTGTTTGGGCTAGGGGGTCATCTCGACTTACCAACCCCATGCAAACTCCGAATACCAGGAAGTGCAATCACGGGAGACACACGGCGGGTGCTAACGTCCGTCGTGGAGAGGGAAACAACCCAGACCGCCAGCTAAGGTCCCAAAATTACAGCTCAGTGGGAAACGATGTGGAAAGGCCCAGACAGCCAGGAGGTTGGCTTAGAAGCAGCCACCCTTTAAAGAAAGCGTAATAGCTCACTGGTCGAGTCGGTCTGCGCGGAAGATATAACGGGGCTAAGCTGTATACCGAAGCTGCGGATGCCGCAAGGCATGGTAGAGGAGCGTTCTGTACGCCTGCGAAGGTGAGTTGAAAAGCTTGCTGGAGGTATCAGAAGTGCGAATGCTGACATGAGTAACGACAATGTGGGTGAAAAACCCACACGCCGAAAACCCAAGGTTTCCTGCGCAACGTTAATCGGCGCAGGGTGAGTCGACCCCTAAGGCGAGGCAGAAATGCGTAGTCGATGGGAAACTGGTTAATATTCCAGTACCACTTAATACTGCGATGAGGGGACGGAGAAGGCTAAATCATCCAACTGTTGGAATAGTTGGTTCAAGGTAGTAGGCA
Organism: Candidatus Venteria ishoeyi; assembly: GCF_030378065.1. GTDB lineage: Bacteria > Pseudomonadota > Gammaproteobacteria > Beggiatoales > Beggiatoaceae > Venteria > Venteria ishoeyi. The sequence continues at coordinate 99,504 of NZ_JAUCGJ010000009.1, read as the reverse complement.
GATAACTTAGGCAAATCCGGGTTATCAATGCTGAGAGCTGATGACGAGCACCTTTATGGAGCGAAGTGATTGATGCCATGCTTCCAGGAAAAGCCTCTAAGCATAGGTATTAAGTGATCGTACCCCAAACCGACACAGGTGGGTAGGGAGAGAATCCTAAGGCGCTTGAGAGAACTCTGGTGAAGGAACTAGGCAAAATAGCACCGTAACTTCGGGAGAAGGTGTGCCCCGATTATGTGAAGCAATTTACTTGTGGAGCAGAAAGGGGTTGCAGTGACTAGGTGGCTGCGACTGTTTACTAAAAACACAGCACTCTGCTAAATCGAAAGATGACGTATAGGGTGTGACGCCTGCCCGGTGCCGGAAGGTTAATTGATGATGTTATCTTCGGAGAAGCATTTGATCGAAGCCCCGGTAAACGGCGGCCGTAACTATAACGGTCCTAAGGTAGCGAAATTCCTTGTCGGGTAAGTTCCGACCTGCACGAATGGCGTAACGATGGCCACACTGTCTCCACCAGAGACTCAGTGAAATTGAAATCGCTGTTAAGATGCAGTGTACCCGCGGCTAGACGGAAAGACCCCGTGAACCTTTACTACAGCTTTGCACTGGACTTTGAGCCTGTTTGTGTAGGATAGGTGGGAGGCTATGAAACCATGACGCTAGTTATGGTGGAGCTGACCTTGAAATACCACCCTGACATGTTTGAGGTTCTAACCTGGTCCCCTAATCGGGGATAGGGACAGTGTATGGTGGGTAGTTTGACTGGGGCGGTCTCCTCCCAAAGAGTAACGGAGGAGCACGAAGGTATCCTAAGGACGGTCGGAAATCGTTCGGTTAGTGTAATGGCACAAGGATGCTTAACTGTGAGACAGACAAGTCGAGCAGATACGAAAGTAGGTCATAGTGATCCGGTGGTTCTGAATGGAAGGGCCATCGCTCAACGGATAAAAGGTACTCCGGGGATAACAGGCTGATTCCTCCCAAGAGTTCACATCGACGGGGGAGTTTGGCACCTCGATGTCGGCTCATCACATCCTGGGGCTGAAGTAGGTCCCAAGGGTATGGCTGTTCGCCATTTAAAGTGGTACGCGAGCTGGGTTTAGAACGTCGTGAGACAGTTCGGTCCCTATCTGCCGTGGGCGTTGGAAATTTGAAGGGAGCTGCTCCTAGTACGAGAGGACCGGAGTGGACGTACCTCTGGTGTACCGGTTGTCACGCCAGTGGCATTGCCGGGTAGCTATGTACGGAACTGATAACCGCTGAAAGCATCTAAGCGGGAAGCAGGCCCTAAGATAAGATTTCCCAGACCTTTAAGGTCTCGTAAGGTTCGTTGAAGACTACGACGTAGATAGGCAGGGTGTGGAAGCGCAGTAATGCGTGTAGCTAACCTGTACTAATTAACCGAGAGGCTTGATCATATAACACCCAAATGATTTGGGTAGAGTAGTGAAGCAAATATCCAAAAATATATTTTTCAGTTTTAAGTTTTTTGTATGAAAAGCTGTAGAGACGTTGCACTGCAATGTCTCTATATGCAAAAAACATACAAAAAGCAAACCAGTTTTCCTGGTGACTATAGCGAGCGTGAACCACCCGATCCCATCTCGAACTCGGAAGTGAAACCGCTTAGCGCCGATGATAGTGTGGGGGCTCCCATGTGAAAGTAGGTCATTGCCAGGGATTAATTCAGAGGAAAAAGCCTCTTCAAGGTAGAACTTGAAGGGGCTTTTTTTTGCCTTTTTTTGGTGGCTTTTTCAATCTTTAAAACTGTGTAATAAAACGCATATACTATGATGATGATGTATATAATGCTTGTATTTCACTAATGTTATGAGGCGATCATGAATTTAGCCCGGTTTTATTTATTCCTATCATTATTTGTAATGCCTTGGTCGGTCATGGCTATTGATAAGAACGTAGAAACTTTTGCTGATGCAGCGGAAGAAGAGCGCTTTAGAGCTTTGACTGAAGAGTTGCGTTGTGTTGTGTGCCAAAATCAGTCATTGGCAGATTCTGATGCCTCATTGGCTCAGGATTTACGTAATGAAGTCCGGGGCATGGTTAACCAGGGTCAGAGCAACCAGGAAATCACTACATTTCTGGTTGAGCGTTATGGTGAATTTGTACTTTACCGGCCTCCGGTTAAGCCGTCAACCTGGTTATTATGGCTAGGCCCTGGGTTTTTACTTTTGATTGCATTTTTAATTATGCTGTATTTCATTCGTAACCAGGCGAAACGCAAGCCGGATCTTGAACTCAGTCAGACGGACCGGGAAAAACTCAACACATTATTACATAAGGACGACGTATGACTTTTTGGCTGATTGTTGCTGCACTTATTGCTGTTTCTTTAGCATTTGTATTGCCGTCTTTACTGAAGAAAAATTTAACCTTACATACCGTTGATCGCAATGAAGCTAACCTATCGATTTATAATGAGCGTTTGGTCGAATTAGAAAATAGTGATCTCAATCCAGAACAATTAGTGCTGGCTAAGCAAGAGTTAGAGAAAAACTTATTAGAGGATATGAGTGAGGATACGGCTCCTGTTAATACGCAAGCGCGAGGGCATTGGGCCGCTATTGTGGTGGCTGTATTTTTGCCATTATTGGCATTGGGTATTTATTCACAGTATGGACATTTTCCCAAACAAAATGGCTCGGAAAACTTGGCCCACAACACAGGCAATCCAGCAAGTGCGCAACAACAAGTGCCTTCTTTGGAAGAAATGTTGGTAAAACTTGAAGAACGTATGCAACAGCAACCTGATGATCTGAAAGGTTGGGAAATGCTGGGGCGTACATATCGCGCATTAGAGCGTTTTGATGATGCTGAAAAGGCATTGGCAAAAGCTGTGGAGCTGAGTCAGGAGCAAAATGCTGATATTTTGGTGGAGTATGCAGAAATCCTGGCTTTAACCCAAGGGGACAAGCTATCTGGAGTGCCGAAGCAATGGCTGGATAAAGCTTTAAAACTGGATGCAGGGCACCATAAAGCACTCTGGTTATCGGGTTGGGCGGCGATTGAAGCAGAGGATTATTCGGCAACTATGCGTAGCTGGGAGCATTTATTAAGCAAGCTGCCCATAGATTCTGATGCTTATCAAAATGTAGCAACCCAGCTATCTGAGGTGCGCACTAAAGTGGGCATGGCACCTGTTGTGGCGACAGAACAGGTTGCAAGCGCACCTGCCCAGGCTACTGAAGAAAAACCGGCTGCAACAACATTAGCTGTACAATTACAGGTGCAGGCAGGACTGGCTCCGGCCTTATTAGCTCAAACCACTCCGGAAGATACCGTGTTTATTTATGCGCGTGCTGCTCAAGGCCCTAAAATGCCATTAGCCGCAGTTAAAAAGCAGGTGAAAGACTTACCGGTTACAGTGGCCTTGGATGATAGCATGGCCATGATGCCTACGATGAAGTTATCTGGTTTTACGCAAGTTGTCGTTGGTGCCAGAATATCTAAATCAGGCAATGCGATATCGCAGTCGGGTGATTTATTGGGAGAAAGTGCCGCATTAAATCCCTCTGAGCATAAAGAAACCGTTCAGATTCAAATAGCCCAGCAGATACCCTAAACTTTTTGAAAAAGATTTAGCACAGATGTGAATTTTGACTTGTCATAATGAAACACTCTGTGCTAGAATGCTGCGCTTTCTTGGGGTGTAGCCAAGCGGTAAGGCAGCAGGTTTTGATCCTGTGCACCGTAGGTTCGAATCCTACCACCCCAGCCACCTACTTTTTAGACCTACTCCATTGTTTAGTCAAATCAGAGTCAGTCATAATCACCATGAGCACGAAGATAAAATGATCGTGTTTTCTGGTAATTCAAATCCAGCCTTGGCAAAAACAGTTGCCAAACATCTCAATATGCCATTGGGTCGCTCCACTGTCGGTAAGTTCAGTGATGGCGAAATTATGGTGGAATTGCTTGAGAATGTGCGTGGTAAGGATGTTTTTATCATCCAGCCGACCTGCGCCCCTACCAATACCCATTTAATGGAATTATTGGTGATGGTGGATGCTGTGCGTCGTGCTTCTGCTGCGCGTGTTACTACGGTGATTCCTTATCTGGGATATTCACGTCAGGATCGCAGACCACGCTCAGCGCGGGTGCCAATCACTGCAAAAGTGGTCGCCAACATGATCGCCAGCGTGGGCACAGATCGAGTATTAACTATCGATTTACATGCCGATCAGATTCAAGGCTATTTTGATTTACCGGTTGATAATGTTTACGCTTCACCTATTTTATTAGGTGACATCTGGAAAAACAAATATCCTAACTTGCTGGTAGTTTCCCCCGATGTCGGTGGTGTCGTGCGTGCACGCGCATTAGCTAAGCAGTTAGATGATGCCGATCTGGCCATTATTGATAAACGCCGTCCACGCCCAAACGTAGCCAAAGTTATGAATATTATTGGTGATGTTAAGGGGCGCAGTTGTATTATTATTGACGATTTGGTGGATACGGCTGGCACCCTGTGTCAGGCTGCTGATGCTTTGAAAGAACATGGCGCAACCATGGTTAAAGCCTATTGCACCCATGCGGTACTTTCTGGTAAGGCGGTTGAAAATATCAACAATTCACAACTTGATGAGTTGGTCGTGACCAATACCATTCCATTAAAACCTGAAGCGCAGAATTGTGATCGCATCCGCCAACTCTGTATTGCGGAAATGCTGGCAGAAACCATTCGCCGGGTTAGTAATGAAGAATCAGTCAGTTCTTTATTTATGGATTAGGTCGTTATTTCTTAATTGTTTTTTAGTGTTACAAAGCGTCTATACGTAACACTAAAGTTAACAGTTAAACCGCCTAAATTGAAAACTGTAGTTTTTTTCATTCCCATATACGTCATCCCTGCGCCGGCAGGTATGACTTTTTCAAAGTAGACAGGGTTTAGCTAAAATAAAACTCAATTTGATAGTCCATCAGCCTTCCACGTTGCCAGTATCAAAGCCATCCAGCCCAAAATAAAACAAATGCCGCCTACAGGTGTAATCCAGCCAAAGTTTTTAATCCCGGTGATGCTGAGCAGATATAAACTGCCTGAAAATAATACAATGCCCGTTGTTAATAACCAGCCTGCGGCTTTTAACCAGCTGGATGTTGACCAAAAATGTGCAACCGCACCTATCATTAATAAAGCCAGGGCATGGCTCATCTGGTATTGCACAGCGGTTTGATAGACTGTCAGCATTTCCGGGCTGATGCTTTGTTTAAGTCCATGTGCGCCAAAAGTACCCAATAATATTGCCAGCAAAGCATTGAATGCGCCCAAAATAATCCATAGTTTTTTCACGATATTTTGTTGTTCCAATTGTTTATTCATCATATTAACGCACCAACATCCGTTGCATTCGCCGCCGCAGCCCCTTAACCAGCGTCAAATGCACATCTTCCTGGGTGGACAGCGGAATCAAATCAATGCCAAAGCGCCGACACATGACTTGCAGGTGGTTACGCTGACTGTCCCATTGTTCACGATAAGCCGCCTGTCCGCTTTCACTATCCGTATCCAGTTCCAGGCGCACGCCATCACGGTTTTTAAATAAAACCCGTCCCATAGCCGGAATCTCCCGATCTGCCGGGTCATCAATGGGTAATACAACGAGGTCATGGTGTTGGCGCAGATAAGCAAAACGCTGTTCCAGTGATGTGGTTTCACGATTAAAATCCCCAATCAGCAAAATCACTGAACCGCCATGACCGGCATGGGCGAGCTTATCCATTGCGCGTCCTAAACCATCTTCTGAGCGTTCGCTGGCCTTGGCCTGGGTTAAGGCTTGTAAAATGCGCCAGACTGTGCGGTGTTCACGGCTGGGGCGAAAATAACGCAGACTGCCTGCACCATATAAAACCCCGCCAACGCGATCCTGGGAAGTGGAGGCGGCCCAGCCTAACAGCGCAGCTGCTTTCGCGGCTTGTATGGATTTAAATGTGCCACGGGTACCAAATTGCATACGTGCGCTGATATCTACGCATAACAGTACGCTGCGCTGGCGCTCTTCGCGAAATACTTTGAGGTGTGGGGTATTGGTGCGCGCGGTCACGCGCCAGTCCATGTTGCGGATTTCATCGCCTTGCTGGTATTCACGGACTTCTTCAAAGTCCATGCCCTGCCCCCGGAATACCGAAGAATACAAACCGCATAATACGGAATTCACTGGATGGTGGGAGGCCAGTCCCAGAGAGTGCGCCTGATGGCGCAGTTCCAGCAGATCATTTAAGTCAGGGTGTAACATTTAAGAACCCCCTAAGGTATTGCCACAACCTGTAATAAACGCTCAATAAAATGACCGCTGGTAATGCCATCGGCTTCGGCTTCAAAGGTCAGCATAATGCGGTGGCGCATGATATTGGGGGCGACGCGCTGAATGTGGTCGGGGGTGACAAATTTGTCGCCATCAAGCCATGCCTGTACTTTTGCGCAACGGGATAAAGCGATACTGGCGCGGGGAGAGGCTCCAAAACGACTCCAGCGTTTTAAGTCTTTGTCATAATTGCCTGGATCACGGGTTGCCAGCACCAAGTCAACAATATAACGGTTTAATTTGGGATCAATATAGACTTCGCCCGCTTGTTTGCGCGCTTCAAATAAATCCTGTTGTGACATGGGGGTGGCGGGAGGGCGTGGCGGCTCTTTTTGTTGCTGGGCATCCAGAGCCATAATTTGCAACTCTTCCTCATGGTTTGGATGATCCACCCAGACATGCATTAAAAAGCGGTCAAGCTGGGCTTCCGGTAATTGATAAGTACCTTCCTGATCGACCGGGTTCTGGGTTGCCAGTACCATAAACAAGGCAGGCAGGGGATAAGTTTTCTGGCCTACCGTGACCTGATGTTCCGCCATGGCTTCCAGCAAAGCCGATTGCACCTTGGCAGGTGCGCGGTTGACTTCATCAGCCAGCAGAATATTGTGAAATATCGGCCCGGCACGAAATTCAAAATCCCCTTCGGCCTGACGATAAACATCGGTACCGATTAAGTCTGAGGGTAACAAGTCTGGTGTAAATTGTACCCGGTGAAAATCGCCTTCAATGGATTCAGCCAAGGCTTTGACAGCGGTGGTTTTAGCCAGACCGGGCATTCCTTCAACCAACAAATGCCCATCACTGAGTAAACCAATCATTAAACTGTTAATCAGTGCTTTCTGACCGATAACTCGTGATTCTATATGTTTGCGCACTGGCTCAAGATGTGTGGCATCCATGTCCCATTCCTGTTGGTTGTTTTTAATGGCTGTTTATAAGTTTGCAATGGGTTTATAAACAGAAAAATTATAAGCTCAAAAGAGTATATATGAAGCAGGGGTTGAGATAAAGGCTTGTAAAAATACGTTGGTTTCAGATGCAGAAGTGCCTTCGATAAGCCGCTGAAGTTTTTATTTTACACATTTTGGCATAAAACACAGTGCAATTTTTGCCGTTATCTTATTCGGTCTTTCTATTAGTGTCTGTATCCATAGATAGTACGCACGATTATATCAATAGCATAGACGGGTTTGGGAGCGCCGACTTGCAGTCGGCACGGGCGGCTGAATGCCAGCGTTCCCAGGGGAAGTGAACAGGTACAAGCTGACAGCGAATAATTAAATAAATTGAGAGCGTTATCTTCCAGACGACAAACCGCGCAAGGCGCGGTTATAGCGGCATAGCCGCTATGCCGTCAGAAAAAAACTACTTTTTATAGCATTAATGCCGGAAATGACGAATGCCGGTAAAGACCATTGCGATATTATGTTCATCAGCAGCGGCAATGACTTCATCATCACGCATAGAGCCACCGGGTTCAATAACCGCAGTAATACCTGCTTCAGCGGCAGCGTCAAGGCCATCGCGGAAAGGGAAGAAGGCATCGGAGGCCATCACGGAGCCTTTGACTTCCAGGTTTTCATCAGCGGCTTTAATGCCTGCGATTTTAGCGCTGTAAACCCGGCTCATCTGGCCTGCACCCACACCAATGGTCATTTTGTCTTTACAGTAAACAATGGCATTGGATTTGACAAATTTTGCAACTTTCCAGGCAAATAATAAATCGCGCATTTCTGCTTCGCTGGGTACACGTTTGGTGACTACTTTTAGATCATTTTGTCTAACCCTGGCCAGGTCTCTGTCCTGTACCAGCAAACCGCCATTGACCCGTTTGAAATCCAGTCCCGGCAGTGAAACACCCCATTGCGCGCAGACTAAAACACGTACATTAGGTTTGCTGGCTAAGACCGGTTTTGCAGCGTCCTCTATCCCTGGGGCAATAATGACTTCAACAAACTGACGCTCAATAATGGCTTTTGCGGTATCCGCATCCAGTGGGCGGTTAAAAGCAATAATGCCGCCAAAGGCTGAGGTCGGATCGGTCTTAAAGGCGCGGTCATAGGCTTCCAGCGGGGTTTCACCCAAAGCAACGCCACAGGGGTTAGCGTGTTTGACAATAACGCAAGCGGGTTCTCCGTCAAAACTTTTCACGCATTCCAGGGCGGCATCCGTATCTGCCACATTATTATAGGAAAGTGCTTTACCTTGCAGTAATTGTGCATTGGCAACACAGGCTTCTGCTGGCTTATGTTCGGTATAAAACGCAGCATTCTGGTGTGGATTCTCACCATAACGCATGGTTTGCAGTTTGCGAAATTGCATATTAATGGTCGGTGCAAAACCGTCTTCGCTGCTTGCCAGTTGTTTACCCAGATAATTGGCAATTGCACCATCATAACGTGCAGTGTGTTCAAAAACTTTCAACGCCAACTCAAAACGTGTTTGTTCGTTGACACCCTGATCGCTGCCAATAGCATCCAATACCCGTTCATAATCCGCGCTGTCCACCACCACAGTCACTGCCGCATGATTTTTAGCCGCAGCACGCAACATGGTGGGGCCGCCAATGTCAATATTTTCAATTGCGGTGGCTAAGTCACAATCAGGTTTGGCAATGGTTTCTTCAAATGGGTAGAGATTAACGACAATTAAATCAATGGGAGGAATATTATGTTCCGCCATCACCGCTTCATCCACGCCGCGACGCGCTAAGATGCCACCATGCACCTTAGGATGCAGGGTTTTAACCCGTCCTTCCATCATTTCAGGAAACCCGGTGTAATCTGAAACTTCAATCACTGGAATGGTATTCTCGCTTAATAAACGCGCAGTACCACCAGTGGATAGGATTTCGATACCCTGCGCTTGCAGCGCCCTGGCAAATTCAACAATCCCGGTTTTATCTGAAACGCTGATTAATGCGCGTGAAATACTCGACATGGACTTCCCCTTAAAAAATTGGCATTCCCACGTTGAAGCACACACACTGGTGCAGTGGAAATGAGAAAATATGAATCATAAACTGCTGCATGGAATTTTGCCAGAGTCAGTTTTAAAGCATGACATGTTCAGTAAAAACTACATCTTCGTAAATCACATCCAGTGGCAATTCAAGTTCCACTGATTGCAAATGTACCTGCGTAGTTTCTTCCGTATACAACTCCCAGGCCCAGTTGTTATTACGGCGATAAATTTCAATACGGCGGGTATCCTGCGCGACTAATACATAGGCTTCCAGACTGTCTAACTGCTGATAGTGATAAAACTTCTCAGCGCGGTCGCGGCGTTCTGTACTGGGTGATAGCACCTCAATAATCAATTTGGGCCTGTCTTTGTAATAGGCATTTTCGGTTTCGTCTGACGCATTATTTGCCGCCGCACGGCAAGTGATTTGTATATCAGGATAATAATAACGCAGATTCTGCGCTATCTGGATTTGGGTTTTTACATTTTCCATGTAGATGCGACAAGATGAGCCTCGAAGGTAGTTGCGTAAAAAAGCTGCAATGTTCAGGAGTGAGGATAAAATAAATACAGAAACTGGGCGCAGGATTTTTATTTATTTTCAAGGCGTGAAAACAGGCGCATAGCAAGCTATGTAACTGTTTTCGGAACGCAGAAAATGGAGAAAAAGACCAGCCAAGTTGCTGAAGTTATAAAATTCTCGCTCCTCAGTGTAATTGTATTATGCGCCTTGCTTTCCCCTGCCATTGCATGTACTTCACCATCAATATATTCATGGCGTTCCTGGCTGTATTGCTCACCCTTTAAATAGTCTTCAGGAGTAAGACCTTCCTGTTTTAGTGCGGCTTCTGCCATCATCTGCCTCCGTTTAGAATCCAACCCGTTTGATTTGCTCTCTAAGCGCCTCAATGGTATTCCAATCGGCTTCTAATTGATTAATCACATGACTGAGACTGGATAAACCACTGAGACTTTCCCCGGCAATGGCAGGATCGTATTGAATGGTATTGGCAATTTCACGATAAATCTCAGCATTCATTTCCAGTGCATCAAAAAACAAATCCAGATGCTGTAAATAAGATTGTAGCGGTGCTTCCAGCGCAAGCTGATGTTGATAGAGTTGCTGCCAGACTGCGGTTTGTGCTTCCAGTGATTTTACCAGGCTTTGCTTGGCTTTAATCGCAATCTGATCGCGGGTGATGCTGAGATCCTCTAATACCGCTTTGCTGCCGCCTGCATCAGATTTGCTGCCATCTTTAGCCTGTAATTTTTTTTGTAAAATCAGCAATTCTTTTTCCACCGCTTCAATACGCTGATAAATTTGGTTTTCCTGAGCAATCGTGCGGCTTTGCAGTTTTTGTAAATCACCGGCAAGTTTCTGATTGGCAGGTTGTACCACATTTCGGTGTTGGACGATACGCAAATAACTGCTTGCCAGGTTTTGCAATGCCTGACTCACTTCATTACGGGTCTGGCGATCAAGTTTTCGGCTGGCTTGTAATTTTTCAGATAAATGCTGAAATATAATAATATTTTTTTGAATTTCAGCATAACTCTTTCTCGCGCCCTGATGAGTAATGTCGGTCAGCGCCTTAGTAACTTCATTTTGAATCTGTGCCAGGCGTTTTATGGGCGTTAAACGCTCAATCGAAACCTTTAAGTGATGCTGTGTGGTTTTATTATTAGAGTTAAATGTAACGCGGATCTGGCTGGTAGGCAGTATTTTTTGCAGTGGCAGCAGATGATTCAGCCGATATTTTCCGGTCTTTTTATCACGCTGCCCTTTAATTCTGAGTAATTCTTTATGCGTTTTACCCTGACGCATATTGTAAACCCGCAAGGTATCATGGCGCGCATCCATTTCCCCCTTGATATTTAATTCCAAAGCTTCCGCTCCTGGAATTGATAAGTCGCCGCGACGGTTTTTAAAAGCTTGTGCCGTTACATTAAAATGCGTTGTTTCCGCCAAGACCTCAGCGGAAAAAGCACACAGCAGACAGATAAGCGTTAATATCCTATAGGCTCTAAAATCTGCGCTCATGAAATGATAAGCTCCTGGCTCAGCCCCTTGAAAAGGTAGGCAAGTTGACTATATGTTAAACTGGACGAGAAACAGAAGGATAGCAGAAAGTCATCAAAATAAGGAACTGTTATAATGGAATTTAAAACCTATATGTGTGTGATTTGTGGTGTGGTTTATGACGAAGCACAAGGCTGGCCGGAAGATAATATTGCTCCTGGCACACTTTGGGAAGATGTGCCGGAAGACTGGAAATGCCCGGAATGCGGCGTGGGTAAAGAAGATTTTGAAATGGTGTCAATCTAAATGAAAACTGTACGTTTACTGGGTCTTTGTTGCACCCTGTTATGGCTGAGTGGCTGTTCTCAGGCCGCACAGGTAGAAGAAATAATGTTTGAGGATTTACTGGGTACGCAGCATAAACTGTCTGATTACCAGGGTAAATGGGTGGTGTTAAACTATTGGGCAACCTGGTGTCCACCTTGTCTGCGGGAACTGCCCACCCTAAATGATTTTCATGCCATGAGTGAGCATGCCGTGGTTTTAGGCGTTAACGAAGATCGCATTAAAAATACCGCGCTGAGTAACTTTGTACAAAACCATGAGATTGATTATCCGATTATTCCCAACAGCAAAGGGCAGCAATCTAAGCAAACTTACCGTAAACTACGCCAGGATTTTCCATTTCAGGGATTGCCCACCACCTATATTATCGATCCCAAAGGTGAGATAGTGGCGCGACATTCCGGGGAAATCAGCTTACAACAACTGGATTTTTTAACACAGAAATAGCCTATGAAAACGTCCCTTTCCACCTTTTTATTAAGTGTGTTTATTTTTATCACACCCGTTGATGTCATCGCCAAAGAAGATGCCTATAGTCAGTTTTTCGACCAGAGCTGGGGGAATCTTCCCGAAGAGCTAGGCAATGCCCGAGAAGCAGGAAAACAAGGTTTGATACTGTTTTTTGAAATGGATGAATGTCCATTTTGTGCGCGGATGCGGGAGACCTTTTTTACTCGCAAGGATGTGCAGGACTATTTCAAACCCCGCTTTTTAATCCTGCCTATTGATATTGAAGGCGATACCGAACTGGTTGATTTTACAGCTAAAGAGACCACAGCCAAAGCCTTCTCCCAAAAAAATAAAGTACGGGCAACGCCGGTTATTATTTTTTATGATCTGGAAGGCAAGCAGTTGTATCGTCATACCGGCCCGACCAAAGATGCCCAGGAATTTATCTGGATGGGACAATATATCGCCACAGGTGCGTATAAAAATAAACAACGTTTCAGTCAATACCGCCGTGCGCAACGTGCCAAAAAATGAAAGCCATCTTATTAGGTCTCTGGCTGCTGCCTGTAGCCAGTGCCGCCCTACCGCCACCAAACCTGCCAGAGCCACTGACGCTGGATGCTGCGCTGGCGTTCATTAATGATTACGACAATGCGCTGATTAAACAGCAAAAATCCAATCAGCAATACGCCAAAGCGGAGCATGAGTTGGCCCAGGCGAGTGATGATCTGGATATTTATCTGAGCAGCCGCCTGCGTTGGGTCGATCCACCAGGCTTATCTGCTGATCAAAGTCATGATGACTTTACCATGCGTTTATTCGTGGATAAACCACTACTGGACTTTGGTCGTACCCAGGCAGCCAGTCAGGCCACAGAAAAAACACTGGCGGCAGCGCAGTTACAATTAATCGCCGTGCAGCAACAGCAACGCCTGCAAGTCATGGAAAATTTTTTTAATGTCTTGCTGGCTGACTTGCAATACCGGGTCAGCAATGAAGCAATGGCGGTTGCCTTTATTCATTTTGATCGCGCTAAAGATCGCCATCAACAGGGGCAACGCTCAGATTTACAACTGGCACAGGCACAGGCGGCTTATCAGGAAGTGCTGCAAAAACGTGGTCGTCATGAAAGGCAACAGCGCCTTACCCGGGTTCGCCTTGCGCAATCACTGGGTGTTCCAGAGCAAGTGCCCTCGGAACTGACAGAACCTGACTTAAAACAAAATCAACAAATCTTACCCGATATCGAGATGCTGACTCAACAGGCATTGGACGCAAATCCTGAACTGAACATGTTACGCGAGCAGATTATTGCCGCGCAATATCGCGTAGATGCAGAGCGTGCAGAAAAAAATCCTTTATTACTGGGGCGGATGGAGGCCAATTACTGGGGACGGAAGCTGGGTTCTCGCGACCCGTTTCGTATCGGTTTTGAACTGGAAGTACCTATCTATCCTGGCAACCGGGTGAATGCCAACATTGCCAAAGCGCAAGCGGAACGCTATCAGCAGGAAAGCAAACTCCAGACGCAAATGCTGGCAGTACGTGAGGCGGTGTTAAATACCTGGTTACAGCTACAAAATCTCAATGGACAACGGACGTCGGTGGAAGCGCGTTTATTATGGCGGGAAATGGCATTGGATGAAGCGCGTACCTTATATGATATGGAAGTTAATTCCGATCTGGGTAACTCCCTGGTCAAACAAACTGAAGCCGAATTATTTGCCAAGCGCACCGAATATGACATTGCCCTGCAATGGGCCAAACTGGATGCCCTGCTGGGGAAAACACCAGGTGAAAAAAAACAAACACCTGATGAAAGTGCAATACAAGAGAACCCATAAATGTTGAAATTATGCTGGAAAGTTTTACTGATTTGTTGCGCAATGCTGGATTTTGCTTATGCAGAGTCCCTCATTGCACCTGCAACAGAGCAAAAAACGATCACCGCTACACTGTCCTGGGGTAAACAGGTGGACTTGAGCCTGCCTGCCAGCGGCAAACTTGCTGCGCTCAAAGTGAAAGTCGGGGATCGCGTCAAAGCCGGACAAATCCTGTTGAGCCTGGATCAACGCGCAGAAAAAGCCCGTTTATCCGCTGCGCTGATCCTGTTTAAGCACACCAAATCTGCTTATGCAGAAGCCAAACGCGAAGCCGAGCGCACTCAGGCTTTATACGAGCAGACGCTGATTTCCACCCATGAATGGCAAGTCAGCCAGAATCTGCTGGCAAAAACCTTAGCCACACTGGAAGACAGTAAAGCCCGTATCAGTCAGGCTAAGGTGGCACTGGATGAGCGGGTACTAAACGCACCGTTTGCCGGTCGCGTGGCGCAAATCCATATCCAGGCAGGGCAGGCGGTCAATAATCAATGTCAGAGCCAAGCCTTATTAACCCTGATCGATGATAAGTTCATGTCGGCAACCGCAGCTTTAACACTGGCACAATGGCAAAAACTGCAAGGCATCACAGCACTACAGTTACAGCTTGCAGACAAATCCTCGTATCAGGCAGAAGTTGTGCAATCAGGGCTGAATCCACAAAATAATACACCGCAGATAAACATGCATTTCACCCCTCAACAACGCTTGCTTCCAGGCACCCAGGTCGAGTTGATTTTGCCAGCTATTGATTCAATGAATTAAAAATATATGAGCCAGCCACTTGCCACCATCGTTGAAGCCGCCTATCGCGCCTGTCACCCAGAAAAACCACTGGCAGCAGACGATAAGTGTTAAGCCGCTGTATTTTTTATGGTCTGGAAAAACTGCTGCTCATAGACGATAGAAACAACAGCAACGCACCTGCAACAACTCAACTGGCGGCGCAGTGCTAAAGAAAATAAATGTATATACCCGATGGAGCATTTAAACAGAGCTAAAAAATACGACATGATTCACGATTTGTAGGTGTGGAACTATAAGTCTACATTACCAGGATTTTATGAAATCTGTAGTTTAGGTGCTTCAATTTATGAGCAATCGGGAAAATCTAAAACTGTTGTTCAATCTTTACTGGGGTATACCAGTGAAAAAATGACAAAACATTACTTGCAGGGACACAAGATAAATTGGATGGAGGTAGAACTTTGAGGGTTTTGCAAAAATTTTGCAAATAAAAAGACTTAAAGTTATAAGTCCTTGAAAAAATGGCGCGCCTGGAAGGATTCGAACCTCCGACCGCCTGGTTCGTAGCCAGGTACTCTATCCAACTGAGCTACAGGCGCGTATTTTTTACATCCCTGTGAACAATAATCATGGCGGAGAGAGAGGGATTCGAACCCTCGATAGAGCTATAAACCCTATACTCCCTTAGCAGGGGAGCGCCTTCAGCCACTCGGCCATCTCTCCTTGAGAATACCTTTAAACAATCACCTTATTGTTAAAGGATGTCCACAAGAGGCGGCTATTATACAATCTTTTTTTAATTGAGCAAGTAGTTTTTGAAAAAATTTAAGATATGACTAAACAGTCCTTATGTGGCCTTATATGATAGAAGTTTCAGGTGTTATTAAATGCTTAATTCCTGGGAGGCTGACCAAGTCCAGCTTTTCCGCAGTGTATCTTTGCGGTGTAGCTTTAACTCAGTCTTGCTCAGGACTGCGTGTGGCAATACCCACCTGACGAATACCTGCCTGTTGCGCAGCATCCATCACCATAACCACTGCGCGATGAGGTGCGCCGCCATCGGCATTGATTAACAAGCTGGGCTTGTCATTGTCATATTTTTTTATTTCTCGCTCCAGTGCGCGTCTTAAGGTGTCTAAACGATCATTAAACAGGGTTTTGCCACCGACGGCAAAATGTCCCTGGCTGTCCACCTGCACTGTGATGGTTTGCGGTGGCGCGGCGCTGGGTGCTTTGCTGGCTTCGGGTAAATTTACTTCCAGTTCGGATTCTTGCACAAAGGTGGTGGAAACCATAAAAAAGATCAGCAAAATAAACACCACGTCGATCAAAGGCGCAAGATCGATCAGTGACTCGCTGTCTTCGGGCAGGTGGTGGCGCAGGTTCATGAAACCGCTCCGTTGCTTGCGAGATTTTCGCTGCCGTCGTTTTTTTCGTTTGCCTCACGCGCGCCATGTAAAACATCCAGCATACGCACGGTTTCCTGTTCCATATCCACCACCAGTCCCGCAACTTTACCGCGTAAATAACGATAAAAAAATAAAGAGGGAATGGCGACGCTTAAACCGGCTGCGGTGGTAAACAAGGCTTTGGAAATTCCGCCAGCCAAAGCGCTGGCATTACCCACGCCTTCACTGGTGATGGTGGCAAATACTTCGATCATGCCGACAACCGTGCCTAATAAACCCAACAGTGGTGCGATAGAGGCAATAATGCCCAGCATATTGAGGTGACGCCCCAAAGCATGCACGACCTGTCCACCCACTTCTTCAATACTTTCTTTCATCACATCGCGTGAGCAGTGCCGGTTGATTAAACCGGCTGCCAGGATTTTGCCCAGCGGGGAGCCATTACGCAAGGCTTCAACCCGATGGCGATCCAGTTTGTCTTCTTTTACCCAACTCCAGACCCTGGCAACCAGACCTTGCGGGACAATGCGTTTGCGTTGCAGTGTCCAGAAACGCTCACCGATAATGCCCATTGCAACCAGGGAGCAGAGAAGAATGGGGTACATTAAAAAACCGCCTGCTTTGATGAACTCAAACACCTGTATAATTTCCTGTTAAGATAAATCTAATGACAAAACAGTTTAGTTTAACAGGTTTTAAATATGCCCGGAGAATTTGATCTTATCACCCAGTATTTCGACCAACTCACGCCACAGCGCGATGATGTATTACTGGGTATTGGCGATGATGCCGCTTTATGTCTGCCGCCGCAGGGACAGGCGTTAGTGATTGCAGTGGATACCTTGATTGCAGGGGTGCATTTTCCGCTGCAAACCTGCGCGGAAGATGTGGGTTATAAGGCATTGGCTGTGAATCTCAGTGATCTGGCGGCAATGGGTGCAATACCGGCATGGATGACTTTGGCATTAACGCTGCCCGGTGTTGATGAAGGCTGGTTGGCAGCTTTTAGCCAGGGCTTGGGAGCATTGGCAAAACAGCATCAAGTCGCTTTAATCGGTGGCGATACCACGCGTGGGGCATTAAGTGTTTCTGTGCAGATTATGGGATTTGTACCCAGTGGTCAGGCGCTGCAACGGCATACTGCGCAGCCTGGTGATTTTATTTATGTGACGGGAGAATTAGGTGCGGCGGGTCTGGCCTTAAAGAGTCTAAACGGTGAGGTGCATTTATCTGCATCTGAACAAAAGCAGGCATTATTGGCCTTAAACCGCCCCGTCCCGCGTTTGGCAATTGGCAAGTGCTTACGCGGCATTGCCAGTAGCGCAATTGATATTTCTGATGGTTTATGGGCGGATTTAGGCCATATTCTGGAGCGCAGTCAGCTTGGTGCGCAATTACAGTTGGCAGATTTACCCCTGTCTCCGTTGTTATTGCCGCATTTATCACCGCAACAGGCATGGGAATTGGCTTTGACGGCGGGGGATGAGTACGAGCTTTGTTTTACTGTACCGCCAGAGCGGATAAAACAACTGGAGTCTGCCTTAGCAGGACAAAGCTATTGCTGTATCGGGCAGATTACAGTTGAACCGGGCTTACGCTGCCTGGATGAAAATCAGCAGCTATGGCAGGATGGTCTTGAAAATAAAGGTTATCAGCACTTTTTCTAGTATACTCAAAAGCTTTGTTTTTACTTTTTAATCAGGGGGCATTGTTTTGGTTTTCCCATCCATAGGCGAGATCGCGGTTCAACATCCGGTTAGCATTGTTGGCAGTGCCTCTATTGCTGAAGCAATGCAACGCATGGTAGAAAAGGGTCTGCGGGATATTGTGGTAGTGGACAGTAATAACAAAACATTTAGCTTGTTTACTGCCAATGACCTGATTTATTTAAATACACACGGTCTTGACCTGGCACAGCCACTAACCGAATATCCCTGTAGAGCATTACCCTGTTTTCCACTCACCACGAATATTTTAGAAGTGTTTGGTCAACTTTGTGACGATGATGATTATTTAGGTGTGGTGACAGATAATAATGAATTAATGGGTATTGTTTCTTATTCCGACCTGATTTCCAGTATTGATCCGGAAATTATTATTGAACGCCAGGAACTTTACGATCTATTCCGGCTGCGGGAAATTCACACAACCTCAGCCCAAACTCCAATCAGTTCAGTGCTTTGCCAATTGGAACTCATTGATGATTGTATCATCGTGGTTGCAACTGATTTACCGGTAGGTATTATCACCACTAAAGATGCCGTGCGTATTATTGCTAAACAATTACCCCAGGAGATGTCAGTATCTGAGGTGATGACGCAACCATTACAGACTGTGCCGCATACTGCAACGATACGGGAGGCACTGGAGTTTATTAATAAAAATCACTTCAAACGCATTGTTGTCACGGAAGGTAATCAATTGCTGGGCGTGGTGCGGCAGCGTGAACTGGTTAATCTGGCTTACAGTCGCTGGGCTGAAATGCTGCGTAATCATGCGGCTGAATTACAAGAAGTCGTCATGCTGCTGGAACGCCAGACTGTTAAACTGGAACACCTGGCAACCACTGATCCACTCACAGGCATTGCCAATCGCCAGAAATTTGAAAAACGCATACGTCAGGAGCTTTATCGGGTTAATCGCTATGGCAAGGAGCGCCTGTCGCTGATACTGATCGATCTCGATCACTTTAAACAGGTGAATGATAATTATGGTCATCCGGTGGGGGATCGGGTGTTGAAGGAAGTGGTGGAACTGCTTAAACAAGGCCTTCGCACCACAGATTTGCTGGGTCGTTGGGGGGGGGAGGAATTTATTCTGATGTTACCGCTTACTGGTTTAGAACGTGCCGCCTATACCGCTGAACGCCTCAGGGAAAGTGTTGCCGGGAACCATTTTGAAGGTATTGGACAACTGACCATCAGCATCGGTGTTGCTGAATACCACAAAAATAACGAAATGATTAGCTTGATTGAGCAGGCGGATACAGCGCTGTATCAAGCCAAAAACAAAGGGCGTAACCAGGTCGCTGTCTATGACAATAGCAGAAGTCACTTTATTTCAGATACTGATCTGGTTGACGCTGGTAATAGCCAGGATAACGCCGGTAATAATCACCCCGATGACGCTGCCAATGACTAAAATGGCAATGGGTTCAATCATCAGTAACAGACGCTTCATGCGTTGTTGACCGCTTTCTTCAAGCAAACGCGCTAACGACTTCAACATACGCGGCAATTCCCCGGCACGCTCGCCGGCACGGATGAGATTTTGTCCGGTAGCGGTCATCGCATCTTGATCCTGCAAGGCACGGGAAAGTGGCGTACCGGCACGTACTGCCTGACTCACTTGCTCCAACCGGGCTTTAAGTTGCGGCAGTTGAATGCCACGCCGTGCTAAATCAAGTGCATGTAATAAGGCGACCCGGTTCTCCAGCAAAGTACCCATCATTGCCGCCCAACGTGCAGTTTCAGACTCCAGCAGCCATTCTCCGAACAACGGCAGGCGGGTAAAGCTTTCCTGAATGCGATTGCGCCAGGTTTTATTTTTCCATAAGGACAACAATAAAATCACAAAAGCACCAATGCCCAGCGCAATCCACAACATGTGCGCATTCAGAAACATACCGGTATTAATCACCGCTTTTGCCAGGAAAGGCAGATCTTCTGCGGCACGGTTTTTAAGTATGCCAGCAAACCGTGGCACCACCATAATAAAAATCATCAACACGGCAGCAATGCCGGAGAAAACCAAGATCGCTGGGTAGATCATGGCATTACGCATATCATTCTGGATTTTGGTCTCATATTCCATTTGCGTCAAACCGTCGCGTAATGCCTGTGCCACCTTGCCTGTCAATTCCCCCGCCTCCAGCAGTTGCGGTACATACCAGGGTAATTTCAACACCTTGCTATTGGCCCCAATGGCTTCGGCAAAATTACTGCCGTGACGTAAACGGCTGGCAATATCATCAAATGCCGTCACCAGTATGGGGTGATGATTAGATTGTGCCAGCGACTCGACAGCTTCAATCAGTGCAACCCCGGATTCCAACAGCGTGGTCAGCTCATGTAACACGATAAGAATATCGCGTTGCTTGGGGGGTCTTTGGCTGCCTGTTTGTGAACGTGGATGTTTGCGGTTTTCAATTTTAAGTATGCGCAGTCCTTGACGCTGCAATTTACGCATGGCTTCGCGTTCATTGTTCGCCTCCAGTGCGCCACTCATTTGGCGTTGTTCTTTATCCAGTACCTGATAGTGGTATTGTGTCATAAGCAAACCTGTTTAGAAGCTGTTGGTAAAACTATTGCGTATTTGTTTGTTCGGGAGGAATTAAATTATTATTAATCAAAACCCGTTGTACTTTCCGGCTGATTTTAACCATACGCGAAATATCGCCAAAGTTGGGAATATCACCGGCATCCAGACGCGCTTCCCAATCCTCAATTTCAGTTTCCAGAAATTCCAATAACTTTTTGGAACAACCACTGCACACATCCGCGCATAACTGTGTTTCCGGTGCGCCAAAGGGGAAAGCGCCCCGAACCTGGGAGATAATGTCGTACATGGTGGTGCGAGTGTCAGGTTTCATAACTCAATTTGATAAGACCCCTTTGGGGTTAGAGTCAATGTTGTCCATAATCCATTGCTAATCTAGCCTTTTGCTAATCTAGCCTTTAATTTTATCACAAGCACGCGAAAACCCCTTTCTACTAAACATTAACTAATATTTAGTAGAAAGGATTTTCGCGTTACAATAGCCTTTTTAATTTAGGCTTTTGCATTGCTGAATCTGCAAAAATCCATCACTTGAAAACACTCAAAATTTAGATGAATCATACAATTAAAAAATCATGGGCAAAAGTGCGGCAATCGGTTTCCAGAATGGTTGCGCGCAATAATACCTTATCTGCTGCCAGCGAAACCCGACACACAAAAAAAAACCAACAGCAAGGCAAAAAGCCAGCAACAACGGGATTTCAGGTATTTGCCAGGGAAATGCTGAACAATCCACGGGAAATTGGCGCAGCCTGTCCTAGTTCACCGAAATTAGGGCGCATGATGGCAGCGCAGGTGCCTAAAGACAGCAATGGTTTTATTGTTGAGTTGGGCGCAGGTACGGGGAATATTACCGCAGCCTTACTTGATTATGGCCTGCCACCTGAGAAATTAATCGTGGTTGAGCTTTTGCCTGCGCTGGCTTCACATTTACGCCGCCGCTTCCCGCAATTAACCGTGATTGAAGGTGATGCAACCCACTTAAAAACATTACTGGGGCCAGAGCATCAGCCTGTCAGTGCAGTCGTTTCCAGCTTGCCGTTGCGCTCGCTGCCACCTGAGATCGTGCCGGGTATTCTGGCACAGGTGAATGAGGTGTTACACGATAAAGGCGTCATGGTACAGTTTACTTATGACTTGCGCAGTAAGACCTTACCCGATCAGAATCGTCATTTTGTGCGGGTAACTTCAAAAATTGTCTGGCAGAATTTCCCGCCAGCGCGGGTGGAAAGCTTCCGTACCCGTTTGCATCATCTTCACCCACCGTTATAAGCCTTTACTAAATGCGATTTTCTGGCTTATCCGTTTTTCACCCCCATTTTTCCCGGCTGCTGCGCAGTTCAACTTTTCGCCTGGGCATGATGTATATCGCCCTGTTTGGCAGCTCGGCAATTTTGTTAATCGTGTTTTTATACTGGGCCACTACTGGTTATCTGGCACAGCAGATTGATGAAACTATTGAAGCGGAAGTGCAAGGCCTGGCGGAACAGTATCGGCGTGATGGTTTTAGTGGTTTATTGTCGGTATTACGGGAGCGTATCAAAAAAAATACCGATGGTCGTGCTTATTATTTGCTGGCTGATGCCTATTATCGGCCTTTGCGGGGTAACTTATCACAGTGGCCGCAGGAAGCCAGAGATGAAACCCAGCCCTGGGTTAATTTCTCTTTAAGTGTCAAAACAGCAAAAGGCAAACAACAATATCAGGCGCGGGCGCGGGTGTTTGTTTTGCTGGGCAGTTTACATTTATTAGTCGGGCGCGATATGCAATCACTGGAAAAAACCCGCCATCAAATCTGGCTGGCGCTTGGCTGGGGCTTGCTGCTCACCATCTGGTTGGCTTTAATTGGTGGTTTGTTGCTGAGTAACGGTGTATTGCGACGCATTGAGCAGATTAACCAGACCAGCCGTGAAATTATGGCCGGTAAAATGAGCCAGCGCATTCCCTTAACCGGCAGTGGCGATGATTTTGACCAGCTTGCCGGACACCTTAACGCCATGCTGGATCAGATTGAATCTTTAATGGCAGGAATTCGCCATATTTCCGACAATATTGCCCATGATTTACGCACCCCGCTGACGCGCTTGCGTAATCGCCTGGAGCAGATGCAGCAAAACCCCGATAGCCACAATGGCCTGGATGTAGCGATTGCTGAAGCCGATCAATTATTAAACACCTTTAATGCCCTGTTGCGCATTACCCGCATTGAATCCAGCCAGGAAAACCTGGTGCAGAAAGTAGATTTTTCTGCACTGGTCAATGACGCGGTGGAATTTTATGCGGTTATGGCAGAGGAAAAACAACAAATCCTGCAAACTCAGATTCAAGCTGACTTGTATCTCTCCGGGGATCGGGATTTGTTGTTTCAAGCCTTGCTTAATGTGTTGGATAATGCAATTAAATACACACCCGCATCGGGATTGATTCGGGTTGCCTTATTTTTACAAAGCGCACAACTGCATCTGGAAATCAGTGACAGCGGTTGCGGCATTCCCGAAGCACAGTATGAACAGGTGTTACAACGTTTTTTTCGTCTGGAACACAGTCGCAGCACACCGGGTAATGGTTTGGGCTTGAGCCTGGTGGCTGCTGTGGTGCAGCGTCATCAGGGACAAATACAATTTATGCCCAACCACTTAACGGATGCAGAGCAAAACCCAGAAACCGGTTTAACCGTATTATTGTCTTTCCCGGTTTTTAAAAGCTGTGCTTCATAATCATGAAATATCCGGGTTAAACAACCTGCCGTAAATATTGCTGTATGGTTTCTTGACTGGGCATCCAAACTGATTCTTGCTCTAATTGAACACTGGCAGCAATGCCGCAGTGATCGGTCACTTGTTTGGCTTGAGTGAGCATTTCGCCGCTGATACGCAAAGAGCGAGGGGTAGAACAGGTCTTGATGGCATAAAAAGGATAGTCCTTGTTTAAGCTGTAACACACAACAATACGGGGAATGTGTGATTCATCATCTGGAGCGACAGGTAATTTTGCCATTGCTTCCAGTAGAATCAATGGAATTTTCCGTTCTCGCCAAGGTAGTAATCCCAAAAACCAAGCTGGTGCACCTTCTGGTGAAAGCAGTTGCTGGTATGGAATGATTTCTGCGACCATTGCGGCGGGCAATAGTAAGTGGCTATTACTAAAAGGGATTAAAACACTGCGTATATTATTTTTTTCTATCATGTTTATTTTACCTGGAAAGCCTGATCTTGGATTCAGGCTATTTTCTCACTAATATTACTCAGTTTTGGGAAGCGATCATTTCCATTTCCACTTGTTTTTGCTCATCGAGCAAAGCCCTGATATTATCCAGCAATTCCGGTTCATTAAAGGGTTTGCCCAGATGTTTGTTAATACCGATTTTGGCTGCACGCTCGCGGTGTTTTTGTCCGGTACGCGAAGTGATCATAATAATCGGGATGTGTTTGAGGTTTTCTGCATTACGCATTTGAGTTGCCAGTTCAAAACCATCCATGCGTGGCATCTCCACATCCAGTAGCATTAAATCAGGCGTCACATCCTGTAATTGTGCAATCGCATCCAAACCATCTTTTGCGGTAATCACTTCCATGCCTTGCCGTTTTAATAAACGTGCGGTCACTTTACGCACGGTAATAGAGTCATCTACCACCATGATGGTTTTTTTCGGCAATTTCTGGGTTGCTGTTTTTTCTTCCTGTATCTCGGTGGCTTCGGCAATGATATTGGAGCGCAGCAGGGTCAGTACATCCAGAATAATCACTACGCGCCCATCACCCAAAATAGTTGCGCCAGCAATCCAGCGTATACCGCTGAGTTGAGCACCCACCGATTTCACCACTACTTCGCGGTTGCCTTCAATGGCATCCACTAATAAAGCAATTCTTTGGTTGGCAGAGCGCACCAGCAACATGGGCAGCAGATTGGCATCCGTAGAAGCGCGTGGGAATTTCAGTAAATCCGCCAGATAAGCAATGCGGTAATCATGCCCCATGTAAGTGTAATAACGTTCTTCATTGTTGCTGACATGCACTTCCTGACGTTGTACCCGCATAATGGCATCAATATTGTGCAAAGGTACTGCCAGGGTTTCTTCTCCAAGGTGAACCAGTAAAGCCTGACTGATGGTCAGTGACATGGGCAGGCGTACTTCAAAACGTGAACCTTGCCCCCGTTTGGAGTGAATAATCAGGGTGCCGCCTAATTGTTTGATTTCACTGTTAGCGATATCCATGCCCACACCGCGCCCGGAGACCTGGGTAATGCTTTTTGCGGTACTGAATGCGGGCTGCAAAATAAATTGCATCAGCTCTTCATCAGCAATTTCTTCACCCGCTTGCAGCATACCCCGTTCTTCAGCTTTACGCCGAATTGCATCCAGATTAATGCCGCCACCATCATCATATAAAGTCAAAATCAATTCAGCGCCTTCCTGCTCCAGCTCAATACCGACCTGGGCGACAGCGTTTTTGTTTGTTTTGCGGCGCTTGTCTGCATCTTCAATACCGTGACCAATGGCATTACGCAACATATGCTCAAGTGGCGCAACAATACGATTGAGTATGGTGCGCTCAAACTCAATATTGTCGTTGTTAATGTGAAATTCCACTTGCTTATGCAATTCCCGCGAAGTCAGGCGGGCGATACGTTGCAAGCGGGGGGAAACCTGAGAAAATGGCACCATGCGGGTGCGCATAATACTATCTTGCATTTCTGCGCCAATCCGACCCTGTTGCAACAATAATGAATCGTTGTGCCGCCCCATATTGGTCAGATTTTCCTGAATACTCTGTAAGTCATTCACGGTTTCCATTAAACTGCGTGATAACTGTTGCAACACAGAAAAGCGATCCATCTCCAGCGGATCAAATTCTTCCGTATCTTTACTGACGACAACATCGCCAAAGTGGGAAATAATCTGTGCTTCGGTTTCAATTTCCAGGCGTCGTAATTGATCGCGCAAGCGCATGACGGTCTCTTCCATTTCACCGGTATTAAGCTTAACTGCGCCTTGCTGCTGCTCCATATGCGCGCGCGAAATCGCCATTTCTCCCGCCAGATTGGTCAGTTTATCAATCAGGCTGGCACGCACCCGTACGCGCTCTTCGGCTTCAACAGGTATATCTTCTGTGGTTTTCTCGGTTTTAATTAAACCAGGTTCTTGCCCAGATTCCGCTTTGTTGGGTTGTGGTTTTGTCGTTTTTGCAGCTTTGGCAGTATCGCTTGGCATGCGTGGTGTTCTACTGATGGGGGCATCTTCGCCACCCACGGCGGCATTGATTTGCTCAATCAGGTTTGTTGCTGGTTGCAGCACTTCGTTATTTTGTTTCCGCTCCAGCATATTGGCCAGTTCGTCCACACTTTCCTGCACCATGCTTTGTAAAATAGTACTTGATTGCGCGCGCCCTTCGGCAATCTGGGTCAATACCGATTCCAGTTTATGGCTTAAATCGCCCATTGCGACAATGCCCACCATGCGCGAGCCGCCTTTAAGCGTATGCAGCTCACGTTGCAACTCTTTAATCAGGGGCAAACTGTCTGGCGCAGCCTGCCAGCGTACTAATAATGATTGACAGGTTTCCAGGATTTCTTCGGCTTCTTCCAGAAAAATTTCCATGAACTCATCAAGTTCTTCACTGCGCTCGGCAGCCACTGGTGAAGCCGTTTCGATAAGTTGTTTATCTTCTACTGATGTTGCCGCCATTTCAGTAGTTGCCAATTGTGCAGATTGTGCAAATTGAGCGGAAATATTTTCGAGTTGTTCACTCCAGGCTGTCAGTAATTGTGCATGCTGTTCCACATCTGCCGCTTTGCCATGATTATGCAGGGCATTTTCCAGCATCTTGCCACTGTCTATCAGCAGCGCAACCATTTCCTTATCTAAATGTCCATGATGTTCCATGTTGGTGCGCGCATAAGCTTCCATTTGCGCAGCCAACGCCGCCATATCCATAAAACCAACACTGCGCGCGCTACCATTGATGGTGTGCAATACCAGAATAATATCATCATTAATCTGGCAGCCTTTCCCCTGGTGACAATGAATAATAAACGCTTTAAGTTGGTTAAGATGTTCGGTGGCTTCGTCAGTAAAAATCTGCAATAAAATACTGTTTTCTTCCGCTTCCTGCTGTTCGATATCCACGACCTCTTCCAGCACTTTAGCTTCACTGCTTGCAATCACTGGTGTCGTTTCTGCCGCAGTATCAGGCATGATTTCAGCAGCAACCGTTTCGACTTCCTCAAGTGTTTCTGCACCAGCGCTTTCCGGCTCAAATTCACCCAGTTCCGCGCCTTTGCTCTCAACCAGATGGTCGGCCTGGGAAATCAATAAGTGTAAATCATAGGGTAGGCTCTTATCATCGTTTTTGAACAGTTCCACCATGCGGGGAATTGCGCTTTCAACTTGATCCAATACCGCCATCATATGCGCATTGCGCTCAATGCTGCCATCGATCAGCTTATTGAGCATGTTTTCAAATGCCCAGCCTAATTCGCCAATCGCAAACGCGCCTACCAAGCGTCCACTGCCTTTTAAGGTATGAAAAGCCCGACGCAAGGTTTGCAGAGAATCTGTATCAGCAGGGCTGTTTTTCCAGACATTATAATTGGCATGAATTTCTTCCAGCACTTCTTCGGCTTCTTCAATAAAGATTTCCAGGATATCTTCATCAATTTCATCCATGGGTGCTTTGTCAGGCAGTTCGATTAAGGGCAGCGGCATGACGTTGTTTCCATTTGTTTTATCAAATTAAAGCAAAGTATAACCTATCAGCGCTTGCGTGGCTTATGCAATTTTACGGCTTTACGCGAGCGAAATGGTTTAACTTTACGTGGGTTACGTTTTGATTTGGCGCGTTTGGGGGGTTCTAATGCCACCAATTTATAAAGCTGGCGCATTTCGGTATCTTCCAGGGCCAGACTGTGTCCTGTACGCAAACTACGTGGCAAGCCAATGCCCGCAAAAGTGGTGCGGATCAAACGGCTGACCTGAATTTCCTGAGATTCCCATAAACGCCGCACTTCGCGGTTACGACCTTCACGCAAACTGACTTCATACCAATGATTAGCACCTTCGCCGCCGACATCGCGAATATAGGTAAATGAAGCTTTGCCATCTTCCAGGATGACGCCATCTTTCATTTGTTTTAGTTGCTCGGGTTTAACTTCCCCTAATACGCGCACGGCATAAATACGTTCAATTTCCCGGGAAGGATGCATTAAGCGGTTCGCCAGTTCGCCATCATTGGTGAACAATAATAAGCCTGAGGTGTTTAAATCCAAACGTCCCACAGCAATCCAGCGCCCTTCCCGTATGGGGGGCAGGGCATCAAAAATTGTCGGGCGGCCCTCTGGATCAGAGCGGCTGCAAATTTCCCCTGCCGGCTTGTGATACAGCAGCACTCGCGGGGTAGCGGCATCAAATTCCGGTACCCGGTGCCTGCGCCCATCCAATTCTATTATCACGCCCGCAGTGATGCGATCCCCCAGTTTTGCCATTTGCCGATCAACTTTAACCCGTCCATCAGCGATTGCACGTTCCATTTCACGGCGTGATCCCAGGCCCATTCGAGCCAAAACCTTTTGTATTTTCTCAGTACGCATTGCATATACCTTTAAAGAACCTGAGTTCAGCATGAGCTTGATTCAGGTTAAATATTAATCAAGCATTTTAACCTAAAGGCGCGCAGGCGCGAAGATAATTATGCGCCTAAAAAAACCACCAGCGTCAAGCCTAAACTGCCAAGTAACACGGCCCAGTTGCTATATTTTGCTGTTTTTAAGTCCAAACCCAGATTCATATCCCAGAATAAATGGCGTATACCATTACATAAATGGTAAAACAAACAAAAGACATAAACCATCAAGGCAGACACGCCAAAACCTGATAATAAATAAACCTGCAAATTGTGCCAGACAGCTTCTCCTTGCGTCAGGCAATACAATGCATACAGCCACAGGGGTAAACCCAGGCTCAGTATGATGCCGCTGGCGCGGTGTATAATAGAAAACTTGGCCGTTAATGGTAAATGATAAATCTGCAAATGGGGGGACAGTGGGCGCATCGGTCTAAGCTGGCTCATCTTATGATCTCCTGATTGTATCAATTTTTTGCAAGCATCATTGGCACGGCATAAGGCGTTATATTATTCAAGCCACTCCAAATAAATCTCGGGCTGTTGCTGTAAAAACACGGTTTCCGGTGTGACGACATCTGTTTTAACCACCGCCAGACAAATACAGCCACCATCAGGGTGAACCGCAGCTTGCACAATCTGGCCTACGCTCTGCTTATCGTCAGCCACTGCCAGTGCAGTACCGGTCAGTTGGCAATCACTATTGCCAGTTAAACGCGCGCGCCGCATACTGCGTTTTATTTTTCCCAGGTAATGGGTTCTGGCAACCACTTCCTGTCCGGTATAACAGCCTTTTTTGAAGTTTACCCCACCTAATTCCGGGAAATTGATCATTTGTGGAATAAAAGCTTGCGCAGTTGCAGTTTCTATCCAGGGCAAACCCGCCTGAATATCCAGTAAGTTCCAGGCGCTACGACCTGCGGGTGTTGCGCCTTGTTCCAGGCAGGCATCCCAGGTGGATTGCAGATTTTCTGCAATCAGGAAACAGCGCGTACCTGTTGCTGCGGGAATCGTCAATACACTCAAACCATTATCATGTTCCACCTGGTTGACTTCAGGCAGGGTAAAACAAGTCGGGATTTGCTCTGCTTGAGTTGTGGAAAAACCACAAACCTGCAATTCAGTTGCCGTGCGCAATTGCACGTCAGCGCGTAATACATACATTTGCAGACGTTTAAACACCCAGGCCAAGCGGTCAGCAGCCAGCAACAGGTAATAATTTGCACCGCGCTGCAATAAATAAAATGTGGCAATCACTCGCCCTTTGGGCGTACACCAGGCGGTTAACTGTGCCTGCGCACTGCTCACCTGCTTGACATCATTGGTGAGCTGGCCTTGCAAAAACTGAACGGCCTCACTGCCACCCACTTCAATTAAGGCATAATCGCTTAATGCACAGATAACCGTGCCTTGCAATGCCTGCTGATGTTCCTGCGTGACATTGCCAAAGTTCAATAAACGTTGGAAGCCTTCTGTATTTTGCTCAAAGTGTGCCTCTGATAACTGCTGTTGATAATAGGGTTGATAGCTGTCTGTGCTCATTGTGTTTTCCTTGTTGTTTAATTGGGAATGGTTTTTGCTTTTTCTATTTTTGAAGCTATCAGATTTTGCTTTTCCATAAGCACTGACAGATTTTGCAAATTATTCCAAGCTGGAAACCAGTCGTTTTGACTGAATTATAAACCAGCGCCCAGGTTATTATTGAGGACATCATGGCTGTCATACAAGCTGCTTTTCATCACCGTAGTGCCAGCGGAAGTTATCATCTGACGCAATACACCACTGCGTTGGAAAAAAATCAAGCACAGGCTGATCGCCAACTGTCGAATCATCAAGGGTTTGCCCATCAGTTACGTCGTTTATTAGTACCCGAAGCGGAAAGCTGGGAATCTGCTGATGATGTGGTATTACATTGGGGCGACCCTGCCCGCCATTTATCGCCGGAAGCGTTGGTTAAAGCCAATCTCAGTGGTTGCGCCCGCGCCGTATTCGGGCGTAGTTGGATTCATTATCACCGGCCTACGCATCATTTGACCCTGGCAGTAGATACCCTGGGATTATTCCCTATTCTGATTGCACAACGTGCTTTTCATACCTATATCGCAACGGACGCGCTGGCACTTTCCCAATTATTAGGCGAACAGGCACATGCTGATGACGATGCCCTGTTGGAATTATTGGCGTATGGACAGTTGTTGGGTGAGCGTAGCACACTAGCAGCCTGTCAACATTTACACGCTGCCACAGTGTATCAAATTGATGCCAGTGGTAATTATCAAATTGCTCACGCGGCACCGTTTTATCTGCCACAAGAAAATTACAGCGAGCAGGAAGCTCTGGATGCTTTGGTGGCGGCAGTTGACCTTGAATTCAAACGTGATCCTGATGCCTTGATTCCTATCGGCGGCGATCTGGAATCACGCCTGTTGCTGGCAGCCGCTTATGCCAATGGTCATCGCCCACGCCTGTTAAGCTATGGCACCAAAACGACCCCCTGGCTGCCCCAAGTCAATGAAATTGCTGATTGGATGGGCACGGAATTATATACGGGTTATCTGGATGAGCATCAATTTGCAAGTGCGCAAATATCAACTGCACAGCTCGGTGGTGGTGAAGTGCCGCTGAATCATCATCATGCCTTAATCAGCGCGGAATTGGTTGCGCGCACCCGTGGTGCGACACTGGTTAACAGTATCGGCGCAGAAATTTTTTGTGGCATGTATTATGAACGGGGTATGCCCGGTGCCAGTTTACCAGGACTGGGCACGCTGAGTGGATTTCGTAACAACCGTTTGCGTGCGGCGCAGCGTTATGCAATGGAAACTTTTAATGCGACCCTGGATCCTTTTCTACGTGCAGTACCGGCACTGGAAGAACGCTTCCGCCAGCGTCTGCAATTACGCTTAGAGGTCTATCAGGCGCAAGCACTCAGTGCCAGCCAGTTTATTGATGCAGTGTATCTGGGAGAGCGTATTCGACGCTTCAATGTTGCCGGACAGCAATTGCTGGCGCGGGATTATGGGCGCGCGCATCCATTTCTGGATGAGATGGTGTTAACGACACTGGCGGGTTTACCCTTATCCAAAAGACTGGGGGGGCGTTTTTATCGTTATGCCTTGCAACGTTTAAACCCAACCCTGGCAAAAATGCCGGTTTCACCTGAGCACGCTTCATTGTGGTGTAATCTGCCACCCAGTGGCTGGTCCAGTTGGCATAGCAGCCCTCAAAGCAATACCGAAACCCCAACTCAAAATATGGCTTATCTGCGCTTACAAACAGCTTTACTGCATACCGGCTTGTCTGAAGCAGAAAGCCAAAGTGGTGCGCAAAACCTGCTGCGGCAAAGTGGTCATACGCAAACGGCCCATTATGCAGGGGTGCTTGATGCTTTTGTTTTATGGCACTTGTACTTGGGTCAACAACATGCAGCTTGCGCGGCTTAGCAGTTTTAATGAGCTTATGCTGCCAATACCCGCTCATACACATCTTGTAATACCAGTTCACAAGTCACTGATGCCAGACTTATCTTGTCCTGCAAATGTTTATATTCGGTCAACAGCCAGCGGTCTTCGGCCTGGCGGGTATAGTGTTCCACGCGACATTCGTGCTGGGCGATGAGCAAATAATCCTGTAACGAGGGCAGACTACGGTAATGTAAGAATTTGCCGCCACGGTCGTAATCTTCAGTGGAATCAGACAATACTTCGATAATCAAAGTGGGGTTCAACAAGGTATCCACTTTTGCATCCTCGAATGCCGGGTCATTGCACACTGCGACAATATCGGGATAGGTATACATGCCGGTTTCATCAACTTTAACGCGCATGTCGTTGTTATAAACTTCGCACGGGCGTCCACGCAGTTGTGTGTGAAAACTGGATGCTGTATTGAGACAAATCAGGTTATGTTTACGACTTGCGCCAGTCATGGCGTAAATTTCACCATTGACATATTCGTGGCGGGTTTCTTGTTGGCGTTCCCAGACCAGATATTCCTGGGGTTGTAGTTTAGGTTGCGCGTTCATGTTTGGTTTCTCAAAACTGGAATGATATTCTGAAGTATAGCACGATGCTATAAGATGAGATTTCCCCAGCTTCTACTGCGCTACGTCCGGTATTACAGTACTAAAGGTGTGACCCACACCAGCCAGGGCTGGAGCAAAAACCGGGTCTGCATAATAATGAATTTCAGGTTGTTGCTTGCTGCTTACTGCCAGTGTTGAAAAATATTGATTAGCGACAGGAATAGGAATTAAATGCCAGTTTTGTAAACTATCCAGATGCCAACGCGCATCCGATAAAGACATCTCAGGATAGTTGATTGTAACGTGTTCTAAAGCGCGAATGCCTTCTCCCGTTGCTTTCAGATAGGCTTCCCTGGCCGTCCACAACTGATAAAAAGCGGCAGTCTGCTGAGTGCCTGACAAACCTTGTATATAAGCAAATTCCTGGGCAGAAAAAAAGCGCTGGGCCAGTTCCAGTACATTGATACGCTGTTGCTGGTATTCAATATCAATACCCACTTGCTGCTCCAGCGTGATCGCCAGAATTACCTGTTCATGGCTGTGTGATAAGTTAAACTGAATATGGGGAAAGTGCTTTAAACCCGGTTTACCATATTCTGCATAGCCAAAATCCAGTTCAGTTGCAGAACAATCCGTATATCGGGCTAAAACGTATCGTAGAAAACAACGCGCTGCGGCAAAACGCTGTTGATCGCTGGGTTTGATAAAGCGCTTGGCGCGTTGCTGTTCATCATGTGACAAATTTGTAAGCAAATCGTGATAAGCCGGTGCTTCAAGGGTGTTGAGTTGCCAGATGTGTAAGTTATTATCAGATAAGTGTTTTATCATTTGCTACATGAGTTTAAAGGTTAATTTGCCGGGAGTGCCGCCTTCCAGAAAGCCGACAGAATGTCGGCGCTCCCAAGGGCTTATAACAAACCTTCAAATGGCTCCACTTCAACCCATTCCCCGGCTTCAACACCCGTGCTTTCCAGCGGCAGTACAATAAAACAATTGGCGCGGCTCATGGAAGTCAGAATACCGGAACCCTGTCCCCCGGTACTGTAGACTTTGGCTTCGCCATCTTCCATGCGCAAAATACCGCGTTGAAAATCCAGACGTCCAGGATGTTTTTTGAATTTTTCCGCAGCCTTGACCTTAAGCCGGGGGACAAACACTTCGGTTTGTCCCATCGCCCATTTCAGCGCAGGTTGCACAAACAGATAGAAGGTTGCCATGGCTGAAACCGGATTACCCGGCAAGCCAAAAAACAAGGCCTGCTGCACCTTACCAAAGGCCAGTGGTTTGCCCGGTTTAATCGCCACTTTCCAGAAATCCACCTGCCCCATCTCTTCCAGGGTGTCTTTGACAAAATCCGCCTCACCCACCGATACGCCGCCACTGGTAATCAACACATCGGCAATGCTGGAGGCTTCCTGAAATGCCTGGCGAATCAGATCGCGTTGATCGCGAATCACGCCCATGTCGATCATTTCCACATCCAGGCGTTTTAACATACCGTACAAGGTGTAGCGGTTGCTGTCGTAAATCTGACCATCATCCAGATGCTCACCAATAGAACACAATTCATCACCGGTAGAGAAAAAAGCTACGCGCAGCTTGCGCCGCACGGATATTTGCGTGGCTCCTACAGAAGCCAGTAAACCTAAATCAGCGGGTAACAAGCGCCGTCCTGCTGGCAATACCACTGCATCCTTTGCAATATCTTCCCCGGCTTTGCGCAGGTGCTGTCCAGGTTTATGCTGATGCCCAATTTGTATAAATTGTTCATCGGTTTCCACATCTTCCTGCATGATCACGGTATCTGCGCCCTGTGGAATTTTACCACCGGTCATGATGCGCACTGTTTGGCCTGCCTGCATGGTGCCAGACCAGGGTTTACCTGCCCAGGAGGTAGCAATCATTTCCAGCCGAATTGTGCCATTGGCAGGAATATCGCTACCTTGTATGGCATAACCATCCATAGCTGAATTATCATAAGCGGGGACATTCAGGTTGGAATGTACATCAGCCGCCAGCACACGGTGCAGGGCATCACGCACCGGCAGTTGCTCAACACCGCTTACGGGCTGAATACTATCGTGAATACGCTGACGTGCTTGTTCCAGTAACAACATTTTTTTATGGCTGCCACCACAGCAATCATTGCTCATTTATCCAGCCTCCTGCAAGCGGGTTTGTAATTGTGCATGTAATGCGCGCAACGCCTGTCCGCGATGACTGCGTTGATTTTTTTGTTCACTGCTGAGCTGTGCGGCAGAGCAGTCCAAATCCGGCACATAAAAAACCGGATCATAACCAAAACCATTATCACCTTGCGGCGTGCTGAGAATCTGTCCTTCCCAGGCTCCCTGACAAATTAAGGGCGTTGGATCCTTGGCATGACGCATATACACTAACAAGCATTGAAAACGTGCGCTACGCTCTGCTGATGGCGTATCTTTCAGCTTATTCAGTAATAAGTCATAATTATCTGCGTCACTTGCGCCCTGACCTGCAAAACGGGCAGAATAAATACCGGGTGCACCGTCTAAGGCATCGACTTCAATACCGGAATCATCTGCCAGCGCAGGCAGCCCCGTATGCTCACAGGCATGGCGCGCTTTGAGTATGGCATTTTCAACAAAACTTAAGCCGGTTTCTTCAGCTTCTGGAAAGTCCCACTTTCCCTGCGGGATAATTTCCATGTTGAGATCAGCCAGTAATTCATTAAATTCCTGAACTTTCCCGGCATTGTTACTGGCCAGTACAATTTGACTCATGGTTTTTCCTTGGTTAGCGTCATATCAAGTGGACAGTATATAATGTATTCTTAACGCAATGAAGTGAAGCTTAATCGACGCAGGAAATATAAATACAAACAGGTTTGTGCAGTTAATTATTGAAATAATGCTTGGATAATAGGGGATACTGTTATTTCTTATATTTGGCAAAGGTGTTTTTGTTGCTATGAAGGGGTATGATGTACTGCTTTTTATTAATACAGAATGTTCAAAATTTCCGAAATGCTCATGAATATTGAAAAAATTCATTATCGTATTGAAGCCCAATCCTTAAACGCGCATTTATTTCATATTACCTGTACCGTTTTAAGACCTGCCGCAACAGGACAAAAATTCTCCTTACCTGCCTGGTTGCCCGGCAGTTATATGATTCGCAACTTTGCCCAGCATGTGATTGAGTTCAGCGCAGAATCAGAAGGTTGCCCGGTTGCGGTCAGCCGTACCGATAAAAACACCTGGTTTTGCGCCCCTTGTGAGGGTGTATTAAAGGTTTATTACACGGTTTATGCGCATGAACTATGTGTGCGCGGAGCCTGGCTGGATAAGCAACGGGCTTTTTTTAACGCCAGTTGCGTTTTTATGCAGGTCGCAGGGCAGGCAGATGAAGCCTGTGCAGTGACGCTGGTTGCACCAGATGATCCTGAATGTGGGAACTGGCGGGTTGCAACCAGTTTGTCACGCCACAGCCAAACCAATAACAGCGCGCCATTGTATGGCTTTGGTGATTATCGGGCGGATAACTACGCGGAGCTGATTGATCATCCGGTAGAAATGAGTGCTTTTACCCTGGTCAGTTTTGAAGTTGCCGGGGTGCCACATGATCTGGTTATCAGTGGTCGCCAGCGGGCCAATTTACAACGTTTGCAACGGGATATACAAACCGTTTGCGAAGGCCATGTGGCTTTATTTGGTGAACTGCCGGAAATGGAGCGTTATGTATTTCTGGTATTGGCGGTTGATGATGCTTATGGCGGCCTGGAGCATCGTAACAGTTGCGCGCTGATTTGCAAACATGGCGACTTAATGCCGGATGATCACGCTGCCCCGGATAAAGATTATCAACGCTTTCTGGGTTTATGCAGTCATGAATATTTTCATTTATGGCATGTGAAACGTATCAAACCCACGGCATTTATCCAGCCTGATTTATCTAAAGAGGTTTATACCCGCCAGCTTTGGGTGTTTGAGGGTATTACCGCATATTATGATGATCTCAACTTGTTGCGCACCGGTTTAATTTCACTTAAAGATTATCTTGGCTTGCTGGCACAGACCATTACCCGACATTATCAAATGCCGGGGCGTACTCATCAATCTCTGGCAGATTCCAGCTTTGAAGCCTGGACCAAATTATATTTAAAATCCGAAAACACACCCAATGCGACGATTTCTTATTATCTGAAAGGTGCCTTACTGGCATTTGCACTGGATATGCGTTTACGCCGGGATACGCAGGGAAAAGTCAGTCTTGATACGCTTATGCAGGCAAGCTGGAAAAGCTATGGCAAAACCGGGGAAGGTGTTCCTGAAGAGGGTTTTGAAAAGTTGGCAGCAACGCTGAGCGGCATAAAACTGGAAGATTTTTTTCAAACCTATTTATATGGAAAAAAAGAATTACCACTTGCTGACTTATTTGCTGATTTAGCTATTCAATGTCAGTTCCGTCCCGCACATTCACTGAACGATAAGGGTGGATTATTAACAGAGGACACTGTATCTAAACAAGCATCGCCTTATGCCAGCCTGGGGATACGTCTCAAACCGAATAAAAAACAAGTTGTAATTGCCACTGTATTCACCGGTGAGGCTGCACAGCAAGCAGGATTGGCAGCAGGTGATCACATTATTGCGCTGGATGCGTGGAAAGTAAATGCGCTCAATCTGGATAAACGCCTGAAATCTTATCAGCCTGGTGATGTGTTATCGGTACATTTTTTTCGCCGTAATGAGTTGCTGCATGTACAGCTTACTTTACAGGCCCCGTCTGCGGATATTTGTCTGTTAACACTAGAAACAGCAGCAACTGCGGCCTGTTTATCGCGTTTGAATACATGGCGGGAAAAGTTAATTACTGCATAAGTTATTTAATTCCCGTTCCTAAACAAAAAAACTTTCTGGAAATTTTTCGGTAATCATCATGATCAACTGTTGCTGGGAAAATACCCGATAAGTCCGGTAAAGCACGGGATCTTCAGGTCTGATGTTGAAATAGCCAGCCAGCTTCCCCGCAGGTTCACGGGCAGAAACAATGCTTTCTTTGAAAGTTTCCAGCTTATGCGCCACCCACAATTTACCAATAGGAATATTGGACTCAAGTAACTGCCGGCGAAATTGTTCTCCCAGACGCGCGGGTACAATAATTGATTCTGCATAAAGCCAATTATGACGCGCTTGTCCCTGTAGCAGTATTTTTCTTTCAACGATTTCCGTAGCAGCCTCAATCTCCAGTGCTGATATAGGCGCACGAGTTGTGAGCGCCTTTTCAGATAATTTAATCACCCGAATATGATCTAATAAATAAGCTTCAAGAATATCGGTTAAGGTACCATCTGTCGTGAGTATTACCCGCTGAAAAGCACTTAATTCCGTCAGATTAAGTTGATTCTGTGCCATGAAATCAGAAGTCTCCAATAAGTGCCTGTAACAATAAACCAGGAATTTTACCTGTTTGTAACAAATATTGCTGATTTTCTGGGATAATAACTCGGATAAGCTTCTATTTGATAACCAAAGGGAAACCCACCATGTTCCAACGTTTATCTTTATTCTCATCAATACTTTTGTTATGCGCTTATACATCATCTGCGCTGGCGCAGGATGTTATTCGCTTTGCACCCTTGCCGATGGAAAATACCAAAGTGGTCATCAAGCAGTTCAAGCCCATGCTGGACTATCTGGAAAAAGAATTAAATGTTAAAATTCAGATTGTTTATCAGGAAAATTACACTAAAATTCTGGAAAAATTTCAGAGCAGTGAAATTGATATGGCATTTCTTGGCCCCTTGCCTTATGTCATCCTGACTCAGGAGTACCAAAAAGCCAAACCACTGGTGCGTTTTTTAAATGCAAAAGGTAAAGATACTTATAGCTGTTCGCTGGTACGTTTGGAAGATAGTAACAGCGCTGAGATTAGCGGCAAACGTATCGCGCTGACCCAGCCTTATTCAACTTGCGGTTACCTGTCCGTTTCCCATTTATTAAAACAGCAGGGTGCGGATATTGAAAAAAATCGCTATCGTTATACGGGGAGTCATTCTGAGGTTGCGCTGGGCATTACCCGTGGTGAATTTGACTTAGGCGGCTTAAAAACCTCTATTGGCAATAAATTTGCTCACTTGGGTCTGGAAGAAATCACTAAAAGTGATCCCTTACCGGGTTTTGTACTGACAGGTAATACCGCCACATTATCAGAAGCCCTATTAAAAGGTATTACACAGGCAATGCTGAAACTGAAACCGCTGGAAAATCCGGTACATTTACAACTTACCCAGGTATGGGGGAAGAATGTCCGTTTTGGTGCAGTGCCTGCTAAAGATGAAGACTTTGCCTCAGTTCGGCAGAAACTAACGGGTATTACCTTGCCCATGCAAGGCAACGATTAACTACCGTCTGGTTATCAAATTATGCGCTGGTTGTTAATATTTTTATTACTGGAAAGCCTGGCTGTTGGTTTTTTATACAAGGTCACACACACCAATCAGCAGCAGTATCTGCAACAGCATGTCACCATGCTGCAAACCGCTTATACCACAGTTGTCAACAGTTTCCGCCTGACCACTGAGACCCTGTATAACGAAACCATCAATCAACCCGATGTGATTGCCTTGTTTCGCCTGGGTGCAAAAAGCAAAGATGCTAAACGCAAACGCTTTCGGGGACGCTTATATCGGCGTTTATATCCCACTTACAAACGTCTGCGCGCGCGTAATCTCAAGCAACTCCATTTCCATCTGGCTAATGGCGACAGTTATCTGCGTTTTCATCGCCCTGAATTGTTTGGTGATAATTTGTTTGATGTGCGCCCCTCCTTGCGCATTGTTAATCAGGAGCACCGTCCGGTGTTTGGCTTTGAAGGCGGTCGAATTTATTCCGGCTTTCGTTATGTATTTCCGGTATTTGATGATAATACGCACTTAGGTAGCGTCGAAACCAGTTTATCTTTTCTGGCAATTGAAGATGAACTTTCGAAAGTGGTGCCGGAATCTAAATTTTCACTATTGCTGCAAAAAGATTCAGTCTTATCACTGGCATTTAAATCTGAGCAAAGTATTTATGCCCCCAGCCGATTACATCCTGATTATTATTATGAAGATTTAGGTATTAGTGATTTAGGCAGGCCAACACCGTTAGACCTGCTGGTACAGACGCTTAATGAACAATTAGCCAAACGCCCGGAAGTTGCTGAGCAGATGCAGATGCAAAAAGCATTTGGCGCTGATGTGAAATACCAGGGTAAAGAGTATGCCGCCACCTTAATTCCAATTAAAAATATCAGTGGTCAGCAAGCGGCCTATTTGATTTCTTATGGGCCTGCACCATTACTGAAAACCTTTATACAGGAACTGCATTTACAACTGCTTGCAGTAACGATGATCTTGGGTCTGATGGTCTGGTTTATGTGGCGTAATGAAAAATCCCGCCACGCCTTAAGAGAAAGCCAGATTATGTTTTCCGGTATTTTTAATAATGCCCCTATCGGTATCAGTCTGCTTGATTATCAGGGTTATTATATCCAGGCCAACCCCTTGTTTTTAGAGCTATTTGGTTATTCATGGGAAGAAATGAAGCCTAAGCGCTGTCTGGATATTAATCACCCTGATTATATAGAAATTTCTAAAGAGGCCTTGGAAAGTATTCGCAGTGGTCAGAATAAACAATGGAATATGGACAAGCGCTTTATTCGCAAAGATGGCAGCGTATTCTGGGGTAATCACTGGTTATCGTCCTTGTTAGATGATGAAGGCAACTGTATTGGTTTAATCTGTATTGTTTCTGATCTCACTGAACGTAAAGCCGCAGAACGCACCTTGCGCAAATTATCGCGAGTGGTTGAGCAAAGCCATAATACGATTACAATTACAAATCTGGATGGCTATATCGAATTTGTTAATCCTGCATTTACACGCACCAGCGGTTATAGCGCAGAAGAAGCCATTGGCGCAAATTCTGGATTACTTAAGTCTGGTCTACAGCCAACTGAATTTTATGCCAATCTCTGGGAAACACTCAAACGGGGTGAAATCTGGAATGGTGAATTTCTTAACAAGCGTAAAGACGGCAGCTTGTATTGGGAGTCTGCCACAATCTCAACACTCATTAATGAGGAAGGCAAACCCAGTCAATATCTGGAAGTTAAAGAAGATATTACAGAACGTAAAGAAGCGGAAATGGAGTTGCAGGAAAAAAACTTTGAATTACTGCGTTTGAATCAGGAAAAAAATGAATTTTTGGGTATTGCCGCGCATGATTTAAAAAACCCTTTGTCAGCAATTAAAGGTCTGGCTGAAGAAATTCAGGAAGACTATAAAGATATGGATGCTGATGAAGTTATTCAGGATGCCGGAAAAATTCGTATGGCTGCTCAACGTATGTTCATGCTGATTACGAATTTACTGGATGTCAATATCATTGAATCCGGCAAGCTTAATATTGAACCTGCGCTGTATCATATACAAGAATTAGTTGAAGCAGTGGTAGACGACTATCAGCAGCGGGCTGCACAAAAAAATATTCAATTACGCTATGATAATCAAGTGGGTGATTGCCTGGTTAAGTTAGATGGTGAGATTTTTCAGCAGGTTATGGATAATCTGGTTTCCAATGCCATTAAATATTCTCCACAAGACACTGTAACAACACTGCGTTTAAGCCGCAAGAATGGTTTTGTATGCTGTGAGATTCAAGACCAGGGACCCGGTTTTAGCGCAGAAGATCTCAACAAAATGTTTGGTAAATTTGTACGCCTTAGTGCCAAACCTACGGGTAATGAACATTCGACGGGACTTGGTTTATTTATTGTTAAAAAAATGGTGGAAGCCATGCATGGCAAGGTACGTTGTGAAAGTGTTGCCGGGCAGGGTGCCAACTTTATTGTAGAATTTCCAGCGTAAGCAACTATCATGGAGATAATTAAATACATGTTTAGTTTAGTACTATTGCCTACATGGGGAGGCATTTTATTATTATTGTTTGCAGTTGTACAATCAGCGCAGGCAGTTTGCAGTAGCGCCTTGAAAGATGAAAGCAGCGCCAATAAGCTGGTAAATTTATCTTTACAGGATTTATTTGATATCAAGATCGATATTGCCTCCAAAATACCTGAGAGCGTCTTGGAAGCCCCTTCCAGCGTGACCGTTTTTACCCACCGGGAACTCTTGAATATCGGCGTACATTCTGTTGAAGAACTGCTGAATTTTGTGCCGGGTTTTATCGCTTCCCGGGAAATCATTTTTGGTCAGGGGTATATGGTGGCAGCGCGAGGACGCACCACGCCACAGGCCTCTTACAATGTACTGTTCATGATCGATGGTCAACGCCTGAATAATGAAAAAAGCGGCGGTGCATTAAGTTTTCTGCATTTTTTACCCCTCTCTAATATCAAGCAAATTGAAATTATTCGTGGCCCAGGTTCAGCCCTATATGGTACCAGTGCTTTTTCCGGGGTAGTCAATATTATTACCAACGACAACGATCAGCGCCTGTTTGTTGGCGCTGGTAATGAGGGTGGACGGGAAATTCACAGCAGTCTTAGCCAGCGTTGGCAAGATGGTCATATTTCTGTATTTGCCCGCTATTTTGAAAGCAGCGGTCAAAGCTATGCAAATGCTTTAACTGCTGCGCCGGAAACAATTAAAGATCCCTATCAAGGCGGAGACTTTAACCTGAAACTCTGTCATCAGCAGTTGCAACTGGGGTTGCGGCATATGCGCAGAGATACTCGTGGTTTCTATAGTTCCAATCATGCAGGCGAAGATAACCGCAACATCAGTGAACAAACGGCATTTTATGCACAATATGCCTTGTGGAAGGCTAAACAAGGGAAATTAACTGCACGTTTCAGCTATAGCCGTATGGCCTTGCTTGCGCATCAAGTTATTGCCGATGCAGCAACGATGGCAACACTGAATACTACAGCCCCGTCACCAGTTTCTTATCTCAACAGCATTGAGCTTAAAGAAGCCGAATGGTCTATACAGTTAGACGGGCATTACCAGTATCAACAACATACTTTATTTGCGGGTCTGGAATGGCGCAAGCCTTCAGCTTTAAGCGATGCGCACTGGAGTAATTACAACGATGCTGAAGCCTTGGCTGCACTACGCGGCAATAACAGACAAGCAGTTACTTATTATGAAGCTCAGGATAACCTTACACCCTTAACAAGAACTAAACCAAATCGTCAGATTTTGGGGCTTTATCTACAAGATAAATACCGCATTAATACACGATTGAATACAACTTTAGGGGTGCGTTATGATTATTATTCTGATTTTGGCGGCACCTTAAATCCACGTTTGGCAT
The DNA here is from genome assembly GCF_030378065.1 of Candidatus Venteria ishoeyi. GTDB lineage: Bacteria > Pseudomonadota > Gammaproteobacteria > Beggiatoales > Beggiatoaceae > Venteria > Venteria ishoeyi. The sequence continues at coordinate 57,141 of NZ_JAUCGJ010000009.1, read as the reverse complement.
TGATTTATCAAGCCAGGCCGAAGCATTATCTCAAACTGATGTATGGTGAGGCCTTTCGCGCGCCTTCCATACGCCAGATCGCGGCATTTAACGCAGGCAACCCAAAACTGGAAGCAGAACAAGTCAGAACCACTGAGCTGGCCTGGTTGTTTGATAATAAAAACCTGCAAACCTCAGTGAATTACTTTTACAGCCGTTATTCTCAGTTAATTGATACGCGTTTGATTAATAATTTAGGTGATCGGCGTTTTATCAATCTTCAGGATACATTGATTAACACGGGTCTGGAATTCAGCATGGCAGCGCAGTGGAATAATGGTTGGTCATTACGGGCAACTTACACCTATTTGACAAAAATGGAACAAAATCCGACACGCTTTCCCCGCCAGACATTTTCTGCGATTGCCAATTATCACTGGCGAGACTGGAACTTTAATCTCAGTGCTTATTATCGTGCCACAGTAGAACAACGTACCTTGACAGAAATCATTGAATTGTCAGATTACTGGTTGGCGCACGCAAAAATACGTTACCAGTTTGATAAAAATGTAACCCTGGTTGCGCAGACGGAAAATCTGTTTAATAAGCAGTATTTAAGTTCCACCAAGTTACCTACCTTATCCGGTGTGCCTAATCGTGGGCGTACTTACTTATTTGGACTGGAATTTAACTTTTAACCTATTTTTCATGATTCAATTTAACCAAGTCAGTAAACGCTACCCCGGTGGTTATGAAGCGCTGAATCAGGTCAGTTTTCAGATCAAACGCGGAGAAATGGCCTTTTTAACCGGGCATTCTGGTGCCGGAAAAACCACCTTATTGCGTCTTATCGCCTTGATTGAACGTGCCAGTCAGGGTCAGATTGTGGTCAATGGACAACATCTGGGGCGTTTACCCAATTCCGGCATCCCCTATGTGCGGCGCGGTATCGGGGTTATTTTCCAGGAACACCGCTTATTATTTGATCGCACTATTTTTGATAATGTGGCCCTGCCACTGGTCATCGCCGGATACCGCCATCAGGACATCCGTCGCCGGGTACGCGCTGCCCTGGACAAGGTTGGCTTATTGGAAAAAGAGCGCAGTTACCCGATCACCTTATCCGGTGGACAACAACAGCGGGTTGGCATTGCCCGTGCAGTGGTTAATAAACCGCCGCTATTATTGGCAGATGAGCCAACAGGCAATCTCGATCCTGATTTATCCAGAGAAATTATGCAGTTGTTTTTAGATTTTAACCAGGTTGGCGTCACTGTACTGATAGCCTCACATGCACTGGGTTTAATTAAAAGCCTGCAACGCCGGGTCTTGGTGCTGGAATCAGGCAAGCTCATTGCAGACCAGTGATAATGCGGATGGTGAAACGATTGCACTTGATATAGCAATACCAAACTCAGGTTAAATGACCATGTATTTTAAGTATAAAGCTATGAACGAAGTCGGGCGCATGGTTTCCGGTGAATTGGAAGCGGATAACCCTGAAGACCTGGAAGCCCGTCTGGAGCGCATGGAGCTGGATATGATCAGCTTCAGTGAGCGTCGCAGGCGTAAAGGCAGCGGCAAACGTATCAACCGTAAAGAGCTCATCACTTTTTGCATTTATATGGAACAATTGCTGAATGCCGGGGTGCCTTTATTACAGGGCTTAAAAGACTTACGTAATTCCCTGCCGGAAAGTGGTTTTCGAGATATTATTGCATCACTGATCGAAGATGTTGAAGCAGGAAAGCAATTATCCTGGTCAATGAAGCGTTTCCCTGCTGTTTTTAATACCGTATTTATCAGTCTGGTACACGTTGGTGAGGAAAGTGGTGAATTAAGCCGGGTATTTCAACACCTGACAGAATCACTAAAATGGCAGGACGAGATTGTTGAGCAAACCAAAAAGCTGCTGATGTATCCTTCTTTTGCAGCCGCAACCATTATCGGCATGGTCATGTTTATGATGTTGTTTTTAGTGCCGCAAACCAAAGAATTTATGCTCAATATGGTGGGAGAACTGCCATTGGAAACTCAGATTTTAGTCTCATTGTCTGACTTTTTTGTTGAGTGGTGGTTATTAATACTACTCTTCCCTTTTGTATTATTGGTTTCAATCTGGCTGATAGGGCATTTCAGTCTGCGTGGACGTTTTTTAATTGATCGACAAAAGTTAAGAGTCTGGGTTATCGGCCCTATTTTACAAAAAATTATTCTTGCACGTTTTGCCAGCTTTTTTGCTTTAATGTACAGCTCAGGTATCACGGTCATTGAAAGTCTGATTATTTTACAGAAAACAGCCGGTAATTTAGCTATTGAAACCGCACTGGAAGAAGTGCGCCAACAAATTGTTGATGGCTCCAGTATCAGTGACAGTTTTACCCAGAGTAAATTATTTCCCCCTTTGGTTTTACGCATGATACAAATGGGGGAAGCCACTGGAAAACTGGATGAAGCCTTATTAAATGTCAGCTATTTTTATGATCGGGAAATTCGAGAATCCATTGGCAAGCTACAAGCCATGATTGAACCGATGATGATTTTAACCCTGGGTCTGATTATGGGTTTATTGATCATGGCGGTATTAGGGCCAATTTATGATGTGGCAATTGGCAACGCCAATAGCATGTAAGGAATGGGCATGAAAACGGGCATCGTGTTTTATCTGACTGATCATCAAATGATGGTTTATCAGGTAACAAAAACCGAACTCATTGAGCTACAGCGTTTTTCCGCAACGGAAGAAGGCCCGGATCGACTAAAAAAATGGCTGCTGGGCAGCCCCATCCAGCCATTGTTGACACCTGTATCCTTATTGGTTGATGTCAGTCAGGAAGAATATGACCTGGGCAGTGTTCCCAAAGTACGTAGTCATCACCAGAAAACCTTGCTGCAAAACCGTTTGCGTCGGAAATACCCTAATCTTCCTTATACTTTTGCCAAAATTCAGAAACAGGCAAAAAAAACAGGACGTTTAAAACATAGCTCTGATGAACAAATACTACTCACTGCTTTGCAAAAGCCGGAGCAAGTCAGCCCTTGGGTAAAATGTCTCTTAAAACGGCAAATTGCCATACAAGGTATTTATTCCGCACCACTGCTTGGTGAGCTTTTGCTCAAATCCATAAAATCCTGCCATTATTGCCTGGTTATTGGGCATATTGAACAGCCTTTCAGTACCAGCGGCGATGCGCTGCGCCAGAGTTTTTTTCAAAATGGCGAACTGGTCAGCAGTCGCTTAACCGCGCTCAATATCCCACCGGATGCAGACAGTATCCATGAGCAGTATGCCTCTCATATTGCCAGCCAGGTGCAATTAACATTAAACTTTCTACGCGGTAAGAGCCTATTACCGGTAGAACAAACACTTAATGTGGTGTTGTTTTCCGATCAAAAGCATTTGCAGGCCATGCAAAGTTATCTGAATCAACATACGCAAACAAAAATCCATTATCAACTCTGGGATATTCAGAGTTTTATGAGGGCGCAAGGCTTAAAAAAGCTATTGCCTTACCATCATTTAAGTCTACTCAATGCCTGTCAAATCATCTGGCAACCACAAGTCAGCCATTATGGGCAAGCCGGTGATAGTTTTTTCTTTCGCCACCTGCGTATGCGCCGTGGTTTACAACTGGCTGGTATCGGGATTTTTCTCGTTGCTATTGTCATCACTGCATTCTCGATTTACAACACCTGGTCACTCAAACAGCAAAGTCTTATCACCGAACAAAAAACAGTGGCGTTAACCCAGGATTTTCAAATCATGCGTGATCGTCAAAAAGTATTTTTAGATACGCATTATGATCCGCGTCACATCAAAAATGCAGTAGAAGTGGCAGAAGCACTGAGAAAGCGAAACTCTACACCAGTATCCAGCCTGCAATGGCTAGGCATGCAATTAAAAGATTTCCCAACACTAAAACTTATCAATATTCAATGGAAGGTTGAAGATATTTTAAATCCATTAATGAAAAAAGGCTCTAATATCAGTAACTTTGAAAAAAAATTACTTGCCAATCGAATGAAAAAAGGCTTGATTAAAGTCAAACAAAAACAAACCCTGCAATTAAATGGTGAGATTTTTCCTTTTAATGGCGACAGAGGACTTGCTCATAGGCAAGTGCTGAGCTTTATCACCCGTTTGCGTGAGAATAGTGATGTACAAGTAATTGAGCACAATATGCCACTGAATATCAGAGATCCAGACAAAACCTTACGGGAAAGTTTTGGCAAAAACAATATTGCAAATTATGGGAAAGCAGTATTTGAACTGGAGTTGATTATTTCTTTAGAATAGCAGTTTTCAGCGCCAAGGCGGCTAAAAACTGCTATCGAACTCAACTTATTTACATCTCATCCGGCGCGGAAACCCCCAGAATAGCCAAACCATTGCGTAACACCTGCTGTACCGCTTCAATTAAACTCAAGCGCGCATTACGCACGTCCTCATCCTCAACAATAAACTGGTGGGCGTTATAAAAGGTATGAAACTCATTGGCCAGTTCACGCAGATAATAAGCGATCTGATGCGGCTCATAAGCTTTTGCCGCTGTTTCCACGACATTGCCATATTTTGACAAGCGTGTCAGCAAGGCCTGCTCATATTCATTATTCAGGCTCTCCAGGGCAGCGGGATCATGCAGCCAGACTAAATTACGCGCCTGCAATTGACGAAAAACACTGGAAACCCGCGCGTGTGCGTACTGAATATAATACACAGGGTTATCATTGCTGCGAGATTTTGCCAATTCCAGATCAAAATCCATGTGTTGCTCGCTCTTACGCAATACATAAAAGAAACGTGCCGCGTCCTTACCGACTTCTTTACGCAACTCCCGCAAAGTAACAAACTCACCACTACGGGTAGACATTTGCAGCTTTTCCTTGCCCCGCCACAAGCTGGCAAACTGTACCAATAACACCGTAAGCTTGTCAGCTTCCGCGCCCAGCGCCGTCATTGCAGCGCGTACACGCGGCACATAACCATGATGATCCGCGCCCCAGATATTAATCAGCTTATCAAAACCGCGCTCTAACTTATTCAGATGATAGGCCACATCCGAAGCAAAATAGGTCGTGCGCCCATCATCACGCACCAGCACCCGATCTTTTTCATCCCCAAATTCTGTAGAACGAAACCAAAGTGCGCCATTTTGCTCATAAGTAAAACCTTTCTCTTTTAAGGTGTTTACTGATTTTTCAACAATGCCGGATTCGGTTAAGCTGCGTTCTGAAAACCATTGGTCAAAATTCACACCAAATGCCTGGGTATCGCGTTTAATATCCGCCAGCACCGTATTTAAGGCTAGATCAAACACCGCACGGTAGCCCTTATCGCCTAAAAGTTGCTGGGCGTTTTTAATCAAGCCGTCAATATGCAACTCTTTATCGCCACCATCAGGCGCATCGGCTGGTACATCAGCAAATACCGCAGTCGCCGCATGATGATAAAGCCCTGCATTTTCACGATGCAAGGTTGCTGCAATATCCTGCACATAATCACCCTGATAGCCATTGCTTGGAAAAGCAAAGCTTTCTCCGCAAAAATCCAGGTAACGCAACCACACGCTGGTAGCGAGAATATCCATCTGCCGTCCGGCATCATTGACATAATACTCACAAGAAACCTGAAATCCCGCGCTGCGCAGCAAACTGGCTAAAGCCGCACCATACGCCGCGCCACGACCATGCCCGACATGCAAAGGCCCGGTGGGGTTAGCAGAAATAAATTCCACCTGCACCGATTGCCCCTGTCCGATTTGACTGCGGCCAAAGTCTGCTTTTTGTTCTAAAATCTGGTTAATCACCGCAAAACGGCTGGCTTTATGCACAAAAATATTAATAAAACCAGGGCCTGCAATTTCTACCTTATCAACGTGTTCAGAAGCAGGCAATGCGGCAATAATTTTTTCCGCCAAAACTCTGGGATTTTGTTTCGCCGGTTTTGCCAGTTGCATGGCTAAATTACAGGCAAAATCACCAAACCGTGCATCGCGGGTATGATTAATCTGAGGTAAAACGTCCGTGTCTGCGCTGAACAAACCGTCTTTTTTGAGTTGTTCCAGCGCCTGCTCAAACAAATGGGTCAGATGTGCTTTCAAGCTTTAATTCCTTTTAAGGATAATAGTCATCATTTAAAATTTCAGTCTGCGTATAAGGGCAGGTTTCTGGAAAATGTGTACGGGGCAGTTGCGTTTCCTTGGTAGCCAGTTCCACTGCTTCCGGGTAAGCTTCTGCTAGGGCCTCAGTAACAAAAGAACTCAAACCGGGTTTTTTACGCAGTAAAATTGCAATCGAAGTGCGTTGGTTGATAATCGTTCTTCGCCAACTACGCCCATCAAATTCTTTCCAGCGTTCAGAGAGCTGCTGATACTGAAATTGCCACTTTAGTAAATGCGCCAGCAAAACCCTTAAACGACTGGAAAGCTCCCGGTGATCACTTTTCCCCATGTCTTCCAGTTCCTCCAGCAAATGCGGAACATCTAGTTCAGAAAAACGCCCTGCTTTTAATAAAGCCGCATTCTTCATGGCCCATTCCGTATAATTGAGATCGTATAAATGGCTGAGATCAGTCATGGGTATTTCCTCTTAGGTAACTCGCAAGAAATAACCCCCCGTAGCGCGCAGGATTTTTATCCGTTTTCAAGGCATGAAAACCGGCGCATAGTGAGCTATGTAACGGTTTTTATAACGCAGAAAACGGGTGAAAAGACCAGCGAAATGAGGGGTGTTATTCGCTGCGAGTTACCTTACTATCTATCCAGGTAAATTTTCCACCTGTACCACCGCATTCCCCAAATAAGTCCAGGGCGTTAAATCCAGCAAACGCTGTTTTTCCGCTTCCGGGATTTCCAAAGTGCTAAGAAATGCCTGTAATTTTTCCCGATCAATACCTTGCCCACGGGTTAAAGCTTTTAATTTTTCATAAGGCTCAGGCACGCCATAACGGCGCATCACAGTTTGAATCGGCTCTGCCAACACTTCCCAGCTATTATGTAAATCCGCTTCAATGCGTGGCTGGTTCACTTCCAGTTTACTGATACCGCGCAAAGCCGACTGATAGGCAATCAGCGAATGCGCCACGCCCACGCCTAACACACGCAACACCGTAGAATCACTGAGATCACGCTGCCAGCGGGAAATCGGCAATTTCGCCGCCAGATGATCAAACAAAGCATTGGCAACGCCCAAGTTACCTTCTGCATTTTCAAAATCAATGGGATTAACCTTATGCGGCATGGTAGAAGACCCCACCTCACCAGCAATGGTCTTCTGTTTGAAATAACCCAAAGAAATATAGGCCCAAACATCACGGCTGAAATCAACTAAAATCGTATTAAAACGCGCCACGCCATCAAACAACTCGGCAATATAATCATGTGGCTCAATCTGTGTGGTATAAGGGTTCCAGCTCAAACCCAGATTTTCCACAAACTGGTTGGCAAGCTGCGGCCAATCCACATCCGGGTAAGCCGAAAAATGCGCGTTATAATTGCCCACCGCACCATTCATTTTACCCAATAAAGGCACTGCTTCCACTTGCTTGCGCTGACGTTGCAAACGCGCCACCACATTTGCCATTTCCTTGCCCAGCGTCGTTGGGGAAGCGGGCTGACCGTGGGTGCGTGACAACATGGGAATATCAGCATAACGCGCCGCCAGTTCAGCAATCGCCGCAATCACCTTATCCATCTGTGGTAACACGCTGCTTTCCCGCGCTTCGCGCAGCATCAACGCATAAGCCAGATTATTAATATCTTCCGAGGTGCAGGCAAAATGAAAAAATTCATTAATACTCTCAAGCTCGCTTTGCCCCTGAATGGCTTCTTTCAGAAAATATTCTACGGCTTTGACATCATGATTAGTGGTGCGCTCAATTTCTTTAACCCGCTGCGCTTGAGTCTCGCTGAAATTATTATTTAATTGTTCCAGAAAATCATGTGCTTCCTGGCTTAATGCGGGTACTTCAGAAATTTCAGAATGTGCCGCCAATGCCTGCAACCAACGAACTTCCACCAATACCCGGTAGCGAATCAGACCATACTCACTGAAAATGGATCGCAGCTCAGCCGTTTTAGCGGCATAACGTCCATCAATAGGAGAAATTGCAGTTAAAGATGAAAGCTCCATTTGAATTTTTATTCCTTATGGTTATAATAGCGGTTTCTATTCGGGCCTGTAGCTCAGTTGGTTAGAGCAGGGGACTCATAATCCCTTGGTCGTAGGTTCAAGTCCTACCGGGCCCACCATTTTTAATCAAAGACTTACGTGTTAATTGCTACCAAAATTATAATAATAATGTAGCACGTTTGTAGCAAGTCCCAGTTTATCCTGTGCTGCGTTGGCGGTGATTTTACAGGAAAACAGCTTTTAATTTTTAAAAAATTTTCCCTCTCCTTAATACCATTTCTTTGATTTTCCGTATAACGTGCCATATGGCCGGTATACAGTTAACGCAAACGAGTTCTAGCTCTGATTGCGCTGTAAATGCGGTTTTTTGGGGTATTCTACGGAAACTGTTACTTGTTAGCTCTCAAATTCGAAATGCCCTACTATCAATTAAGGATTTAAATGGATAAGAAATATTTGAAATTGTTCTTGGACCCAATAAAAAAATGTAAAACATATAAACCCAAATTGGGTACAAATGATAAAAATGGCGTTGATTTAAGCGGATTTAAAACCCTGTATGGTGAAGATCCATTTTATGCTTGGATAGGCTTGGATTCGGATCTAATGTATGCGGCTCACAAGGCCGCAGGAGGAATGACATCCGTTTATCGTCAAGTTGGGGTAGGATGCGAACGCTTGTTTAGGCAAATTATCATTGATACAGCTAGATATGAAAACCCATCCTTGGCTGAATGGTCTTATATGACTAAAACGAGTGCTGGTAAAGATAAAAAATTGTCGCTTGATGGCCGCCTCGAATTTTCTGAGATAAAAAATATTGATTTAAAATCTAGGCTGAATGACTGGGTTAATAGCTACTGTAACGGTTTGGATGTACAAAAACCAAGCAATGGCGTTGTATTTGAGGTTCGACAGGGATATAAAAGTAAAGATAGTAAACGTCAAAATGGTGATATTGATAATGCATCAGTAGCGTGGGCAAAAGGCTACTTGCCGGTATTTTCTATATTCTCGTCACAAATCGACGGGGATATTGTAACGCGCTATAGAAATAGCAGGTGTGGAATTCTAGTAGGAATACCAAGTGATAATTCTGAAGCTTCGTTGTTTGCTTTTTGCCAGCAAGTATTAGGCTATGATTTAGCTGATTTCTTCAAAAGAAACTCAGGCACAATTAAAGCTGAGGTTACATCTATTTTAGAAGCGCTATTAAACCCACAATAATGACAAAATTAGCAGGTCAACGTTCAGATTATACTTTCAAATACAATGCAAAACTTGGGCGTCATGGATGGCTTAGATTGACGCCAGCCTATTCAGTGAAATTAGTCCAAGAAATTGTTGCCGAAACGCCTAAAGATGCATTTATTTTAGATCCATTTTCAGGCACAGCTACGACCGGGCTATGTGCTGCGGAAATGGGAATGAATGCACACTTATGTGACATAAATCCGTTCTTAATATGGTTTGGCAATACTAAATTGTTTGATTTTTCTGGAAATAAACTAAATAATTTGGAAGAAATATTTAATCAAATTTTAAAAAAATTTCCAACTAAAATAGAAAAAGATAACTGGACTCCAAATCTTCATAATATAGAAAGATGGTGGTGTGGTCATACTCTGCCTATTGTTGCTGCACTTCGAACACAGATTGTAGAAGAGGTGGGTGAGCCTAGTGAAAATCCATATTCAAATTTAATTTGGATTAGTTTTTGTAGGCTTATAATTGAAACTTCATCTGCTGCATTCAATCATGTTTCAATGTCATTTAAAGGTGGAGTTACCAAATTTGAGGTTCATCAAGTACAAGAAATCTTTAATAGTATATTTGAAAATATTTTGGCTAGTGCTAGAAAAACTATAAGAGGAAAAGCGAAGGTTAATAAAATTGATTCCCGCAATGTAGAACAGATTAATAATATTCGCTATGCACATGTAATAACCTCACCACCATATCCAAATAGAATGAGTTATATTAGGGAATTACGGCCATATATGTACTGGACGAAGTTTCTAGATAAGGCGAGTGAAGCAGGTGAGCTGGATTGGAAAGCAATTGGAGGAACATGGGGCATTGCAACAAGCCGTCTAAAAGATTGGTCACCAACCGATATTGATCTTCCTGAAATTCTTTTGCAATCGTGTGAAAAAATATTGCATTCTGGCGATAAAAATTCAGAATTAATGGCTAGATATGTCCATAAATATTTCTATGATATGTATCTTCATTTTTCCTCCTTGCCTCTGCTTTTAGAGAATGGAGCAAGATTGGATTATATAGTGGGAAATTCTACCTTTTATGGTATTCATGTTGCGTCAGAGAAAATATACGAGAAATCTCTAGAGATGTTGGGATATACAAATATTACATCCACAATTGTGAGAAAAAGAAATAGTAAAAAAGAACTGTATGAGTATTGTGTATCTGCATCTTGGAAAAGGCAAAGAAATTTGAAGACACCCACTTATAATAAACCGTAATAAACCGGGACGCTTCCCTTTTTAGCCCCAGCGCGGTAGGGTGGCACAAATTTGAAGACACCCACTTAAATTTGCTATTTTTACTTGTTTTATCGGCAGTGGCATTTGTATACAACTTCATAGCATGTATAGCTGGTAAATTGATAACACCAAAATGAAAAAACTCTCAACCAACCTGTGAAAAATGTAGCAAATTTATAGCAGATTTGGACTTAATTTCTCCTCTCTCACTGCCCTGATTTAACCAATATCTTGTAAAATACTCCAATGGAGTATATCCTTAAAACATGATTACCGTTGCCGAAACTGAGCCATTTCAGAAGAAAATTAACAAGTTACTTTCCAGGGAGGAAAAGGACGACTTGATTGCTTATTTATCAGAGCATCCAAGCACTGGCGACCTGATCCAAGGCACGGGAGGTATCAGAAAACTAAGATGGGCAAGGGCAGATAAAGGCAAAAGTGGCGGTGTCCGCGTTATCTATTATTTTCATAGTGACATGATGCCGCTTTATCTTCTAGCCGTTTTCGGTAAAAACGAAAAGGCGAATATCTCTGCTGAAGAAAAGCATATTTTATCGAAAGCAGTGAAAGAATTAGTGATTTATTGGAGGCATAAAAATGGGCAAAGCATTCACTGAAATATCAGCGGGCCTCACGGATGCCATTGAACACGCAAAAGGCAAGGCAACAAAGGTTGTTGAACATAAGCCAGAAGCGATAGATGTTAAGGCCATTCGAGAAAATACCGGCATGACACAGCAAAAATTTTGCGCTGCTTTTGGTATCTCTTTGGGTACGTTGCGCCACTGGGAGCAAGGCTTACGCGCACCAAGAGGCCCAGCGCGGGTATTGCTCAAGGTGGTTAAGCACAATCCACAGGCGATTATTGAGGCAATGCAGGAATAAAAATGTAGCAAATTTGTAGCAGATTTGGTAGAAAAAATGGGGAAAATAAAAATTTGAAAAAATTTGAAGATGAAAAAATTTGAAGACACCCACTTAAATTTGAAAAAAATACCATTCCTGTTATCCTGTCCTAAAGCCTGAATCCACAGAGGGATAAAACCATGCCTGCACCCCGCAAAGAACAAGTCAGCAAATATAGTAATGGACACTATCACTTAACAAGTCGTGCTGTACGCCGTGCCTTTTTGTGTGGCTTTGATTCACAAAGCGGCTGCAATTATGAGCATAGACGGCAATGGATACTGGACAGGCTGGAAGTGCTTGCCAAGCAGTTTTCAGTTGAGATTTGTGCTTATGCCATTATGAGTAACCATTATCATCTGGTGCTGCATGTGGATTATGAACAGAGTTTGACCTGGGATGCTGAGGAGGTGGTAAAGCGTTGGTGTACCTTGTTTCCACCGCAGGCTTTGAAAGACTCTGATGATAAGCAAATTGATGTTGAAGTGGTTGATGCTTATTTTGCACGTCTGGCAGCCGATGAAGAAAAAGTAACTTTATGGCGTGAGCGTCTGGCAGATTTAAGCTGGTTTATGCGTTGCTTGAATGAACCCATTGCACGGCAGGCGAATAAGGAAGATCAGTGTAGCGGACGGTTTTGGGAAGGGCGTTTCAAATCCCAGGCTTTGCTGGATGATGCCGCTTTAATTAGCTGCATGGCGTATGTCGACCTCAATCCAGTACGGGCTGCTATTGCCCAAACCCCTGAAGATTCTGAATTTACTTCCTTTGCAGCAAGAGTGGAGACGCAAAAAAACTCAGCCTCAAAACCAGAACCCCAATGGCTGCTACCTTTTGCCGAGGTCAAAAAAACTGGAAAACCACAAGCCACACAGAATGCGCATGTTTGCCTGCCCATCAGCCAGGAAGAATACTTTGAACTGGTGGATTGGACAGGGCGTTGTATTCGTGAGGGTAAACGTGGTGCTATTCCCGCGCATATTCAGCCTATTTTGCAACGTCTGGAAATCAAGCAAGACAACTGGATAGATGGCATACAGCATTATGGCAATCATTTTTATAAGGTTGTTGGTATCATGCGGCATTTGCTGGAAGAAACTGAAAGGCAGGGGCGCAAATGGTTTAAGGGGCAAAGCGCGGTGCGGTTGTTATATCAATAACGTATATTTCCATTTTGGATTAAACAATATTTATGGCGTAAAAGTACCTGCCAGAGGTAAGTTGTGGCTGATT
>NZ_JAUCGJ010000009.1:0-44283 GCF_030378065.1 Candidatus Venteria ishoeyi | reverse complement strand
TCTGTTTTTTCCATACGATTAGGCTGTTTTTTCTGATTTATTTCTGAATTTTAATAATTTGAGTGGTTGAGGAAATTGGAATGGCAGTGTAGTTTTGTATTTGTATTTTCTTGGATGTCCTCAATTTTTCAGCCTATTTTGCAACGTCTGGAAATCAAGCAAGATAACTGGGTAGATGGCATACAGCATTATGGCAATCATTTTTATAAGGTTGTTGGCATTATGCGGCATTTGCTGGAAGAAACTGAAAGGCAGGGGCGCAAATGGTTTAAGGGGCAAAGCGCGGTGCGGTTGTTATATCAATAACGTATATTTCCATTTTGGATTAAACAATATTTATGGCGTAAAAGTACCTGCCAGAGGTAAGTTGTGGCTGATTTCTGTTTTTTCCATACGATTAGGCTGTTTTTTCTGATTTATTTCTGAATTTTAATAATTTGAGTGGTTGAGGAAATTGGAATGGCAGTGTAGTTTTGTATTTGTATTTTCTTGGATGTCCTCAATTTCGTATTTTCTTGGATGTCCTCAATTTTGCTCAATTTTGGTGGAGGAAATTGGAATGGCAGTGTAGTTTTGTATTTGTATTTTCTTGGATGTCCTCAATTTCCCTTGTTTTGTATGTATATTTTCTTGGATGTCCTCAATTTCCTCTCAATTTCCTTATATAGAGGTGAGAGAGTGGGAACGATAGAAATTCTATTTTACAGAATTTTCCACGATTTCTATTTCTTCGGGTGTGAGTTCATAGAGTTTATAAACCATTTTATCTATTTCTTTGTCGGTTTGGTTTATTTTGGTTTGTAGTTCATTTGTTTTTTGTGTGGTTGTATTGAAATATTCTCGCCATTCGTTGTTTTCATTGCCTAAGCTGATTTTTACTTTTTGTTTTGCCAACTCTTTTTTAAATACATCGTATTCCATTTTATAAAATGTATCTAATTTTTTGGTGATTTTTTTAATGCCTTTTTCTTCTTGTAGAGTGTTTAGGAAGTTGTTTTTTTCTGTTTGTAGGTCTTTGTTTAGGGATAGCATTAGGTCGGATTTTTCTATGAAGGGTTGTTGCTCTAAAAGAGGAATATTTTTAATAGGTATTAAATCTAAATTTTTAATAGCAACCGCAGTTGTAAACTCTGCCCCTAAATTAAAAATATTATCATAATAAAATGAAATTGCTACAGAGTTCAACAATACTAATATATATTTTGTATTATAATTTTTGTCAGTTACAATTGTTCCATTAATCGTTTGCATATAGTACAATCTGTTTTTGTCTAAATAAGCATTTATACCTCCTGAAACATGTTGTGTTAATATTTTTTCAGGGCATTCAAAATTTTCTTTTTTCCTACTTCTGGTTAAAACTTTTGTGCCTTCTATATAATAAATAAATTCATAGTGGTCTTTTGCTGAATATCTTTTAATATCCCTTCCTCTAATTATTGCCTTATACTCTTCACTTAACTTGTTTTTTGAAACATATTTTTTTTCATCACCAGCAATAATCCCTTGTAGGGTATCGGATATTTTACCCAAAAGAACAATGTTTAAATTTAACTTATCAAGAACATTGGCTTTTTCTTTAGTTATATAAACATTGAATCTTTTTCCTAAACATTTATTAAATATTTCTTGTTTTATTATTGATTTGTGAAAACTCTTATCTATTTTATTTTCATAGTTGTATATTCTCACTTCATTTTTTAAATTTGGTTTATTTTTTTTTGAAAAAGTTAAAATGGTCATTTCTCCCGTCACTCCTTCAAACAAACCATTTTTAAAGCTTAATATTGAATTTAATTCAGTATTGTTTAAAATCAATTCTCTGCATTTTTCATATTCATTTGACCTTATTAGATTTCTATGAATTATCATTCCATATTCACTTCCTTTTCGCATTATATTAAAAGAATGCTCAACAAATAAGCCAAATAGATTTAATCTGTTTGAAGCCGTTAAATATTTCTTTTTAAAGAATTTAATCTCTTCAGTAAGCATCTTTCTCATATCAACATAAGGAGGATTCCCAACAACCACATCAAACCCACCATTTTCAAAAACCTGCGGAAATTCCTTTTCCCAGTTAAACGCTTTCTCACCTGCCACTTCAGGATCATCAATCAAAGAGTTGCCACATTTGATATTATTATTCAAAGAGGTCAGTTTTCTACCACGTTGTGCAGTTCGTAACCAAAGTGACAGTTTTGCAATATCAATGCTTTCTTCATTAATATCCACACCAAAAATATTTTTCTCTAAAACATGATCACTCACATCCTGAAAAACAATACTTGATTCTAATAAAACAGCCTCTAATTCATCAATATAGGCATGTTCCGCTATCAAAAACTCCAAAGCCTGATTTAAAAAAGCACCACTGCCACAGGCAGGATCACAGATAGTAATTTCCAAAAGCCAGTTGCGGTATTCCTGCAAATTATCATACAAAGTCTGTACAATTTTTTTTCTTCTGTTTTTTCGTCCCTTGGCGTATTCTTTATCGACAATACTTAATTCCGTTTTTTTCTCCTCGCAAAGTTTCCCGACTGTGTTTTCAACTATATATTTTGTAATATACTTTGGGGTATAGAAAACCCCATCTTTTTTGCGTTTGGTCTTGCTTTTATCAACCGTCTTTCCCTCAAGCTGTGCGGTTACATTTTCAATTTCACTCAGTGAATTTTCAAAAATATGCCCCAGTATATTAACATCAATATCACTCTCAAAATTATAGCCAGTCATTGTCAATACATGAGGTTTTAGTAACTCATCATCAATGATTAAACCATCTAACAATTTATCAGGCAAAAACAATCCGCCATTATAGGCAAAAATATCATCCTGAGCGGTTTCGCCTTTTCGCCCTGTATTGATATAATTAAAAAATTGTTTAAAAATATCATAAAGTGGTTTTTGGGCATCTAATTTAATCAATTGTTCGTAGCGTTTCACCATTGCACTAATAGAATTGGGCGGCAGCAAACCACTGTCTTCGGCAAAAAAAACAAATAGAAATCTATCCAGTAATTTTTGAGTTTTTTTGAATAGTAAAAGCTTATCTAAATCAGGCTGATTTTTGCAGATATTCTGCCAGAGTTGATGCTTAAATGTAGAATAGTCTTTATAAAGCTGTTTGGTTACATTTTCTTCAACTATGATACTGTCTTGTTTTATTTGGGCCGGAACACCAGCTAACAGATTTTCAGCATTCAAACACAGCCAGAGTATTTTAAATTCTTCTTCTGTCAGCGTAAACAGATTAAATTCAAGATAAGCAACGGCATTATGAATAAAAAAACGTAATTTCTCAAAGTTTGAGGTAATCACATAAATACAGTCGCTATGATTATTTTTGTAATTAAATGCCTGATTATTAACTTTATCTAAATCTTTGGTATTTGTGCCTTTTAATTCTATTACAGCTAACGCCTTAGCATTTTTTAGAATAGCACCATCGGTTTTTTTTGCCCCTTTTTCGTTTTTAAGCTCTGTTGTCAGGTTAAAATCCGGCTGAGGATTAAGAGTGTATCCTAAAATTTTAACAAAAAGTTCCCGTAAAAATCCTTCCTGAAATTGTTCCTCCTTTGAATTTCTTATATTCTGTTGTATTTCAGTATTATGAAAATAGCGGCTAAATTGACAATAAGCTTCATCAATCGTCTTTTCATCTTGCGTTTTTAAATACTTCTGTAGTACCGAATTTTGAAAAATAGTCATAGTGTTAATCAGTTTTTATTGTGCTTTTGGCAAAGATTGGTGTATTTCTTTTACTGGTTGCAAGCGTTTTAAGTTATATATTCGATTATATTATATTATGTTTTATATAGCATATAGTATTATTTGATTAAGAAAATAGCAAAAATTTGAAGACACCCACTTAAATTTGAAAAAATACCATTTCTGTTACCCTATCCTAGCGCGGTAGGGCGTATAAGCGATAGCATCATCCACCCTGTCATAGGAAGCAAGGCATTCCTGAGACCGTCAGACTATAGAAAAGACAATAACTTATGAAGACCTAAAAACGTTGTCTTTTCTATAGCTGACTACCGCACTAAATAGGGCAGCCTCAATAATGATGGGGTGCAAACAGGTAGCCCTAAAAATGACAAGTAAGGAGGTTTTAGCACTATAAAACAGTAATAATAGAAACAATATTTATTATTTATTTACAAAAATGGAAAAAGTACATGAAAAACAAAATATCTACTATATTTTATTCTGCTATTGCACTCGTTACTCTTGCCGGATGCGCTACAGCATCAAAAGACGTGGCAACAGCATATGTCTCACCAATACAATACCAGTCATATAATTGCAAACAACTTGCAAGTGAAAATCAAAGAATTCAGGTTAGAGTTAGTCAACTGGCAGGACGTCTTGATGAAGCCGCAGAAAATGACAAGGCAATCGCTGGCATAGGTGCTGTTTTATTTTGGCCTGCGCTATTCGCCCTCGGTGGCACAAAAGAACAGGAAGCCGAATACGCTCGCCTAAAGGGTGAACATGATGCTGTTCAACAATCAGTAATTATTAAAAAATGCTCTGGAGCAGTAGCAACAACTGGGAAAAGTAACTCATAGCACGATAACCCGTAAGGCGGATAAGCGATTGCTATCCGCCATTTTGGAAAATTTGAACAAAAATCAAAAAATGGGAACACTTCCATTTTTGATATTAATCACCTAAATATTTGTCACGAAAATGGTAACGTTCCCTTTGTTGTGTATTTGATGAAAAATCCAGGCAACAATGCAATGATAGCAATCATCCAGACAATAACAGCACCACTGGGCAGGTCTAGCACTGATGATAAAATCAAGCCCAGCCCATACCCAAGTGCACCGATGCCATATCCCACGATCAAGGATTTGCGTATTCCACGACTTCCCAGCGCTGGAATAATAAGACTGGCAAAAACCAGGTAAACGCCAACGAGTTGCACCGAACTGGTTACAGCAACGGCAAATACTAAATAAAATACAATACGTCTGTTGTGTTGAAACAAAAACCATAACAATGCTATCAGCCCGGTTATCAGGGCGAGTGGCATGAGCTGCGCCCAGGTAAGCCACAGGATTTGCCCCACCAGAAGTGCCTTGAGCTGCTCGCCACCGTGGGGATTATCCGCCAGTAACAGTATGCTGCCCGTTGCCGCCAAGATAAAAAAAACGCCAATCAATGCTTCCTGGATCTTTGCCTGGTGTTTTTCCAACAGGCTTAACCCCCATGCACCGAGTAAGGCACTACCTATTGCTATGATTTGCACTTCCCATCCGTGCGTTTCAAAACCGAGCCGTGATGCCGCGATAACACCCAATCCAGCAATCTGCGCGATAGCCAGATCAATAAAAATGATACCGCGCTTTAAAACTTCCTGACCCAGTGGTACGTGAGTAATCAGCACTAACAAGCCGGCAATAAATGCCGGCCCGAGGATGCTAACATCCAATCCATCCATTATGCGCCAGCCCCTGAAAGCCGGCTGATCAGGCGGTCAAACCACGACTCCAGAGATTCATCCAGGGCTGGACTAAAATCTAATGCAACGATAGGAATTGCCGTTTTCCGTGATAGCCAGTTTGCCGCTTTAGCATCCTGATAACTGGCATGAACAATTATATGTGCAGGTTTTTGTTGCAGAGTGGAAAGCAATGAACTCAAATGCGCGCTGGTGGGCGGGATGCCCGACTTAGGCTCCAGCGTGGCAACTTGATTCAGACCTAACCACTGCAACAGATAAACCCAACTGTTATGATGCACTACAATGCTTTTATCTGTCAGTGCTTGTGTCTGTTTGTGCCACAAACTTATCTTGTTTTGCCATTTTTGGGTAAACAAGCTCAGGTTTTGTTTGTAATCAGTCTGATTTGACGGATCAATCTTTATCAAGGTATGCGTTAAACGGGTCGCCACTTGCAAAATACGTTCAGGATCCAGATGGATGTGAGGATTGCCCGCTGCATGAACATCACCTTCACTACGATCCAATCGTGTTGGCTTATCGAGCAACAGCACATGATCGCTTGCCATAAAATAACCGGCCCGACCTGGCTGGATATTTGTATTAGCAGATTTTCGTAACAACAGCGGCAGCCAGGCGATCTCAAGATCCGCGCCCGTGCATACCAGCAAATCAGCACGCCGCGCTTTGGCAATTAAACTCGGACGCGCTTGTATATGATGCGGATCCTGTCGGTTGCTTGTTGCAGTGTAAAGCGTTACATGCTTCCCTCCCAGAGATTGGGTCAATGCTGACCATTCCGGTTCACAGGCAAATACCCGCAAATCAGCATAAGCCGAACCGGCACTCAATAATGCTGGAAAAAATACAAATATAATTATTTTAAGCCATTGCTTTAACATGATATTTCGCCTTTAAAATGTGTGCGCACCATGACTGCCCAGACTATGGGTATACTGCAAAAAGAGCTGCTTATCCGTATTTTCATAGGATTTATCCTGGTTAAATTGCAGCCGAATACGACTAAACTCGCTGGGCAGCCATTCCAGCATGACGCTGTAACGTCTGGGGGTATGACCTTCATTATCCAGCCCCGCTTCGCCTAACAGCTCATCATCAGAAGCGGAATTGCTGCTGCCCAGTTGGTCATAACGCAGCCCGGTACGCCATTGTGGCATAAACTGATATACAGCTTGTGCATACCAGCCTTTTTGATGACCGTCATAATGGGTGGTTTCCAATGGGTCACTATTCAGAAGCGTGACTACGCCATCTTCCCGCCGATCAAAATATTCAAATTGCAATTTAAAGTTTTGGTTTTTTGAATTACCGTTGGGCGACCATTTATACACCAAGTCCAGGGCATTAATTTTGCTCTTTCCGGTAAAAGACGGTATTTCAACTGCTTCGCCATCATGACTGTGACCACCGCTGGTGCGCCCATCAATATCATTGGCCTGCCAATGGCTCAGACCCAACAACCAACTATGCTCAACGCCTATATCACCGCCCAGATGGGCAAATGCCGTCCATGCACCGACGCCGCCATGTTCACCACCTGCGGGAAAGCGACTGCCTCTAAAGGCCTCCGCGCCCAGTTGCAGGAAAGTATCGGTGGGTGCGATATAACTGATTTGCAGGCCATCATCACGCAGTTGATTACCAAACAAACCACGATAGATCAGCGGGGCATCGGCAAAATCCCAGATATGTTCATGTTGTTCGTTCAAATAACCGACTGCTGAGAAAAAACGACCGGCTTTTACGCCCAGGCCATTACCCAGCCCCAGGGTTTGTACAAAGGCTTCTTCCAATTCCAGTTCTGTACTGCCTTCATGTTCATGGATCGCCAGTGTGGTTTCACCATAAAACTTGTCATCAATATTAGCGCTGACAGTCAGTTCAGTATGACCCAGTGAAATACCTTCTTCTCCCACCCCGGCTTCATTACCTAAGGCAAATCCCGGTAGTTCATATTTATCCGGCTGTTGTTTAAAGCTGGCATAACGACCATCGAGAATCAGGCTGATAGCAGGATTTAAGCTATTTTGAGCATTGCTGGTTGCACTCGGCGTTTCAACCTGGCCGGCTTTATGTGTAAGTTGTGAAGCTTGGGTGCTGGCTTGTTCAGCATGGGTTTCCGCTTTTTTCAGGCGCGCCTCTAAGGCCTGTATGCGCTGATCATAATTTTGCTTCAGTTTTTCCAACTGTTGTTGTAATAATTTAATATCATCCGCAGCAAAAACCGGATTTGTGTTTGAAATGGCAATAGCAATGCTTGCCACAAGTAATTTAATACGCATGGAATAGAGTCCCGTAAACAGAAAATAATAAAATGCCGCTCTCATGGAGGGCGTGCTGGAAGCTTGTCAGGCTTAAAAACTGCCTGATAAAAATAAATCTGACAGACTCCCAGATATTAAAATGATGTTCAGATTACGAGAGAAAAGGGGGGGCGCGAATGTGGCAGGATGTCAGCGATTGGGAAACCAGTGCGCTGATAAAATCTACCCGGCAATTTGAATGGAAACCTGAAAATATGCTTGCAATGCCATCACAAGTCAAACCATTTCCAGATTGCTCAAGTACAAAATAGACCTGGCAGGATTCAACCGACTCGTGAAAAGGATGTTCAACCGAGTGCATAAGCGCAAAAAACTGCCCCATAAGCAATATAATGCTTATGATGGCAATTTTAATTGTTATATGCTGCTGATTAATCACTGCTCGGTTTTTCTCTGTATTGACAGGCAAAAAAGCGATAGTGTAATGGAATTTTATTATTCAGGTAAAGATGTTTATCCGGGTTATAGCTTAAATATGACAAGCTTTACTATAAAACAATACAAATTCTGGGGCTGTTTTATGTTCCGGGGTGATGGGGCACCAACATGATCGTTAGCTAAAAACTCACATTTTCTTCAAATTTCCCTCAAATTGGGGCGTCATGCTATGTCATAAGGAAAACGGAAATACAGTCTTTCCAGTTTCTGGATTTATTTGACAAAATGGTCACAATGACGAGGAAAAGTCTCATGTTAAACAAAAAACTTATCAGTCTGGCAGTGGTTTTAGGTTTAGGTGTCAGCACCGTTGCTTTTGCGCAGTGGGGGCAGCATCACCTGGCGCGCATTGCCGCGCAGTATGATACAGATGGCAATGGCGAAGTCACCATTCAGGAAATTCAAGCTGGTCGCAGCGCGGAATTCAGTCAATATGACAGCGATGGCAATGCCGGTTTAAGTCTTCAGGAATTGCAGACCCTGATGCAGAATAAACGTACACAAAATCGTGCCACACGTTTGGCAGAAATGGACAGCGATGGTAATGGCGTACTCAGTGTTGCAGAATTTCAGGCCGGGCATCGCAACCCGGTAGTGGCGGCAACGCTGTTTGGTTTAGCCGATACTGATCAAAGTGCTACTTTGGACGTTAATGAAATGGCTGAACTTAAAAGCCAGCAAGGTCGCTTGTGGCGGCAATTTGCTCACATTGACGCTGATGGTGATGGTATCATCTCGGAAACAGAATTTAGCAATCATATGCCGATGAAGCGTGGTCGGGGACACCGGGGGCATGGCAGAGGTCATGGTCAAGGTCATGGTTTTTACAAGTGAGTTACTGTCAAGGTAATGAGCACATAATCAATTATTGAGCATGAGGCGGAAGCGGCTTTCAGTGTCTTTGGCGCTGAATGAAGCTTGCGCCGAATTCAGATCGAATGAAACTGAAACTCTTTCCTAAGCTATTGTTTGCTTTTATGCTCATCGCCATGCTGTTAATTCTGGGCATGGCAGCATCGGTGCATTGGACTTTTAAGACCGGTCTACAGCGTTATCTGCATCATCAGGAAGTGGCGCAACTGGAACAACTTGTGCCGGTACTGGGTAATATTTACCAAACTTATGGTGGTTGGGAATTATTGCGACATAAACACTTTTTAATCATGCGCACCCTGCGTTGGAGCTTAAAGCCACCCACTGACAAAACGGCACAAGAGAGCCGTAAAATAGCCGCAGATAGCTTGCCTCAAAAAATACGCGAATTGACAGACAGGCGACATCGTCCCCACCGCAGACACCGTCGCGGGCGTCGCTCACATCCTTTATTTCCCTTATTGCCGCGTTTGTGGATTTTAGATCCACAAAAACAAGTGGTAATGACACCCGAACATAAATTTTCACAAGGCAGTTCCACCCCGAATGCTATCGTGCTGGAAAACCTGCATCCCGTAAAATCAGAGGGAGAAATTATTGCCTGGCTGGGCATCAGTCCACATCAGCGGGTGGAAGATGAATTCGTGCAGGCTTTTCGTGCGCAACAAACCCAAAACTATTATATTATCGCAGCCCTGGCTTTATTACTTTCAGCCCTGGCAGCCTGGGTATTGGTGCGTCAGTTATTAACCCCGGTGCAACATATCACCCAGGGCGCGCACCGTCTCAGCAGTGGTGATTACCAGACCCGCGTACAAGTCCATAGCCAGGATGAACTGGGACAACTGGCCACAGATTTTAATCATCTGGCACAAGCCCTGGCACGTAATGAACAAATGCGCCGCCAGTGGGTTGCTGATATTTCCCATGAACTACGCACCCCGCTGGCAGTACTGCGCGGCGAAATTGAAGCCATGCAAGATGGCATCAGACCCTTGTCAGCAGCGCATTTATTATCCCTGCACAAAGAGACGCTATCATTAGGTAAGCTGGTGGATGATTTATACGATTTAACCTTATCTGATCTCGGTGCTTTGGACTATCGCAAGGAAATCACTGATGTTAACGAAATCCTGCAACAAAGTCTGGAAAGCTTTGCTGCCCGTTTTCAAAGTAAAAACATCCAGGTGACAAATCACGTCATGGCAAACATGCCGGTATTTGCCGACCGTCAACGTTTGCAACAACTGTTTACTAACCTGCTGGAAAACAGCGTGCGCTACACGGATGCCGGAGGTGAGTTAAACATCAGCCTGCAAACGGCGACAGAACAGTTTACCCTGATATTTAATGACTCAGCCCCAGCAGTGCCAGAGGCCGCCATGCCCAAGTTATTTGAACGTTTATACCGCGTGGATCAATCGCGCAGTCGGGCTTTGGGGGGTGCTGGCCTGGGTCTGGCGATTTGCCGGAATATCGTTACTGCTCACGCTGGCGAGATTTCTGCCCAAGCCTCGCCACTGGGCGGTCTGGGTATCTGCCTGAGATTACCAAAAGCCAAGGATAACAAGTGATGGCATCACGCCAGATTCTGATTGTGGAAGATGAACCAAAACTTGCCAGTTTGCTGGCGGATTATTTGAAGCAGGCCAGTTTTATCCCACATATTCTGGATAATGGATTATCCGTTATCCCCTGGCTTAAAAATCAGCCTGTCGATTTAATTCTGCTGGATTTAATGCTGCCGGGGCGTGATGGCATTGAACTGTGCCGGGAAATTCGCAGCTTTTCCCAGGTACCGATTATCATGACCACCGCCAGAGTGGAAGAAATCGACCGCCTGCTGGGACTGGAATTAGGCGCGGATGATTATATCTGCAAGCCCTACAGCCCGCGAGAAGTGGTCGCCCGCGTGAAAGCGATCTTCCGTCGCCTGGATTATGCGCATCAGACCACAACTGACTCGACTGACCCGAAACCCGCATTCAGCATTGACACTACGGCCTATCAGATTCGCTTCCAACAACAAAGCCTGGACTTAACCCCGGCGGAATTCCGTCTGCTCAAGGTTTTGGCGGAACACCCGGATAAGGTCTATTCCCGCGCGCAGTTATTAGACCATGTTTATGAAGACAACCGCATCGTCACGGATCGCACAGTGGATACCCATATCAAAAACCTGCGTAAAAAACTGGCGAATATACAACCGGGCCTTGAGATTATTCATTCGATTTATGGCGTGGGTTATAAGCTGGTTTTACCGGCTGCAATTAATAGTATTAACTAATCTGGGACAAGCCCTTTTATTAAGCTCCGGGTTGTACCTTAGGAGCGAGAATTTTATAACTTCAGCAACTTGGCTGGTCTTTTTCTCCATTTTCTGCGTTCCAAAAACAGTTACATAGCTTGCTATGCGCCTGTTTTCACGCCTTGAAAATAAATAAAAATCCTGCGCCCAGTTTCTGTATTTATTTTATCCTCACTCCTTATGGAACTGTTTTTCAGCATGAATAAATCTTAATATATTGCACCAATATGAAATTTTACCCCTATATTAATCTGAGTTCGATTCAAGCTTTTTTCAGTGCTTATCGCGCTGAAAACCGCCAGAATCTCACGCTAACTTAATCTTGTATTGGGTAAAACTGTATGAAAACACCTTACTTTTTTTTATTACTGTTTGCGCTGCCTTCTTTAAGCGCCTGCCATGCCGAGCAAATCGACAGCACCGGGATACAAAGGGTGGCCTTGCCGCTCGCCATTCCACAGAATAACGCTCAACAAGCCCTGCCCAGCTTGGCACCGATACTGGAAAAAGCCATGCCGGCGGTGGTGAATATTGCCACCCGCACCAAGGTACGCAATTTCAGCAGCCCCTTGTTAAAAGACCCATTTTTCCGCTTCTTTTTTGATGTGCCGGAGCTGGATGAAGACCGCCCTTCGCACAAAACCCAAAGCCTGGGTTCCGGGGTGATTATTGATAAAAACAAAGGCTGGGTAGTGACTAATCATCATGTGATTGCCGATGCCGACAGCATCATGGTGACACTGGGTGACGGGCGCGAGTTGGAAGCGAAATTACTGGGCGCGGATTCGGAAACCGATATAGCCTTGCTGGAAATTCCCCAAAGTTCTTTAAGCAGCCTGCCGCTGGCAGATTCTGAAAAACTGCGGGTGGGCGATTTTGTGCTGGCTATCGGCAGTCCTTTTGGCCTGCGTCAGACCGTGACTTCCGGTATTATCAGTGCCTTGGGCCGCACCGGGCTTGGCATTGAAGGCTATGAGGATTTTATTCAGACCGATGCTTCGATTAATCCCGGTAATTCCGGCGGGCCTTTAATTAATTTACGTGGTGAACTGATTGGTATTAATACCGCTATTCTCGCTCCCGGCGGGGGCAATATCGGTATTGGCTTTGCAATTCCGGTAAATATGGTGAAAAAAATTACCGAGCATTTAGGTGCGTATGGCGAAGTGCGGCGCGGCGTGCTGGGGGTTGAAATACAGGAAATCACCCCGGCACTGGCAAAAGCCATGCAGCTTGAAGACCAGAAAGGCGTGATTGTCGCTCAGGTGGATAAAGATTCCGCAGCAGAAAAAGCAGGCTTAAAAGTCGGTGATATTATCCTGAGTCTGGATCAGCATCCCATTACCAGCAGTTCAGTCATGAGAAACCGGGTGGGTTTATTACGTGTTGGTGAAACGGTTCAGTTATCCATTCTGCGCCAGGGTAAAACACGTCAGTTAAGCGCCACGATACGGGAAACCCCCACCCGGAAAGGCGATTTATTCAGCCGTTATTTCAAAGGCGCGCAATTGAGTGAAACCCAACTCAGCACCAACAGCGGCGAACGTCTGCCACGTTTGGAATTTCATCGCGTAGCACCAGATTCTAACGCCGATAAAATCGGGCTGCGCAGTGGTGATATACTGCTGTCCTTAAACCGCACGGATATTGACAGCTTTAAAATCTTAAGCCAGTTCTTTGAATACCGCCACCGCTCATTATCTATTCGGATTTTGCGCGGCGAGCAGGTGATTCGGATACGGGTGTATTAGACGCTGTTGGTCAACCTATTGCGCCTTTTAATAACCATTTTTTGCACCGGATTCAGGTTAATTTATGCAAAATTATCAGTTAATTTTAACAGAACACTTAAATCATTACGGCTACTTATTTGGTGGAAACTTACTCAAGTGGGTGGATGAATCAGCTTATATTTGCGCAAGATTGGAGCACCCCGGAAAGAGTTTTGTCACGGTCGGCATGGATGAGGTGAGCTATAAAAAACGGGTAGAGTTAGGCAGTATTCTTTTATTTAATGTTGAGAAAGAAAAAACCGGAAACACCTCTGTGACTTATCGTGTTATCGTTAGCGTGGCAAGTTCATTGGAGGATGATTGCGCAGAGATATTTTCGACAATGGTCACTTTTGTTTGTATCGATAAAAATGGCAATAAATGTCCCATTAACTGACCGTAATAAAAAGCTTATGGAGTTAGCATAAAAAAATGCACAATTTTATTTCTCATCACGGCGCTGTGGATGGCGTAACCGGCTCTTGTCACGAACTGCGCACAGCCAGCGGTGACGGCGTACTGATTGATTGCGGTCTGTTTCAGGGGGATGAAGCTGCCCCGGAAGGTAGGGCCAGCGCGGAACAACTGGCGATTGATTTTCCCATAGAACACATTCGCGCGCTGCTCGTCACCCATGTCCATATCGACCACACCGGGCGCATTCCTTATTTGTTTGCCGCTGGCTTTGATGGCCCGATTATTTGCAGCAAACCCTCCGCATTGTTGCTGCCGCTGGTGCTGGAAGATGCCATGCGCATCGGCGTGACCCGGGATCGCAAGGTGCTGGAACGGTTTCGGGAATTGTTGGAACAAAAAATCATTGCTCTGGATTACGATGATTGGTATGAAATTACCCCGGAATTGTCTATCCGTTTACAACGCGCTGGACATATTCTCGGTTCCGCTTATGTGGAATGCCGTTTGGGAAGCGGTGATAGCGCGCATCATGTGGTATTTTCCGGTGATTTGGGGCCGCCCAATACGCCGATTTTATGCGACCCACAAGCCCCGCAACGCGCTGATACGCTGGTGTTGGAAAGCACTTATGGCGATCATGACCATGAAAACCGCGCCCAGCGTATTGAGCGTTTACAAAGTGTGCTGGAACACGCTTTGCGCGATAGAGGCGCAATTCTGGTGCCTGCTTTCAGCATCGGGCGCACCCAGGAATTATTGTATGAACTGGAAGAACTCATTCACCGCAATCGTGATACTGAAGTGGCGGCAGGTCTGCCCTGGGATGAACTGGAAATCATTGTTGATTCACCGCTCGCCAGCCGTTTTACCAAAGTCTATCGCCAGCTTAAGCAATATTGGGATGCAGAAGCCAAAGAAAAAATAGCAAATGGTCGTCATCCTCTGGCGTTTGAACAACTGACCACTATTAACGACCACAAAGAACACCAGCAAACGGTAAAATACCTCAAAAAAACCGCCCGTCCCTGCGTGGTGATTGCCGCAGGCGGCATGTGTAGCGGTGGGCGCATACTCAATTATCTCAAAGCCCTGCTGGGTGACTCGCGCCACGATGTTTTATTTGTCGGTTATCAGGCACGCGGCACGCCGGGTAATGTCATTCAGCATCATGGCCCGCATGGTGGTTATGTGAGGCTGGATGGGGAAAAATACAATATTCGCGCCCAGGTTCATACCATTGGCGGTTATTCCGCCCATGCTGGACAGGCTGATTTACTGGCATTTGTCTCTGGCATTCCCCAGAAACCGCAGGAAATCCGTCTGGTGCATGGTGATGATGGTGCAAAACAGGCGCTACAGAAGACTTTGCAGGCATTGGGCCATGAAGTCAGTATTCCTGTCAGGTAACTAAATATTTTGAATTTGAAATTTGAATAGCCTTACAGGTTTGTTAAGTTTGCAATTTCATTTATTTTTTTATCATTATAAGTTACTTTTTTTTCAGCTATTTCAAGAGCCTTTCTTTTTATTAAGGATTGAAGTATATCTTCAGCTGCTTCTGGTGAATCTTTCAACTTATTCTTAATGCTATTAAGTAAAGTATCTTTTTTTGAGGGTCTGTTTTTACTGTAATTTACTAAATGTGTACAATATAATTGTATTGCAGGTAAATCTAACTTATTATTTAAAGTAACGACATCTTTTTTTGTTCCTATACGTTCTGCTGTACAGCCTTGACTTACTAATAAATTAACAACATGATCTAAGTCAGTGTCATTTGATATTATTACAAAATGTGCATTTTTTTTAAATTCCTGCATTAATGAACCGGCAAAAAAACAGATACCGAAATCTGCTGAATTTTTCCCAGTATTTGTCATTTTAAAAATTTTTAATTTATCATCATTCACCACAGTGCTTAATGGAACTAACCAATCTAAAGGAATTTTAACCCCTGTTTTTGCATAACAAATAATAACTTTTGTATATTCTTCTAAATTTTTTTGCAATTGAAGTATTTGATTTGGGCAATTTTCCAAATCAATTAATAAAATTTTAATATTCTTAATATTATTTAACTCTTCCATACTGAATTAATTACTCCAAAATTTAGACTCTTTAAACTAAAAACTTATTCTATAGTTTTTGTAGAATATTCCAAAAAAGCACCTTATCATATATGACTCAAAATACCACCATAAAACAGCAGCTAAAAACGCTGCGTGAACAACTGGAAGCCTGGAGCAGGGCTTATTATGTCTATGATGATCCGCAAGTGCCGGATATTGAATACGACCAGTATATGCGCCAACTGGAAGCGCTGGAGGCAGCATATCCTGAGTTGATTAGCGCAGACTCGCCGACGCAGCGGGTGGGTGCGCCGCCATTGGCGCAATTTGAGAGCGTGCAGCATATAATGCCCATGCTGTCCTTGTCGAATGCCTTTGATGAGGCGGAAGTCAGCGCGTTTGACCGGCGCATTCGGGAAAAACTCAAGCTGGATACGGTGGAATATGTCATTGAGCCTAAGCTTGATGGTCTGGCAATCAGCTTGCGTTATGAACAGGGGCAACTGGTACAGGCTGCCACCCGTGGTGATGGTCAAAGCGGGGAAAATGTCACCCAAAATATCCGCACCATTGCCGCCATTCCCTTGCGTCTACAGGGTGAGGATTATCCCCCCGTGCTGGAAGTGCGCGGCGAAGTATTCATGCCTCATGCCGGTTTTGCCAAACTCAATGAAGCGCAGCGCCAGAAAGGGGAAAAAACTTTTGCCAATCCTCGTAACGCAGCGGCGGGCAGTTTGCGGCAACTGGATTCCAATATCACGGCGCAGCGGCCTTTATTGTTTACCAGTTATGGCATAGGCGTGGTGGAAGGCGACTGGTCACCGGCAACTTATGAACAAACCTTGTTACAGTTACAGGTCTGGGGCTTGCCAATTTCCCGTTATCTGCGCCGGGTGCAGGGGGTGGACGCTTGCCTGCAAGCTTATCAAAACCTATTGCAGCAACGTGAACAATTAGCCTTTGATATAGATGGCGTGGTGTACAAGGTCAATGCCCTGCAACAGCAGGCAGACATGGGTTTTATCGCGCGCGCGCCGCGCTGGGCAATTGCGCATAAATTACCGGCAGAAGAAGTGCTGGGGCGGATTCATGGCATTGAAGTTCAGGTGGGGCGTACTGGTGCATTGACACCAGTTGCCAAGCTCGACCCGGTACAGGTGGGTGGCGTCACCGTGTCTAATGTCACTTTGCATAACCAGGATGAAATCAATCGCAAGGATATTCGTCTGGGGGATACTGTGATTGTACGCCGTGCTGGTGATGTCATTCCAGAAATTGTGCGCGTATTGCCCCAGCGCCGCGAGGCTGACGCGCCTGCTACAAGCTGGCAGTTGCCGACAAGCTGCCCGGTTTGTGGCAGTACAAGCGTGCGTGCTGCCGGAGAAGTTGTCACCCGTTGTGGTGGCGGTCTGTTTTGTAGCGCGCAGCGTAAGCAGGGCATTATTCATTTTGTTTCGCGGCGGGCGATGGATGTTGACGGGCTGGGCGATAAACTGGTGAGCCAATTGGTGGATGCGGGTTTGGTTGAAGACCTGGCAGATTTATATGCCCTGGAACTGGAGCCACTGATTGCACTGGAGCGCATGGCGGAAAAATCTGCGCAAAATCTGCTGGATGCTTTAGAAGTCAGTAAACAAACCACCCTGGGCCGTTTTTTATATGCGCTGGGCATCCCGGAAATCGGTGAAGTGAACGCCACAGCGCTGGCGGAACATTTTGGCAGTCTTGCAGCCTTGCAACAAGCCACCAGCACAGATTTTATTGAAGTTCAGGGCATTAAAGGCATTGGTGAAAAAACAGCGGCAAATATCAGTCAGTATTTTCTGGCGCATCCGCAACCGGAAGCAGGGCAGGATTGGGCAGATTGGTTACTGACATTAAAAATCCGGGGATTGAATCAGCGCACGATTCCGGTATTAGCGCAACGCTACCCGGATGCCCCGTGTTTGCAACAAGCACTACAGGAAAACCCCGGTATTTTGCATTCCCGCACCTTGATTAAAGTCCCCGGTATTGGGGAAGTCATGGCGGCACATATTCTGGCTTTTTTTCAGGAAGCGCATAATTTGGCGGTGATTGAAAAATTACAAAAAGCCGGGGTAATCTGGCCTGAAACTTCAGCTCAAACCTCACAAACAGCCAGCATATCACCATCCAAATCAAATCATCCACTGGCGGGTAAAACCCTGGTACTGACTGGCAGCTTAAGCACCATGAGCCGTGACCAGGTCAAAGCACAACTGACGGCTTTAGGCGCTAAGGTGAGCAGCAGCCTGTCCAAAAAAACTGATTATCTGATTGCTGGGGAAAAAGCGGGCAGTAAACTGGCTAAGGCGCAGGCACTAGATGTTACAGTATTAAGTGAAGCGGATTTGATGATTTTGTTAAATACTGCTTAAGCTTTATCTCAGCAATTTCCGCTTTCCTCATAGGCCAGGACAGGTCTTTTTGTGGATATAAAAAATCCTATGCGAAATATTTGAATTTAAGGTAAGCTTTCGCGTTTATTTTATTCAGGTGCTTGTTTTTTAGCAGGGTGGATAAGCGTAATGCCATCTGCCATTTTATCTAAAACAGGTTAAACGGGAAGTCAGTACAAAGCTGACGCTGCCCCCGCAACGGTGAATCAGTACCAAGTTTTATTCTCTAAGCCACTGTGTGTGTTAATGCATGGGAAGGCGAATAAGGCATACTGTAAGCCCGGATACCGGCCTGAAAGCAAAACTTTTGTTAAGTCGCGGAGGGCGACTGACAGGGTTGCTTTCTGCGCCTGTTTGTTTTACCTCCGCTGGTTTTAAACCTTTAGGAGGTATTTTGAAAACCCTTTACTTTGGCAGTCCTGTTTTATTCTCAGTTTTAGTTTCATCTGCTTTTGCCTCGGAAGCCACTCAATTACCGGACATGGTCGTCACTGCCAGCCGCACACCGGAAACGGTAGAATCTACATTAGCGGCAATAACCATCATTCAACGCGCAGACATCGAACGCCAGCAAGCGACAAGCTTACCTGAAGTCTTACGCAGCGTAGTGGGCGTGGATATATCCCAAAGCGGCAATGCCGGACAACCCGCTTCTCTGTTTATGCGCGGCAGTAATGCCAGCCATGTCCTGGTGATGATAGATGGAATTAAAATTGGCTCGCCAACACTGGGACTTTCTGCTTTATATTTGCTGCCACTGAGCGAAGTTGAGCGTATTGAAGTGGTGCGTGGGGCGCGCTCCAGTTTATATGGATCTGAGGCCATTGGTGGCGTGATTCAGATTTTTACCCGTACAGGCAGCCCGCAGACCATTTCTCAGCTTAAATTATCCGCAGGTAGTTTTAGAACCTGGCAAGTGGAAGCGGGGATTCAGGGCAGTGCAGGTGAGGGCACATTTTATAACCTCTCTGCCAGCAGTCTGAAAAGTCGGGGCTTTGATACCTGTAAACCCGATTTGGGTGCTGGCTGCTTCACTGATGAGCCAGATCGTGATGCTTATCGTAATACAGCTTTCAGTGGAAAAATCAGACATCACCTTAACCAGGACGTGTCTCTGGGTGCGCATTTTTTACGCGCACAGGGACGCACGGAATATGATTCCTCGTTTCAGAATCAGGCTGACTTTGTACAGCAGGTCTGGGGATTATCTGCCGATGTGCAGGCAACAAACATCTGGGAATTACGCTTGCAGGCAGGAGAAAGCCGGGATGATGCGGATAACTTCGGGCATGGTCTGGCGCAAGCGGTGTTTAATACCAAACGCCAGCAGTTTAGCTGGGTTAATGAAATTAATTTTAATACCGACCAGCAATTGATTCTGGGTTATGATTATTTACGCGACCGTGCCGACAGCACCACGGCCTATATCGAAGACAGCCGTAAAAATGAAGGCTTTTATGGTCAATATCGTGATCAATTTGAGCGCTGGCGTTTTCAGTTGGCTTTGCGCCATGATAAAAACCAGCAATTTGGTCATCAGCAAACCGGTAATATTGCATTGGCTTATGAGGTTTCCAAACAACTGCGCGCCAGACTGAGTTACGCTACGGCTTTTAATGCACCCAGTTTTAACTGGTTGTATTATCCGGGTTTTGGCAATGCCGAGTTAAGCCCGGAAAAATCCAAAAACCTGGAATTGGGTTTATCAGGGCAACTGGCTAATGTTACCTGGTCTGTGCAGCTTTATGAAAACAAGGTGAAAGATTTAATTGCCAGTATTTTTAATCCGGCAGATGGCAGCTTCCTGCCACAAAATGTGCATAAGGCGCGGATTCGTGGTTTGGAATTGGAAGCGCGCTGGCAATTACCGGAAGACTGGCAAATTAATGCGAACTTGGCGCTGAGTAACCCGAAAGATCAAGACAGTGAAAAAATACTACCGCGCCGCGCCCGTCAGACACTGAATCTGGAACTGGTTAAACAACTGGGTAAAACACGCCTCTCCGCACATCTGCTGGCA
Source organism: Candidatus Venteria ishoeyi (assembly GCF_030378065.1). Taxonomy (GTDB): domain Bacteria; phylum Pseudomonadota; class Gammaproteobacteria; order Beggiatoales; family Beggiatoaceae; genus Venteria; species Venteria ishoeyi. Next base: position 24,160 of record NZ_JAUCGJ010000009.1, on the reverse strand, counting down.
CAAGGCCAACGTTATGAAGACAGCCAAAACAGTATTAAACTGGCGGGTTATGGTTTGTTAAATCTACGTGCTGCATACGCCCTGAATGAACATTGGACACTGCGTGGGAAAATCGATAATATTTTCAATAAAGACTATGAAACAGCTTATCGTTATACCATGCCGGGACGAACATTCTGGTTAAGTATACAATATCAGGGTAAACACTGATTAGGGATAACGCCCCTTTAACGGGGTGTTATCTCTCTTATGAACTTCATTTAGAAACGAGAAGAAAATAAAAATGGATAGCAAAACCTATCTGCAAGCCTCTGCACGTACTGCCTCAACTCAATTTCACGAAGATATCGTTAGTCCCGCAATGCTAGAACAGGCGCTGCATGATGCCATCAGTGCCGGACAAAATGCCGATGCCATTAAAAAGAGCCTGTTTTATGGCAAAGCATTGGATACAGCGCACCCGACACAATCACTGCAAACAGCAGATTCCAACTTGAATACACAGGCATTAGCGCCAGATGTTTTACATGCGGCTTTAGGTTTATATACGGAAGCCACAGAATTGCTGGAAGCGGTATTAGCTACCATGCAAGGCCAAAACTTTGATGCGGTTAATGCTTTTGAAGAATGTGGTGATATTGAATGGTATCTGGCAATGTTATACCGTAACTTAAATCGCAGCCCGGAAGAAGCCAAAGCAGCCAATATTAAAAAACTCATGGCACGCTACCCGGAAAAATTTGAACACAGTCAGGCAGTAGAGCGTGATTTGGAAAAAGAGCGGGAAATTTTGGAAAGCCATCATCGCGGTTGATTTGTATCACGCCAAATTAGGTACACAAAAGCAAAAACCCAGCATAAAATTCAGGCTTCATTCATCACCATAAGCGATGAATCAAGCCTGAATCAAACTCCGATTAACCTTGTTCCGGTTGAATCCTTACCATCTTAATTGCGCTCTGGCTCATTTGCATAATTTCCATCGGATGTTTATGCAGGCGCAGGCTGGTGCCGGTTTTGGGGATGGTTTCAAGGTATTCCAAAATAAGTCCATTTAAGGTTTTTGGGCCATCGGTGGGTAATGCCCAATGCAATGTGCGATTAAGTTCGCGTATGGTGATGCTGGCATCAACCAGCCAACTGCCATCGGGTTGTGGATGAATGTCCTGACTGTAAGTATCGGGACTGGTGGTAAATTCTCCCACCACTTCTTCTAAAATATCTTCTAAAGTGACCAAGCCCTGAATATCACCATATTCATCAACCACTAGACCCATGCGTCTTTTGTGTTGTTGAAAGTTCAGCAGTTGCGTGGTCAGCGGGGTGCCTTCCGGGATGAAATACATATCTCTGGAGGTTTTTTTGAGTAGCTCCTTGTCAAAGGCATTATTCTGAAAATGTTTGAGCAATTTGCGGATATGTACCACGCCGACAACATTATCTATCGTTTCCTGAAACAGCGGCAAGCGGGTGTGAGGTGCATGGTTAAGCTGGTCAATAATCAAGGTGAGCGAGTCGTTAATATCAATACCGACAATTTCATGGCGCGGCACCATGATGTCTTCAACCGTGGCTTTTTCCAAGTCCAGAATGCCCAGTAGCATTTGCTGGTTTTTATGCGGCAGCACACCGCTGGCTTCGAGTACCACCGTGCGCAATTCTTCAGAACTCAGCGCGGCATCGCCATGTTTTTCCGCAGAAACCCCCATGAGTTTTAAGAGGTTATTACCGATAATATTGGTAACCCAAACTAAAGGATAAAGCAGCCATAACAAAGGCCGGATTAAAAGAGATGCCGGAAAAGCAATCCGTTCAGGATGTAGCGCAGCCAGTGTTTTTGGTGTCACTTCACTGAAAATCAGGATGACAATGGTTAATAGTGCTGCTGCCAGCGGAATACCCGCCTGCCCCATCCATTTTACGGCAATCACAGTGGCAATTGAAGAAGCGAGGATATTAACAAAATTATTGCCCAGCAAAATCACACCGATTAAACGATCCGGGCGTTCCAATAATTTAAGTACCCGCTGAGCGGAGCGGTTGCCTTTTTCAGCGAGATGACGCAAGCGATAGCGATTAATCGCCATCATGCTGGTTTCAGAACCAGAAAAAAAAGCAGAAGCAAATATTAAAAAAACCAAGCTGCCAAATAAGGCGCTTATGGGAATGTCATCCATAGGGAAATCAATAAGGGGTTAATAAAAAATAAGATAATATTTCATGATGGTTTTACGGATAACACCCCCTTCAAGGGGTATTATCCATCAGCTCTCGTAGCGGTTTTCATAATCCACGCGCAGCAACAAGCCCATCATCAGGCAGACCACCAGCATACTAGAACCGCCATAACTCATCAATGGCAGCGTGAGTCCCTTAGTTGGTAACAGTCCCATGTTGACGCCTAAATTGATAGTGACCTGCAAACCAATATTCAGGCTAATGCCATAAGCCAGCCAAGCGGCATAGGGGCGTTGCAACAACATGGCAGTGCGGGCAATGCGTAAGCCTCGGCTAATTAATAAGGCAAACAACGCAATAATCAAGAGACTGCCGCTTAAACCCAGTTCTTCTGCAAGTATGGCAAACACAAAATCGGTATGCGCTTCAGGTAAATAGGTGAGCTTTTGCACGCTCTCTCCCAAACCAACGCCAAACCAGCCACCACGCCCCATTGCAATCAATGCCTGGGTTAGTTGAAATCCCCCGTTAAAGGGATCGGCCCAGGGATCAACAAAGCTGGATAAACGCTGTAAACGATAGGGTGCCAGCAACATGACACCAAATAGGGTCATGGATACGACCAATAACCAGACCAAAAACTGCTTGAGTGGCACACCAGCCAGAAATAATAAACCCAGCACAGTGAGAAATAACACCACCACCGCACCATAATCTGGTTCCAGCAATAATAAAGCGGTAATCAGAATCAACACCAGCATGGGTTTGATAAAGCCGCTGACTGATTCCCGAACTTCCTCGCTACGTCGTACCAGATAGCCGGATAGATATAAAATCATAAACAACTTCATTGGCTCGGAAGGCTGTAAGCGAATCGGCCCCAAATCCATCCAGCGCATACTGCCATTGACTTCACGCCCGATACCGGGAATCAATACCAATAATAAGAGCAACAGTCCGAATAACAAGAAAAAAACACTGAGTTGCTGCCATTGTCGAGTGCCCAGCTTCCAGCCGATAAGCCCGCACAAGCCCCCTACCCCGCTATAGATGAGCTGCCGCCAGAAAAAATACAGACTGTCACCATGCCGAAGATCGCCAAGTTGCACCGATGTGGAAGCCACCATCACCAGACCGCTGAGTAATAAACCCAGCAGCGCAAAGATTAACCAGCCATCGTGCTGGAACAGGGTATCCCGCCTATTCCACATTTGCTGTACACGTCTGGAGGCAGTGGGATGCAGGCTATTCGCAGATTTTATGTTTTTCATAAAGCAGCTTGTTAATACACTTTACTTAGGAGTGAGGATGCGTTTAACGGCATCATCAAGTGCTTCTCCAGGTGGTAAATTTGGTCCTGAAATAAAGCGGTTTGAAAAATCGTCCAGTGTAAATCGCAACTTGCGAACTTTGCTTAATTCTCGTTGACTTCCAGCTTGTACGTTTTTTCCCAATTCATAGGTAAAAACGGTCAGAGTATCATGGGCGGGCTTTATGACGTTGGGAATATCCTGGCCAATCACATCTTCAAATTTTTTGTACACAATTTCTGGAAGTATGAAGTACAAACCTTTTTTTACCAGGTTTGATCTTGAATAAACAACACCTTTTCGTATTAACTGTGGAATCAATCTCTTATGTACATTGGCCCAATTGAGACCATGGTTTGAAGATGGAATACTATCAATCGGCAGTTTTGTATTTGGAAGATTTTTATAAGCATGCCATGCATCTCTATAATTACCTGTTATATCAATACTTTGAATTTCAATACCCACGTATTCAATAAGTTCAGTATCTTTTATTTTTGCCAGCACCCAATCCATAGATAAGTGACGACCAACCTGCACTTCTTTTCCAGAATTCTTTCCAAGAGCAACAATGCAATCATTTACTGTAGTCCGATTTTCAATATATTGGTCGAAAAGAAAAAATGGTAGATTTCCAAATGCATCATTAGATACACGTTTTAGTATTTCGTAATTATTACTGTATAGACGATTGGGGCAAATAATTATATCCCCATACGGAGACGTTACAGAGCATGTACCATAGGTGATGGTTTGATCATGATTAATTTTAATACATGATTTATTGATAAATGGACAACCCCCAATATTCCATAATGAACGAGCTTCTTTTGATAAGTCATTAGGCGCGTACCCAAAAACCTCGATTAAATCTTTATTTTTTCTCATCACTGGTTCAACAAATTCATTATTTTTTTTCCTATTTCATATGCCATTAATGGTGGAACAGCATTTCCAACTTGTTCGTATTGCTGTGTAACTGAGCCAGTAAAATGATAACTATCAGGAAAAGATTGTATTCTTGCCGCCTCTCTAACTGAGATAACTCTGTCTTGTGTTGGATGGAAAAAGCTGCCCCAATGAGGATCACATTTTGTCAAAACCGTGGAACACAATCCATTTGGATCAAGTCTGCCATATCGTTTAGTATGATCACTCCGCTTTGCTCTTTTTAGGCCTGCCGGTAATAAGTCAAAAGGAATGTCACGCCAACTACCTCCTTGTGGAATATATTTTAAGCGTTCAAGATTTATTTTTCCAAGATTATTACAGCTATGGTTATATACATAATCACTACCATTTCTCAGTATCTTTTGGTATTCACTTTGTGGATTAAGTGAACCATATTTTATTTTTTCATTTTTTTCGCCGGATGTTATTTCAGGCATATCAGAAATCGCATCCCATACATTTGTTTGTGATTTGAGGCTGGGAGCAAATAAAGGCAACACTTCCAGGCAAAGCTCTTTTGCGCCAGTAAAATTTGTGACCGCCTTGGCATCATATAATGGTTCCGGGAATTCTATTTCAATATTAGATGCATGTATGGCAATAAATATAGTTCTAAAGCGCATTTGTGGAACACCATAGTGTCCGGCAAACAATATTCTGTGATCAACCTTATAACCTAGTTTTTCTAATTCATTATAAATTTGTTCAACTACTGTTCCTTTGCCCAGAGAAACGATTCCAGGTACATTTTCAATTAAGATTGCTTTTGGTAATAATGCTTGGGCAACTTTGATATATTCCTTAAATAAATGGTTTCTATCGTCATCAAGTGTTCTAATTGGTGCATTGATTGAAAACCCTTGACAAGGTGGCCCCCCTGCCAACAGATCAACGTCACCTTTTTTAAGGCCTAACCTTTCTCGAATGTTTGAGGCGTGAACTTGGCGCACATCACCAATGACAAGATCAGTATCGGGGTGATTGCGCTGGTAGGTTTTTGCATAGGCAGGCTCTATTTCATTTGCTAACAATGATTGAAAACCCGCCATTTTCAGGCCACATGATAGGCCACCAGCGCCAGCAAATAAGTCAATTACAGTTTTATCTTTCAATTTTTATCTTATCCCGCCAAAGGAATCTATGCTGAATTCTTTATCTATGCATTTAGTTTAAGCCGTTATTGTCTCATTTTCATAATCCAGCACCAGGCTGCCGTCCTGCTCATCCACCAGCAGGTTCCCACCTTTTTCCAGACAACCAAACAACAGTTGTTCCGCCAGTGGCTGCTTGAGTTTTTCCTGAATTAAACGTGCCATTGGACGCGCACCCATTTTTGGATCATAACCATTTTTAGCCAGCCATTTTCTTGCTGCTTCCGTCACTTCCAGGGTGACATGTTTATCTTCAAGCTGGGTTTCCAGCTCAATGATAAATTTATCGACCACATGGGCAATACTGCTTGGCGACAGGGTTTTGAACTGCACAATCGCATCCAGACGGTTACGAAATTCCGGGCTGAAAATACGTTTCAGTGCTTCCATGCCATCGCTGCTGTGATCCTGGGTTTGAAAACCGATAGAAGCACGGTTAAGTTGATCCGCACCGGCATTGGTGGTCATGACAATGATCACATTACGAAAATCGGTTTTGCGACCATTGGTATCGGTCAGCGTGCCGTGATCCATGACTTGCAGCAATAAGTTAAACACTTCCGGGTGGGCTTTTTCAATTTCATCCAGTAATAACACGGCATGGGGATGTTTGCTGATTTCTTCGGTCAACAAACCGCCCTGATCAAATCCGACATACCCCGGCGGCGCGCCAATCAGCCTGGAAACCGTATGCCGCTCCATATATTCCGACATATCAAAACGTATCAGTTCGATACCCAGAATTTTACCCAGTTGTCGGGTGACTTCAGTTTTACCCACTCCGGTAGGGCCGGAAAACAGGAAAGAACCAATGGGTTTTTGCGGGTTACCCAAACCGGAGCGGGACATTTTGATGGCAGAAGTGAGATTGCTAATCGCCTCATCCTGACCATAGACGACTAATTTTAGATCGCGCTCCAAATGTTGCAGCACATCTTTGTCGGATGTCGAAACATTTTTGGGCGGAATACGGGCAATTTTTGCCACAATCTGCTCAATATCGTGCAATCCTACGGTTTTTTTACGCCGTGAGGGTGGCAGCAGGCGTTGCCGCGCCCCGGCTTCGTCAATAATATCAATGGCTTTATCCGGCAAATGCCTGTCACCGATATATTTATCTGATAATTCCGCAGCCGCACGCAAAGATTGTTTGGCATATTTAATTTCATGATGCTCTTCAAAACGGGATTTTAATCCAGTCAGAATCTGTATGGTTTCATGCACCGAAGGTTCCGGCACGTCAATTTTCTGAAAACGCCGTGCCAGGGCGCGATCTTTTTCAAAAATACCGCGATATTCCTGGTAGGTGGTGGAACCCATACATTTGAGATCACCGGAAGCCAAAGCCGGTTTAATCAGGTTTGAAGCATCCATCGCCCCGCCAGAAGCCGAACCTGCGCCGATAATGGTATGAATTTCATCAATAAATAAAATTGCACCATGTTGTTTACGCAATTGGTTTAATACTGCTTTCAGGCGTTTTTCAAAATCACCGCGATATTTTGTACCCGCCAGCAAAGTACCCAGATCCAGCGCATAAATAATACTTTCCGCCAGAATTTCTGGGACTTTTTTATCCACAATCAACTTTGCCAGACCTTCGGCAATTGCGGTTTTACCGACACCCGCTTCCCCCACAAACAAAGGATTATTTTTGCGCCGCCGACATAAGATTTGCAGGGTGCGCTCAACTTCATCCTGACGACCAATCAAGGGATCAATTTTTCCCAGCATCGCCTGTTCATTAAGGTTGACCGTAAACACTTCCAGGGGATTTTTTTTCGGCTGGGTTTCCTGATGGGGTTCTTCTTCCTGTTGCTCTAGTTCTTCGTCCTGCACATTTTCCACTTTGGAAATGCCGTGGGAAATGTAATTCACCACATCCAGACGGCTGACATCCTGTTTATCCAGAAAATACACCGCCTGTGATTCGCGTTCCCCAAAAATGGCCACCAGCACATTGGCCCCGGTGACTTCTTTTTTACCGGAAGACTGCACATGGAAAACCGCGCGTTGCAATACCCGTTGAAAACCGATAGTCGGCTGGGTATCACGCTCATCTTTATGGCCCAGGCGTGGCGTGCTGTCGTCTAAAAACTGGGTAAGTTCTTTGCGTAACTGTTGAATTTCAACATTACAGGCCTGCAACACCTGTACCGCAGCCTCATTATCCAATAAAGCCAGTAATAAATGTTCAACGGTCATAAATTCATGATGCTTATCTCTGGCATCCTGAAAAGCCGTATTTAATGTGGTTTCAAGTTCTTTACTTAACATCAACAAACCTCATAAGCTTTTAAGCGGGTTCCAACGTACAGCGTAAGGGATGCTCATGTTGACTGGCATATTCACTGACCTGGGTGACTTTAGTTTCGGCAATATCACGGGTAAAAGTACCACAAATCCCTTTGCCCTTGGTATGTACATTAAGCATGACATGCACGGCGGTTTCTCGGTTCATATTAAAAAAACGCTCCAGAATTTCAATCACAAAATCCATCGGCGTATAATCATCATTGAGTAGCACCACTTTATATAACTGGGGCTTTTTTAATTTCGGCTGCGCTTCCTGAACAGCAATATCATCATCAATATCTTCTGTAAATGGTGGTTGGGAATTGAATATCAAACTGCATTGTGCTTCCCAGGCACTGTATTCTAATTTTTGCAAAAATCGTGTCGTCATTTTTTATTACTTAATTTTGTTGGAAGTTTATATAGGTATACTTCAGGAAAAGTCACGTATAGATTATATCATTGGACTTTAGGAATAAGGATTTTATCAATACGTTGAAAATTCCACTTTACAAAGAACTGAGTTCTTAGCCCGGATGTAACCATGCCAGCCCGTCTACATGAGAAAAGTGTTTGTCGTATGATAATAATTCACAGCCCTTTTGCATGGCATGGGCTGCAATCCATAGATCATTGCTTGGAATCGGTTTACCTTTTTTTCGCAAAGCGATTAGGATACGACTGTAACGATCTGCGGTATCACGTTCAACAACTAACTCCTGTACAAAAGGATTGGCTAAAAAACTGTTCAGTTGTTGGTGGTTTTGAGAAAAACGATTGCCATTACGAAAACCATACAGAAGCTCGCCAATGACAATGTCTGATAAGAAGATTTTCTCCACACAACGCACGATGTTGACAACAGCTTGATCGTTTTTCATTAATGCGGAATAAGTATTGGTATCCAACATTAATTTCATTGCCACAACTCATCATCAATTTGTCGCAATTGTGCTGTTTGTTGATCAAATTGCTGTGCCTCTTCAGCAGACCAACTACCAATAAATGCATCTAAAGCATTTCCAAGCTGGCATAAATTGGAAGAATTATCCAGTGCTGCCCCTTTTAACATTAAACGTAATGCAGCCTGGTTTAAGGAAATATGTTCATTTTCAGCAAGCAGTTTTATATATTGCGCCAATTCAGGCCCAAAACCTCGAACAGTTAATTGATTCATGATAAGTGACTCATATTTATTACTTTATATGACTCATTATAATGACTCATATATCTTTAATCAACGGCATCAATAATTGAACCCGGATATTTCATAAATAGGTGCATACCCTGTGAAATCACCGCCAATGCCTTAACAATAATAAAAACCCTAAAATACCGCCAATGCCATATAACACTAATGAGGGCATGTTCAGGCCAAACCAGCCTTCCGGGCCACTGTCCAGGGCTAAACTTGCGGCGATAATTGAAGCCCCGAAACCCACACTCAAACTCATGCTCTGGCGCAGGTTACGCTGTTCTTCCAGCCAACAGTCCCATTGTTTTAATTCAACCCGAAATGATAAACGCCCCTGTTCGGCATCGTGCAGCAATTGTCTTGCCGTATCGGGAAACTGGCGCAGTAATTTACTCATACTCAGTAATAAATAACCACCATCTTGCAGCATCCGGCGTGGGTGATAGCGTTGGGCGAGAACTTCCTGCACCAAGGGTTGTGCCTCTTCAATAAAATTCAGATTAGGCATCAGATTTTTAGTAATGCCCTCTACTGTCATCAATGCCTTAAACAATAAGGTATAAGTTGACGGCATTCGGATATTATGCGCGATGGCACCGCGCACCAAAGCCATAAAAAACTGTCCGATTTCAATCTGGCCGAGGGTGCGATCCTCAAAATGTTCACTCATGATTAAAATCACATCATGCTCAAAGGCGGCATAATCATAACTGGCTCCCGGCATTTTGATACCGATGTCATAAAACGCCCGCGCCACCAGCGCATAATCCTGCTGACTGATACCGATCATGACATCTAAAATATGATCCCGTTGTGGGCGGGAGAGCCGTCCGGCCATGCCAAAATCCAGTAAAACAAGGCGACCATCTGCCTGCACCAGAATATTACCGGGGTGTAAGTCCCCATGAAAAAAACCATTTTGAAAAATCATGCGAAATAATACCCGCATCAGGCGTGGGCCAAGCTCTTCGGGTTTCAGTTGAAACTGTTTGGGGGCCAGAGTGATTTTCACACCATAAATAAACTCCAGTGTCAGGATGCGCTGGCTGCAATATTGCGGATAGGGTATGGGAATTTTGACTTCAGGAAATGCGGCAAAATGTTCCTGAAAGCGCTGTAAATGCGTCAACTCACGATTGGCATCAAGCTCCTGATAAATCGCTTTTTCAAATTCGTGAACTATGCCCACCGGATCAATCAGTGCCAAGTCGGGAGCCAGCACTTCCGAGCGCCGCGCCAGGAAATATAGAATATTTAAATCGCGTTCTATACGATTGGTTAATTCCGGGCGTTGCACCTTAACTGCGACTTCAATTTTCTCGCGTGCCAATACTGCGCGATGCACCTGGGCAATTGAAGCGCAAGCCAGCGCCCGCCGGTCAAACTCACTGAATAATTGCGCCAGTGGTTGTCCCAGCTCTGTCTCAATCTGCGCCTGTATTTGCTCAAAGGGCAATTCCGGCACCTGATCCTGTAATTGCTGAAGTTCTTTAATCAGCTCCGGGGATGCCAGATCCGGGCGCGTGGATAAAATTTGCCCCAGCTTGATAAAGGTGGGGCCTAATTCCTCTAGCGCCATACGAATACGCTGTGATGTGGAATAGTGACTGTTTGCATCATCCTGATTTTTACTCAGGTTTTTAACCCCGATCACTTCCACCAGGCGCAAACGGGTAATCAAAACACCAAAACCATGTTTGATTAAAATTGATAAAATTTCACGCAAACGCCCGATGTCTTTAATGACTGAACTGATGCCGCGCAGACTGGTATAAACTTTATTCACTGTAGACATAAAAATTTGAGTTGAAAAACCGGGTTGGCGCACTCAAATTGAGTTGCGCAGAATGTAGGTTTTTTTAGAATCTTAATGGAGTATGTTCATGAAAAAAAATTCACATCGTAGCAAAATTCTTTCTATGTTGACACTAACTATGCTGGGCTTGAATGCAACATCAGCAGTGGCAGAAGAATTTCCTGGCCAAAAATTATCCGACTACCGCAATACGGTGAAGGCGTTAGGCGGCGCACTTAAAGCTGAGTTAGGCGCAGGTATGAAGGCAGGAGGGCCAATGGCTGCCTTGGCAATTTGTAATGATAAAGCCGCTACAATTACTGATGATGTATCTAAAAAACAGACACAGGACATCAGCCGCATCAGTTTGAAACCGCGTAATCCAAAAAACACCCCGGATAAATGGGAAATGGCTATGCTGAAGGATTTTGAACAGCGCAAAGCCAAAGGTGAAGATCCGGTAAAAATGGAAGCAAGCCTGGTTACGGAAGGAGAAGCAGGATATCAGGAATTCCGTTATATGAAAGCCATTCCTACCCAGCCAGTTTGCCTGAAATGTCACGGTACAGAAATTCCTCCCAATGTGCAAAAACAAATTAATGCACTGTATCCCGATGATAAAGCCACCGGTTTTAAGGCGGGTGATATTCGCGGTGCTTTTTCCGTGCATGAAGTTATTACGCCAAAACAATGATCTCATAACTTTTTTGGGGTATGCGCTAGATTTCAGTGTTTTTGACTAAAGCATGTCTTTAATCAATTCAATGCCCCGGTATTTCACCAGTGCTTGTGACTGCACCTTATCCTCCTGGCGTGGTAATAAATTGAAATTTACTGCGCCAGGATTTTTAAACCCTTCAGGAATGGCATCACGTTTTAAGATAGATAATGCCAAATCGCTCCAGCGGATTTCCTCGCCTTCATAGGTAAAATTGAACTGTGTACCCTGGGTATCGGTGGAAAAAATTGCATTTTGCAGTTCAATGGCCCCCGGATCAAGAATTTCCTGCGCCAGTACGCTGGCGGGGGCAATGTCAACGATGGTATCGGCATTGGCGATTTTGAAAAGCATGTCGTCCTGACGGACTTTTTCGATGATGGTGCGCACTGTCGGATTGATGCGGCTGATAACCGCGCAAATAGATGTGTTGAGGTCGTCAGATTCGATGGAACCAGGATCATTAGCCAGTATTAAAACCGTTTTGGCGTTTTTGATGCCGGCAGCTTCAAGTATGCTGATGTCTGATGCCACGCCATGCACATAATCAACATCAAGCGCATTCATCCAGGGTGATTTTTCTTCAATCAGACGATTAACGCAAACAATTGTGGCTTTTTTATATCTTTCATCGTTGCGCAATTCAGTGATAATGTTGCTGACTTTTTCGTCTCCCGGATAACCGGCAATAATCAAGTCGACCCTGGTTTTCATTTTAATCAGACCTTTTTTACGTTTTGAACTGATGTCAACCATCAGATCCGTTATTTTACCTAAAAATAATCCCAGTAATGCAATGCCGATGACCATATAAATGGTCACCAGCAGTTTGCCCACATCACTTTTTGGTGAAATATCGCCATAACCGACAGTCGTGGCTGTCGTGACCAGAAAATAATAGCTGTCAATCAGGTTTAAGCCTTCAAATGCCATCATATAGATTGCAAATAAAACTGAAAAACCAAGAAATATCAGTACGATGGTTTTATTTTCACGAACCAGTTTAATGGCTTTATAATTTTTTAAAAATACTTTGAATAAAAACATGGTTATTTGCCAATTGCGGTCTTTAAGCAGTGAATGAGTTTACACCGAATGCAAGTGAATTAGGAAATCTGAATCTGATAAAATAGAGCTAACACACCTTAACTGATATGACATAACCATGCCAACACCTGCCGCTATCACCTTATTACCTGCCACTATTGCCAACCAGATCGCTGCGGGGGAAGTTGTTGAACGTCCTGCCTCGGTGGTGAAAGAACTTCTGGAAAACAGTCTGGATGCTGGAGCCAGTCAAATTCAAGTGGATATTGAGCAGGGTGGTATTGCCTTGATTCGGGTGCGCGATAATGGGCATGGTATCCGCGCAGAACAATTAAAACTAGCACTTAGCCGCCATGCGACCAGTAAAATTCATAATCTGCGTGATTTGCAACAAATTGGCAGCCTGGGATTTCGTGGTGAAGCGCTGGCCAGTATCGGTTCAGTTGCACGGGTGAAACTAATTTCACACTTTATTGATGCCGAGCGTGCGTATGCGATGATGCTGGAACCTAATCATTCTGCTGAGCCGGAAATTACCAGTCACCCGGTCGGCACTTGCGTTGAAATCCGTGACCTGTTTTATAACACCCCCGCGCGGCGTAAATTTCTGCGCAGCGAAAAAACCGAATGGGGGCATTTACAGGATGTGGTGCGGCGTATCGGTTTAAGCCGTTTCAATTTGAATCTGCAACTGAATTATCACAATAAACTGAGTCTATCCTTACGTCCGGCAACTGAAGATAATGAAAAACTACAGCGTATTGCCAAAGTGTGTGGCAAGGATTTCAGTGCTGCCGCGCTGAGCGTGGACACAGCGCAAAGCGGCATGAAACTCAGCGGTTGGGTGGCAAGTCCCACTTTTTCCCGCGCCCAGGCTGATATGCAGTATTTTTTTCTTAATGGACGTTTTATCCGCGATAAGCTGATTAATCACGCAGTGCGTCAGGCTTTTCAGGACGTGTTATACGGTGGACGCCATCCGGCTTATGTGCTGTATCTGGATATTGATCCCAGTCAGGTTGATGTGAATGTACACCCCACCAAACATGAAGTGCGCTTTGCCCAAAGTCGCTGGGTACATGATTTTCTGTTTCGTGCAGTGACTGATTGTCTGGCACAAACCCGCCCGCAAGCCACTGAAGCGGAAAATACAGCACAAAACCCGGGATTATCCAACGCGCCTGTGAATGCCAATACAATAAATGCCAGCATATCTGAAAATAAAGCCAATATTGCCTCTTTAGACCGTCCCGATTTTGCTGAAAAAAATACCCCATTTCCGCTTCCCAGACAGCACCCATTGAAAATTAAAGAAGCAAATCAGCAATATACCCAGTTCTTTCAGCAAGCCAGTGCCGCCGCAGATGCTGCCGCAAAAGTACATTTACCGCCAGCAACGGAAAATCCATTGCCACCTCTTGGTTATGCACGGGCGCAGATACAAGGCATTTATATTCTCGCGGAAAATGCTCAAGGATTAGTGATTGTGGATATGCACGCAGCGCACGAACGTATTGTATATGAGCAGATGAAAACAGCACATGCTAAACAAAGCATACAAAGCCAGCATTTATTAGTGCCCGTCAGTATTTCAGTCACTGAGCGGGAAGCTGATCAAGCGGAGCAATCTACAAAGTTTTTTACTGAACTAGGCTTTGAAGTCTCCCGTGCTGCACCGGAGACACTTTTGTTACGTCAGATTCCCGTGCTACTACGCAAAGCCGATGCTGGGCAATTATTGCGCGATGTGATTGCAGATTTGATGACTTTTGAAAACAGTCCACGTTTGCATGAGCACATGGACAGGGTATTGGCAACTATGGCCTGTCATGGTTCAGTACGCGCGCACCGCAGTCTCAGTCTGGATGAAATGAACGCGCTGCTGCGTGATATGGAAAATACCGCGCGTAGCAATCAGTGCAATCATGGTCGTCCAACCTGGGTGCAACTGGATATGCAGCAGTTGGATCAATTGTTTTTACGTGGACGTTAGGAACGAGGATGAAATAAGAACCGAAACCGGGCGCAGGATTTTTGTTCATTTTCAAGGCATGAAAACAGGCGCATAGCAAGCTATGTAACTGCCTAAGTCCAAACAGGCATAACGCAGAAAATGGAGAAAAAGGCCAGCTTGGTTTCGAGAATTATAAAATCCTCGTTCCTTAAACCATAGGGCAGAAAAAACAACACGTATATCGAACACCCATTGAATAACCATAAGGTTTATCTGTGATAAAAAATCAAATAGGCATATTAATTTCATTATAAAGTGGTATAATAACAACGTTTAGAGATTTTAACGTGTCTAAAACCTATCTTAAGAGCCTGTAAATAGGCAATAGATAGTTTCTTAAGACTAATAACAAACACTTTATAGTGTTGTATTCATGCCACACTGTAAATATTGATTAATTCTGGAGAATGAAAGATGTCCATGATGAAAAAAACCGCACTCTCTCTCAGTATTGCTGCCGCTTTTGCCGCCAGCATTCCTGCTTATGCACATGAAGCCGGTGACATTCTGGTTCGTGGTCGTATTATTAACATTGCACCTAGTGGTACCAGTGAAAATCTGAAGCTTGATGGTACTGAGTTAAAAGATAGCGCGGTGGAAGCGCAAAGTAAAGCCACTCTGGATATCGACATCACCTACATGATCTCCAAAAACTGGGGTGTGGAATTACTGCTTGATATTCCTACCAAACATGATGTGGAAGTGAGTGGTGAAAGTATTCCTCTTTTACAAGTTCCTACTGGTGGCACTGCACCTAAAGGCCTCAAAATCATGGAAACCGGTGTATTACCACCGGCTTTGATCGCACAATATCATTTCATGCCTGACGCTAAATTCCAGCCTTATGTTGGTGCTGGTATCAACTATACATTTTTCTATAGTGAGAAAGCAGATAATAATCTGAGCTCAGTACTGAATAATATTACTAAAGCTGAAGTTGAAAATGAATTCGGTTTAACCGCACAAATTGGTGCAGATTTCATGATGGACAATGGCTGGTTCTTAAATGCTGATGTTAAATACATTGCTTTAGAGCCTACTGCCAAAATTACTTCTGATACAGGTATCGTTGAAACCAAAGTTAAACTGAATCCTTGGGTATTCGGTATCGGTGTTGGCAAAAGCTTCTAAGCTGAACCCTATATCGCTTTGATTTGATTTCAAATTAAATAAAAAAACCCGTATTTCTATAGTGAAATACGGGTTTTTTGTATTAAATGACGGGTAATCCCTCACTCAGATTTTACAACAAGTCACCCTGCTGATTTACCGCATTCAAGCGTAAATGATCCGGGCCACCGCTATGATTGTCAGGCAGCCAGGGAGCCAGACAAGCTCTATCAAGAATACAGGGATCGGTAAGACTGTGCAGAAACGCGGCCAGTTCATCAATTTGCTCATCGCTCATATTGATAACCGGCAGTTTTTCTTGATCTTCAGTACGTTTTTGCAAATCTGCCAAGGCGTTTTCAGTATTGGTTTTGGCATTTTGCTGCTGAATACCGGCTTGTATGGATGACAGCGCAGAGAGTTGATAATCATAAACAATAACGGCAGCATTAATATCCAGTTGATGACGGATAATTGCCTCTAAAGTCAAATAAGCGCCGCTATGTCCATAAGGCGCGGTTTGTCCGACATTGAGCAAGCTTGGCGTGCGAAACGCATGGCGATCCTGGGGATTTTTCGTGGCATTAAAGTGTCCAAAATCATCATCACCCGTTATACCGTGCCCTTTGCCCCGCCCGATTTGCGGTATGGCTAAAACATGAAAATCCTCATCCGTGAAAAAATCTCCTTGATGACATTCAAAACAAGCGCCGCCGCCTTGCTCATGGCTGCTGAAAAATGTGATGGCTCCCCGTTTGGCAGTGTCGCTGAGTGCGCTTAAATCCCCTTCAACATAGGCTTTCCAGGGGGATTCCACAAAAATCATCGAATTAACATACGCACCTAAAGCTTCGCTGATATGGCTTATATCAATTAAGGTCTCAGCCCCGGCATCGCTGTTAAAAGCCTGCTGAAAAGCTGTTAGCCAGTAATTGGGCAAACTTTGCTGACTGAGACGCAAGGCTATTTGCTGGCGGTATTCATGGCTGAGGTGTTGTGGAAAAAAGCTAAAACCACGCATCTCAGAAAAGGTACTCAGTGGAAAACGGTTTTGCGCCGTTACCAGGTCTGCGCCAACATTGGGATCGGGCTGCCCAAATTGGGTTTCAGGGCTGCGTATCCCCTGTTCTAAACGTTCAATGCCACCATCGTGCAGCAAAACCTTTTGCCATAAACCGGCATTGAACACCGTTGGTGTGTTACGCGCCACATTCGGGCCACCATCAAAAAAACCGGCAACCGCAGCTTGCTTACGCCCTGGGCCAAGCACATCAGGCAGTTCTGCACTGACACCGACTGCTAAGGGTAAGTCATCTGCACCACCCAGCATGGGGTGATGACAACTGACGCAAGCCACATCGACATCACCACCGAGTGCCTTGGAGAAAAACAAGTCTCGTCCTAATTGCGCCAGGGGGGATTCAATTGAAGGAAAAATCTGCTTGCGGGGATCGCCGCTTAATTCATGTTCTTGAATCAAGACCATTAATTGCTGATCCCATACAGAAGCAACTATAGGTGATGTTTCTGCGGGTGTTTCGCTTGTAATATCAGCTTGCGGGGAGAGTGGTGTTTCAGAGGTTGGGCTGCCACCACCGCCGCCACCGCAAGCCGATAATAAAATAAGCAGGCCAATGTAAAATCCAGTATTGGTAATCCGATAAAAACTAAACATGGTACATAAATCCAAAAAATGCTGTGCAGAATGATGAATAAAGAAACATATTTTAAAACTTGCAGGAATCAAATAGGCATCGCTTACAGCATTTTTTATACGCTAGCCAATTCAAAACAAACTTGTCCAGTTTGATTATGGGTGATATGCAGGCGATAACCCGTGTGGATGGTTTGTTTTGCCGCCTGATATAAACCAATACCAAAACCATCACGGGATGGTACCGGTTGATTAAGCAACTGTTTTTCAATTTCTGGTGATACTGAGCTGCCATTATCGCATACTGTTAAGGAAACCTGGTTTTCCGTGGTTTCCAGGGTGACCCGGATTTCAAGTTCAGATTCCCGGTTACGTTTGTTTAAGGCGTTCTCCATCAGATTTTCTACCACATTATCAAATAACTCTTCCGGAATATTGGCATTCCACATAATACGCATGGTAAATTCAATATCACGTTTACGATAACGTGCACAGAGATTATCCCACCAGACCCGCACTGGCGTGGTGGAATAGACTGATTGCGATGGCTGTTGCAGCTTGTCCAGAGTACGTTTCAGGCGCTGGCTCAGGTGCGGCAACTGACCTTGCAGCAAACGCTGGGTTTCACCAAAGTGTGCTGGTTGGCTGGTCTGAATCGCTGAGGTAATAGCATATAAAGACTGTAACAGGTTTTTAATGTCATGGGTGAGTTTGGCCCCGGTTTCATGAATCGCCTGCAAATGCGCCTGCTGCGCAAAATCTTCTTCACGCCGCCGCGCCTGGTGAAAATGCTCCAGCAACTGTACCAACAGTTTGATATGCGCGTAATAACTGCCTTGTATGGGGTGGCGAGCAAACACCACGACTTCCAGGGACTGGGCAATGATGCTGGCTTTATAACGATCTTCATCACCTAATGCACCATGCCCATAATTGGAGGTCCAGCCTACGCCGGTAATCCAGGGAATCTGCTTGAGTTGTTGCAGCCCCGATTCCAGAAACTGCTCTGGCGTCATGGTTTTGGTACTGCCGGGTTGGCTTAAAGTTGCCAACCATTGTTCAAAACTACTACTACTGCCTGGCAGGTGCGGCGACCAGAGTTGTTGCAGAGATTGTCCGGCACCGGCTAACAACCAGACAGCACTGATTAACAAAATGATTAAAGTCAGCAATAAGGCAGCGCGAAACAGCGCCACCGGGTAAGCCACGGGTGCGTATTGCAGGCTCCACAGCGTCACCAGGGCAATCAGTATCAATAATAAAGAAAAAATCAGACCATGAAAAAAGTTAATATCACTGTTTAAGCCATCTGCTTTTTCTGCATTAAGCAAGAAAAACGGTGCAATCAAAACCGGAGTTATCAGAAAAAACTGCTCATACAAGGCACTGTCCAGCCAGGGATTTGCAAATAAACGTGGCAGATCAAAAATAAACAGACATAGACACAGAAAAACAATCCCCGTCAGGTTCAGCATTCTGCCACGCACATCGGGCAATACACGTCCTGCCATTAAGCCTGCTAATATGACTTTCCAGATAAATAACCACAAGGGATGCATGAATAGAACGCAAATCAGCATAAAAAAAACAGATAACAGCAGTTTTTTAGCCGATAAAAAATTATCCAGATTGTATAAAGGTTGCCAGAGCAGAAACAGCAGAAAATGCAAAGCCAGAAGAATCTGACTGCCCCAGATGGGTAAATTGGGCCAATGCACCGCATAAACGGTTAATAATAATAAACCCACTAAACGGTATTCATGGCGAGCGGGTATCGGAGGCAATAGGCTGGGTTGTGCGCTCATTTTAATTCCCAACGAGAAATCACGATTTTGGCATGGTACTGGTCATTTTTAATACGCAGTTTTTTAGGCAGCAATACCCCGTCCCATTGTTGATAACGTTCGTATTCAATCACCCAGCCATTTTGTTGTAGTTCTGCAAGCTGATTTTTCTGGTTCCACTGCTGCGCTGTTATCGGCTGCGTGGGTACTGGCAAGCCGCGTATCCAATAATACAGATAACTGACCGGCATACTGATACCGGCATCATCTTTAAGCAGGGCTTCAGGCGTTTTTGCGCGCAGGGTTTGCTGGGCAGTTTTTAAGATAACCCCCTGTTCATCACCACTTAAATTCAACATGCCTTGTCCCAGAGGGGCATGTAAACGTAAGCTATAAGCCTGATTTTGCTGTCGCCAGTGAAAACGCGCACTCCAGTCTTCCTGCTGGGAATAGGCTGCAATACTGCCATTGATTTTCCAGTGGCTGAGCTTATTTAGTTGTGCTTGCTTGGCTAGCCACTGTTGTTGCCGTTGTTGTTCATTTTCTGTTTTTTCAGGGGTGAGACTGCAAGCGGATAAGAGTAACAGACATAAAAAAAGTATTAAGTGACGGCGCATCTTAATTTACATCCAATTGTTTAATTTCGGCAATTGATAAGCCGGTATATTTACTGATTAAGGTAAGTTCCAGACCATCTTTGCGCATTTTCTGAGCCATTTCAATTTTCCCTTCCGCTAAAAAGCCTTCCAGTACATCAAAATTTGCTTTATCTCTGAGGAGATATTTGATTGCCCAGTCAAAGCGGATGACCGGCGTTTCTTTGATTTTTTGTTGGCGCATGAGCGTGATCCACAAATTTTTTGACCAAGCTATGCAAAACTATTCTGCGTAATATTGTTATACCAGCTATCAGCATAGACCGCTTCCAGTTGTTTATTACTATTTGCAGGACTGTCGCCACCCGCATCGGGCATGGCAAATATCTGACCCTTAGCGTCCAGGCGATAAATCATGGTGTTGGATATGCCATACTGCGGCCCGATCAGGCTGTAACAGGTATTCAGCCAGGAAGGTGTGGGCAGGGTTTTCCCATCCAGCAATGCGGCAACAGTAGCGGCACAGGATTTAGCCTGGGAGTTAGCGGAAAAAGCAGATTTAGGCATCGGTGAGGCTTGCGCGGCATCACCAATCACATGGATTTTAGGTATTTGGGTGGATTCAAAAGTCTGTGGATTTACCGGACACCAGCCAGAGGCATCGCTTAGACCAATCATATCTGCCAGTGCAGCGGCTTTTTGCGGAGGAATGACATTCAATACATCGCCTTTATAATGATCAAATTCCGTTATCAGACGTTGTTTTTTGGCATCCACAGCCACGACTTTACCGCCCTTGGATAAGGAGCGCCACTGGATAAGGCTGTTTCTGCGCTTATAACGGTAGAGTTTTTTCCAGCCACTTTCAAATAAAGACTGCTGTGCAAAATTATCCTTACTATCCAGCACTAAAATCCGGGAGCGTGGTTTATGCTGTTTCAGATAATGTGCAATCAGGCTGATACGTTCATAAGGTGCAACCAGGCAGGAATAAGGTGCAGCAGGGACTGAGATAACCACCCGCCGCCCATTTTTCATGGTTTGCAGTTGTTTGTGTAATAATTCCAGTTGCGCAGCACCCTTACTGGCATGGGGAATCAAAGTATTGGCAATCTCAGGCGTATAACCTTCTATGGTATCCCAACGAAAATCCGTACCGGGCGCAACAATCAGGCGATCATAATCCAGCTTGGCCCCGGTTTGCAGGTGTACTTGCTGCTTATCCGCATCAACTGCTGTGACAGTATCCTGTACGTAACGAATGCCATAATTTTGCGCTAATTTTACATAATTAAAACGGATGGAAGATATATCGCGTAAACCCGCCAATACCCAGTTACTGCCAGGCCCTGTGGTATAACGCGCATTTGCTTCAATTAAGGTAATATCCAGATTAGGATTAAACAGGTGTAAGTGTTTAGCTGCGGTACTGCCTGCAAAACCGCCGCCAATAACGATAACTTTGGCTTTTGTAAAACCTGGTCGTACTTGGGTTTCAGTGCAACCAGCTAAACCCAGTAATCCCACCAAACCGGAACCGCTCATTTGTAAAAAATGTCTTCTGTTCATGGATATGCCCTAGGGTAATTGCGCAATATAATTTGCCAGCGCATTCAATTCTTGTGGAGAAAAACCTTTGCTGATACGTGGCATAATTGTACCAGGACGACGATCTGCGCGATATTCCAGCAAGGTCTGACGAATATATTTTGCCGGCAGCTTATGCAAAGAAGGAGCAGCCCCCTGGCTGATACCCCGGTCGCCGTGACAGGTGAAACAATTATAAGTCATGATCGGCAGATTCAGCGTCAGTGAATCTTCTGCCTGACTTTCTGCTATGCTCAGCAAACTAAAGCAAATGCATAAAATGCCAAAACCTGGGAAATGAAATCGCATAAAATGGAAATCCTTTGGTTTGTTACGGGTTTTTTGTTGGAATCAATGGTTTATATTGAGGTATTAGTGGCTTTTAGTCGTATCCCGGCTAAAAGAAGCGGTCACTGAACACCAACTTGTATTCAGGCCGGTGTATTTTCGCTGACCCAACGTGCTTGATCGGGCAAGGTTTCTCTTTTCCAGAAGGGTGCGCGATGTTTCAGCTCTTCAATCAAATAACGACAGGCATCAAACGCTGGCCCACGATGACTGGCCCAGGCCGCTACCAGAACAATATTTTCACCAGGTAAAATGGTACCCACCCGGTGCAAGATCAAGGTATCGAGAATATCCCAGCGTTGCAGGGCTTCATCACTGATTTTTTTCAGGTAGGTCTCAGTCATGCCGGGATAATGCTCCAGAAACATGGCCTGTACGCTGTCACCTTCATTTAAATCCCGCATGGTGCCAATAAAATGACTTGCCGCGCCCCAGTGCCCCTTGCCATAACGCGCCTCAAGCTGACTTTCATGGGTTTGCAGTATTTGCCAGGGATTAAATGCCTGTTCAGTCAGTTGTACCGACATATCAACCTCCCGTCACAGGTGGGAAAAATGCCACTTCATCACCTGCCTGAACCGGGGTGTTAAAGTCCATGTATTCCTGGTTTAACGCACTCAGTGTATTTTCAGGTCGGGGGAAATCAGGGCAAACCTGTTGCCATACCTGCGCTATTGTTTGTTCAGGCGCTGCGCTGATTTGTTGCTCAGCAAAACCCACCTGTTCCCGCAAACTGCCAAAAAACCGCACTGTAATCATAGGCCACTCCGTATCACCTTACCACTACCAGGATCGCGAATTTCACTGGGAACGGATAAACCGCCTGTCAATCCTGGCAAATAATCATCAACTTGTTTTAATACGCCACTACGCCGCAAATCCCACAAACTGCGGGCAGGCACGTGACCTGTAAAATTTGCGCTGGTAGAAACCAACGGGCCACGCCATTGCCTGCATAAATTCCGCATATTGTGCGCGGCTGGATGAATGCTTAAACGCACTGCCAGTGTATCATGTTTGCCACGTAAGTAGCGCGGACATCGCGGGTGAGCCGCTAAAACCCAGGTGATGGGATGCACTGATGGCTGTTGTATGCGAATGCGCAGTTTTTCTGGCAGCGGTAATAGCCAGGGTGATAATACCTGCAAATTATCCGCAACCAGAATCAGCCCCTTGTGCATAGGACGTTGTTTAAGCGCTAATAAACGCCGTACCGCGCCTGCATTGCGGGGATCACAGCCCAACCCCCACACGGCTTCGGTGGGGTAGGCGATAATGCCGCCACGGCGCAGGCTGTGGCAAACTCGGCGTAGCTGTGTTGGACTCAAAACTGGCTTAAGAATTAAGCGTGTTGTGCCTGCAAGGCTTGGTCTTTAGCAATCACCGCAGCCGCGTTATCAGCACGTTCCTGATGTAAACGCTCTGTCAGGTTTTCATCAGCCAGTGACAACATTTGAGCAGCCAGATAAGCGGCATTTTTAGCCCCTGCTTTACCAATGGCAACGCAAGCAACCGGGATACCACCAGGCATTTGCACGGTTGATAACAACGAATCCATACCCTGCAACGGGCCTGCATCAATCGGTACACCAATAACCGGTTTCAGGGTTAAGCCTGCAACCGTACCCGCTAAATGCGCTGCCAGACCTGCTGCTGCGATAAACACGCCGCAGCCACGCGCTTCAGCGTCTGCCACATATTCTTTGGTTGCCGTTGGTGTGCGATGGGCCGAAGTGATTTTTACTTCATAAGGAACCGCGAGTTTTTTAAGCGTATCCAATGTTGTTTGCATCAAAGGCAGATCAGAGTCAGAACCCATTAATACTGCAACAAAAATCGATTTATTTGCTATCATTACTCACCTAAAACTAAAAAAATTGAACAAAAATAAAACCGTGTGATTATACGGATTTTGAATTAAATTTCCAGTCCAAGGAGGTAATGTGGGGTTTCCAGCAGCAAGAATGGGTGATCCTACCATGCATGGCGGTGCTATTATCATCGGTTTTCCAACCGTGTTAATTGGCAGTATGCCTGCCGCACGGATATTAGACATGCACGTCTGTCCAATGACCAATGTCGTGGTACCCCATGTCGGCGGCCCTATACTCAAAGGTTCCTTTACCGTGTTAATCGGTATGTTTCCCGCAGCCAGAATGCTGGATAATGCTATGTGCCTGGGTCCGCCGGATATGATTGCCATGGGTATGCCGACGGTTTTAATTGGTGGCTAATTAATCTGAATTCGACGTAAGCTTCTTTTTGCACTGATGGTGCAAAAAACCGCTTCGGTCTTATACTAAGGAGTGAGAATTTTATAACTTCAGCAACTTGGCTGGTCTTTTCCTCCATTTTCTGCGTTGTGAAAACAGTTACATAGCTTGCTATGCGCCTGTTTTCACGCCTTGAAAATGAATAAAAATCCTG
>NZ_JAUCGJ010000095.1 GCF_030378065.1 Candidatus Venteria ishoeyi | reverse complement strand
TAAGTAATTGAATCAAATAGTAATATTATATGGAATATTAATTGCTTTTATTGCATGATATTGTTAACTTAAATATGGAGAAGATAATGGCTCTATTACATTACGCCAATCTGACAGAAAACGTTTCCCGGCCAGATATTTTAATGAGCATGACCGTTTTTGGTTTGGGTGATTTTCACAGTTATCTGGAGCGGTTTAAGAAATACTTGGAAAGTGATGCCGCTGTATTGCGTATAGCTTGGCAAACCAGTCCACCACGTTATGTTGCGAAGTGGAAAGCAAATAGCGGTAAACCTGGAGAAAAAGGCTATTGGGTCAGCTTGAAAGTTAAAGATAGCGAAAAACCAGATGCTATTACAAAAATGTTTTTGGATGGCAATCAGAAAATTGTTTATCAAGCAAATACTATTGAAGCACCTTCGGAGAAAATAGATGAATTAAAGATTTTGCAGCGAGATGAGAAACAACTTCGCCTTTGTCTGGAACGTAAACCAAAAAAAGAATATTTATTACTGAAAGAAAAAGGTTGCTGGATCAATTTAGTTGAACCTGATGATCGCCCTGATCTGCCAGAGTCGGTATTTCAGTTATTTTTGGATGACAATACCGATAAAGTATATCAAGCTGAAGCTCGTGATCCAGAGGGGCAAGATAAAAAACATTGTTGGTCTTTTGATAGAAAAAATGAAATAAGCATATTGGATCGTGATCCACTACGTAATGCCTTGTTGTTGGGAAATAAACCGGATGAAAATAAGCAATGGTTATTATTGCGCCCTAATACTTACCAGATACAAAAACAGTTGGAAGCTATCCGAAATCTACAAAATGCCCCTCAACTGGAACATCGCCCTTTATTACGATTATTTGAAGATGCCGAACATATTGGATGGTCAGTTCCAGAAAAAAATACCATACAAGATTGGAAACTGCTCACTGATTCACAACGCCCCGGTACTGATAGTCAGCGTGAATTTGTAGAAACTGCACTGAATACACCTGATTTTGCTTTTCTTGAAGGTCCGCCAGGTTCTGGTAAAACGACTACCATTTGTGAGTTGATATTACAACTGATTGCTCAGGATAAACGGGTATTATTGTGCGCTTCCACTCATGTGGCAGTAGATAATGTATTAGAGCGTTTAATGGTTGATGACAACCCTTATCGTGATCAAGTAATTCCTGTACGAATTGGAGAGAAAAAAAACCTTTCGGATTTGGTACGACCTTATCAATATGAAAAGCTATTGTATACTGAAAAAAAACGGTTGACTGAGTTTTTATTAAAACAAAATCCACGTAACAAAGCACAACAGCAACTATTGGGTGCGTTAAACGGTGAAGACAACAGCACAATTACAAAAATCATTTTAGATAGTGCTAATCTTGTTTGTGGTACAACTTTAGGTATATTGCAACATCCTGACATAAAGGGGAAAAGAGAAGTTACCCCAGTATTTGATGTATTGATTGTGGATGAATCCAGTAAAACCTTATTTCAGGAGTTTTTAGTGCCTGCTTTATGGGCAAAACGGTGGATTTTAGTAGGTGATCCACGCCAATTATCGCCTTATGTCGATGATGAAGCGATGGCAGAAAACATAGAATCTACACTACCTGATCCGGTATCTCGGGATGCTTGTTTAGATGTATTTCAGATGATGCAATCTCCTAAGAATGGGGCAACATTGGTTGCAAGTAAAGAACCCAAAGTATTGAAAGCTTATCAAAACCAAGCTGAAGCATATAAAGGTAAAGTTTTGTTTGGTAATACACAATCAGATGAACTGACCTTAAATTCTGCTTCCATTATTGCAGATACCCCAGAAAACCTGCTGAAAAGAGAACTATCATTGCCATTGGATATCGCAAATTTACGAGGGGATACATCCAGTTTATCTACACTCAATCGGAGATTTATTGCCTGGCACAAACGCTGTGGCTTAAATAATCAAGAGGATAAGACCTGGGGTGGAGAAATTGCCTGGCGTTTGGCACGACAATATGAAAATCGTCAAAGCCAAAGCAAGCAAGTTGAACGTTTAAATACACAAGTTCAAGATTTGTTACCTGCCAATAAAAAAGAGCAAGTGCAACGAGGTATTGAGCGTATTCGCCGTGTTGCTTTGCCCTCAGTATTGGAATCATTACAAACTGGATTTGAGCGATGTGAAGGACAGAAAAAAGGTACAGCATTAACTGATGGTTTACCAGAATACATATTAAAACAACGCCATGTTTTACTGGAATACCAACATCGAATGCATCCAGAAATTGCTGATTATTCCCGTGAGCATATTTATCATGGACAGGCATTAAACCATCCAGAAGATATGGCAGAACGCCGAACTTGGTCATATTCCCGTTATGCAAAACGGGCTATCTGGTTGGATGTAAAACCAGATAGAGATGATAAAGGCAATAGCAATCGTAAAGAAGCAATGGAAATTATTACGGAAATAAAAAAATTTCATGAATGGGTTAAGTCTAACCCACATCCAGAGGGAAAAATTTGGACAGTGGCTGTCTTGAGTTTTTACCGAGGGCAGGAAAAATTATTGCGTGGTGAGTTACGTAAGTTGACCAAACAAAATCAGGGATTTCAGCATTTTTATTTGGGTAACAAACAAAAAAAGGACATAAATATTGATGTTTGTACGGTAGATCGCTTTCAGGGGCATGAAGCCGATTTTGTATTGTTATCTTTTGTAAAAAATTATCCCACCGTATTTTTAGGTAGTCCAAATCGACTTAATGTAGCAGTAACACGCGCCCGTTATCAAATTGTATTGGTTGGCAATCGACAACGCTTGATAAATGATCGTTATCCTGAACTCAAGGCATTAGCGGAATCTGTACCTACTACATCAACCTGGGAGAAATAACATGGAATTGGTATTAAAACGTCAATTAAAGATTGAACGTTATCGTGTAATTGCAGAAATAGAAAAGGCACAGAAGCGGGATGAGATTCATGCAGTATTGTTATTGGCACAAGAACCATCTGGCATTTCTGCAAAAGCGATTGCTGAAAATTTGTTGGGAGGCAGACCGGAAACCGTTGGTAAACGGTGGTTAAAGGTATGTGAGTCTTATAATTTAATTGAATACAATAAAAAATTTAAAAATTATGTACTTACTGATACAGGAAAAGAGTCGTTAAACCAGAAAAAGGTATTTCCCCCTGAACAGGGTACTTGGGACATCTGGATGACTGATGATCCATTATGGTTAGGAAAGTTGGTGAAAATTGAACCTCATGAGGAATCATATGCATTCTTAGAAAAAAAAGATAAGGAAAAATTGAATAAACGGGGAAAAGCGATGAAACCATTACCTACTTGGATTCAAGAAAGCTTAATACAACAAAAATCAGTAACATCATTGCTAGATGCAAAAGAAGACTATCGTTTTGGCAATTTAAAAGGAAAAGCTGAAAAAGTAGACGAAATTGAATTTGATATTTCCCTGATACTCACTATACCAGAACGGGGTAAAACAAGTCTGGTGTTTTATAAAGGTAAAAAACCATATCATCATCTTGCACCAGAGATTAAATTTTCTGATATTTGGCAACAATTGCTCTTGCAAAGAAATTTATTGGAAAGCTGGGATAAAAATGAGAATCAGCAAGTATTACGAGTTACCAATGATTCACTTAAGCCACAAGAACAGGCAAGTTTTCTTAAAGAGTATACTTTTTCTGATCCTAATCTTGAAGGATTTGGCAGTTTTGAACAAACCACCGTTGAAAATGTCCCGATTGCTCCGGTGAGTCAAAATGATGCAGATGATTGGGGGTTAGAGTTATTGTTGCAGGAAATTAATCGTTATGCAGTGCAAGGTGAATTTAGAAAAATGAAAAATATAATAAGACCTAAATTCCCTGATTTTACGCTTAATTTACCAGAACAATCGGAATTAGCGCAAACATTACGTGACATTGAGCTTCATAAGAAACACTGGTATTTACAAGCCCCATTAGACTGGAACATTTAAGGAGTTTTTATCATGAATAATTATTGGCAAAAAAGTTTTGAACAAAAATTGGATTTACGGTAACCATTCAGACCCCCTCCACCTGAGCGGCAGGCAAAGCCGGAGCGCTTCTCCCTGCCCGCCGCTCTCCAATAACCTTTTCCAGATAACGCCAAGGAGAAACATCTCGCTTACGGCAGGTATCAATCACCGATGCCAACACCGCAAACACGCGAGT
>NZ_JAUCGJ010000094.1 GCF_030378065.1 Candidatus Venteria ishoeyi | reverse complement strand
CTGGTTTGAGGCAGATTTTTTCATTATTTGAGGCGAATATTGGGTATATTTAACGAAAATAAGGGAGAAATCTGACCAAATCCAGCTTTTCCGCAGTAGGTCTTGTGTTCTCGGACAGCCTCCTAGTATTGATTGAGCCTATACCAAACTCAAATTAATTTCCTTTGCACTTTAGATAAAAATATGCCAAAAAAAAACAAATCTAGAAAAAAACTACTTTCCATTAAAAATCAAAAAACTGGAAAATCTGTTAAACACAAGGCATTGATTGATACTGCCTGTCAATCAATATTAGGATTATTTCAGCGTGGGCATGTTGCTGAGGCATTAAAGCAGTTGCAACAGGCAGCAGCCCTGTATCCTCAGGCAACACAGTTATGGCGATTGGCTGTTATGCTTTATGCCTCCACTGGTCATTTAGCACACGCTGAAGCGGCAGCCAATAAAGTTTTAAGCTTGCAAGTATCCGCTGAAGCTTATTATGATTTGGCCCTGGTGAAACAGCATCAAAACTGCTGGGTTGAAGCGGAAACGGCATTGCGGCAGGCTATTCATAAAAATCCCCAGTTTGCTGAAGCCTATAATAACCTGGGTTTGGTTTTATATGAACAGCATCATCTGGATGAGGCCATTAATGCTTATCGCCAGTCCATTCATTATAAACCCACTTATGCCCGGGCTTATACGAACTTGGGCTGTGCCTTGAAAAAAGCCCGGAAATTCTCTGAAGCCTGTGAGATGCATCGCCATGCCTTGAAACTGCAACCCGGTTTTGCCGGTGCTTATAACAATTTGGCAGGCGCATTAAATTCGCAAGGCAAGCATGAAGAAGCCTTAAGTACCTGCCAGAAAGCCATTCAGTTAAAACCGGATGTTGCTGAAGCTTATAATACCCTGGCAAATACTTTTGCTCACCTAGAACAGGATGATAAAGCCCTGGCAGCCTATCAACAGGCAATAGCCTTAAAGCCGGATTTAGCCGAAGCACATAATTCCTTAGCCGTAATACTTGGCAAGCAGGAACATTTGATGGAAGCTAATGTCGCATGTCGGGAAGCCCTGTGCCTGCAACCCGATTTATTCAAGACGCTGGCCATGCTTACTCATAACTTACAAAAAATCTGTGCCTGGCAGGAATGGCAGTCCTTGTCGCAACAGCTTATACAGGCAACGGCAGCAGGCAAAGATTATGAAATAGCACCTTTTGCTTTTATGAGTTTGTCAGATGATCCGGCTTTACAACAGATTTGCGCCCGTCACCATGCGGCAAGAGAGATTGAGCCATTTAAGCCTTCATCTCCTGTCAGTCCCGTGATCCATCAGCATGGCAAATTGCGTATTGCCTATCTATCTGCTGATTTTCGCAAGCATCCCATTGCTTATGTGATAGCGGAAGTTTTTGAATTACATGATCGCAATCGTTTTGAAGTTATTGCTTATTCAGTAGGTCCGGATGATGACAGTGATATAGGCAAGCGTATTAAAGCTGGGTTTGATCGTTTTGAAGAAGTTAAAACCTTATCTATAGAACAACTTGCGGCCCGGATTCGGGCAGATAAAATTGATATATTAGTGGACTTAACCGGTTATACCTCCCACAACCGCAGTGCAGTACTGGCCTTACGTCCTGCTCCTGTGCAGGTGCAATATCTGGGCTATCCGGGAACCCTCGGCACACGCCATGTCGATTATGTGATTGCCGATAAAACGATTATTCCACAAAAAGATTTTGAGTTTTTTAATGAAAAAGTGGTATGGATGCCTGATACTTATCAGTCCAGGGATCGGCAATGCCCCATTGCGGAGAGACCCACGCGCAGCGAGGCAGGTTTGCCGGAACAGGGCTTTGTCTGGTGTTGTTTTAACAATTCATACAAAATCACGCCGGAGGTTTTCAGTTTATGGATGCGTTTATTACAGGCGGAGCCAGGCAGCGTATTGTGGTTGGCAGAAAATAATTCATGGATGGCAGCAAATCTGCGCCGTGAAGCACAAAACCGGGGTGTAGACCCTGGGCGGCTTATTTTTGCTCATCAACTACCCCTGGAAGAACATTTGGCGCGCGTAGCCTTAGCCGATCTGTTTTTAGATACCTTGACTTATAATGCTCACGCTACAATGAGTGACACTCTGTGGGCCGGGGTACCGGCAATAAGCTGCATGGGACAAAGTTTAGCCTCGCGTGTTGGCACAAGTTTATTACAAGCTGTGGGGTTGCCGGAGTTAATTACTGATAATCTCCAGGATTATGAAAACCTGGCGCTGAGCCTTGCCAGAAACCCGGATAAGCTTGCGGCGATTAAGCATAAACTTGAAAGCAATCGCGATAGTTGCGCTTTATTTAATACCCCGATGTTTGTAAAACATCTGGAAACTGCTTATGAAATGATGTGGGCGCGGGCCAAACAGGGTTTGCCACCAGCGCATATTCAAGTGCCTTCAGCGCCTGGAAACTGAACACAATAGGAAAACAAACATGAGCAGAGCTATATTTTTATGAACCCAAGAAAACTCATCAGCTTTGACTGGGCGATTAAAAAAATCCTTCGCAGCAAAGCCAATTTTGGCATTCTTGAGGGGTTTTTAAGTGAGTTGTTGTTTACCGATATCACTATTCTTGAAGTGCTGGAAAGTGAAAGTAATCAGGAAATGGGTTTTGATAAATACAATCGGGTTGATATTAAGGTTGCTGATGCAGACCAGCGGATTATTCTTATCGAAGTGCAGTATTCCCGTGAACTGGATTATTTGCAAAGAATTTTATTTGCCAGCAGTAAAACAATTACAGAGCATCTGATAGAGGGCGCGGCTTATGCTGAAGTCAGCAAGGTAATTTCAGTCAATATTCTTTATTTTGATTTTGGCAAGGGTGACGATTATATCTATCATGGCACCACAAATTTTATCGGTCTGCATAATCACAGCGTATTGGAATTAAGTGCAGAACAGAAAAATCTTTATAAATCAGAAAAAATTGCGGATATTTATCCTGAATATTATTTAATTGAAATCAGAAACTTTAATGATGTCGCCAAAGACAGTCTGGATGAATGGATTTATTTTCTTAAAAATGAAGAAATCAAGGAAGATTTTACCGCCAAAGGCCTGAAACAGGCAAAAGAGACGCTTAATGTACTGAAAATGAGTGAGCAGGAACGTCTTGCCTATGACCGCCACCAGACGCAATTACATCATGAGGCGAGTATTTACCAGTCTACTTATGTGCTGGGACAAATGGAAGGTCATGAAGCAGGCTTTGAAGCAGGCCATGAAAAGGGACATGAAAAGGGACATAAAAAAGGTAAAGAGGAAGGTATTCTGCTAATGGCTAAAAATATGAAACAGGCTGGAATCGCAATCGCAACTATTATGCAGGTAACGGGTTTGTCGGTAGAGCAAATAGACAAGCTGTAGAGAATCATTATGTTAATTTCCGTACACATCCCTAAAACCGGGGGCAGTTCATTCAGAAGTTTGTTGCGGCAGGTTTTTAAGGAAAAATTACTGCTGGATTATGCTGACGCGCCCATGCAGCAGGGTAACTTTTCCCGCAATATGAAAGCCGTATTGGCATTGCCGGGAGGACGGGGCATTGAGCGGCAGTATGATTGTGTGCATGGTCATTTTCTGCCGCTGAAATACCGCTGGGTTCGTAATCAATCCTTGATCACCTGGTTGCGTGACCCGGCAGAAAGAGTGGCTTCCCGATATTTTTACTGGAAACGGAAATTTAATCCAGAGGCGACGCAGTTTCGCAAATATATTAAAGACGCTGACATTTCTTTGGAGGCATTTTGCAAAATTCCACATTATCAGAATCTGTATGCTAAATATTTGTGGATGATGAATATTAAACAATTTGATTTTATCGGTATTACCGAGAATTATGATAATAGTTTGCAGATTTTCAAAAAAATGTATGATATTAATGCTGCCGTCTCTGTAACGGCGGACAATACCAATCCCGATAAATCAAGCAAACAGGCTTATGTGATGGATGAAAATTTACGCCATTTGATTTATCAGAATAATCAACAGGATTATGATATTTATCAGCGGGGCGTGGAAATTAATCAACGACTGCAAGCGCAGTGGCTGGGATAATAAGACTAAACAACCACCCGCTAAAAGACGGGTGGGTTAGAGCGTTTGGTGGCTGAAAGCCGAGATACAGGGCGGACAAGCCCTGTTGTTTAGCCCCAACGGGGCGCATTAATATAGCCAAGGGCAACGCCCCACTACCATTAACTTAAAGAGCCCAATCCTCGGATTGGGAGTCTA
>NZ_JAUCGJ010000093.1 GCF_030378065.1 Candidatus Venteria ishoeyi | reverse complement strand
ATCTCAATTAGAGCTAAAATTTGATAATATTATCTTACAATTTTGCCACACACTGCTATGAATGAACAGTTATCAAGTGACGATGACGAGGGACGCCACGATAGCGGCTTTGCCCAACGGATAACTTGAACTGATAACCAGGATCGAATAATCAATGAGCAGGCATACTGAAAAACGTTATTTATTACTGATTAGTATTCACGGACTGATTCGAGGTCATGATCTGGAACTCGGACGTGATGCAGATACCGGTGGACAGATTAAATACGTGATTGATCTGGCGCGCAATCTTGCCCTGTTTGACGATGTCGATCAAGTTGATTTGGTAACCCGTCATATTGTTGATCCTGTTGTCAGCGATGATTATGCGCAAGCAATCGAGCCGCTATCAGATAAAGCCCGCATTATTCGTATTGACGCAGGCTCTGGTGACTATATGCCTAAAGAGCAGTTGTGGGATCATCTCGACAGTTTTATGGATAATCTGGTCAGTTGGCTTAACGAGCAACACCGTATGCCGGATCTGATCCACACGCATTATGCCGATGCCGGTTATGTGGGTGTCAGACTCTCCAACCTGTTAAGTGTGCCGCTGGTGCATACGGGGCATTCACTGGGCAGGGATAAGCGTAAACGCTTACTGGCTCGCGGCCTGTCACGCGAAGAAGTTGAGCAGACATATAATATTGCCCGGCGTATTGATGCGGAAGAAGAAATACTGGCAAATGCCGATCTGGTCATTACCAGTACGCATAATGAAATTGAAGAACAGTACGGGCTGTATAATTACTACGATCCGCAGCGCATGACCGTGATTCCTCCAGGCACCGATCTGGAGCAGTTCCACCCGCCTTTGCAAAATGAACGCTTTGCATTCAAACAACAGCTAGAACATTTTCTGAAAGAACCCGAAAAGCCCCTCATCCTGGCTTTGTCGCGTCCAGATGAACGTAAAAATATTCTTACGCTGATCGAAGCTTATGGTGAATCCAAAGCATTGCAGGACAAAGCTAATTTATTGATTGTGGCCGGGGTACGTGATGATATTACTGATCTGGATAAGGGTGCACAAACTGTTTTCACTAATATACTCCTGTTAATTGATAGTTATGACCTTTATGGGCGAGTTGCCATTCCCAAGTCGCATCGTGCTGATGAGGTACCAGAGATTTACCGCTTGGTCATGTTTAA
Source organism: Candidatus Venteria ishoeyi (assembly GCF_030378065.1). Classification (GTDB taxonomy): domain Bacteria; phylum Pseudomonadota; class Gammaproteobacteria; order Beggiatoales; family Beggiatoaceae; genus Venteria; species Venteria ishoeyi. The sequence goes on along the minus strand of NZ_JAUCGJ010000093.1, from coordinate 3,361 downwards.
CAAAGGCGTGTTTATTAATCCCGCTTTAACTGAGCCATTTGGACTGACATTGCTGGAAGCAGCAGCCAGCGGATTGCCCGTTGTTGCCACTGAAAATGGCGGGCCGGTGGATATTATTGCCAACTGTAAATGTGGCAAACTGGTTAACCCACTGGATAAAAATGAGATCGCTCAAGCCTTGCTGAACTACCTTTCAGATCATGACACCTGGAACTGCACATCCAGAAATGGCATCAAGGGGGTACGCAAGTATTATTCATGGCGGGCGCACACAGAAAACTATCTGGGTAAAGTGAGTCAATTGCAGGGGAAATATGAACCCTTACCTGAAAGCAAGCCTATAAAGGCAATAAGATATCGAGACCGGGCTATTTTTACGGATCTTGATCAAAATTTGATTGGTAATCCTCCAGCCCTGGATAAATTCATTGCCGTCATACGGGAAAATCGCAAATGTGTTTCTTTTGGCATTGCTACGGGTAGACGATTTGATTCTGCCCTGGCGATTATGACAAAGCACAGGATACCCAGACCGGATGTACTGATTAGCGACCTGGGCACCCGCATACACTATGGTCAAAACCTGACTGAAGATGATTTCTGGGCAGATCATATTGACCATGACTGGGTACCAAGGCGGATTAAGAAGCTTCTTTCCGCATTACCCGGCCTGACCAGACAAATTAAATCTGAACAGACGCCTTTTAAAATTTCTTATTACTACAGTGTTGATAAGGCTCCCAGTCTTGATGAGATCATCACAATGATCAGGCAAAAAGAAATTACTGCCAACGTGAGCTTATCATTTGGTCAATTTCTGGATATCATTCCAGCGCGCGCGTCTAAAGGTCAGGCATTACGCTATGTTGCGCAGCGCCTGGAAATACCACTGGAACACATTCTGGTCGCTGGCGGTTCAGGTGCCGATGAAGACATGATGCGCGGCAACACCCTGGCGGTTGTTGTGGAAAACCGTCACCATGAAGAACTCTCACAACTTGATGATGTGGACCGTATTTATTTTGCAGGTCAATCTCATGCCTCCGGGATTATGGAAGCCCTGGCGCATTATGACTTTTTTGATGCTTGCAGGGTGCCGGATGCCTGATAAACTACTGATTTGTACAGACCTGGATCGCACGCTGCTACCGAATGGGCCACAACCTGAATCAGCTATGGCACGTCAATATTTTAGCGCACTGGTTGAACGGTCAGAGATTATGTTGGCCTATGTCAGTGGCAGGCATCGTAAACTGGTGCAAGAAGCGATCAATCATTATCTTCTGCCAAAACCTGATTTTGTCATCGGCGATGTGGGAACCACCATCTATCATATTGGGAAATCTGAAGACTGGCACAGACAGTCAGCCTGGGAAGACAGTATCGCCTCAGACTGGGGCGGTAAATCACATGCAGACCTTAAGTTAATGCTCAATGATATGGATGGCTTGCGACTGCAAGAGCCTGACAAACAGAATTGCCTTAAATTAAGTTACTACGTCCCCCTGCATGGCAATCATAAAGCATTGAATGCCCTGATTGAACAAAGATTCAGTGATGCAGGCGTAAAAGCTGGCTTGGTATGGAGTGAGGATGAACTGGCTGGAGTCGGCTTGCTGGATATATTGCCTGCACGCGCTTCAAAATTTTATGCCATTAAGGCATTGATGAAAACACATGGCTTTGATGAGCGTCATACAGTGTTCTGTGGTGACAGTGGCAATGATATTGAAGTGCTGGTCAGCCCTATACCCGCCGTACTGGTGGCTAACAGTCAGTCTGATGTGCGTGAACGCGCTTTGCGACTGAGCAGGGCTAAGGATTTGAGTGAGCAACTTTATATTGCTAAAGGTGATTTTGCGGGTATGAATGGTAACTACAGTGCAGGCATGTTGGAAGGTATTGCCCATTATTATCCACTAACGCGGCAATGGATGGGACTGGATTCAGGTGATAAATAACAATGACTAAAAAGCTTTGTATTTTTGGGGAAGTTTTGTTCGATATATTCCCTGACGGGCATCGGGTATTGGGTGGTGCGCCTTTTAATGTGGCCTGGCATTTACAGGCATTTGCCCAGGCACCATTTTTTATCAGTCGTGTCGGTAACGATCCTGAGGCTGCCCATATCAGAAAAGCCATGCTTGACTGGGGTATGAATACCCAGGCATTACAAACGGATGAAACACTTGCCACTGGCAAGGTTATGATTGAACTGGAGCGAGGGGAACCTCAATACGACATCATTGCCCCCGCTGCCTATGATGCGATTGAACCACCCTCAGATCACGTATCCGCTTGTGATTTTCTTTATCACGGCAGCTTGGCACTTAGAAATGAGTGTTCCAGCCAGACGCTGAGAAAGCTTAAAGACAGTAAGCCGGGGATAGTCTTTGTCGATGTTAATTTACGCAGCCCCTGGTGGGAAAAGGCCGTTGTACTTGAGCTGTTGCAGCAAGCTGATTGGGTAAAGCTTAATGTTGAAGAATTCAATTTGCTTTATGCTTCAGATAAAACAGGACAACATAATTTATCTGTATTCATTTATGAATATGCCTTGCAAGGGGTGATTCTGACCCATGGTGAGGCTGGCGCAGAAATCATGACAGCCAATATGGAACAGTATGCGATCAAGCCAAATATTGAAGTTAAAATTGTCGATACTGTCGGTGCCGGTGATGCGTTTTCTGCGGTGATTATTCTTGGGCTTATCCATCACTGGTCATTGCAGACAACGCTACAGCGGGCGCAGGATTTTGCTTCGGCAATGGTTGCACAGCGCGGCGCTACGGTTGCAGAAGCAGACTTTTATCAGCATTTCATGAATAAATGGCGCATTAACCTATTAACCTGAGTTCGGCATAAGGAGCGAGAATTTTATAACTTCAGAAACCGGGCTGGTCTTTTTCTCCTGATTAACATCGGAAAACACCCGTGCATACTGGCATAAACAGCATACATGACGTATTATGTATATACATCTGTATAGACATTTGACAGGAGGCGTGTATATAATGCAAACGGTTATTCAAAAATGGGGCAACAGCCTGGCAACGCGAATACCTGCGAGTTTGGTTAATGAGCTACACCTAAAGCAAGGTGAGCAAATGAATATCAAGGTTGATTCAGGACGATTGATAATTGAACCTGTACGGCATAAATACACGTTAGATGAACTGGTTGATGCGATGGAGCCTGATAATCTTGATAGTGAAACTGACTGGGGTTACGTGGTAGGGCAATTGCACCAAATAAACCTGTAAAACAGATACTTATTAGTATAAGATTACTCTAAAATCAAATTATATAAAATAATAAGGATTAAAGAGATGGTAATTCGCCCTCAACCCAAACAGGCAGA
>NZ_JAUCGJ010000092.1 GCF_030378065.1 Candidatus Venteria ishoeyi | reverse complement strand
TTATCTGCTGTAAATCGTTGTCACTGAGAGTCATATGCTATGTGAGAACCTGAATGATTATGCTTTATACTGTTACATAAATTGTTCTGATATACAATATTTGCTTTGGGGGTCTGAACGGTTACGCTCAATGGTGTATTGCTATAGCCACTGATAAAAAACCTGTAAAGCCCATTGCTTTACAGGTTTTTTATTGCCTGGAGAAAAGATTGATCTTGTTTCCCAACACGCTATAATCCTCCATTGTTTATTTGTTTTTTTACCTATGGTTTTGTGTATGTTTCCTGATTCAAAGCAAGGCGTTCTTCGTATCGCCACCCGCAAAAGTCCACTGGCACTGTGGCAAGCTTATTTTGTCCGTGACAGCTTGTTGCAAGCCTTTCCTGATCTCAATATTGAATTGGTGGAAATGGTCACGCGAGGTGATAAAATTCTGGATCAGCCGCTGGCGGAAATTGGTGGCAAGGGTCTATTTATTAAAGAATTAGAGCAAGGTTTGTATGATAAACAAGCTGATATTGCCGTACATTCGATGAAAGACGTACCAATGGAATTACCCGCAGGGCTACACCTGGCGGTGATTCTGGAGCGAGAAGTCCCCTTTGATGCATTTGTCTCCAATCGCTATGACAAGCTTGATGATTTACCAGAGGGTGCTATTGTTGGCACTGCCAGTATGCGCAGACAATGCCAGCTACTGGATTACCGCCCCGACCTGCAAATTCGCAGTTTGCGCGGCAACGTGGGAACCCGCTTGAAAAAGCTGGATGATGGGGAGTTTGATGCAATTATCCTGGCGGCAGCAGGATTAATTCGTTTGGATTTAAAAGACCGCATTCGCTCCCAATTAACCCCGGAACAAATGCTACCCGCCATTGGTCAAGGCGCAGTGGGCATAGAATGTCGTGCTGACGATCCGGTTATTAATGATTTACTCGCCAACCTGGATGATCCTGATACCCATTGTCGTTTACGCGCAGAACGTGCAATGAACCGCAAATTAGAAGGGAGTTGTCAGACCCCGATTGCCGGCTATGCAATATTAGAACAGGATCAACTCTATTTACGCGGACTGGTTGGCAAAGAAGATGGCAGCGTGATTTTACGCAGCGAAATACGCGGCCCTGCCAGTGAAGCAGAAGCACTGGGCAAGCAACTGGCAGAAGAGCTGCTGGCTCAAGGCGCGGCAGCGTTATTGGCATTGGCATAGAGGGAAACTGCTATAATGAAAGAATATAAACCTACAGAAACATAACGGCAACAATTTATGTTCTACTTTGGGTGGAGAAATTATAGAGCTTGTGAGAGATAGCCAGAAGATGCAGTTGACTTAAACAGGAGATAAATATGGCCACCCTATCTATTGATGGTATTGACGAAAAAACGATAACACAATTACAAATCAAAGCAAAACAGTTTAATGTTAATATCAATGAGTTGGTAATACAATTAATTTCTAATGGACTCAATAGCAAACATACCACCAAGGTACCTGATATTCATTCAATATTTGGCTTACTTCCCTCATCAACGGATGGTTTGGAATTCCAAAATACAATGCGTGAAGAATAAATAATGCATCAGATTATATTAGATACAAATATTTGGATATACCTACTGGAAGGGAGGCATGAACTGAATAATCTGAAAGCGCAAATTGCCCAAGAAAAGCTGATACCTGTATTAAATCAGGTTGTTTTTGCTGAAGTATTAGGATGGCAAGAGATGGATAGTGGTAAAGAAATTGAAATCAGAAAATATTTTGCCTCCCTGAAAATGCTAACACTCAATATGCAGCACTGGGAGCAAATTATTTCATGGAGAAAGCAAGGAATTAAAAAGAAAATGCCTGATTTACTTATTGCTGCTATTTCAAAGCAATCTGGCTATCCTATTCTGACCAGAAATATAAATGACTTTAATCTTCTGGATATAAACGTAGAAAACCCTTGGGTAGATAACACATAACTATATCCCATTTACAGATAATGCTACTTTAAGCAGTGTTATCCATAATTACTGTATCAGATAAATTGCCATGTCTTTATCCGGCCTAAAAGTCTTAGTAACCCGTCCACAACACCAGGCAAAGTCCTTGTGTCTTGCCATAGAAAATGTGGGTGGTATTGCCTTGCCGTTTCCAGTTATCGAGATTAAACCCGCGCAAGATACGCAAGCCCTGCAAGACTGCGCAGCACAACTGGTGCAATATGACCTGGCCATTTTCATCAGTGCTAACGCGGTCACGCAGGCACTTCCATTTTTAACCTCCAACCCCGCTTTTAAGCAGTTAAAAGTGGCGGCAGTTGGCAAACAAACTGCCAGGCAATTGCAATTACAGGGAAAAGCGGTTGCTATTGTGCCGCAAAAAAACTTTAATAGTGAAGCATTACTGGCTTTACCTGAGTTGCAATCGGTGCGGGGGCAGCGTATTGTAATTTTTCGTGGCGAAAATGGACGAGAAACGCTGGCGCAAACCTTACGGGAACGTGGCGCAAGCGTTACTTACATCACCGCCTATCGGCGACAAATACCACAAATAAATTTGGATGACTGCCCGCAAATAGCACAAGGACATTTTGACCTGAGCATTGTCACCAGCGTTGAAGGCTTGTTAAATTTATTTGAATTATTGCAACATGCCGACTGGTTGCGCCACAAACCCATACTCACATTAAGTCAACGTATTGCCGACAAAGCCCGTCAATCAGGTGTTAAGGCCCCTGTTTTTGTCAGTACTGGAGCCAGTGATACACATTTACTCACAGCCTTAGCCTCTTTTTATCAGAAAATACCCTCAAAGGAATAAACCCATGTCTTTTTTCAAACCTGCTTTATTGTTAATGCTGTTTACTTTACTTATTGCCTGCTCAAAAATTGATAAAGCACATTTTGATCAAGTAAAAGAAGGTATGAGCATGGCAGAGGTTACTGCAATTCTGGGAGACCCCACGGAAAGTCAAACCATGGGTGTAGGGCCGTTATCAGGCACTAATTCAACCTGGAAACAGGATAATGTCAGCATTCAAATCCAGTTTTTTAATGATCAGGTAAAGCTGAAAAACTTCAGTCAATAATTAACTTGCAGGACTGCCAGTCCTTCATCAAGACCGCTTAAAAAAGACTGGCAGCATTGGCAGGATGACTTATAAATTTCAGCCTCATCCCTGAACTCAGCTTTTCTCAACAACATAAAAACCCCGCTGAGGAGTGAGCATGAACAATTGCGCATCCTGCGAAAATAACGGCATGAATGTGATGAGCTTTACCTGGTTCACTGACCAGGAACCGGCTCCCAATTTCAAAAAAATTGGAGAACTTGCCAAGGACAACAGTTCTGTCTGGTCATGCGGCAAATGCGGCACTACCTATTACCAACGCCGGGGCACGGTCAACGATACCATGGTCAGCCTCAATCCCGCGCATTGCGACTCACTGCTGAAATGGGGAAACAAAACACTACACCTTGCGCCGACTCATAAAAAGACACTCAAAGAAATCGGCGGTATATTTCAAGGATTTGTGGTCGGCATAGATGCGCTGACCTATCCATGCAGATGTAAGATAAAAGGCAAGGGATGGCTTGACTTCTGCATAGTCAGCTTTCAACCATTTGCACCCGCCGGTTTTGAATTTGAAAATGCAGAAGCGATATATCTAGCTGATGAAGTAGAAGAAATAGAACACTCCTCCTTTAGCCTGTCCAGGGAGGCGAGACATGCCTTAGAAGCCGCCGTGGAGCGGGACAGGGATTTCTTTCCCACTATTCTCACTGCGCCGGATAAGGTCAAGTTTCTCCTCCTCAACATGCAGCATTTTTTCCAGCAGGGCAATTACAAGGCACCGGAACTCAAGGTGATCGAGCAATGGCAAGAAGGCGGCCAGTACATCAAGCACATCCCAGATCGCCGCACTATCACCTGGATTATCATGAACCCAAATTAGCAGACAGCCCAGGGCAATCGCATTAAAAATATCTTGACAAGATCAATACCTTCGCCACTAAGTAGCCATTTTTCTCTCATGAATCCTTCCCAGCACAGGAATCTCTGTAAATAGCTGCTCAATATTAATCGGTTTTACATTTTCAGGAAGTATTTTTAATACCTCCTGAGCGTAACGAATAGCGTGATGACGGGCTTTTAGGTCAAGGGTACTTTCTTCACCTGATGTTGTTAGCATCACTTGAGAAAGGTTGACCATCCATAAGGATAAATTGGCGGCATTGTGGACTGACTGCTCTTTAATTACCATAAAATCTTCTAATCCCCAGTGTTGTTTTGCATCACGAAAGTTGAACTCAATTTGGAATCTCAGATGGTAGTATTCAATGACATTTTCCCAACCCAGTTCAAGGTCAGTACTAAACAGAATGACTCTGGCTTGCTTGCCTATTTTTAGGTTTTCTTTACAGATTATGACAACATTCAGAGCGTAACCGTTCAGACCCCCAAAGAAAATATTGTGTATCAGAACAATTTATGTAACAGTATAAAGCATAATCATTCAGGTTCTCACATAGCATATGACTCTCAGTGACAACGATTTACAGCAGATAAAC
>NZ_JAUCGJ010000091.1 GCF_030378065.1 Candidatus Venteria ishoeyi | reverse complement strand
TTTATCTGCTGTAAATCGTTGTCACTGAGAGTCATATGCTATGTGAGAACCTGAATGATTATGCTTTATACTGTTACATAAATTGTTCTGATATACAATATTTGCTTTGGGGGTCTGAACGGTTACATGTTGGCCACTGTGGTGGAGGGAGTTCTTTGTCTATTGCTTAGTGCAATTATTCACACATTAAAAATAGGTGAAATTTTACAGGCTAGAGCGGGAATTGCTGCCTATATGGATACGATTGACTTTGATAAAGGTATGCTGAAGCCTGAAGAGGATGATGAGCAGTGGGAAGCGTGGACGAATGGTGATTCCTGTTTAATTTATTGCAATCTTGGTGCAGAGATAAATTTTGAAAATTATTTTTATCCAGTACCGGATATCTGAGATTATCAGGTCTAAGCTGGTTTTAGCTGCCACACCCGCAGCAAACGCGCCCGCGTAGCAGGATCTAAAATACCGATTAAACGCTGTTGCGGGCTGTTTCCCACCCCTAGATTCGCCGCATTCAGTGGCAACTTTTCACAGGCAGCGCGTAGTGTTAAACCACGCGGTGTTAAATAGTGTAGCTGCTGATTGCCTGAAGCGGCAAGCGGATGATTACCCGGCTGTTGATAAGCATAAGGCCCATCCACCAATATATCCACATAAGCCAATAATTGCCGCGCATTTTCCTGTTGTTTTAAGTGCTTTAAAGGATAACCGGAAAAAACCAATACATTCCATTGCGGTCTTGCTGCCTGTAGTAATTGTAATAATTTAGCCAGTGCCAGTGCCTGCTCAAAAGGTTCACCACCGCTTAAACTGATACCATCAAGGTCTTCGGGGAGTTTACACAAGTGCTGATATAAGCGTTGTGTCTCTATCCATTGACCCGCATTTTTATCACGCAGTTCCGGGCTGATACAGTGCTTGCAATTCAGGCTGCAACCAGTGACCCACAATACCACGCGCTGTCCAGGCCCCAGTGCGGTTACTGGATAGGCGAGGCTGTGCAGCTTAAGCCGGTGCATCATTAACGGTTAATTCCAGAGTAAAACGCTGCTTGCTTTGCCCGTTGTGTTCAAGCAATTGATACAAATGCACCGTTGCCCCCGGCTTCAGCTCCAATTCAAACAAACGCTCCGCCAGTGGATTAATTAAAGCGGCATCTAATATATTACGGATGCCACGCCCCCCGTGTTCCAGGTGTTTACGCGCCAGTTTTACGAGTGTATCCCGTACCGGGCGCTGGATACGTAACTGTAACTTTTGTTGTTCAGCCAGCGAAGCAGTCAGTTGCAGCAACAGGCGGTCAATGATTTGCTCATCAACCGGTGGGCGGATAAAATCAAATACCACAAAATTTTCACCAAAACGATTAAGGATTTCCGGGCGGCCTAATACCAGATTAAAGTGATCGCGAATGCTTTGTAAGATGGTTTCCTGCACCTGTGGATAGGTCATGTCCGGTGTTACCAGTTGCCGCCGCGCACCGGGCAGATTATCCTGCGCCACCACCGCGCCGAGGTTACTGGTGAAAATGATAATACATTCAGAAAAATAAACGGTTTCTCCCTTACCATCGGTGAGGCGACCATCATCAAGAATTTGCAGAAACTTATCAAAAATTGCGGGATGGGCTTTTTCCACTTCATCAAATAACAATACGGAAAAGGGTTGTTCCTTGACGGCATTGGTGAGTTTGCCGCCTTCTTCATAACCCACATAACCCGGTGGCGCGCCCAGTAATTTCTGATCGGCATGGGCGGCGGAATATTCGCTCATATCAAAGCGTACCAGACGCTCTTCACGCCCAAATAACAATTCTGCCAGGGCTTTAGCCAGTTCCGTTTTACCCACGCCGGTTGGCCCTGCAAAAAACAATACGCCACGCGGACGCTGGCTTTTGTGGCTGGCACCGGCTGCCAAGCCCAAACGCGCGCGTTTAATCAGTTCCAGCAAACGCCGCACGGCGCTGTCCTGCCCTTTGATACGCTTGCGAATAAAGTTTTCCGCTTTTGCCAGACGGTTTTTATCAAGTTTATCCCATTCACTTTCCGTAATACCGTATTTAAAACGCTCGCAGAGATTACGGATATTTTCCACCGGAATCTGCTCGCGCCGGGACAAGCCCACCAGACTTAATAATTCATAATAAGAAAAATCTTCCGTTAAATTACTGAACTGATTGGCTAATTCTGGCGCTAAGGTTTTGTTGTCACCATAAAAACTGGAATAATTGCTCTGAATAAAACGATTGCGTTCTGTTGAAGTGGGTTTTTCCAGGTAAATTGAACGCGCCCGTGGATTGTTCATATATAAAAACGTGGGTAAGTCATTGAGTTTGTCACAAACCAGAATCAGCACATTGTTCCAGCTCTGGTTTTGTTGTAAGACTTCCTTACTTTCCAGCGAGGCTTTCAATATACGGGTAAATAACTGCTGTTCTTTTGTCGCCAGGCGATCCGGGGCAGAGACCAGGCGTGATGCAAAATTGATCACAAATGCTGAAGGCACATCGCGGTTGGCAAGTACCTGGGCAATGTTATGGATTATTGGTTCAGGGTCGGGTAAAACCCCTGGGGTAAGAGGGCGGCGCAAGGTGTGGGGGTTGTGAGGATGAACCTTGGCCTTGTCTTCTTGAGTGATGCGCTCACCTTTGGCAATCCGATCAAACCAGCCATGCATCGGTTCTTCTTTGGCAAAATTAAGGCCGCTGACAGGATCAAAAATACCCACGATTTCATATCCCAGCCCCAAAAGGAAGCGTTGAAAAAAATCTTCCAGATTGGTTTCTGTCCAATAGCTTTTATCACCACGTTGTACCGGATAAGAAGCCAGATCAAGTACATTGCCATGAATAAACAACAGGCTTTTTAAGTGAATAAAACGCCCCAGTTCGCGAATCCAGCGTGGTGTGTTTTCATCAAGTATAATCATGTGCTGCTCACCTGTTTTTTCATAGAGTGAATAAGCATTGTACCGAAAGATAAGCAGATTTCCAGGCGTGCTGAATCAGTTCTGAGCATAGCTCCTTAAGATATTGCTTTAGATTCTGGTTTACAGGCGTATTATGGCGTATAAAGTTTATACAATGATTTTTACCCGGCTTAACCGATGAACCCAAGCGCTTTATATAATCTGGATGACTTACGTAACGACAAGGTATTTTCCTCCCTGGATTTACATTTTGCCGATTTCATTCTGCAACTGGCACAGAGTGATGATCCGGTTTTAGCTTTCAGCATTGCTTTAGTCAGCCAATGGGCGGCGCGTGGTCATAGCTGCGTATCTTTACCCGCGCTTGCCGGACAGGCGCTGCCCGTAGAGCAAATCCAAAGCAGTGGTTGCTGCCCGGAACAGACGCTGTGGCTGGAAACACTGGAAGATAGTGCTGTAGTGGGAAAACCCGGAGACTATCAGCCGCTGATTTTAGACCCGCAGGGACGTTTATATCTACAGCGTTACTGGTTGCATGAACAACAACTGGCAAAATTAATCCAGCAACGTTTTCACCGCACCAATTTACACGTTGATGAGGCGCTGTTACGCCAGAGCTTAAAACGTCTGTTTCCCAATTCTGGCAAAAATAAAGCCCTGGACTGGCAGCAAATTGCCGTGCTGGTGGCAATGCTGCGCCCGTTTTGTGTGATTTCCGGCGGCCCCGGTACTGGCAAAACTACCACTGTGGTAAAACTGCTGGCATTGCTGCTGGAGCAGGCACATACACAGAATAAACCGCTCAGTATTGCATTGTTGACACCCACGGGCAAAGCTGCGGTGCGTTTGCAAGAATCCATTAATGCCAGTCGTCAACAACTGGCCTGTCATGAACATATCCGCGCGGCAATCCCTACCGAAGCCGCCACCATTCACCGCTGGCTGGGCACTATCCCCGGCTCGCCGCATTTTCGTTTTAATGCCGATAATCCAAGGCCGGTGGATGTGGTGATTGTTGATGAAGCCTCAATGGTGGATTTGATGTTAATGACCCGCTTGTTGCAAGCCCTGCCATCACACACCCGGTTAATTTTATTAGGCGATAAGGATCAACTGGCCTCGGTGGAAACCGGTGCGGTATTGGGAGATTTATATAGCGCAGCACAGCCCTCCGGCTTTTCTCCCAGTTTCAGCAGTCATCTGGCAGATTTTCTGCCGCAAATACCCGAACCCAACCCCGACACCCCCGCCGCTTCTTTGCAGGATAGCGTGTTGCAACTGCATAAAAGTTATCGTTTTGACAGCCGTAGCGGTATTGGGCAACTTGCCAAACGCATGAACACCGGAGACAGTTGGGGGGCGTTTAATTTATTAAAACAGCCACCACCGGATAACAGCTTACACTGGATAGAACCCGGCGCAGAAGATAGCATCCGCGATCAGGTTATTCAGGGGTTTCAAACTTATTTAGAGGCCAACACCGCGCAAACGGCCTTGTCCACATTTAATCAGTTCCGGGTATTGTGCGCGCACCGTGAAGGCGAAGCAGGCGTGCGTCACTGGAATCAGCAGATAGAATCCTGGCTGGAACAGGCGGGACTATTACAAACCGGCACCGCCTGGTACATTGGACGCCCGGTGATGATACTGCGTAATGATTATCAACTGAAATTGTTTAATGGTGATATTGGTCTGATTTTACCTGAACACCTGCTGGCAACAGACAAAACCAGCAAACAGCAACAACGTCTGGTTGCCTGTTTTCCCACGCCAGAAGGTGGCCTGCGCTATTTTTCTCCGCTGCGCCTGCCTGCGCATGAAACCGCATTTGCCATGACAGTGCATAAAAGCCAGGGTTCCGAGTTTAATAAAATCTTACTGGTTTTACCGGCATCGCCTTCCCCCGTGTTAAGCCGGGAATTACTGTATACCGCCATCACCCGCGCCCGCCAGCAGGTGCAGATACTCAGCCATGCAAGCTTATTTCGGCAGGCCGTATCACATCGTTTACAACGTACTTCAGGTCTGGGTGATGCTTTATTGAGCTTAAAATAACCTGAATTCGGCATAAGCTTCATTTTGCGCTGAGCACGCAAAAAGCCGCTTTCACCTCATGCTGGGTTTTTGATAGTGTGTGGGGTGACGAAAATCACCTAATATTAAAAATAAAAACCAATACCTTCGCCAAAATTAGTCCCGAGTAAGACCAATTAGGTATAAAAAACGAGCAGTTGCTAAAATATGCAATTACCAATAAACATACAAAAGCGATAGCAACTGCTCATGAACGAAATTACCAC
>NZ_JAUCGJ010000090.1 GCF_030378065.1 Candidatus Venteria ishoeyi | reverse complement strand
CTCAAACGGAGGTAGGAACTCGCGTGTTTGCGGTGTTGGCATCGGTGATTGATACCTGCCGTAAGCGAGATGTTTCTCCTTGGCGTTATCTGGAAAAGGTTATTGGAGAGCGGCGGGCAGGGAGAAGCGCTCCGGCTTTGCCTGTCGCTCAGGTGGAGGGGGTCTGAATGGTTACGCTGAAGGCCGTGGTTATATCACTGATGATTTAAGCATACTTGCAAATATTGGTATTTCTGGTGGATATATTTCAGTTTTGGTGCTGGCTTTGTATATTAATAGCCAAGAAGTCCGTCTGTTGTATCAAACCCCTGATTTGCTATGGCTGGTTTGTTTGTTGTTGTTATACTGGATTAGTTATATTTGGGTCATTACACATCGTGGTTTAATGCATGACGATCCTGTTGTATTCGCACTCAGAGATCGGAACAGCTACCTGGTTGTACTATTGATGGGGGTAGTGGTGGTCATTGCGAGTTTGTGGGGTTTCTGATGTTAGCTTATCAATCTTGGAATCGTTATCCATCTGTCCGGCAAAAGGCTGATATTCTGCACTGGGCTACAGATGTTTTACCAGACATTCAACAAGGTGAAACCTTATTACCTTATGGCCTGGGAAGAAGTTATGGTGATGTTTGCCTGAATCAAGGTGGTAGAATACTCGATACCCAAAACCTTAACCATTTTCTCCATTTTGATCGCGCCAAAGGCATACTACGCTGTGAATCAGGTGTTACGCTGGCTCAGATTCTGAGTTTAATTATACCCGTAGGCTGGTTTCTACCGGTGACACCTGGCACACAGTTTATTACCTTAGGTGGTGCGGTCGCTAATGATGTACATGGTAAAAACCATCATTGCGCGGGTAACTTCGGTCATCATATACGTCAGTTTGAATTATTACGCTCTGATGGCAGTGTTTATTTATGTTCGCCACAACAAAACCCGGAATGGTTCCGTGCGACAGTAGGTGGTTTAGGTTTAACCGGTTTAATCCGCTGGGTAGAGTTCCAACTCATTCCCATTAATAACCCACTGATTGAAGTGGAAACGGTTAAATTTGCCAATATTGATGAGTTTTTCAGCTTATCTAAAGCCTCAGCTTTTGACTATAGCGTGGCATGGCTGGATGGAATGGCAAAAGGCAAATCATTAGGCAGGGGACTATTCATGCAAGGCAACCATGCCGCACCGCAGTGGAATCATGGCTACTGCATGAAAAATACTCGCAAACTCAGCATACCAATCGATTTTCCCGGTTTCACCTTGAACAAATTGAGCATTAAATTATTTAATACACTTTATTACCATAAGCAGATAAAAAAAGTCAGCACGGGATTGGCGCATTATTTACCTTTTTTTTATCCTTTAGATGGTGTGGAAAATTGGAACCGGATTTATGGTGCCAAGGGTTTTTTTCAGTATCAATGCGTATTGCCGTATGATAATCCGGCGGTGATTAAAGAAATGCTGAAGACAATTGCCAATTCCGGGCAGGCTTCATTCCTTGGGGTGATGAAGGTATTTGGAGATATTCAATCTTTGGGTTTATTATCTTTTCCCAGAAAAGGGTTTACCCTTGCTTTGGACTTCAGGAATCATGGTGAAAAAACCTTGCGTTTACTTGAAGCATTGGATGTTATGGTCAGTGCCAATGGCGGCGTGGTGTATCCCGCCAAGGATACACGTATGTCAGCTCAGCATTTTCAACAGTTTTACCCAAACTGGGAAGATATGTTGAAATTCATTGATCCGCATTTTTCTTCTGGATTCTGGCGACGGGTAACAAAGTAGTTTAATATGAAAAAAATATTGATCATCGGCGCAACTTCGGCGATTGCCAGAGAACTTGCAAAGCGCTTTGCAGGACGGGGAGATAAACTTTTTTTACTGGGTCGTGATGAGGGAAAACTGCAAATTATCCATGCAGATTTGCAGATTCGTGGTGCTGCCAAGGTAGTATACGCAGCAGCCGATCTGGCAAATACTGAAAAACATGCCGGGTTATTACAGCAGGTTTATAAAACCCTGGGAGAACCGGATGTTGTGTTGCTTGCTTATGGAACCTTGGGTGAACAAGCGCAAGGTGAGCAAGATTATACGATGGCACAACAGGAATTTCAGACGAATTTTCTCAGCCCGGTTTCCTGGTTGACATTACTTGCCAATGATTTTGCCAGACGTGGTTCCGGCAGCATTGTGGTGTTATCATCCGTGGCTGGTGATCGGGGACGCCAAAGTAATTATATCTATGGTGCCGCTAAAGGTGGTTTATCCATTTTTACACAGGGATTGCGCAACCGTTTATATCATAGCGGTGTGCATGTACTCACGGTTAAACCGGGATTTACGGATACGCCGATGACTGCTGACATGAAGAAGAATTTTCTTTTTGTATCTCCAGCCAAGGTTGCACGGGATATTGAACAGGCGCTGGAAAAACGCCAAACTATTTTATACACACCGTGGTTTTGGCGTTTTATCATGTTGGTTATTAAGCTCATCCCGGAATGGCTCTTTATTAAGTTAAAATTATAGACATGCTTGAAAAAAAAATAGCTTTTACAGATAAAATCGTTCTCACTGGTGGTGCTGGTTTAGTGGGGCAAAACCTGGTTGTGCGCTTAAAAGAAAAAGGCTATAAAAATCTACTGGTAATTGATAAGCACGCACATAACTTAGCAATTTTAAGTACCATGCACCCTGATGTCAGTACTATTACCGCAGACTTGGCAGAACCAGGAACATGGATTGAAAGCCTTCAGGGTTGTGCCTGTTTAATCATGTTGCAAGCACGAATTACCGGCAAAATCCGTGAAGCCTTTATCCATGACACGATTGATTCTACCCGTGTCGTATTGGGTGCGGTACATAAGTGGCAAATTCCCTATATTGTACATATCAGTTCTTCAGTGGTGGTGTCCGCTGCCGATGATGATTACACCCAAACTAAAAAAGATCAGGAAAAAATGGTAGTGGAAAGTGGTATAAAACACTGTGTACTGCGTCCCACTTTGATGTTTGGTTGGTTTGATCCCAAACACCTGGGCTGGCTGGCGCGATTTATGGAAAAAACACCGGTTTTCCCCATTCCAGGAGATGGTCGTTTTATGCGTCAACCTTTATACAACAAAGATTTTTGTGAAATGATTATCCATTGTATGGAGCAGCAACCTGAAGCCACTGTTTATGACATCGTAGGCGATCAGAAAATTGATTATATTGATATTATCCGCGCAATTAAGAAAGTTAAGCGGTTGAAGACATTAATTATAAAGCTCCCTATGTGGTTTTTTGCCCTACTGATGCGGATTTATGCCTTATTCAGCAAATATCCACCATTTACCGTGGATCAACTGAAAGCATTAACCGCAGGAGATGATTTTAAGGGCATTGATACGGAAAAACAGTTCGGTATTAAACAAACGCCTTTTGAGCAAGCAATTGACGAAACTTATAACGATAAGCGTTACGCTAAAGTAAGCCTGCAACGCACTGGAATTGGAAAGTAAGCATGTCAGATAAAACCAGGATTGCAGTAATCGGTGCAGGGCCTATGGGCTTAATGTGTGCATATGAGTTATTAAAACAAGGTCATGCAGTGGATCTTTATGAAGCGGATGATCGTATTGGCGGTATGTCTGCTTGTTTTGACTTTGATGGGCTTAAGATTGAGCGTTATTATCACTTTATCTGCGGCCCCGACCAGCCCTTATTTGATTTGCTTAAGGAGCTGAAACTCACTCAGACCTTGCGTTGGCGAGATACCAAAATGGGATTTTTTTATGAAGGCATGCTTTATAAGTGGGGCAGTCCGTTTTATTTATTAAGTTTTCCCAAACTGGGTATGATTTCAAAACTGCGTTATGCCCTGCATGTCATGTATACCAAAAATATCCAGAACTGGACTAAATTGGATAAAGTCAATGCTACGCATTGGCTGAAAAAATGGCTGGGAGAAAAAGCGTATAAGGTATTATGGGAAAGTCTTTTCACGCTGAAGTTTTTTGAATATAAAGATAACCTTTCTGCTGCCTGGATTGGTACAAGAATAAAACGGGTAGCCTTATCGCGAAAAAGTTTATTTACTGAATCCTTGGGTTATTTAGAAGGTGGTTCAGATACATTGCTGAACGCATTGGAACAGCGTATTCTGGAAATGGGTGGAAGAATTCGATTGAATAGCCAGGTAGAAAAAATTACTGTTGAGAATCAGCAGGTTAATGGGCTTATATTAAATGGAAAGGAACAAGTATATGAACGCATAGTCAGCACCATCCCATTACCTTATGTTCCTCGTTTGATTCCAGCATTACCAAAAGAAACCAAAAATCAAATTGAAGCAATTGATAATATTGGTGTCGTTTGTGTCTTACTTAAATTAAAATATCCACTGACTGAAAATTTTTGGTTAAATATTAACGATTCAACAATTCAGATTCCTGGTTTAATTGAATACAGTAACTTAAATCCAAGTTCACAAAGCATTTTATACGCACCTTATTATATGCCAGCAACACATCCAAAATATAATAAGGATAAACATACATTTCTTGAGGAAGTCACAGCATATTTGTTAAAAATCAATCCGGCATTCAAAAAAGATTGGATACTGGCAAGTCAGGTTTCCCGTTATGAATTTGCACAAACAATTTGCCCACCAGATTTTTATCAGTGCCTGCCACCCATGCAAACACCGATAACAGGCTTTATTATGGCGGATACCTCATATTATTACCCGGAAGACCGCTCCATATCGGAAAGTGTGAAACTAGGAAAAACCTTAGCGAAATTAGCTGGTGTCTAACTTAAAACACGATTTTTTCCATCCTGTTTTTTATAAATTTGTACTGGTAAGTGGCTTTGCTGCACTGGTTAATTTTTTCTCGCGTATTGCTTTGAGTCTATTTATGCAGTATGCAGCAGCAATTGTACTGGCTTATCTAATTGGCATGATTACCGCATTTAGCTTAAATCGTCTACTGGTATTTGAAACAGCACGACACGGACATGTGCATCATCAATTTTACTGGTTTACCTTAATCAATATAGCCGCCATTTTACAAACATTAATCGTTAGTTTGCTGTTAGCACGAATGATACTTCCAGGTTTAGGTATCACTTATTGGGTAGAAGAAGTTGCCCATTTTATCGGTATTTGTGTTCCTGTATTGAGTAGTTTTCTGGGACATAAATATATTACATTTAAAAAATAGAAATTAAGCACAATGAAACTAAATTTAAAATTAAATCTTATTCTTTTAATTGGATTAATTACTTATATTAGTTTATGGGCAAACTACCCATTCAGTTTTAATGCATCAGATCCTTGGGGATATTCAATACGTGCTTTTGACATATCCCAAGGTACTTTTTTTGATAACCCAGATGATTTTGTTTTTAGTCATCGTTTGGGAATCAGCAATTCCCGCTCTAGCCTGTAAAATTACACCTATTTTTAATGCGTGAATAATTGCGCTAAGCAATAGACAAAGAACTCCCTCCACCACAGTGACCAACTATATTTCCCAAAATTTTAATTTCACACACTTAATCTAAAACCAAGCCTAAAACACATATTTTTATAACATGCTAAGAAGTATTC
>NZ_JAUCGJ010000089.1 GCF_030378065.1 Candidatus Venteria ishoeyi | reverse complement strand
TCTCATCGGCTTTAATCGCCAGCGACTGCTCAAACAACTCAAAGGCACGTTCGGGCTGATTGGCATTTGCCAGCGCCGTGGCGTAGCTGGTCAGGGTCACTGTGTCATCGGCTTTAATCGCCAGCGACTTGTCAAACAACTCAAAGGCGCGTTCGGGCTGACTGGCATTTGCCAGCGCCGTGGCGTAGCTGGTCAGGGTCACTGTGTTATCTGCTTTAATCGCCAGTGACTGCTCAAACAACTCAAAGGCGCGTTCGGGCTGATTGGCATTCGCCAGCGCCGTGGCGTAGCTGTTCAGGGTTACTGTGTCATCCGCTTTAATCGCCAGCGATTGCTCAAACAACTCAAAGGCGCGTTCGGACTGATTGACATTCGCCAGCGCTGTGGCGTAGCTGTTCAGGGTCACTGTGTCATCGGCTTTAATCGCCAGCGACTGCTCAAACAACTCAAAGGCGCGTTCGGGCTGATTGGCATTCGCTAGCGCCGTGGCGTAGCTAGTCAGGGTCACAGTCTCATCAGCTTTAATCGCCAGCGATTGCTCAAACAACTCAAAGGCGCGTTCGGGTTGATTGGAATTTGCCAAAGCCGTGGCGTAGCTAGTCAGGGTCACAGTCTCATCGGCTTTAATCGCCAGCGATTGCTCAAACAACTCAAAGGCGCGTTCGGGCTGATTGGCATTCGCCAGCGCTGTGGCGTAGCTGTTCAGAGTCACCGTCTCATCGTCTTTAATCGCCAGCGACTGCTCAAACAATTCAAAGGCACGTTCGGGCTGATTAGCATTTGCCAGCGCCGTGGCGTAGCTGTTCAGGGTCACTGTCTCATCGGCTTTAATCGCCAGCGACTTGTCGAACAATTCAAAGGCGCATTCGGGCTGATTGGCATTCACCAGCGCCGTGGCGTAGCTGGTTAGGGTTACTGTGTCATTTTTATTGAGATTCAATGCCTCTTGATATAGTTGTAGCTTAAATTCACTATCAGAAATATTGTTCAGTAAATCAGATATACTTTTGGCCAAAAGCTTGGGTTGATCTCTTTGATTTTCACGCAGATAGTCCAGCCATTGCTCGGCACGTTCAGATTGTCCCTGGTCGATATATTGGAGAATCCGCTCTTTGATTTTATTCACACTTTCCAGTAAATCATGCGGATTTTTATGCGGTTTTTTACTTTGCTTGCCCTGGTCATAAGGGTTTTTGCGGCTACGGCGGCGATGGTTCACAGTGTGCTGCCTCCTTCCTGTATTGATGAGGCGTAATAAGCATCAATGTCGTCACAACTTTTTAATAGTGGCTGGTGAAGGTTTGCACTCAGTTCTGAAGTTGCGGTAAGTTGCTCTGGTAGCTTGCCCAGTTCTTCTGACAAGCCCTGAATGATTTGCTGGCGCACGGGTGTAGAACTTTCGCTTAAAAAGTCCAGACTGAGCGCCAGATGTTCCAGCGGATTGTCTTCCAGATGAATATCAATGACGACAATATAATATTTAACCGTCTCCCCATATTGTTCCTGTGCCGCATCACCAAGTTGCATCAATGTGATGACATCTTTTAAAACGCCGAGACTGTCGGTTATTTTTTGCTTTAGATTGAATTTTGTAATTTGCGAGGGAACTGCCGAGGACGGATTACGACGGATGAATTCCCGCCAGCCCTTCATTTCAATAAAATCCAGGCGCTGTTCAAGTATTTTGAGCGCATCACAGGATTTTGGTGTGGGTTTTTTCATCATTCTGGAGACCAGGGTTTTGGTCTGGTCAAAGTCAATGACTTCGGTTTGCGCCCGTGGGCAGCAACTTTTATCCAATTCTCCCAGCGGCATGGTTACAAACCAATTCTTGTCCTGAGCTATGCTTGATAAGTGCTTTATAACATTCATTGCTGCCACACCAGTTCCTGCATCGGGGCGGAAAGTTTGACAAAAATACGGTTCAGGTCGTTGCTGACATCGTGCATACTTGCAAAACCGTCTGGCTCACATTCCGCCAGATAGTAGTTCATTTTCGCCCCCAGTCCTTCCGCTTCACCTGCCACTTTCAAAGCCTGGATGATGTAGGGGCTGTGTGAGGTCAGCAGCACGGGTATGCCTTGTTGCACCAGCATAATCATCAGGCGCGCATATTCCACTTGCCACGCAGGATGCAAATGGGTTTCCGGTTCATCAACAATGAGCAGGCTTTTTGTATTCAACATGCCTGCATGAATCAGTAATTGTATAATACCGAAAGCTTTAATACCCGATGCGGTGTTTACAGGCTTGATATTCATGCTTTGTTCCTGCCCATAGCCACGCCGGAAAATAAAGTCCTTGTCGGAATCATCAAAATTGAAACCACCGCGCATCAGGGCGTGGGTATTTTGCAGCGCCGCAAAGAGCGGTTCATCGCCATCCATCAGACTATCACTGACATATTGTGCATTTTTAAGTTTGCTGATTAAATCAGCCAAATGATACGGCAAGCGGGCGTGAGAGCCTTTCAAGCCGAAACTATCTCCCGGCAATGTATGGGCGGTGTTAATCAGATCGTAGAGTTGCAGAATAATCGGTGTTTCAATAAAGCTGGCATCGTTAAATAACAATGGGTCGGATATTTCCAGATGCTGTACGCCATGCGTATCAATAGTCAAGGCCAGGATGGCATTGTCACCTTCGGATAAAGCGATATGCGCTTGTCGTTCCTCGCTATGTTTAGGTATCAATTCATTATTGAATTCAGATGCCAGAATTCTATTCAAAACAGGTCTGATACGCTCTCCTACTGTATCATCTGCTAATAGCTTGAGAATCCGTTTACTGAGTATTTTTATATCTTGTTGTATATTTGTAACATTATGATGCTCTTCAGATAGAGGGGTAGCGCTTTCTAATAATTGTGCTTTTTTATCAAAAATCGTTTTTATTTCATCTGCCTGGTAAGGCGCAGCAGTGAATTCAATAATTTTTCTGATACTCTGGAAAAAATTTGTGGGGAAAAATATTTCTTTTAAGCCGGGATTATCTTCAAAGCGAAAAGTTTTTCTGACTTGCCGATAAATATTTTCAATCTGTTCTTGAATATTAATTATTTTGTCTTCGCTTAAGCTTTTATCATATTGGCTGAATGCCTTGATAATCGAGAACAGCAATTTCCCTACCGTGCTTTTGCCACTATCGTTTTCACCCGCAATCACGGTAAGTCCATTCAGCCTTATACGCGCATCCTGGATTAAATTAATATTTTTTAAGATTAATTGCATTAAAAAACTCCTGAAAAAATTCAGATTGATGTTTCTGAACTAACCAAAATTCAAGCGCCGTTCCATATCCACGCTGGAGTCGGCTTTGTTGAGCGCCTCTTCCAGACTGATAGTGCCGTTTTTGTACATTTTCAGCAGGGTGTCTTCGTATAATTGCATACCTGGTGTGCTGCTGTTGGTAATTGCATTTTTAAGCTGATCCAGCTTGCCCTGTAATATCAAATCAGCGACCACGGAATTGTTGAGCATGACTTCCAGCGCAGGCAGGATTTTGTTTTCTTTGGTCAGCACCAGACGCTGGGAAACAACACACACCAAACTCATGGACAAGTCCAGACATAAGTCACCGTGGCGCTCAGCCGGAAACAGGCTGAGCACTCGTTGCAGGGCTTGATAAGTATTGCGGGCGTGCAGCGTGGAAATAGCCAGTACCCCGGTATTGCCCATTTCCATCAGGCTTTGCATGGTTTTTTGATCGCGTACCTCGCCCATCATTACAACATCGGGAGATTCGCGCATTGCGCCACGAATCGCCAATTCGTGAGAATGGGTATCCACGCCCAGCTCGCGCTGGCTGAATATGGATTTCACCGGTTTATGAATAAATTCTATGGGATCTTCAATACACAGGATATGCCCCGGCATTTCCCGATTACGGTGATCCAGCATGGCGGCAATGGTGGTGGATTTCCCTACGCCCATGCCACCAGCAACCAGAATCAGGCCCGCGCGTTTAAGAATCACTTCTTTTAAGATATCTGGCAGGTTTAACTCTTTAATATTCGGGACTTGTGGGCGTACATAACGCATGACCATCGCCACGCTGCCCTGCTGGCGATAGGCATTTACCCGAAACCGCGCACCGGTTTTTGCAGAGTTAATACAAAAATCCATTTCCATTTCATGCTCAAACTGCTTGCGCTGATTTTCATTCATTAAACGATGGGCAGTGGCTTTAGTCATTTCCGGCGTCACCACATGCTTGCCTGCGCTGATTAATTTACCTTTAAGTTTCATTCGCACCAGCGAATTGGGAATAAAAAAAACATCTGTGGCATGGTTTTCAACCATTAATTCCAGATAACGGTCTATATCCAGATAAGAGGCAATTGACATAGTGGTTATACTCATTTGTGGTTGATGGTAAAGCAATATGCTTAATGGTACACCGAATACCAACCCAAGGCATATCCACTTTCGGTATAATTGCGCTTATTTTTGACCAGGAATTCAATAAACTTATGGCGCGTAAAACCAAAGGCCGCCCGGTACACGGGATATTATTACTCGATAAACCCGGCGGTATCAGTTCAAATGCTGCTTTGCAGCGCGTAAAGCGTTTATATCAGGCACAAAAAGCCGGACATACCGGCAGCCTGGATAATCTCGCCACCGGCTTGTTACCCATTTGTCTGGGTGAAGCCACTAAGCTGTCTGGGTATTTGCTGGATGCCGATAAACAATATCAGGCACAATGCAAGCTTGGCGAAACCACCGATACGGCGGATGCTGAGGGGCAGATTTTACAAACCCGTCCCGTCACCGTCAGCCGTGCTGATATTGAGCAGCTTTTACCTCAGTTTCTGGGTGAGCAGGAACAAGTGCCGCCGATGTATTCCGCACTGAAACATCAGGGGCAACCGCTGTATAAATTGGCACGCGCCGGTAAAACCATCGAACGTAAAGCGCGGCGGATTCGGATTGATGCCATTGAGTTACTGGATTTTGATGGTACTTTCTTAAAACTGGATGTCAGTTGTACTAAAGGCACTTATATTCGCACACTGGCGGAAGATATTGGTGAAGCCTTGGGCTGTGGCGCACATATCACCGCCCTGCGACGCACCCGCGTGGGCCAGTTAAATGAGTTAATCAGTCTGGAGCAACTTGGTGCATTAACTGGAGCCGACAATAAAACAGCCGAAGAACAACGGGAAGAACAACGGGAAGAACAACTGGCTGCGCTGGATGCCCTGCTACGACCGATGGATTTGGCGGTTGCCAACTGGCCTGAGCTGCATTTATCCGCAGCAGAAACAGTAAAAATTCTGCATGGGCAACGCATACAACGTGCAACCAAACCCAATCTCCAGGGCGAGATTAAGCTTATCAGCGCCGAACAGGTTTTTATCGGTTTGGGGGAAGTCAATCAGGAAGGGGAAATTATTCCCCGGCGTTTATTTTGTTTTTAAACAATAGACCTTCCAGGTTTTGAAAACCGGGAAGGTCTTCGGCGCAATGGCAAGCTAAAGCGATGCTTTATTTTCCATGCACAAGGTTAAAACCTTCGCCTTTCAGGCGAACAGATTTATCTCTAATGTTTAACGGTAAAACTTAAAATATGGGTTTTAGCGCTAACACCCCAAAGGGGTATTTTAATATA
>NZ_JAUCGJ010000088.1 GCF_030378065.1 Candidatus Venteria ishoeyi | reverse complement strand
GCCACTTTGCTTATCAACACCACATAAAAAAGCGCGGCGCACAGCGCGACTGATGCAATGATAATGACCGTTAATGTGTTTACTGACTTGTTCTTTGCGTGGCGTGGGCATGGCTTTATCCCTCTTTGAATTTAGGTTTTAGGACAGGATAACAGAAATAATTAGATTTTGATATATTTTCATGGCTGTCTTTATTTTTTTGTTTCTGGCTTCAAGGCTTCCAATATCAATAGATTTCTAAGCTGCCTGTGCGGCAGTCAACGTAGCGTTTATGTTAGGAGTGGACAGATAGAATTTCTAAGCTGCCTGTGCGGCAGTCAACCAGCCTGAAGTGAAAAGCATTACTTTACCTATGTTTCTAAGCTGCCTGTGCGGCAGTCAACGATGTTTTGCGCCACATGCGTGACAATTTGCATTTCTAAGCTGCCTGTGCGGCAGTCAACATATGGAACATGGCCGTCTGTGAGCATGGATACTTTCTAAGCTGCCTGTGCGGCAGTCAACCAAGGCTATCTGTCTCTAACTGAGTCCGATTATTTCTAAGCTACCTGTGCGGCAGTCAACGATAGGGATATGGATACTTTGCAAATTCAAATTTTCTAAGCTGCCTGTGCGGCAGTCAACCAGGCATATTCACGGGGGCTGTCTTCATTGGTTTTCTAAGCTGCCTGTGCGGCAGTCAACCTTGCTCCGCTTTTACCACAGGCACTGGTTCATTTCTAAGCTGCCTGTGCGGCAGTCAACCACAAGATAAAATCCTGAATGATAAAGGTGCATTTCTAAGCTGCCTGTGCGGCAGTCAACTAATGCGTTGGTCAATAGCTGCACGGATTTGATTTCTAAGCTGCCTGTGCGGCAGTCAACCATACCAGTTCCTCATCCTCATAAAAAGCCTGGTTTCTAAGCTGCCTGTGCGGCAGTCAACTTACAGACTTCGTTACTTGATTTACTGCCGTTTTTCTAAGCTGCCTGTGCGGCAGTCAACGCCAGCACCCTTACACAGTACAAGAGGGCATTTTTCTAAGCTGCCTGTGCGGCAGTCAACAAGCTGTGTTAGCTCTTTGCGCGTTGATGCTTTTTCTAAGCTGCCTGTGCGGCAGTCAACCGCCTGAGATGGTGGTAATTTTGGCTTTCTTGTTTCTAAGCTGCCTGTGCGGCAGTCAACAATGATGAAGGGGAGAGGATGATAGGCGGGAATTTCTAAGCTGCCTGTGCGGCAGTCAACCGCCTCGCGCTCTGCCCAGTCCTTTATAGATGTTTCTAAGCTGCCTGTGCGGCAGTCAACCGGCAATGTTGCATCCATCACATCACCCCCTTTTTCTAAGCTGCCTGTGCGGCAGTCAACCTGTCAACGGGTACAGAAATTCTTCGGCAGAATTTTCTAAGCTGCCTGTGCGGCAGTCAACCTCCCAAATGGCAGCGAATGTTGAAATGGTGCTTTCTAAGCTGCCTGTGCGGCAGTCAACAATTAAAAGGTAAGGCAATATCAGCATCTACTTTTCTAAGCTGCCTGTGCGGCAGTCAACGGCAAGAAGCAAAAGAAGCAAAAATAGCTGTCATTTCTAAGCTGCCTGTGCGGCAGTCAACTTCAAAATATTCACGCTCGGTTTTATTTGCAGTTTCTAAGCTGCCTGTGCGGCAGTCAACACGCACGGTATAAAGCAGAAATAGCCGCCAATTTTCTAAGCTGCCTGTGCGGCAGTCAACTCGGAAAGCGCAGCATATCAGTAAAAGGGCGTTTTCTAAGCTGCCTGTGCGGCAGTCAACTTTCAGGCGCTTAAACCAGGCGCTGTACTGATTTTCTAAGCTGCCTGTGCGGCAGTCAACATTCAGATAAACAACGGCCCTCAATCAGATGATTTCTAAGCTGCCTGTGCGGCAGTCAACTTTCAATTACTGCATACCCAGACGAGCATTCCTTTCTAAGCTGCCTGTGCGGCAGTCAACAAAAACGTGGATGTTTTTGAAGCGCAGCGGGTACTTTCTAAGCTGCCTGTGCGGCAGTCAACTTATCTAACTGGTCTTCTATTATCGGGGTCGTTTTCTAAGCTGCCTGTGCGGCAGTCAACTCCACCAAAATGCATTTAATTCCGGGGAATTTTTTCTAAGCTGCCTGTGCGGCAGTCAACGTGCGAAAGGCGCTTAAAAACGGCGCAAAGGTTTTCTAAGCTGCCTGTGCGGCAGTCAACCGATAAAGCCAGTCGATAGCGCAGCTTTGCATTTTCTAAGCTGCCTGTGCGGCAGTCAACTCATGAAAAAGGCCTGTTTTTGTGTTGCTGTATTTCTAAGCTGCCTGTGCGGCAGTCAACGATCCGCAGCACTCCAAGCACCACATCATCAGTTTCTAAGCTGCCTGTGCGGCAGTCAACAGACAAGATCAAGACGATGATACAGGATAGCGTTTCTAAGCTGCCTGTGCGGCAGTCAACCGTTATCAGCCCAAATTATCCAAGATATACGCTTTCTAAGCTGCCTGTGCGGCAGTCAACCGTTATCAGCCCAAATTATCCAAGATATACGCTTTCTAAGCTGCCTGTGCGGCAGTCAACATACAAATTGCCGGGTGATGGATTGGCGGGGTTTTCTAAGCTGCCTGTGCGGCAGTCAACGACAGTAGTTCAGACTCAATAAACTCGTATCTTTTCTAAGCTGCCTGTGCGGCAGTCAACCTCATACGCCGTACAACTGCATTTACAATTTTTTTCTAAGCTGCCTGTGCGGCAGTCAACCGCGGATGAATCGACCAGGGGGATCTATTGGTTTTCTAAGCTGCCTGTGCGGCAGTCAACCGAGGCCAGCCCTCAGCCAGCGTAGCGAATGATTTCTAAGCTGCCTGTGCGGCAGTCAACCTTTCTCAGTAGCAGCTTGGGCAATCCTTACGTTTCTAAGCTGCCTGTGCGGCAGTCAACTCGATTATACGATTAATGACCTATTTTAAACTTTTCTAAGCTGCCTGTGCGGCAGTCAACATCGAGCAACATCCTGATCTTGATATTCGCTTTTTCTAAGCTGCCTGTGCGGCAGTCAACGGTTCTATTGAGTACAAGCAGGCTATTTTAGATTTCTAAGCTGCCTGTGCGGCAGTCAACATTTTGCCGCGTTCAGACTCATACCGGTTTTGTTTCTAAGCTGCCTGTGCGGCAGTCAACCAGGGGAAGCTATGACAATATCAGGCTGAATATTTCTAAGCTGCCTGTGCGGCAGTCAACAGCAATTAAAACGCATCCCCCATGTTGCGGCATTTTCTAAGCTGCCTGTGCGGCAGTCAACTCTAGCACTATATCAGCGTATGATTCGATGTTTTTCTAAGCTGCCTGTGCGGCAGTCAACATAATGCAGGCAACCATCATGCGGCGCAGCCATTTCTAAGCTGCCTGTGCGGCAGTCAACGTTCTTCCACACGCCGCGCTTTTTGGGCTTGATTTCTAAGCTGCCTGTGCGGCAGTCAACTTTGTCGTGGCGGCATGGTGCGGGATGATGATTTTCTAAGCTGCCTGTGCGGCAGTCAACAGATTAAAATGAACAGCACAGATTATATTATCTTTCTAAGCTGCCTGTGCGGCAGTCAACCAAAAATAGGAACTTGGATCATAAAGACGATTTTTCTAAGCTGCCTGTGCGGCAGTCAACTTTTAGCCATGTCACGCACCACCGCAACATCGTTTCTAAGCTGCCTGTGCGGCAGTCAACAATCAGTTACAGCGATGCTGCCAGCATAAAATTTTCTAAGCTGCCTGTGCGGCAGTCAACCTTGGCATGGCATTTGCTTATGACTCGCCTATTTTCTAAGCTGCCTGTGCGGCAGTCAACAATGGATATTTTCGATGGTATCAGATGTTGGTTTTCTAAGCTGCCTGTGCGGCAGTCAACGTAGCAGTACAGCAAAAGAAAATTATGCGAAATTTCTAAGCTGCCTGTGCGGCAGTCAACGATCAAAACTTAGTAGCGTTCCCTTTCCAACTTTTCTAAGCTGCCTGTGCGGCAGTCAACGCATAAACAAAGTGTTCAACGCCTCTTTAAGTTTTCTAAGCTGCCTGTGCGGCAGTCAACTTTCAGAAGCACAGACGGTTTAAGGGGAAATATTTCTAAGCTGCCTGTGCGGCAGTCAACCAAACAATACATCCCCTTTGCGAATACAGGCTTTTCTAAGCTGCCTGTGCGGCAGTCAACAAGAAAGCACTATTTTCACCCATTCAGGGCGTTTTCTAAGCTGCCTGTGCGGCAGTCAACACGCAACACGCTTTCACAATGTGTTGATGGATTTTCTAAGCTGCCTGTGCGGCAGTCAACTGAAAAAATTTGCTAGTCAGGTTGCTACTTATTTTCTAAGCTGCCTGTGCGGCAGTCAACTTGTCAATGACGATGGTGAGAAAATCGTAGGTTTTCTAAGCTGCCTGTGCGGCAGTCAACTGAAAACAGAACAGCTAAACCAAAAGATATACTTTCTAAGCTGCCTGTGCGGCAGTCAACGCGGCTGCGCCAGTGCCAGTGAATTACTCTCATTTCTAAGCTGCCTGTGCGGCAGTCAACTTCGCCTGGGTGATAGTTTCCCCTGATGCTGTTTTCTAAGCTGCCTGTGCGGCAGTCAACATCCGTTCAGGTTTTGTTTCAATATCGAGTATTTTCTAAGCTGCCTGTGCGGCAGTCAACTTTTTGAGTTAATCCGTAAAATATCTTTGTCATTTCTAAGCTGCCTGTGCGGCAGTCAACTTGAACTGATAAAAGGGGATAATGATGATTAATTTCTAAGCTGCCTGTGCGGCAGTCAACTCTATGTAGAGGGCGGTGCGCTTAAATTTAGATTTCTAAGCTGCCTGTGCGGCAGTCAACTTTCCTCATATCATCAGCAAACGCTAGTTGTGTTTCTAAGCTGCCTGTGCGGCAGTCAACTTAAATTAGCGTTCTTAGTGCTTACAGTAATATTTCTAAGCTGCCTGTGCGGCAGTCAACTCTGACAATGAGCCATGAGCCAAACCCGGCATTTTCTAAGCTGCCTGTGCGGCAGTCAACCCCTACAAACGCTATAACGAAACCAAGAAAAGTTTCTAAGCTGCCTGTGCGGCAGTCAACGAATGGCATCGTGTGGTATTTTTCAATCAGTTTTTCTAAGCTGCCTGTGCGGCAGTCAACTTCCAACAAATCCAGGGCTATATTTATCTGGTTTTCTAAGCTGCCTGTGCGGCAGTCAACGTGGTACTGAGAAAAGAGAAAAATATCGGAAATTTCTAAGCTGCCTGTGCGGCAGTCAACCAGACCCTGAAAATCAAAAGCGGTTAGTCGATTTTCTAAGCTGCCTGTGCGGCAGTCAACGATTCCGATTACGCCTGAGCCGCTTCCAAATTTTTCTAAGCTGCCTGTGCGGCAGTCAACCCTCTTTTGCGTTTGGTACTGTGCCTGCCATTTTTCTAAGCTGCCTGTGCGGCAGTCAACGATTCAGCAAACTGGCGGCCTCATCTATTTCTTTTCTAAGCTGCCTGTGCGGCAGTCAACCCCTTACCGTTCCTCACTGCCGTCTGAGCATTTTTCTAAGCTGCCTGTGCGGCAGTCAACAAAATATATTCAGCAGGTACAGGGCAACATCTTTTCTAAGCTGCCTGTGCGGCAGTCAACAAAAAACCGGGTACACTCCTGACTGAGTACCCTTTCTAAGCTGCCTGTGCGGCAGTCAACATGACACTGAAAGCTGAGCATTACTGCTTGTGTTTCTAAGCTGCCTGTGCGGCAGTCAACTGAAATCCTATCACAAAATCCTTTTATAAAACAAAAAAATAAGTCCTTTTTACCCATTTTGACCAATGAAAAAATAGCCCACTTCAAACCATTGATTAA
>NZ_JAUCGJ010000087.1 GCF_030378065.1 Candidatus Venteria ishoeyi | reverse complement strand
AACTTATATTAAATGAATTTTGAATAAAATTTGAATTTTCTGAAGTTATAAAGTTCTCGCTCCTAAGCACATGAACATATACAATGCAATATAAATGTGCGTTCCCCACAGCTTATACAAGGTAAGTCTGATGAAATTGATTGTTTTTTTTCGTTCCATACTGATAACACTGCTTGTATTTTATAGCACGCATAGCGCTGCCAAAGTTATTGAACTTAAATTACAATCAGGCCTGACGGCAACCGCCAGCTACCTGGAAGGGGAAGCGGATAAGCCTCTGGTTTTGTTATTACATGGTTTTTTACAAACCCGCGAGTTTCCCACTGTTGAAAATCTGGCTACCACCTTAAATGATTCCGGTTATCCCGTATTACTACCAACATTAAGCTTAGGTATAGACCGGCGTAACAGCAGTTTAAGTTGTGAAGCGATTCATACCCATTCAATACCTGAGGCCAATAGCGAAATCCAGCAGTGGACGGATTGGCTGATAACACAAAAAAAATATCAAAATATTATTTGGTTAGGTCACAGCCTGGGAAGCCTGCAACTGCTCGCAGCCCATTCAGAAAAGTCCAGACCTGAAGTTAAAGGATTGATTTTACTGAGTCTGGTTTATCTTGGGCAAAATATGGATAAGCCCACCTTATTAAAACTAAAAACCCAGGCTGCCCAATCAGGTAAAATGGAAAATGAATCTCCCATGCCTTATCAATTAAGTTTTTGCAGCCGTTATGTTGCGCTGGGAAAATCCTGGTTATCCTATATGCAGTGGAGTGCAGCTTACACTGCCGCGCAATTTAGCCAGTTAAACATTCCGGTTTTTCTATTAATGGGGAGTCAGGATAAGCGTATTCATCCCGAATGGATTCAGAAATTAGCCAATACAGAGATTTCAGTACAAACAATTATAGATGCCAATCATTTTTTTAATGGTGCTCAGGAATTTGATTTACATAATGAAGTCGAAACTATTCTGGAAAACCTGGTGTATTAACTAAGATTTCAATAATTGCTTAAGTCATGCTTATGTTGCTTTCTAAATTCCATACGCCTCTTTCTTTTAGGGTTTATGCCACAATTTTTTTATTAGTTTCCGGGTTATTGTTTGCAATCCTTGCCGGATTTATGCTGTATCAAATAGATGCAGTGAAATCAGCAGCGCAGCAACGTGATGAGGAAGCAGCCTATTGGGAACTCCAGCGTTCAGTCAACATGTTGCTGGACTCCATGAAAATCCTGCATCAACGCATTGCCAATTGGGGTGAAACGCATCAACAATTACAAACGCCCACCTATTACGATTACTGGCAACAAAGCCGTTTGCAGGATATTCACCTACCCCGGCAAATTATGGCACTGGAATTATACGATGCCCAGGGTAAACAATTAGGGCGCAGTAAAAATCATGAAAATAGACTACCCTTGCAACTGGAATCACTACCCAAACTGGAACCAATCATTCAGATTGTAAAAGATCAAAACGATCCCGTATTAGTATATAGTGCGGCAATTTTCAAATTGGGTGGCTCACCTGGAAATGCTGACAAGCAACAAATCAGTGGTTTTGTTGCTTATCAAATAAAACTGCTGCCCGCACTGCGCAATCAAATTCGTTTTCGCATCATAGAACCCGCCAGCATCCGCCTGCCAATGGATACCACCCAAACCCTGACAATCACTGCTTTAATAAAAAATTTACGTTATCACCGCAGCCAATTCAAAGACACTCAGGATTTGGAACAAGTCATGATTTCAGGTCTTTGGAATATTGGCACACTATTATTCTTATTATCCCTGCTGTATTACGTGTTGGGTTGGTTCTTATTTGGCCGGCCTCTGCACCGACTGGTGTTTTATGTCAACCGACTGCGCCAGCAAAAATATGAGAAAAATGAACATGTAAAATTGCCTACACTGCCATTAAAAGAACTGGAAACCCTGCGACTTTCCCTGCAACAATACCAGCAGGAACTGCATCAAAGTTATATTGAACTGACGCAAAATAACCTGGAGCTGGAAAATGCTATTACCGAAGCGCGTCAGGCAAATCGGGTGAAAAGTCAGTTTTTGGCTAATATGAGCCATGAACTGCGCACACCGATGAATGCCATTATCGGTTACAGTGAATTATTGGAAGAAGAAGCTGAAGAAACTGAAGGGGCAAATTTTAGCACTGAAATTTCACACATTATTAATGCAGGCAGGCACTTATTAAGCATCATTAACGATGTGCTGGATCTATCAAAAATTGAAGCGGGCAAAGCCACTTTGCACCTGGAAACAGTGACATTGGATAATGTACTGCAAGATGTGATGTCAATCACCACCCCGCTGGCACAAAAAAATACCAACCTGCTACATCTGGAAAAAAATACCGAAATATTACAAATACGCACTGATGTGACTAAATTACGTCAGAATTTATGTAATCTGCTCAGTAACGCGGCAAAATTCACTCACAAAAGTACCATCTATTTAAAGGTTGGCGATGTTGTAAAACACAACCAGCAGGATCAGGAAATAACCTATCTGGTGTTTCAGGTGGTTGATTGTGGCATTGGCATGACGCCGGAACAACTCAGTCGGGTATTTGATGCCTTTGCTCAGGCTGATGCATCAACCACACGGGAGTATGGCGGCACTGGCCTGGGTTTGACGATTACCCGCAGTTTTTGTGAAATGCTGGGTGGTGATCTCAATGTCGAAAGTCAGGTTGGGCAGGGTACGACTTTTACCATGCATTTACCACTGCTCTAGTAAAAGCATCAAGCGCACATTTTATTTTACAATACCCCATCTTCTGAGTGCCGTACAGAAGGTGGGGAAAATAAACAGCGGCATAACAATCCAAAGGATAACAATTATGAAAAAATTACTCATCACTTCCATGCTGCTCTTCAGCCCCTTATCCACAGTGGCGGAAGAAGCCATTGGCATTCCCGCCAAAGGTGGCCAGCCAGAATATTTATTCATGGAAAAAGTTACACGTGATGCTGCGCCTGCAACGGCTAAAATCATTTCCGATGCTTTAGCCCTCGGTCGCTTGGTGATTTTTGCGCAAATGTCTAAAATTGGTGATCCAAAACTTGGCGATAAAGGTTTTACTGGTGACGTATTTGCCGAGCAATGGCAAGCCGCTTTAGAAGCACAATTGATTGGTATCAGCCCGGAACAAGAAGCACTGTTAAAAAAATTAATCTGGGCGGGTAAATTGAGCATGGATATTAATCAAGATCGGATTAATACCCAGGGTGTTAAGTATAAACACTTTTTACCCGCAAAATGGGCGCGGGAAACCGGTTTATTTTTTAATGCTAAAACCGGCGTTGTGACCAAACAACCCAGCGTTAATTATCGCCATCCCAGCAATGTCCCGGATGCCACGGAGAAAAAAGTCTTAAGTGCTTTTGTTAAGGCTGGAAACACCGCAGAGGCAACAGGCGAATATACTAAAATGGGCAAGCAGGCGGTATACCGTTATTTTGAACCAGTCAAACTAATGACACCTTGTCTTGCTTGCCACGGCAAACCCAAAGGTGAATTAGATATGCTGGGTTATGAAAAAGATGGCATGGATGCGGGGGATGTGGTTGGCATGATCAGTGTGGCGATAGCGGTTAAGCAATAAGGTTTTATGCTTCGGGAATGGTGTATATCCCGAAGCATCTGGTTTTATTTTCCATGCACAAGGTTAAAACCTTCGCCTTTCAGGCGAACAGATTTATCTCTAATATTTAACGGTAAAACTTAAAATATGGGTTTTAACGCTAACACCCCAAAGGGGTATTTTAATACAGCCTGGGGCAACGCCCCAGGGTAGAGAATGACACGGATACAATTCCAGGGGCGTTGCCCCTGGCTATATTAATACGCCCCGTTGGGGCTAAACAACAGGGCTTGTCCGCCCTGTATCTCGGCTTTCAGCCGCCAAACGCTCTAACCCACCCGTCTTTTAGCGGGTAGTTGTTTAGTTCTGTGGTGAATACTGTCAATGGTTTTATCGCATTTTCCGGTAGTAACACGGGAACAAGAAAACAACTTTCAGGGCTGCACAACCGTCACCTTTTTGCCTTCCTCCAGCCCCGGTAAACCCTGATATACCACCTGCTGCCCCGCTTTCAGTCCCTCCCGGATTTCAACCTGTTGCAAACCCTGCCAGCCACTGCTGACATTTTGCCGGGAGACACTTTGGTCGGTCTGAAGTACAAATACATATTCGCTCTGCTCATCCCGGCGCAAGGCGGTCTGGGGAATACTGATTGCCAGTTGTTGCTGATTTAATAAACGCACCTCACAGGATTGCCCACTACGGGCATTTTGTGGCAGCTTATCAAGTATAATTTCAACCGTACCCCGCTGATTATCTTGATTCAGTGTCGGATGAATGCGCTGGATTTTTCCTTGCAGGGTTTCTGCCCTGATAGTACGGGTATTAAATTGCACCTCGGCGGCATCACCCAATGCTATCTGACTTAGCACCAATTCTGGCAAGGCCAGTACAATGCGCAAGGATTTAGGAGCAATTAAGCTCAGCAAATGTTGGTTGGCTTTTACCACATCCCCCGGTTCCACCAGGCGTTGACTGACAAGCCCTGCAAATGGGGCATGGCGCTGACTGTCCTGCAAGCGGATTTGTAACAGACGATGCTCGGCAGCGGCGATGCGTTGTTGGGTTTGCGCCTGTTGCAGTTTATCGGTGGCAATCAGTTTTTTGTTGGCAAGATCACGTAGTTTGCGGGTATCGCGTTTGGCCTGCTGTAGCTTGGCAGTCAGTTTATCAAGTTCGGCCTGTAAACGGCGGCTATCCAGTTCTATCAGTAATTGCCCCTTGGCAACGCTATCACCTTCAAACACGTCCAGATAAATAATTTCCCCGGCCTCAAGGCTGAATATGCGGCGTATATGACGCGCCTGCAAACGTCCGCTATAAATACGTTGTTCACTTTTCAGCAGCGGTTTTACTTGAGTGACATAAACGGCATGGCTTGATTCCGGCTTTTTTTTCTGAGTTTTAGCTGTTACAGGTTCTGATGCAGGCTGACAAGCCGCAAGCAAAAAGACCGTTAGATAAACAAGCACTTGCAGCTTCAAAGCAAAGAAAACCTATGCTGCTTCTTGAGGGGCTTGCCAGCTTTGTAACAGCATGGCGACCAATAGCAGGCTAAAAAAAGAAATGGTTTTCATATTCAATCATTCACGTTAAACAGTGGGTTTTTATTTCAATCAGCATGAAATCAGCTTTACATAAAGCGCACGGAGTAACCAAAAGTGTGCATGTTAGGTACCAGGTTTTTCAGTTCCAGATTGACATGAACCGGTTCACCCGGCCATAGTGGTTTACTGGCTTGGGCAGTATCCAGATATTGCGTGGGTGATAAGCGACGGATGCCGATAAGTTGTTTGTTTTCATCCTCAAAACGCAGTTCCAAACTGGGATAGGCTTGTTTGAAAATTGCTGTATTTTCAAAAATAAAATGCAATAACACCGCATTATCCTTATCAGGATGCTGGTTCATATAATTTTTGCTGATGTGAAAAGCCTGCACATCACGGGTAGGCGGCAGCTTACAATCAAGTAATAGACAGCCTTTGTCCAGCCAGGGGCGGATATGGGGTTCCTGTAAAATCACATCGGGACGGGTGAACCAGAGATATTGTAATACCAGCGTTGCCGATAACAACAAGGCCAGCAGACTCCAGGTAAACAAGGAACGGCGGCCTGTGCTTTGCACGGTAACGCTTGCCACATCTAATTCGTCTTCCAGTTCCTTGAGTAATTCAATCTCATGCACATCATCTTCTGCTACTGCTTCACCAGAGGCCTTGCTTAAGGTTTGCGGCAGTGCTTCCAGGCGTTGATGCAAGGCATTAAATATACGCTTACAGGCCTGACAACACACTCTGCCTTCTGCCTGACTGAGTTGCTCAGAATGAATGCGGTAAATGCTCTGACATTGGGGACATTGAGTATACATAGGATAATCTGAATAAATGCTCTATTAATCTGAATTTTAGGATTTCAAGTTTAACATAAACAAGGTATTGGGCCACCCGCCTATTC
>NZ_JAUCGJ010000008.1 GCF_030378065.1 Candidatus Venteria ishoeyi | reverse complement strand
CTATTGGTTTTAATGGTCAGCACTAAAAACTGTCTGAAATTTTGTAGAAAAATTCTATGTATAACAGGATACCTCTCTTATATTTAATCTGAATACTAAGTAATACAAACATTCCACACTAAATTTTGTTTAAAAATAAAATCAATGAGTTAAGATTTAAGTTTTCTGAAAAACCGAGTTCTCGGACAACCTCCTAGGAGGCTGTCCAAAAATAGCAAAATTAATGATTTTGCTAAAATTAACTCATTACTTATCAATGAGTTAAAAATCCAATTTTTTAAAAAACTAAGTTCTCGGACAACCTCCTAGCATATGAAATGTTAGTTGGTGCTTGATTATTCTGTATTTTTTTTCAGATTTTGTTGCAAAGTCTTTTGCACATTGTTGGCAATATTACCCGATTCATCAGGATGGCCTGCATGATAATAAGCGACTTCTGAAATCAGGCTCCAGGCATCATTGTCTTTTTGGAACGCCGAATAGGCCTCATAAATACGCTTAAATTCAGGGTTTTTCGCTGCTTCTTCCATTAATACTTCTGCCGTCATGGCTTTTAATTTCGCCAATACCGCAGGTGGGAAAGTCAGAATCTCTACGTGTGGCTTGGCTTCCAACTCGCGCAGAGCCTGCAAATTAAGCACTTCAAACTGTGAACTCATCCATTGGTTGCTGGCAATAGATGCGGCATCGACAATGGCTTGTAAATCAGCAGGCAAGCTGTCCCAGGCCTGTTGATTAACGATTAATTCCAAGGTGGTACCGGGTTCATGCCAACCGGGGGTGTAATAATATTTTGCTGCGCGATCCAGTCCCAAACGCTGATCATGGAATGGCCCCACCCATTCTGTTGCATCCAGTACGCCACGCTCCAACGCGGTATATAACTCAGAACCCGCCAATAATACCGGGCTGCCACCGGCTTTTGCCAGCACCTTACCACCCAGGCCGGGAATACGCATTTTCAGACCCTTTAAGTCTTCCACCTGGGTAATTTTTTTATTGAACCAGCCACCCATTTGCACACCGCTGTTACCCATGGGAAACGGACGCAGGTCAAAGGGTTTATAAAGTTCGCGCCACAAGCTCAGACCTTTGCCTTCACCGCCATAAAACCAGGCATCCATGCCCTTGCCATTCATGCCAAACGGTACGGCTGACATAAACTGC
The DNA here is from genome assembly GCF_030378065.1 of Candidatus Venteria ishoeyi. GTDB lineage: Bacteria > Pseudomonadota > Gammaproteobacteria > Beggiatoales > Beggiatoaceae > Venteria > Venteria ishoeyi. The sequence continues at coordinate 103,863 of NZ_JAUCGJ010000008.1, read as the reverse complement.
GCGGCAGGTACTTTGCCCGCCCAATAATAGGCCGCGCCATGTCCCATTTGCACCGAACCCTGGGATACCGCATCAAAGCTTTCCATCGCGGGTACTAATTCACCACCGGCAAATACCTGTATCTTCAACCGCCCCTGACTCATGGTTTCAACCATTTTTGCAAATCGATCCACACCTTCCTGAAATACTGGAAAATTTGGCGGCCAGGTTGTCACCATTTTCCATTGATAGGTTTGTTGTGTTTTTGCTGCTGCATCACTTGTTGCAGTGGTTTTGTCTTTATCATTGCAGGCGCTTAAACTCAGCAGTCCTAATATTAAGAGCAATGGAGCGAAGAAGGGTATTTTGCGCATCATTATTGTGTACCTGTATGTGCTATTTTATAAAAAATAGCAATGATACCGAAATGTAGGTATCAGTGAAATATCGTCAGGCATAAAAAACGCCCTGGCTTACTTAGGCAATACAAAATAAAATAGGCTGCCTTGTCCTGGTATGCTGTCCACGCCTGCGTTGCCGCCTAATCTTTCAGCAATACGTTGTACAATAGACAAGCCCAGGCCGTGACCTTCAGCACGATCCGTGTGCAGGCGGGTAAAAGGTACAAACAATTTGGCTTGTTGCGCTTTTGTTAATCCTGGGCCATTGTCACGTACCCAAAAACGCACACTGTTTTCCAGCTCATCCTGGCCCAGTTCTATTTGTGGTGGTTTACCACCATATTTCAGCGCATTGCTGATATAGTTAAACCAGATTTCTTCCACCCAGGCAGGATAACCCTGAGCATAAGTCCATTGCTCCGGTAGCTTTAATGTGATGCTGGCTTCCGCCAATTGTATTTTCATACGGATCTGGACTTTTTTAATGACATAAGCCATATCAAAAGGCTCAATTAACAGATTTTGATACAGGGAAGAACCTGCCAGCAGTAATAAAGCCTCAATAATATCACTGGCTTTGTAAGCAGAATTAAAAATAAAATCAGCTAATTCTGGCAGTTGCTCAAGATTGCCTTCGTTTTGGATGGTGTATTTAATCAGTTCCGCATGACTACCGATGGCAGACAGGGTATTTTTCAAGTCATGCGCCACCGTATGCGCAAAGGCATCCAGTTCCTGATTTTTTTGTTGTAATTCCTGGCGTTGGCGGGTAATCGTCAAATGCGCACGTACCCGTGCCAGCACTTCTTCCCGTTGAAAAGGTTTGGTAATGTAGTCCACTCCGCCAACCTCAAAGCCTTGAACCTTATCGTGAACCTCTACCAGTGCGGTGATGAATATAACTGGTATTTCTCTCAATTGCTTATTGTCTTTGATTTGACGACACACTTCAAAACCATTGGTTCCGGGCATCATCACATCGAGTAAGATTAAATCAGGTGCTTTTTGCTTAACAATCGATAAAGCGGTTTCACCATCTTCTGCAATGACCAGTTTATAATCAAGTTGCGCTAAAAAGTCATGTAGTACGGCAATATTTTCCGGCTGGTCATCCACCAATAAAATAGTTTCCTGTGGCATACTTAAGATCCCTTACATACTTATTGCTATGATGCTTTAGTTTTAAGGTTTTGCGCTGAAAAAAATAAGCCATTTTAGCATACTGCGATACAACCCCATTCGTCCAGGGTAAACAATGGTAAGACTATGAAACACATTTTTCGTTCTTTGTGGTCATTTTCAACTTGTTTATGGTCATCTTTAACTTGCTACAACAAGGTGTTGCAACAAAACCAATGCCTCAATGCTAAGCTGAAATGCTTGCAAGGCTTATTTGGCAGCAGTAATGCTGCTGTCACCGTGATTAAAAATCATAAATTCCTTGAGGTCAATGACTATCTGGCAGAGATTTTAGGCTATGTTCCCGCAGATCTGATTGGTCAATATACCCGTTTGATTTATCTTGATGATAAGCAATACAAGGCATTTGATGAGCAAGTTTACAGCGCACTGGCAAACACGGATAAGTTTATTGGCGAGTATGTTTTTCGCCATCAGGCTGGTCATCCCGTATGGACTTATATCAGTGTCAGTAAAGTCGATGAAGATCGTGATGGTGTAACTATTGCTTTGCTTGCCATCGACATCAGTGAACGTAAACAGATGGAAGCGGCATTACGCCGCGAGCATGACTTGAAACAACGTTATCTTGATACCGTACAAGTACTGATGATAGCACTTGACAACGATGGCAATATCACCATGCTCAACCGTGCCGGACATGAACTGCTGGGTTATGCCAACGCTGAACTCATTGGATGCAATTGGTTTGCCACCTGTCTGCCACAACCCGAAGGCTGGGAAACAATTTACCCTTTGTTTAAACAAGCCATGGCAGGCAGTATGGAGGGCATCGAATATGTTGAAAATGCAGTACTGTGCCAGGATGGCAGCCTGCGTATAATTGCTTGGCACAATGCCTATTTATGTGATGATAAGGGGGTAATGACCGGTCTTTTATGCTCTGGTTCAGACATTACCGCACATAAGCAAACCGAGCGGGCCTTGCAGGAAAGCCGGACACGCTATCAGCGCTTAGTGGAAGATATTGGCTCTAATTTTATGCTGTTCAGTTATCGTTGTGATGGCATTTTTGAATATGTCAGCAACAGTGTGCTGAACGTGTTTGGTAAGTATCCGCACGAGGTTATAGGGCAAGCCTGGATGACATTTACCAACTGGCAACCTGACAGCTTGGCACATGCACTGAAAATTACCGCCAGCTTACGGTGCGGTGAATTGAATGAAACCGAAATTGAAATGGCGTTCACCCACCCTGACGGCAGTTTGCGCACGATTAATGTAACCGTACATGCGGTGCGTAATGAGCAAGGTGAAAATACACACAATGAAGGCATTGTAGAGGATATTAGCGAACGCAAACTGGCCGAACAAACCGTTCGCAATAATGAAGAACGCTATTATTCGCTGATTAGCACGATGGCTGAAGGTGTGATTATGCAGAATAAAGCAGGGGAGATTATTACCTGCAACACCGCAGCGGAACGCATTTTAGGGCTGACTCAAGCGCAAATAATGGGCGGTGCCCTGTTGGATCCAAGTTGGCGCGTGATACATGAGGACGGCACAGATTTTCCCAAAGATACGCATCCATTGCAGCAGGTGTTAAGAACAGGACAGGCGCAACGTAATATCATTCTCGGCATTTATCATGCAGATGCTGAATTGTACTGGATTTTGGTTAATGCTGAACCGATGTTTCAGCCGGGTGAAACGCTGCCTTATGCAGGGATGGCAACGTTTATTGATATCACGGAAAACCGCAGCAAGCGTCTTGAAATTGATCAACAACGTCAGACTTTACAAGCCGTGCTGAAGTATATTCCGATGGCAGTGGCGGTATTTGCACCCAATAGAGAGGTTTTACTGACGAATCAGCTTGCCAGTGAATTGCTGGGACAGATTTTTGCTGTCAATGTCACATTAAATGATCACAATCATACCTATGGTACATTTATTGAGGGTAGTGATAACTTATATCCGCCAGAAAAAATGCCCCTGATACGTGGTTTAGCAGGTGAAATCACAACCGTGGATGATATGGAAATACGCCGTTCGGATCATCCCCGTATATTGTTGCAAATGACCGGCGCTCCGGTGCGTAATGATGAAGGTGATATCACTTCTTGCGTGGTGATTTTTCAGGATATTACCATGCGCAAACAGGCAGCGTATCAGCAAGCACTTAATGAAATACGCCTGGATGCTTCATTGGCACTCAGTCGTCAGGCATCCGCTATGAATGAAGAGGATATTTTCCGTGCGGGCCTGGAAGATGCGGAAATGCTCACTAACAGCGCAATCGCCTATTTACATTTCATCGAGCCTGATCAGGAAAGCATCCATTTGGGTTATTGGTCAAAAGCAACCCTGGCCCAGTGCAAGGTTGTCACGGATACCCATTATTCTGTTTCCAAAGCTGGAATCTGGGCAGACAGTGTGCGAGAACAACGCTCTTTCATCCATAATGATTATCAACATCTGAAAAATCGTAAAGGTTATCCCGAAGGACACAATCATTTAATCCGCCATATGAGCGTACCGGTCATAGAAAACGGCAAGGTGCTGATAATAGTGGGTGTTGGCAACAAAGCCAGACCGTATGATGATATCGATTTGCGGCAATTAGAACTGATTGCGCGGGATTTGTGGGCGATTGTTTCCCGTCGCCACACTGAGGTTGCGCTGGAGCAGGCGCGCCGCGCTGCTGAAGCGGCCAACCGGGCTAAGAGCGCATTTCTTGCCAATATGAGCCATGAACTGCGTACCCCGCTTAATGCCGTGCTGGGTTATGCGCAAATCCTTGCTACAGCCGATGATTTAACTGCGGATTACCAACGCATGGCGCAGACTATTAACAACAGTGGTGAATATTTATTAACTCTGCTCAATGATGTTTTGGATTTATCTAAAATTGAAGCAGGGCGTTATGATGTGAACCCTGCCCCCTGCCACTTACATCAGTTTTTTAATGACATCACACGGCTTTTTCAGGCACGCGCCATACAAAAAAATCTAGAATTTCGGGAAAGAATTTGGGTAGACCAGCCTAAAATATTAGATATTGATGACAAACGGGTACGGCAGATTTTACTAAATTTGCTAAGTAATGCCGTGAAATTTACTGAACAAGGTCATATCAGCCTATGTTGTAATTATGTTGACGGCTTCCTGTATTTTACGGTGCGCGACAGTGGTATCGGCATTGCACCAGCAAAATTAAATTATATCTTTAAGCCATTTTCTCAAGAAGGTGAGGATCGTTACAAAGCCCAAGGCACGGGATTGGGATTGGCAATCAGCCAGAAATTGACAGAAGTGATGGGGGGGGTATTGGAGGTAGACAGTTGCTTGGGGCAAGGTAGTACATTTTTCCTGAAAATACCCGCCAAAGTACGTTCTTCCCGGCAGGAAAACAGCAGGCAGCAGCAAAGGCTCTGCCCTGATGCAGCCGTAGCCGGTTATTGCCATAACGGTGGTCATGCTGTTTTTAGCCTGTTGATTGTCGATGATATTCAGGAAAATCAGGAAATTTTAGCGGCATTATTAAAGCCCCTGGCGTTTACCTTGCATTTTGCCACTTGTGGTGAACAGTGCCTGGAAATGTTACGCGTACAGCAGCCTGATCTGATTTTTATGGATATGAAAATGCCAGGCATCAGCGGCCTGGAAACCACCCGCCAGATTCGTAAAAAAGGTTTGCTAATGCCCATTATCGCAGTATCTGCCAGCGTCTTTAGCAATGATGCTCAGGAATTTCTCAGTGCTGGCTGTAATGACTTTATTGCCAAACCTGTTCAGAAAAGCAATTTGCTGGCCTGCCTGCAAACTTATTTAGGGCTGGAGTGGTGTTATACCAGTACGCAGACCACATCGACATACACCCTGAAAAGCGGTCTGTCACCAGAACAGCGTGAACAGCTTTTAGCCATTGCCAGAACCGGTGAGGTCAGCAAATTATTTGAATCCTTGCAAGCCTTGCAACAACAACAGGATGTTGCTGCGGAAGCCACCATACTGTTAGACCTGGCAAAAAACTTCAGAATGAAAGAACTAAAGGAAATGCTGAAATAATCATCTTGATTTTTTTAGCTTGCTGAAACAATTACTAAAGCCTGTATACCTTCCCCACGCCCAAATGCAGTCAAACCCTCTCCCGTAGTTGCAGTAATCCCAATCTGATTGCTGGATAGGTCTAACAAATCAGCAATACTTTGTTTCATTTCTGGAATTTTAGGGCTGATTTTTGGAAATTTGCATTCAATGCTGATAGATACATGGGTCAGTTGTTTATTTTGTAAATATTTTAAGGCTTCCTGCAAATACACCCGGCTATCGGTAATACCTTGTTCTAAACACAGTTTATCACTGACTACACCGAGAATATTCACCCCGGTGATACCAGAAACCGCATTGGTAATCGCATGTAACACCACATCAGCGTCACTGTTACCTTTTAAAGGTGGCTCACCGAGAAAAGCAACCCCACCCAATTTTAATATTTTTTTACTATTTTCCAGATCAAAGCGGTGACTGTCCTGCCCAATGCCTGTTATCATGACTGTATTTTACCTGAGACTCTATTTTAGTTAATGTTGCGCAGTTGCTATGTTTTGCATAAACAAAGGCGCAAACGAAAATCAGCGTAAAGCAAAAGTGGTTTTTTCGTATTTCAAACCTTCATAATCTGCGAAAAAGAAGCTTTTGCATAACACCAGTTACCTTAAAAACTTTGGAGTATATTTCATTTTGATCAAAAAATTGTTTAATCGTATTCGGGAAGTCTTTAAATCTGCAATACCTGCACAGTCAAAAGCGCCCGTCACACAACAACAGGCAGACAGAGCATCTGCCAGTGCTTCTCCTGAAAAACGGGGTAAAAATCAGCGTCAACCACGCCAATCTAAAAACCAGAAGCCTCGCTGGAGCGTGGAGCAGTTTCAGGTTGTGCCGGAGGAGGGTAAAACCCGATTTCATGATTTTCATCTTTCTACGGGATTGATGCATGCCATCGCCAATCTAAAATTTGAATATTGCTCACCGATTCAGGCCGAAACCCTGCCGATTACTCTAAAAGGCAAAGACCTGATAGGTAAAGCACAGACCGGTACCGGTAAAACTGCGGCTTTTTTGATTACCATCCTCAACCACATGCAGCGCAATCGGCTTTCCGGCAAACGCGAACCGGGTAAACCGCGCGCATTAATTCTAGCACCTACCCGCGAACTTGCCATCCAGATTGGCAAAGATGCCCGTGAACTTAGTCGCTACCTGCGTAGCCGCACCGTGACCGTGTTTGGTGGGGCAGATTATCGTAAACAACAAACCCTGCTGGAACAACCCGTGGATATTTTAGTCGCTACGCCGGGACGTTTACTGGATTTCAAACAGCGTAAAAATATCGATTTATCCGGGGTGGAAGTGTTGGTGCTGGATGAGGCTGATCGTATGTTGGATATGGGGTTTATCCCCGATGTGCGTCAGATTGTACTCAGCACGCCGTTTAAGGATAAACGTCAAACTTTGTTTTTCAGCGCCACGTTTACCGATGATGTCAAACGTCTTGCTGATCAATGGACACGCGGTGCAATATCAGTTGAAATCGAGCCGGAAACCGTGGCTGCTGAAACGGTGGAACAGGTGATTTATATTGTCACTTCCGATCAAAAATATACCCTGTTATATAACCTGATTACCCAGCAAAAATTACAGCGGGTGATGGTCTTCACCAATCGCCGCGATGAAACCCGGGATCTGGCAGACAAGCTGCGCCGTAATAATATCCGCTGCGCTATGCTCTCCGGGGAAGTCGCGCAGAATAAACGCACTCAAACCCTGGAAGATTTCCGGGAAGGCAAAATTCAGGTGCTGGTGGCAACGGATGTTGCTGGACGCGGCATTCACATTGCAGGGGTCAGTCATGTGGTTAATTATCATCTGCCACAAGACCCGGAAGATTATGTCCATCGCATAGGGCGCACTGGTCGCGCAGGCGAGGAAGGCACCGCAGTCAGTTTTGCCTGTGAAGAAGAAGCCTTTCAGATTCCCGACATTCAGGCATTTCTGGGGCGTGATTTACCTTGCGTACAACCCGAGGAAAGTTTGCTGGTCGCAACGCCACCACTGCGCCCCAAACATACCGGAAAAAAATCACATCACAGTCGTCACCGTCCAAACAGCTCAGGGAAAACCGGCAATAAACCCGTTGCACGACCTGAAGAGTCAACCAGCCCAGCGCATGAAGCACGAAAAACTGAAGCGAAGCCGCCTCAAGATGGGGAGCAAAAACGCCGTCCAAAAAGACGCGGCCCAGGTCGTCGCTTAAACCGCGACAACCACAATAAATCCAGCCACCAACCCAAAGACGAATCATGATTCCCTGGAAAAATACCGAGCAATTTTATGGCAAGATTGCCATATTTTTGCATTGGAGTATTGCCCTGTTATTTGTGATTTTAATTGTTTTGGGTTTATGCATGACAGCCATGCCCGATGGTGATGATAAATGGGTCTTATATGCGTTGCATAAATCCTTTGGTGTGATTACTGCCGCGCTGATTATGTTTCGTATCCTGTGGCGATTTTTTAATCCAGCACCCGCAATGCCTGAACGCTTTGCTGCCAAAGACATTATGATTGCTCATCTGGTACATTTTGTTTTATATGCCTTGATGATCATTTTACCGATTTCCGGTGTCATTGCTTCCCAGGCCGGGGGCTATAAAATCAGCTTTTTTGGCTTATTTAACATGCCTGTGATTTTAGCAAAAAATACCAGCCTCAGTGAGTTTGCAGAACAGGTGCATGTGATTTGTGTTTATATATTTTTTGCTGCCTTTGCTTTGCATATTCTGGGCGTACTCAAACACCATTTGATTGAAAAAGATAGCAGCTTAATGGTGCGGATGTTGCCTTTGAAAAAGTGGCAATAAAAAACCTTTTCAGGTTTTTTATCCATAAGAATAAGAACGCCTATACTTTATTATCGGATTTAGACAATTTATTGTTGATTTTAATCGGTATCCTGGAAAGCAAAATATGAACATGCTACTTGCTGCGCCCACTGGTATTTTTATTTTCAGCCTGCTGCTCACCTGGGGGTTGGTGCATAGCGCGGGATTCAGTCTGGCCCACCCCAATGAACGCTCCTTGCATGTGCATCCTACGCCGCGTACGGGTGGTTTAGCCATATTAATAGCGTTGGTGCTGGGCTGCGCTTTACTGTGGTCGCAACTTTCTGGCATCAACGACTTACATTGGATATTTAATGCCACCTTATTAATCGCACTGATTTCTTTTATTGATGATTGCCATCCCTTATCACCCGTGGTGCGTTTTCCGATTCATTTTATGGCAGCAGCCTTATTACTGGGCGGTGCTGACTTATGGGTATTGGCCTTGCCGCTACCGGGTTTAGAATGGGTTTTTCCAGGTTGGCTGAGCCTGTTGTTCTCACTGCTGTTTGTAGTATGGATGACCAATTTATACAACTTTATGGACGGCATGAACGGTTTTGCCGCAGGCATGGCAGTGTTTGGTTTTGGTGGTCTGGCACTGCTGGGAGCCTTGGCTGGCGATTCCGTTTTTGCGCTGCTTAACAGTTTGATCGTGGCAGCCTGCCTGGGTTTTCTGGTATTTAATTTTGACCCCGCCAGAATTTTTATGGGGGATGTTGGTGCCTCTTTACTGGGTTTTCTGGCTGCCGCTTTAAGTCTGTGGGGTAGCCAGTTAAGTCTGTTTCCTCTGTGGGTGGCATTATTGCTGTTTTCACCGTTTATCGTTGATGCCACAGTGACCCTGCTGCGGCGCGGCTGGCGCAAGCAAAAAGTCTGGCAGGCGCATCGCACACATTATTATCAGCGTTTAGTGCAAGCGGGTTGGGGGCATAAAAAAACCAGCTTATATGCTTATGCGCTGATGGCTTTCTGCCTGTTGTGCGCCTTGTTCGCAATGCTAACACCCGTTAACTGGCATGGCCTGTGGCTGGTCTTTATTCTGGTTTTTTATACCAGCTTATTACTTTTTCTGGAAACCATTGCTGCACCTTTTGCAGATTAAAACATCTGCCCTTTCAGATTCCATAATTTTGCCATTTTATTCATGGACGTGCTGACCAGCCAGTTTTTCCCTCATATATGGAACAAAGGGCAAGCGAGAGCATATTGATGAAATATCCGGGATAAGTCAGCAGATAAGTTTTTTATCTGAAAATACTTGAATTCAGTGCTCACTATCAACAATTTAGCATGGTGTGGAAACAATTCTCAGCAGCTTTAGAGCGTACTAACAGCCCATTCAGGTTTATGCTAATTTGCTATCTGTCACTCATCTACAATAGTTATAACACCGATTAACTGATAAGGAAGCAACAATGGAAGAAACCGTCGGTAAAATCTGGCATAACTGGATTACCAAAGCAGCAGATAAAACCTATCCCCACGCTGCCGTGGAACTTGCGCAGGTCAATAAAAGCATTGGTATTTTATTTCGTGCTTTAGGCGGTGACAGAGGTCTTAGTATTGAAGCGACTTCCGCAACGGCCCAAACCGTGCGCCGTAATTGGCTGCAACGTATTGCTGGCAGTGCCACCGAGGTGGAATTATGCTGGTTAGATGATGAAGCCTTGCGGCTACCGGAACAACTGGCGGTTTTTCCAGAAGCTGAATTGAATCGGGAACTGTATTTATGGCTGGCAGCTTTAACGGCACAAACAGCACATCAACAAGCAGACACATTGCCCTGGTTTCAACAAAATCAGCAACTCACTCAACAAGTGCTCAAACACTTTCCAGGGTTTCGCGCGCGTTACCAGCGCCTGCTTGCGGCACAATTGGCATTGCGCCCGGATATCAGTACCTTATCCGCTGAAGAGGCACGTTGCGAACAAGCAATACAGCAGGCATTACAAACCCCAGGTTCCGTTGACCAGCTTCCTGTCACTGAAACATCCCCGCAACCGGTTTATTTATGGCTGCACCCTGCGCCCCCTGTTGCCAGCAATCAGGCGCAGCCACTGGCACAAGGTAAGAACAAAGCCACTAAAAAACCTGAAAAACGTAAAAAAATTAAGGACAAACGTCGTCGTCAGGGCGAGCGGGTGGATGATCCTGACGGTAAAACCGGGCTGCTGTCTTTTCGCCTGGAAAGCCTGTTTACTATGGCTGATTATGTCAAGGTAGATCGTACCACTGATGACGAAACCGACCTGGAAAAAGCTGAAATGGCTTTGGATGACATGCAAAAAATCAGTGTTTCCCGCGATAACGAAGAAACTGGCGCGGCTGCATTGGAATTTGAGCTGGACTTACCACCTTCTGAATATGAAGAAGAGGTGCTGCCTGAAGGTATCACCTTACCGGAGTGGGACTACCGCAAACAACAAATGCGTCCAGATTATTGTTATCTGCAAAACATGCTGCCAGAAGAGGTTTCCGATACTGAACTGCCTCAGCGCCTGCGTAAAATGGCGCGGCGTCTACGCCAGGAATTTGACCACCTGCAACCTACTCGCGTCTGGCATAGGGGGCAGCCGGAAGGCAGTGAAATTGACATGGATGCTTATCTGGGGCATCTGGTTAACCGCCAGTTAGGACACGCTTCCAGCGAAGAAAATCTGTATAAGGATTTTCGTGGCGGCAAACGCAATCTGGCCTGCCTGCTGCTGGCGGATTTATCCATGTCCACCGATGCCTGGGTAAACAGCCATGCGCGCATTGTTGATGTTATTCAAGACAGTCTGTTCCTGTTCTCCGAAGCCTTGAGCGCAACTGGCGATCAATTTGCGCTATATGGCTTTTGTTCCAATAACCACACCCAGGTACAATTCCAGGTTATTAAACCCTTTCACCAGACTTATAACAATCTGGTGCGCGGACGCATACAGGCCTTAAAACCGGGTTTTTACACACGCATGGGCGCGGCGATTCGTTATGCCACGCAATTATTATCCGAGCAGCAGGCAGAACAACGTTTATTATTACTGCTCACCGATGGCAAACCCAATGACATCGACCAGTATGAAGGGCGTTACGGCATAGAGGACACCCGCGTTGCCTTACTGGAAGCCCGCAAAAAAGGCCTGCAACCATTTTGTATTACCATCGACGAACAAGCCAATGATTATCTGCCACATATTTTTGGTGCAAACCGCTATGTACTGATACGCAATCCCAGCGACTTACCCAAAGAACTGCCTCTGTTATACGCGCATTTGACGCGGGAATAGACCATAACCATTCACAATATGGAGTGAGGATAAAATAAATACAGAAACTGGGCGCAGGATTTTTATTCATTTTCAAGGCGTGAAAACAGGCGCATAGCAAGCTATGTAACTGTTTTCGGAACGCAGAAAATGGAGAAAAAGACCAGCCAGGTTGCTGAAGTTATAAAATTCTCGCTCCTATATACAATCAGGAGTTATTTATGTACAAGAAAAAAGGGCTGTTACAAAAAACCGCATTATATTCAGGCGGTAGTAGTTTTTTCTTAGCGCTGGTGTGCGCTATTTTTCTTTTTGTCAAAATTGGCACTATAGGTTTTAATGATCCCGTCTCAGCCAGTTTTCTCGCTGCGCTGTTTTTTTTCGTTTTTGTTGGCATCGTGCTGATGGTCATCGGGTTAGCTGATATTCCCAGTTTTAGTTTTGATGAGCAAGACGACTCAACAACTATCAACTAAAATCCTCGTTCCTTAACTATTACACCCGCATACCGGGTGGTGTAGAGAGGGCAGGTGAAAAACCTGCCTTTTACTGCAACAACTCAGTACTATGCTGAAAATTGTCATGTACAATCATAAATCAACGACTAACCAATAAAAATAATCCATGTGATGAGGTTTATTCTTCCATGCCAAATTCTGTAACAGAAAACCTGTCGGATCAGGAACTGATTTGTCAAAGTGCTGAAAAAGCCTTTCATTCAGTCGAAATCCGCAGCCAGATGCAGTTGCGTCTGGCAACACGTATTACCGCAATTATCCGGGTTGGCATGATCAGTATTGGTGCCATGTCAATTGCCATCCTGTTTCTGATTCTGGTGCTGTCTTATTATCTGAAAGATATGATTGTGGCAATGGAAGTAATGAATAATCATTTCAGTTCCATGTCCAGTGATATGGCGGTCATGGAGCAAAGAATTGCTAAAATGGAGCAGGCTGTTGTGGCAATGCCGGATATCGTCACCAATGTAAAAACCATGAATCAATCCGTGGCCTTTATGACGCATGATATTCACACCATCAGCGCCAGTATGGATAATATGCAAAACCGGGTGAATTCTGTCAGCAATAACATGGTCACGATGAGCCAGACATTTCATGCAATGGATGGCGCGGTGTATGGTATAGGCCGGGATGTGAATACCATGTCAGACCCGATGAAAGGGTTTAATATGTTTCGCTCTTTTATGCCTTCTAATTAATGAATTCAAGGAATTTCTCATGGCGATAAACCGTGAAACCCTGCTGTTTGTACATGAAAAAATTACCCATTTTGAAGCAGAAATGGAGCAGTTTGAGCAGAATGGACAAGTGATTGCCAGACGCACGCTGCGTATTATCCGTATCGTGTTAATCATCCTGGCCTTGGTCATCGCCATTATCTTTTTCCGCATTATTACTTTGACTGATGATTTTACCAATGCACTCGACAGCATGGTCAGCATGTATACCAAGTTTGAAAAAATGTCGGTTGATATGGATAAGATTACCCAAAATGTAGTTAAGATGAGTCATAACGTCAAAGGCATTCCTGAAATTTCCGACAATATGGGACAAATGACGGCAAATGTGGGGCAGATGAGCAGTGATGTTAATGCCATGACCCGGAATGTGGTGGAAATGGACAGGGATATGGTGCAAATTGATCACACGGTTGTTGATATGACTAATCGTTTTAGTCATTTAACCCATACCGTACACGGTATGCGCTACAATGTTGAACAAATGTCCGGGCCAGTGCGCATGATGACAGGCAGACCTTCCGCGCCACCACCTTAGCCCGGATATTTCATAAATAAGCGATGAGTAAAGCCGGAATCGATTACTCTAAAACTGGCAACAGATTTTTCAGCCCTTTTAATTCCTGTAATTTTTTATTATGCCGACGAATGCGGCTGCGATTACCCTGACATGAAGCCCAGGCTTTTGCAGTCTCATCATCAGTCCAGCCACTGATATCAGGTTTTTTACCGCACTCATGCTTGATTGCATCATATTCCCCTTGTACCTGAGCGAGCTTTTTAAAATAAGTCTGGCGTTCAGGTTCTAACAACTTTACCTGCTGTTTTGCCCAGCGCAGCACACAAGCAAGCTCTGCAATTTTTTGCTCGGTTTGTTTAATCCCACGGCTTAAATCCCCGGCTTTATTAGGACTTCTATTTATTTCAAGTTGTTGCTCAATCAAACTTGTCCGCTGCTGATTCAAGGTTTCCAGGTGCTGTTTCCAGCCTTGCAGGTTAGGCCGAATATTGGCAAGTCGCAATAAGGGTTTATCAGTGCTTCCTGGCAGGCGACGTGTTCCACAATAATCAAACTGTCCACCTTGCGTAACCGGCAATGGCGAAATCTGGTTTGTTGTATTTTCCATGTCTTGCACTTCGATTTTCTTTGCAGTCCCCTGCGTGGGCGGCTTCTGGGTAAAATTGATAACACCATTTTCATCAACCCACTGATATAACTCACTTGCCAGCAAGGTATTTGTTACTGATAATAACAAGGTGAAAAAAAGTATTTTATTGGGTTTCATAACACTGTTCCATGTTTCATGCTGCATTTGTTTATAAGTCCTGTTTTATAACATAAATCCCCCAACCTATTGCTCAAAGAGATCTATACCAAATGGCCCCAGAAGATAAAGCCGTATTTGCCGAGCTGATTGCAACCATGAACAAACAGCTTGAGCAGCGCGATCAGATCGCTAAGGCACAAATAAAGCGTTCGCAGAATATGATTCGCGCACGCCAGGAAAAAGATGCCGCCGCCAATAAACGCAATAAAATCTGGATGGGTTTTATTGGCATTGCCGCTGCCATCATGGGTGCTATCATGTTGTCATTCATTTTTTCAATCTGGTATGACATGGATGAAATGCGCCGCCAGATGGTGTCCATGAGTGGTTATATGAAACATATGAATAATATGTCAGTAGATATGCACGAAATGAACGTCAGCATGAAAGACATGAAAAGCAATTTTCAGACAGTCAACGCCAATATGCAGATTATTAAAGGTGTTATGACCGACATGCAGGACTATATGACGCCTTCTGTGGTATCCATGTCGCAGGATATGGCGCAGATGAATCAAAGCGTGCAAGGCATGAACCAAAGTGTACAGGGTATGGATCAAAGCGTAAAAGGCATGAACTATGACACAGCGGTGATGCGCAGTGGCGTTTCCAATATGGCGCGGGATACCGGCGCAATGGGCCAGCCTTTCCGGGCAATGGATCGTTTTATTCCCTGGCAATAATCGGTGTTACGCAAAAGCTTCTTTTTTATGCTTTAAGGCACAAAAAAACCGCTTTTTGCTTCACGTTAATTTAAATTCAAGTTAGATATGACTGCAACAACAAATAAATGGCAATTCTGGATTGATCGCGGCGGCACCTTTACCGATGTGATTGCCCGTGACCCGCAAGGCCAACTCCACAGCCACAAGTTACTCTCGGAAAACCCGCGTTTTTATAACAACGCCGCCCTACAGGGCATACGGGACATTCTGCATTTAGATACGCAGCAAGCCATTCCCGTGGAGGTTATCGGTGATGTGCGCATGGGTACCACGCTGGGCACCAACGCCCTGCTGGAACATAAAGGCGCACCTTTAGCCTTGGCTATCACTCAGGGGTTCGCCGATGCTTTAAGAATCGCTTACCAGAACCGCCCGGATATTTTTGCCCTGCATATCCAACTGCCAGCGGCTTTATATCAGCAGGCGGTGGAAATTGAAGAGCGCATCAGTGCCAGCGGTGAAGTGATTAAACCGCTGAACCGGGAAAAAATCCGTATTGATTTACAAGCTGCCTATGATAAGGGCATACGCGCCCTGGCTATTGTGTGTATGCACGCCTATGCCTATCCCGAACATGAATCCACCGTGGCAGAAATTGCGCGGGAGATAGGTTTTACCCAGGTTTCCGCCTCACATGAAGTCAGCCCTTTAATCAAGCTGGTGGCGCGGGGTGATACCACGCTGGTGGATGCTTATTTAACCCCGGTATTGCAGGCTTATGTGGATGGCGTCAGTCAACAACTGGATGAGAACACCTTGTTTTTTATGCAGTCCAATGGTGGCTTGGTGCGCGCGCGGCAATTTCGGGGCCGTGACAGCATACTCTCCGGCCCTGCTGGCGGCATAGTCGGTATGGCGCGCACCGGCGTGGAAGCAGGATTTGAGCGGCTGATTGGTTTTGACATGGGTGGTACCTCCACCGATGTTTCCCATTACGCCGGTAGTTTTGAGCGCAATCTGGAAACTCAGTTGGCAGGTATCCGTCTGCGGGTGCCGATGTTAAATATTCACACGGTGGCGGCGGGTGGCGGTTCCATTTTACATTTTGACGGCCTCTCATTTCAGGTCGGCCCGGATTCCGCCGGTTCCAATCCAGGCCCCGCCTGTTACCGCAATGGCGGGCCGTTGACCGTCACTGATTGTAATGTGCTGCTGGGCAAAATCCAGCCACAGTTTTTCCCGCAGGTATTCGGCCCCCAGCAAAATCAGGCGCTGGATGTGGCAACCGTATCTCATTTGTTTCAGGAATTGGCGCAGGAAGTCAGTCAAAGCACCGGCAAAGCTCATACCCCGGAACAGGTTGCGGAAGGCTTTTTACAGATTGCCGTGGAAAACATGGCGCAGGCGATTAAAAAAATCTCCACCCAAAATGGTTATGATGTTAGCCGTTACACCCTGTGTTGCTTTGGCGGTGCAGGCGGTCAGCACGCCTGTCAGGTCGCAGATGCACTGGGGATGCAGCAGATTCTTGTGCATCCGCTGGCGGGGGTATTATCGGCCTACGGCATGGGGCTGGCAGAACTGCGCAGCCTGCATGAGCGCAGTCTGGAACTGCCCTTAAACCCGGATGCCTCAAAAAGACCTTCCAGGTTTTTAAAACCTGGAAGCTCTCAATCCCAGCAAAACGATGATGTACTGACAGTTTTACAACAAACCCACCGCGAGCAATGCGAGATAGTCAAAAAGGATTTACAGCAACAGGGCGTGACAGGCATGGCAATTGCGCTGGAAAGCCGCCTGCATATACGTTACAGCGGTACGGATACCACCCTGACAGTCACCTATAATGAAGACTTTAGCCAGCTCAAAGCCGATTTTGAGCATCTGCACCAGCAGCAATACGGGTTTATCCAGCCGGAAAAAAACCTGGAACTGGCGGCACTGGTGGTGGAAGGCATAGAAATCCGTGATACTCACCCCGACCAGGCCAGCGCGTTTGATATGGTCAAACCAAGCACCAGCGCACCGCAGCCCATCGCTGAAATTTCTATTTTTACCCAGGGCGCTTTTCACCACGCCCCCTTATATCAACGCGCCGATTTACCAGTAGGTTTTAAGCTGGATGGCGTGGCAGTAATACTGGAAGCCACCGGCACCAATCTGGTGGAACCGGGCTGGCAGGCAGAAGTCACCCCGGAAAAAAATCTACTGCTGCGACGGGTATTACCGCTGGCAAAGTGTATCAATGACCAGCACACCACTGTTGACCCGGTACGGCTGGAAATTTTTAATAACCTGTTTATGTCCATTGCCGAACAAATGGGTTTAACGCTGGCGAATACCGCCACCTCGGTGAATATTAAAGAACGTCTGGATTTTTCCTGTGCAATTTTTGACCGCAACGGGCAACTGGTGGCGAATGCACCGCATGTGCCGGTGCATTTAGGCTCTATGGGCGACAGCGTGGCGGCGGTATTACAGCAGGATATGCAGGCGGGTGATGTGTTTGTGCTGAATAATCCTTATGCCGGTGGCACGCACCTACCCGATGTCACGGTGGTCACGCCGGTATTTCTGCCGGAACAGGTACAGGCGGATTTTTATCTGGCCTCGCGTGGGCATCATGCCGACATCGGTGGTATTTCCCCCGGCTCCATGCCGCCGCACAGCCAGCACATTGCTCAGGAAGGGGTATTGATTCAATGCTTCAAACTGGTAGCAAATGGTGTATTTCAGGAAACCAACCTACGCCGGATGCTGGCGGATAACCCTTACCCGGCGCGTAATCCAGAGCAGAATATCGCCGATTTACACGCCCAGATTGCCGCCAATCACAAAGGCCGTCTGGAACTGGAAAAACTCTTGTTGCAGTTTGACAAGGCCACGGTTCATGCTTATATGCAGCATATCCAGGACAATGCGGAAACCCAGGTGCGGCGTATTCTGGGTAAACTGCAAGATGGAGAATTTACTTATCCACTGGATAACGGCAAGCACATTCAGGTTAAAATCCGCATTAACCAGACTCAGCAAACGGCAAGCATTGATTTTACCGGCACCAGCGCGCAGCAGGCAGACGGCAATTTTAACGCCCCGGCTTCAGTGTGCAAAGCCGCTGTGCTGTATGTGTTCCGCACCCTGGTACCGATGCCGATCCCACTCAATGCCGGTTGCCTGAAACCACTGCAAATCATTATTCCCCCAGGCAGTTTGCTTAATCCAACCTATCCCGCTGCCGTGGTTGCTGGTAATGTCGAAACCTCGCAGGCTGTCACCGATGCGTTGTATGGCGCATTGGGCGTGCTGGCAGGCTCGCAAGGCACCATGAATAATTTCACTTTTGGCAATCAGGATTATCAATATTATGAAACCCTCTGCGGTGGCACTGGTGCAGGCCCGGATTTTCCCGGCGCGGACGCAGTACACAGCCACATGACCAACTCCCGCCTCACCGACCCGGAAGTGCTGGAAACCCGTTTTCCGGTGCGCCTGGACAGTTTCCGTATCCGCAGGGATAGCGGCGGCAGCGGGCAACAGCCCGGTGGCGACGGCGTAGAACGTAGACTGTGTTTTTTACAGCCCATGCAGGCAGCGATTTTATCCGGTCATAGAACACTGCCACCGCACGGCTTGGCAGGTGGTGGCTCCGGCAAAACCGGGGAAAACCGGGTGGAACGGATTGATGGGAAAATTGAAAAGCTGGGCGGCACGGCAGAAGTGGACATGCAGGCGGGGGACGTGTTTGTGATTAAAACGCCGGGGGGCGGGGGGTTTGGGTAAAACTTAGGCATCTGTCAGGTATCCACCTGATGTGCCAGCGCTTTGGGCAATTACGCCATCGTACAATTCTCAGACAACGGGAGGATGTTTGCCAATAAGACATAATATTTAGACATGAGACAATTGAAATTAAAGGAGATGCTTCCATTTTTGGCGTTAACCACCTAAATATTGGTAACGTCCCCTTTTATTAAACTCATTGATAAGTAATGAGTTAATTTTAGCAAAATCATTGATTTTGCTATTCTCAGACAGCCTCCTAGGAGGCTGTCGAAATCTACCCTTTTGAAACAAAAATATATTTCTGCTTTTTGGATTTTGTGATTCCAATGTTGTTTGATGTTTTCCGTTATACTATCTGTCATGGTTCACTTTCTATTATTGGGAAGTGAGCCACCTGACTTTTTAGGCAGTCTTGCTGGTAAAAATACCCTCATCTGACGGATTGATGACCAAGGCCCAACTTAACACGGTATTAAACAATCAGAAACTAAGATAAATGGAGATTTTTCTATGAACAATGTAAAGGCAAATTTTGATAATTTATATTCTCAGTATCTTCCAACAGAATATATCACTCATGTAGTAGAGCGGTTAAACTATACGTTACCTTTTCAGGCTATGAAAAAGTTCAAACCTTATCAAAATGCACTATTATCTGATAAACCACTTCAAATCTCAGTTGTTGGGAGTGGTTATGGGTTAGATATAGCTTCCTTAAAGTTTGACATTACACCACAGGAAATTTTAAAACGTTGGAATAATACTACAACTGTTAGGCAATTATTTTCCCATTGTTTGGAATATGAAATTACAGCGGTAGATATTGAACATGAACCATTAACATTTACCAAAGATGTTAACTTATGTGAAAAAATTTTTGTTGCAGATATGAGCCATTCCTATCCTGTTCCATTAAAACAACATTTTAATGAAATGACTGATATAGTTATTGCTATGGGTTTAACTTCATATGTTGGTGTAGAAGGCTTAGAAAGAATTGTCCAATCTGCATTTGTTAATGGAAAGGCAAAGGTATTATATTTTTCTATTATGAAATATCTTGATATTGATGACTTTATAGCTGTTTGTTTAGATGCAGGATTAATCGTAAAAAATATTGGTGATAATATACTTCAACGCCATTATTTCAATGAAGAAGAAAAAAATAATATTTGTAACATATTAAAACATAAAAATTGTTTTACTAAAAAAGATGAAGAAGGATTAAGAAGTCACCTAATTATTGCCCATAAGCCTGATGATGTTTTAAATAATCTAACTGATTCGCTAAATTAAGAAAAAAATGTCCAGAAAAGTCTATGTTATTTGATGAGATATGGCGGTAGCGCACCATTGTATTGGCTTCCATTTTCCATAAGAATGTCGCTATCTGCATTAATTAAGACTAACGATGCTGATTATAGCTTCAGGGGTGTGCATATCCCCTGTGACCTGTATAGTTCGTTGTGTACGCTTCACCTCTCTTGTTCACATTTGCAGCAGACTTAACTGCTTGCAACGCTCCGTCAGAGGCGCAATACTTGCTACTGGTGGTTGGCTAGACCTTTTTGTAATCAATTGCTTGATTACACCAGGCAGAGACTTTTACTCTGTAAGAAATGACACGCTTCGCTTGTCGCACAAAGGGTATCTTATTTACTGACCATTCCTTAAAATTAACCTGTTGCGGTACTATCCACAGTCGTTACTGTTTTAACGGATGAATCAAACCCATCTGGCTTTTCCTGCTCAATGGCATAAAAACGTTTGATTTCCCAATCATAGGTATTGGCTGCTTTAAGACAAATTCTCCTCATGTTGATGGCGATGCTGGGATATTTCTCCGCTGCTGAGGATTCTAGCTGTACCCAAACCATTGCAGTGACGGAAGCTTCCGTGAATCCGGCAACATCTACCCATGGATATAAAAATCTTTCCCCAAAAAATGGTAGTGATTTAAACTCTTCCCCAAGAAAGGTTTCCAGTTGCCCCAACACCTTATCGAGGATTTCATGCCGGTGTTTATAAGCAATTTCAAAGTTGATACCCACCCAAAACGGGCCACGGGATAAGTTGAGCAGCCTTTGCTCAAGAAATTCTGTTGTCGGCATGGTTTCCGGTACGCCGTACCAATCGAAAGTAATGCGTTGCGGCGTTAAGATTGCAACCTTACGCCACACTTTACTCTCTACAAATACGATATAATCTTCTTCCCGACACGGAAACCAGGTTTCTTTCTCTTCATCATAAGGCCGTGAACGCATATCAATCAAATCTTTGACAGGCAGGCGCAGGGTTCCACCCGTTAATAAGGGATTTTTCAAATAGCTGTAAATCCCTATAGATTCCACCCGCCATGCAATCCCTTCATGAATAATCCGTTCTCCCTGACGTACCGGGCCATAGCCTAATAATAATTTAATCTGCTCGACAAACTTTGGTAAGGCGCTGCGCACCGCCCATGCCATACCGAACAGGATAAGCGTAACAATTGCCAACGCTAATATTTCACCCGCCGCATATAATGAGACCATCAATACCAGAGTGGCGACGATAAAACTTAATAAATATAATGCAACATCAAGCAAACTGGCAATAAAGTGTAATTTGGGTATATAGTTAAAAGGGTTAATCAGTAGAATTAAACGGCGTAGCAGCAGCATTCCGATAAAAGTCAGGAAAAAAATTAACACCGCAAATATGATGTTAAAACCACGTTTACTGAAGACTGCCTGAACAAAGTGATCGAAGGCATCAAGTGGCGATAACTTGCGGTTTTCCAGTTCAATCAGTTGTTGTTTGGCAACCTCAAGCTTGGCACTGAATTCTTTTTCCTGTTGTTCCCAGTGAACCCTCTCTTCCATCAATCGGGTTTTAATCGTCTCATCCTGGGTTTCGACAAGCAATACATCAAGTTCTTCCATGCCTTTGCGCATTTTAGGTACGTGCTGCTCGTAATAAGTGATATTACTGCGTAAAAACTCAATGCGCCGGACTGGTTCAGTAAATTTGGTCAGGCCGACAATCAGGGGAGAAAAGATTTTGGTGAGTTCCTCCTCTGCATTAATTTTTTTAGAGGTTTTTTCATCCAGGGCAGCGGTATCGATACCTGTTGTCGTTAAGGTGAAATCATGCTGGAGGTTATTTTTACGCTCTCGCAGTTTTTTAAGTTCCACTGCAATGGCTGTTTTTTCTTCCTCTGTTTGCGCTGAGCGTAACTTTTTCTCCGTTTGTGCTGTTACGTCGGAGATTTCGACTAAAGAATCTATAATGGATTGAACGTTACTGACTTTTTTGAGATGACCGATATAAGTAGACAGGGCTTCATGCATTACATCGTAAAACATGTCTTCATAACCCAAATCAGCCAACATGCCGGGAAGCCTATCGAAATTAATATTTTCCAGGTCAAACTGGCTTGCCACCACCTTGAAACTATTGGAGTGGTTTTCAAGCTGTGTTTTCAAATCACTAATTTCTATTTCCGCTGTTTCCCTCTCTTTTTTCATCAAACCATCAAGGGCACTTTCTATGCCCTTTATTTTTTCTTTAAGCGTATGGGAAGACTTAACTAACGGTGCAACCAGCTGTATGTTGCCCAGTATTTCAAAATACAAGGTCAGAGAATTGCGCACTTTTGCCATGTCTTCATCACTGAAGCTTATACGCTGTTCAGCATCTTCCGTCTCAGTGGGGGGTATGAGTTGCGATAAATCCAGTTGCGCAAAATGCTGTCCCAGCAGTTTATCTTTGAGCAAATCAAACTGTTCTTCAGATAACTGCCCTGTCAGTGAAGCAATCGCTTCCTCGCTGACCTTTAATACTATTGCCTTTTTGGGTTCCGTCGCAGCAAGCGTTTCTTCCGCATAACTCAGTGTTTGAGTGAGTAATAAGAAGGAAAAAAAACACAAAAATATACTGCGCTTTAAAATATAAAACATTTTGCCAGTCCTGAATAAAGCGGGTGTTTCGGGATGCTATGAAACAAAGGGGAAGTGAGGAAATGGCGGAGAGGGTGGGATTCGAACCCACGGAAGGCTACAAACCTTCAACGGTTTTCAAGACCGCCGCATTCGACCACTCTGCCACCTCTCCGGTTTGCTGGTCTTTCATGCAGAAAACTGAAGTCGCGTATTATGCGAAATTGTGCGACAGGATGCAAGCCCGGTTTTAAATATTTTTGATTTAAGCAGATCGCTTGCAATGCGATCTGGTGATTCTGGTCTGGCCTTAGACCACTAAATTAGTGTATAATGATTCTTTGATGTTAATTGAAATCCCGTTACTATCCTTTGATAAATGGGGGGCAGCTACTGAGTTGTTTACCTGTAATAGGATTCACATCATCCTTTGGAAGCCATCATTTTCTCCGTTTTAAGCTAAATTATGCCCATCACCCGGCGCAGATCATTACCGCTGGGTAATATTTTGGAAGGTTATTCTCGGGAACCCTTCTGAACTGCTTCCGTATACCCGCTGTCTTTTAAATCTAAGAATCAAAAGGATGTGTTGCCTGTGCTTGCGTTTAAAGAATTCCTTGTTGCCCGCTTTTTACCTTTTTTACAATGGTTGCCAGAACTGAAAGACGGTAAGATATTACGCGCCGATCTCCTTGCTGGTATTACCGTTGCGCTGGTTTTGATTCCGCAGTCCATGGCTTATGCACAGTTAGCAGGTTTGCCGCCTTATTATGGTTTATACGCGGCCTTCATGCCGCCTATGATTGCTTCATTATTTGGTTCTTCCCGGCAATTGGCGACAGGCCCGGTTGCCGTGGTCTCGCTGATGACCGCCGCCGCGCTGGAGCCATTGGCAACGGCGGGTGGCGATGCATTTATTGCTTATGCCATTATGCTCAGCATCATTGTCGGTTTATTCCAGATGTCGCTGGGTTTATTGCGTTTGGGGGTGCTGGTTAACTTCCTGTCACATCCCGTGGTCGTGGGCTTTACCAATGCCGCCGCGATTATCATTGCGACTTCGCAGTTAAGTAAAATTTTTGGTGTCAGCGTTGAGAAAATGCCACACCATTATGAAACTGTGTGGAATGTGCTGGTTGCCGCCGCAGAGAGTATGCATTGGCCGACATTTTTTATGGCGCTGCTGGCATTTAGCATCATGATTGTGACCAAAAAGGTTAATCCACGTCTGCCCAATGTTTTGATTGCCGTGGTGATTACAACCGTCTTATCCTGGGTAATCGGTTTCCAGCAATTACAAACAATTAACCATGCACAAATTGCCAGCACCGGCATTCAGCAACAAGTGCAGGCGCAATTGGACATGCGCGGAAAATTTGAGGAACTCAGCACCCAGATTTTAGCCGCGGATAAAAGCTATCAACAAATTATCAAAGATACCAGCCCTAACAGTCTGCTGACACTGGAAGCGCGTTACCAACTGGAAAATCTCAAACTGCAACGCAGTCAGCTTAAAAATGACATGAAAACCAGTTTGAAAAAATTACAAACTGAAGAGCTGCATTTTGTTGCCGCAGCGAATGCTGAAGTAAAGGCTTCTGCTGACGATGCCAATATCAAACAAATCAACGGCAAATTGTACAATCAGGCTGATTTACCTGAAAACGCAGAAGCGGCGGCCTGGAAAGTACACAAAATTGATGCAGAGGGTAATCTGTTAATGCTGTCCGGCGGTAAAGTCGTTGGCATGATTCCTTCCGGTTTGCCAGCCTTTAAAATGCCCAGTTTTGATTTTTCTACCATGCTGCAACTGCTTTCCACCGCCATAGTCATTTCTCTGATTGGTTTTATGGAAGCCATTTCCATTGCCAAGGCCATGGCCGCAAAAACCCGGCAGAAACTGGATGCCAACCAGGAGTTAATCGGTCAGGGCATGGGGAATATCATGGGGGGATTGTTTCAGAGTTATCCCACTTCCGGTTCTTTTTCGCGCTCAGCAGTCAACATCAGCGCGGGGGCGATTACCGGCTTTTCCGCCGTTGTCACCAGCATCGTGGTGATTATTACCCTGTTGTGGTTAACGCCTTTGTTGTATCACCTGCCACAGGCAACGCTGGCGGCGGTTATCATGATGGCGGTGATTGGTCTGGTCAATGTGGAAGCGATTAAACACGCCTGGCACGCCAATAAACACGATGGCAGCGTTTCCATTATCACCTTTGTCTTAACCCTGGCATTTGCCCCGCACCTGGATAAAGGCATTATGATTGGCGTGATTCTCTCGCTGATGATGTTCTTGTTCCGCCGCATGGCACCACGCGTTTTATTTTTACGCCGTGGCGAGAATAAAGCTTATGAAGTGATCGAAAATTGCAAGGATTGCGAAGATGAGAAAGTGGGTGTTTTGCGCTTTGAAGGTTCTTTGTATTTCGCCAATATCAGTTATTTTGAAGAAAAAGTACAGGAACTGTTAGTCAACCGTCCCAAGTTAAGCTATCTCATTGTTGAAGGGGTTTCCATTAATGAGGTTGATGCCAGCGGTGAGGAAATGTTACGCGCCGTTGTACACAGTCTGAACGATGCCAATGTGGAAGTCCTGTTCAGCCGGGTTAAAACGCCGGTCAGAAACATGCTTGAGCATACCGGCTTTATCGCCATGCACGGTGAAGACAAGTTCTTCCGCCGCCCGGAACAGGCGTTTGCTTATATTGAAGCGCAAGAAGAAGCAGCGGAGGCTGGTGCGGCTTAGTTGATTCTCCTTGTTACCGTGCTTTGCACGGTAACAATAATATTATGCGCCTTGCGATCTATTGGCGTGCTAAATGAAAAAATCGAAATTAATTATCAGCATAACAAGGTAAATCCACTGATATAGATTTTCATATATTAAATTTCCAAATTGTGTGTTGTTAATACACCAAGCATTCTCATTACTAAGAAACTATTTACCTGAAAATCTATAAATGGAGATTATCTATGTCATATAGTGACTTTGACTTGAAAAAAGTAAAAAAAATACTTGGTGTCACACTGACAGAAAAGGAAAACGTATTTTCCAGCATTAAAAGTATTGATATTTCTTCAACATTAAGAGAAATATTAAAGGAAAATATTCCCCTTGCCCGTGCGATTAATACAGAAAAAGCACGCTCAGAGCTTATTATTTCCAATATTTTAGTAGAAGTACGAAAAATACTTAAGCATAAAGTGAGTTTGTTTTCAGGCATTGAATTTAATGTTGATAAAGAGAAGGGCTTGAATGGATTTTGTGATTTTATTATTAGCGCATCCCAGGAACAGTTAATCTTAAATAGTCCTGTCATTACTGTCGTTGAAGCAAAAAATGAAAATATTATTGCGGGTTTGGGGCAGTGCATTGCAGAAATGGTCGCTGCTAATATTTTCAATGAGACTGAAAATAATCAGATTGCACGATTATATGGCGTGGTCACGACAGGGACATCATGGAAATTTATAAGCATGGAAGGTCTGAATGTATTGATTGATCTTGATGAATATCTCATTGAAGATCCAAATAAGATTGTCAGCATTTTAGTCGAAATGTCTACTCAAAATGCCTGATAAAAGTATTGAAAATAGAACTATTTACCTTGTTACCATGCTCAGCATGGTAACAATAATACTATCCACTCTGTGGGTTCCTTGTATTGAAGGATATTTGAGACATTATTCGCATTAGCGACTATTCAGCATCAATACCGTGATATTAATATTATAAATATTGTATTTTTTACACAAAAAATATAATAGAGGACTAAAGCTTATATGGGCCTATTGACCATTTTATTATTAATCCCCATCCTGGGCGCGATACTCATTCTCGCTTTGCCCGCCTCTCGTGATACTCTGGCGCGTCCTGTTGCCATTATCGCTTCCAGCCTGACGTTGATGTTCAGTTGGTTTTTACTGACCCGTTTTGATACCACCCAGGCTGGATTACAGTTTCTGGAACGTTATGTCTGGAACTCGCGTCTGGGTACGTCTTATGCCTTGGGCGTGGACGGCTTTTCCTTTCCCATGCTGTTGCTGGCAACGCTGTTATGTTTAGTTGCCATTCTCGCTTCCGCCAATATCCGGCAACGCCCCAAGGGTTATTATTTTTCCATGCTGTTGCTGGAAGCCGCTATGCTGGGCGTGTTTATGGCGCAGGACTGGGCTTTATTCTATGTATTCTGGGAATTTACCCTGATTCCCCTGTTTTTCCTGATTGATCGCTGGGGCGGCGTGCGGCGCAGCATGGCCTCCTTAAACTTTGTGCTCTATACCATGGGTGGCTCAGTGTTTATGCTGATCAGTCTGCTGACTGTGTTTGATGCCGTGGGCATGCATTCCTTTGACATGCAAACCATACAGGAGGGTGCGCAGGGCTTGCCGCAAGCCACCCAGGTGTTGATTTTCCTCGGCTTGCTGATTGGTTTTGGGGTGAAAATGCCGATTTTCCCCCTGCACGGCTGGTTGCCGTTAGCACATGTTGAAGCTCCCAGTCCGGTGAGTATTTTATTATCGGGTATTTTGCTGAAAATGGGTTCTTACGGTTTACTGCGCGCCGCCGGTATGTTGCCGCAAGCAGTACTCAGCTTGCAAAGCCTGCTCGCGGGGCTGGCTTTGTTCAGCCTGATTTATGGCGGTTTGCTGGCATGGCGGCAAAGTGATTTGAAACGTATGATCGCCTATTCTTCCATCAGCCATATGGGCGTGGTTTTGCTGGGTATTGCCGCGCTGAATGTGGCGGGGCTGACTGGTGCGGTTATGCAGATGGTGGCGCACGGCCTGGTTGCCGGGGCTTTATTTCTGCTTATCGGTTTATTGTATGAACGCACCAAAACCCGTGATATTCATGATTATGCCTCATTGATCAGCGTCACGCCCCGTTTTGCATTTTTTATCATTATTGCTTTTGTTGGCGCGGTCGGGCTACCTGGCACAGCAGGTTTTGTTGCGGAATTACACGCCATTATCGGTGGTTTTGCACGCTGGGGCTGGGTGATTATACTTATCAGCCTGGGCGTCTTGATCAGTGCTGCCTATGCGGTGCGCACCATCAGCCTGCTGTTTACCGGCCCGAGCAATGACAAGATGCAGCAGATCAAGGATTTGCAAAAACATGAGCTGCCCGCTGCGGCAGTGTTATGTTTTGCCATTATCGCCTTGGGTCTGTACCCCGAACCCCTGCTTAAACTCAGCGCCGCGTCTGTTTCCGCGCTCAGTCAATTGTTTTAATCCAGGTTTTTATCATGTCCTCTGATACTGACAGCCATACCAATAGCAGCGACATCCGCGAACAACTCCGCGCAGCCATTGCCCATTTTGATCATGTCTTACCTGGGCAGGCATCCATTAAGGATTTTGTGCATCACAATACCATACATGGTTATCAGCATCTGGAATTCCCGGAAGCACTGAAACAGGTGTTTGAGTTAACCGGAAACTATGCTTATTTACCTGCCGAGCAGTACCGCGCCTATTATCAACAGGGGCGTATTTCCCAGGATGATCTGGACACTGTGCTGGATGCTGATGCTGAACTTCAGGCCGAGACTCACATTGTTAAATTGGAAGGCTGCTCACTGAGCCGCCGTGAAGTTTACCGCAGCACTTTATTACACCCTTTTAAGCCACTCACGGCATGTCGGCTGAACTGGCAGATTGAAGAACAAAAAGTGCTGGAAACCTTCCAGGGCGATGTGTCTGAAGCTAAACGCCAGCAGTTGCGCGAAACCAGTACAGGCAATAGCGATGCTGAATGTGTTGCTGCTTTATGGCAGACTTGTCTGGAAAAACTGGGGCTGGAATATTTTTTATTACATCCCGAAGACTTGCTCGACATGTCGCCACAACTGGATGCCGATATTTTACAGCAATACAGGCTGGCACAAACCGGTGCCTCGCAATCTGATGATGAGATGGAAACGCAGGAGGCTATTGAAGAGCCGCCTGCCCTGCGTCAACTACGTCAGCAGTCTGTCAGCCGTTTAACCACCTTATTAGCGGATGTGGGGGAACGTACTACCTTGCGCGGCCTGTTACAAAGCCTGAGCAGCCGCGATATTCTGGGTGATTTACGCCCTTTGTTGCTGCGCCATCTTGCCGCCTATCTGGATCAAGGGCTGGCTGCCTGGCATCACCCACAGCGTGCTGCCGGTTTTTACGCCGCCTGGAAACAGACCGCTTTAAGCGATCCCACTCATTTTTTTGATTCACTGCCCGATTATCAAAAAACCGTGGCGGCATTGCCTGATGATCCCATGGATGTGGTGATTGCCAGCCTGCAACAACTGCGTCTGCCACAAGCGCGCTGGACGGCTTATTTACAACAACTGGCACTGGAATTACCGGGTTGGTCGGGCATGGTGAACTGGCTGGCACAGCGTCCGGGCTATGCTGATCTGCCGCCTGTGGATATGATTGATTATCTGGCAGTGCGTCTGGTGTTAGAGCGTTTGTTTGCGCAGCGTGTGTGCCGTGATCGCTGGCAGCTTGAAGCCAATCTGGATGCCATGGATACCTATTTCCGCGCCCATTATGCAGAATTTCTGGTGCGCCATCATCTCTATAACACCCGCCTGCCGGAATACCTGGTGGATCAGGCGCAACATCTGGCAAACCGCTCCAGCCTGAACCCCGCAGAAGATCATGACTGGCTCTATGTGGCGCAACTCATTAATAGTTGGCGCGCCAGTCCTGCCGGGGATAAAGGTACAGGAACTTATAGCGTTTACCAAAGTGGCTGGCGTTTATTCCGTCTGTGCCAGCACTTGGGATTGAGTGATACCCAGTTAGCCTTATTTGATGAAAGCCACATTCAGGACTTATTCGCTTGTCTGGATAAAATGGATGAGCAGCGTAGTGGGTTTATCTGGTTGCAGGCTTATGAACGTCATTACCGGGATCATTTACTTCAGGCCTTAGCCGCCAATCATGGGCGTGGGCGCGCATTCAGCGGTGATAACAGGCCACGGGCGCAGTTGATGTTTTGCATGGATGACCGCGAAGAAGGTATGCGCCGCCATATTGAAGAACAATATCCCGAGGTGGAAACCCTGGGTGCAGCAGGCTTTTTTAACCTGACGATCAACTGGCGCGGGCTGGATGATGAGGCAGTCACCCCCTTATGTCCTGTGGTACAAGTGCCGTCTCATGAAATCCGCGAGCAGGCCATGCCGGAAGCTGAAGCGCTTAAACAGCAACATCAACAGCGTTACCAGTTGCGTAAGCGGATTAGAAACTGGCTGCATCATGAAGTGCGCCGTAACTTATTCACTTCCACATTATTGATTGCTTTTTCCGCACCAGTGGCGCTGCTAGGGCTGCTGGGCAAGGTTCTGTTACCCCGGCAAAGCGACAGTTGGCTGGACAAACTGCGCCGCCGCTTTGATCTGGAAGTACCCACAAAAATTCAGTTTAGCAGCAGCGAAGAGGCGGCAGCGACTGAACCCACGCCGGAACACAATCATCTGGGCTTCAGTGATGAAGAACAGGCAACGCGGGTGGAAGCCTTTCTGCGCATGGTGGGCCTGACTTCAAATTTTGCGCCGTTAGTGGCGATGTTTGGTCATGGTTCTGGCAGTCAAAACAACCCGCACATGGCAGCCTATGATTGTGGCGCGTGCAGTGGTCGTCACTCCGGCCCCAATGCCCGTACCTTTGCCGCGATTGCCAACCGCCCGGAAATTCGCCAGCGCCTGCGCACCAACGGTCTGGATATTCCTGACGATACCTGGTTTCTGGGGCTGGAACATAATACCTGCGATGAAGTCGTCTTATGGTATGACGAAAACCTGATACCGGAAAATAAACAGGCGCAAGTGGCTGAATTACGCCAAACCCTGGACTATGCCTGCCGTGCTTCAGCGCATGAACGCTGCCGCCGTCTTGCCTCAGCCCCGGATAAACCTAGCGCAGAAGCCGCTTTGCATCATGTGGTTTCCCGCGCCCATGATTTCAGTCAGGCACGTCCTGAACTGGGTCATGCCACCAATGCTGCCGCTTTTATCGGACGGCGCAGCGCGACACGGGGCGCTTTTTTTGACCGCCGCCTGTTTCTGATTTCTTACGATGCCACCCAAGACCCGGAAGGCGAGATCGTGGAAAAAATCCTGCTTGCCGCAGGGCCGGTAGGCGCGGGTATTAACCTGGAATATTATTTTTCCACTGTCAATAATGAACAATTTGGTTGTGGCACCAAGGTTGCCCATAATGTCACCGGCTTTTTTGGTGTCATGGAAGGTACCAGCAGTGATTTACGTACTGGCTTGCCACGGCAGATGATTGAAATTCACGAAGCCATGCGTTTGCAAGTGGTGGTGGAAGCCAACATCGATATATTAACAACAATTTACCAGCGCCAGCCGCCCTTGCAGGAGCTGGTGGGTAAGGGCTGGCTGCTGCTCAGCGCTAAAGACCCTGACAGCGGTGACATTCATACCTTTGATCCGGCGCAGGGCTGGGTATTGTGGCAGGCAAAAGACACGGAGCTGCCCAAAGTTAAACGCTCGCCGGACTGGTATCAAGGGCATAGCGGCCCACTCTGGCCAGCGTTGGTGACGACACCGGAAGAAATAAAGAGATAACAGGCGTTAGGTGTAAAGAAAATAATGTCCGAAGATAATTCAACCATTGATTGTAAAGAGCATGGAACTTGCGAAGCATCTATAGTGTGTCGTCATCTTGTTAATAACAATGGTGCGCCGCTTGGGTTTATTGAAAACAGCTCAGTGCCAGGTGACCTCCAAGGTTGGTGCTACGCATGTGAGCATCTGTATCTTGAAGAACAGAGCAAAACAGAGAAATTCAAAGAATTTACTAATTTTGCTGTTGTATGCAGTGAGTGCTATCAGAAAATAAAGAGTCATCATGACATTAACACCTAAACAATCAGCTCAAGCCGCCCCACCTCCGTGGCACATGTTTTGGGCTTGATAGCACAAATTAGCAAAACATTATATTCAAAATGAAGGTAGTTGTTAAAACTTGATAAGGGAAAGTTGCATGTTGCAAAGCATAGAAGTGATTGTTGAAAAAAATGGTAGCGTAAGCCTGCTGGGGCCTATTCATCCAGCACGGCAAATGCGGGCAATTTTGACTTTGCTGGAACCTTCAGAAAAACTGCCTATGCCAGCAAAACGATCACTTAAATCGCTGATTGGCGCGTTAAAGAATTCTACAGCTTTTGACGGCGATCCTTTACTGGTTCAGCAGGCTATGCGTGATGAGTGGGATTAAATATTTACTGGATAAGTGTTTAGAAAAAGCAATGCTGTCAATATAACTGGAAGGATAATAATGACTGAATCAACACTCTGGTATTATCTGATACCCTTATTCCCCCTGTTAGCGGCAAGCTGGCTGGCGATAAGTTATTTATTTTTTAACAACCGTGGCGAAGCCGGGGAAAAACACACGGCGCGGGTTGCCTCGCTGGCCTCATTGGCTTCATTGTTACTATTGTTAGCAGTGGACATGCTGGCCTTATGGCAGGGTGTGCCGGGGCAAACCCAGGCGCTGACCTGGTTTAATGCCGGTGATTATCATTTAAGCTTCAGTTTAAGACTGGACACTCTGGGTTTGTCTATCGGCACATTGGTGGCGCTGATAGCCTTTCTTAGCACCCGTTTTTCCATTAATTATCTGCATCGTGAAGCCGGGTTTCAGCGCTTTTTTATGGTGATCTCGCTGTTCACAAGCGCCATGCTGCTGATTGTTTTAGCGGGTAATGCTTTGCTGGCCTTTATTGGCTGGGAGTTGGCGGGGGTGAGTTCTTATCTGTTGATAGGTTATGCGCTGGATCGGCCTAATGCAACAAAAAATGCCAATCGTGCTTTTGTCACCAACCGCATTGGCGATGCCGGTTTTATCCTGGCAATGGCTTTTTCCTTGCTGTGGTGGAACAGTCTGGAATGGCCCGTTATTCTTGAAAATGCCCAGCAACACAGTACGCTGGCAGTGGGTGTCGTTGCCCTGGGCTTTTTGCTGGCGGCGCTGGCAAAGTCCGCCCTGGTACCGTTTTCTCCTTGGATTAGCCGCGCTTTGGAAGGCCCCACACCCTCCAGCGCTATTTTTTATGGCTCACTGATGGTACACGCCGGGGTTTATCTGGTGATTCGTTTACAGCCATTGTGGGAGCAAGTACCGCTGTTTATGATTTTATTGGCGGTACTGGGCGCATTAACGGCACTTTATGGTTTCTTATCCGGTTTGGTGCAAACTGATGTCAAATCCTCGTTGATGTTTTCCACCACCGGGCAAGTCGGGGTTATGTTCCTGCTATGTGGTTTGGGCTATTTCACCCTGGCAGCCTGGTATCTGGCGCTACATGCCATCTGGCGCGCTTATCAATTCCTCCATGCCCCGGCGCTGATGCATCTGGTCAGCCGTCCGGCAAGGCCAGTACCGGCCTGGATGCAACGCTGTCCCAAGTTATATATCGCCGCTTTGCAGCGATTCTGGCTGGATAGCTTTGCCGATGCCGTCTGGGTGCGCCCGTTGAGCCTGATGGCTCGTGATGTCCAGGCTTTTGATGATCGTATCGTCAATCGCATGGTCGGCCTGCCCGGTGCAACCGGTGTATACCCCACCCTGAGTGGTCACCAAAGCGATCAACGCATCGGTCACGCCCGGGGCATGGCAGGACGTTTATTGCAATGGGTTGCGGCCTGGTCTTATTGGTTTGAAGAACAATTGATACTGCGTGGCGGTGGCGAGGGCTTATTAAGCGTGCTGAATAGATTAGGCAAGTCTTTTGATAAATTGGATTATTTACTCAGCCAGCCGCGTTATTTGCTGCTGATGGTTGTGGTGACTTTTGCAGTGATTTTGTGACATGTTGCAAGTGCTGACTTGCCGAACAAGACATAGGAAGCTGGAGCTTCCAAGGCAGGCATTCCCAACGAAAACATTGGGAACGAGGTAAAACGCAAAGGCGAATGCCTTTTAATTAAGTTAAAAATTTTGGTAAAAATTTTTATGATGAACGAAATCCTCTGGTCCACACAAACTGGCTACCCGCCATTGATACTGCTGCAACTTCTGCCCCTGATTGCGGCAGCGTTGATTATTGCTCTGCGCAAAACCACGTTGGTGTTTCCGCTGGCAATTGTTGCGGCATTGGCTGAAATTTTAATTGCCATTTTCATGTATCAACATTACGACACCAGCAACAGCGCCCTGCAATTTGCCGAGCGCCTGGATTGGCTGGGCTGGCATAATGCAGTGGATGGTGTCAGTATTTTATTTATACTGCTCAGTGCCGTCATCAGTCTGATGGTGATTCTTTATGGCAGGGTGCGACCGCTGGAGCCACAGTCCAGCTTTCTGGCGGTGGTGTTTGTGGTTGAAGCCACTTTAATGGGACTCTACAGCACGCTGAATCTGCTTTGGTTTCTATTTTTTACCATCTTACAACTGCTGGTTTTAGGTTATCTGCTATGGCGTTGGGCAACTTCTCCGGTAAAATCCCTGGCCTTGACCCGATTCTGGCAATTTATGGGCTTGAGTCTGGTGTTATTAACCGCAGGCATTATCATGCTGGGCTGGAATTATGCTGACACTCACAACGGAGTCTGGAGTTTTGATTTACTGGAACTGGCGCAGACGCCGGTAAAAAGTGGTCTGCAATCGGTGGTATTTTTCCTGTTATTTTATGGTCTGGCTATCCGTATTCCCTTGTTTCCACTGCATGGCTGGCTGCCGCTGACTGCCGAGCATGGCACTGTCGCGGTTGCCCCGGTGTTTTTGTTAGGCTTAAAAACCGGTATTTATGGTTTGTTGCGCTTTGTTTTCCCACTGGTGCCTGAAGCCGTCATACAATGGCAACCCTTTGTCATTGCATTTGCAGTGATAGGCGTATTTTATGCCGCGCTACTGGCAACCCAGCAGAACAATTTACGGCGTTTGCTGGCGTTTGCCGTGGTCAGTCACACCAGTATTTTAATTATTGGTTTATTCACTCTGGAAGCCATTGCCTTGCAGGGCGCGGTATTGCTTTCTGCTAACTTTGGTCTGGCTGGCGCGGGCTTGCTGTTAATGATGGGGTTGGTCTTTCGGCGCACGAATACCACATCGCTATCTGCACTGGGGGGACTGTTTGATCGCATTCCTCTGATTGGTATTGCATTTTTTGTTGCGGGTCTGTCGATTGTCGGGATGCCCGGTACGCCGGGTTTTGATGCCGTGCATCTGGTGCTGGAGGCTGCGATTCACCGTTTTGGCGCTTTAGTCACGATTGCTGCGGCGCTGGGTAACGTAGTGGCTGCCGGTTTTCTACTCTGGGCTTTCCAGCGTGCTTTTCTGGCTCCAGCCACTGAACAAGATGGCTATCAGGAGGTTGCCAAGGCCAACCCCATCGAATGGCTGCTGGCACTATTTTTTATTATTCTGATGCCGGTCGTGGGCTTTTATTTTACGCCCTGGCTGGAATTGACTGAAACCGCAGTCAACACCCTCAGTACCTTATTTACCACGACACCTGTGACGCATTAAAGGAAACGCTATTATGTCATCTGCTTTTCCCTGGCTGAGTATTCTGCTGCTTACCCCGATACTGGGATTAATCCTTATCAGTATTTTGCCACGCGGCCCGCATCCGCGTGCCATTGCCTTAGCTGCCAGCTTATTAACCCTGTTATTCAGTTTGATACTGGCATTAAATTTTGATGCCTCGCGTGCAGAAGTGTTTCAATTCAGTGAATCTTATCCCTGGATTTCAGGCCTGAACGTCTATTACCAACTGGGTGTGGATGGGGTTTCTGTGTTGTTTTTACCCTTTACCAGCCTGCTGTTTGCCGCTGTTATCGCCTCTTCCTGGAACAGCATTCATAAAATGCCCCGCATTTATTACGCCTTATTATTGCTGCTGCAAAGCGCAACCCTGGGGGTTTTCTGCGCACTGGACACCTTATTGTTTTTCCTGTTCTGGGAGTTAACCCTGATCCCGATTTATTTCCTGATCAGCTTATGGGGAACCGGGCCGTTACGTCGTTATGCCGCGATTCAATACACCATGCTCATGCTCGCCGGGGGCGTACCTTTATTATTTGGCCTGTTATGGGCTGCATTTAATTATGCACAGGCGCAACTGGCAACTCAGGGCGGTACAATCTTTGAACATCTCAGCTTTGATTATGTCACCTTATTGGCAAACCCTCTGCCCGTAGAAGCGCAAGCTCTGCTATTTTTCCTGTTATTGATTGGCTTTGGCGTAAAAACACCCTTATTTCCATTGCATACCTGGCTGCCGACATTAGCCATGGAAGGCCCCGCAGCCGTTGCCGCTTTAATCACTGGTTTAAAACTCGGCGCTTATGGCCTGCTGCGTTTTCTGGTGCCACTGGCACCAGAGGCCGCCCAGCAATATCACTGGTTACTTGCCGCGCTGGGTATTATCGGAGTTTTATATGGTGCAGTAGCCGCGCTGAGTCAAACCAATCTGCGGCGGATGCTGGCTTATGCTTCCATCAGCCATGTGGGCTTGATCGTATTGGCTATTGCCTCATTTAACCTGCATGGTTTTCAGGGCGCGGTATTGCAACTACTTAATTTCACTGTGGTTGCAAGTGGTTTATTTCTGCTCACGGGCTTTCTGCATCAGCGTCTTGGCAGTACGGATTTTGTTGCTTTAGGTGGCGTGGCGCAACGTATGCCTTTATTTACCGCCTTGTTTTTCCTGTTCGCCTTAGCCAGCATTGGCATTCCCGGCACCAACGGCTTTCCTGCTGAGTTTCTGCTTTTGTTGAGCGTATTGCACAGCCATACCGGTGCGGGTATTGCCGCTTTGCTCGGCGTGGTACTCAGCGCCGCTTATACGTTGAGCTTCTATCGCCGCGCCCTGCTTGGCCCCATTAAAAATGACGGGGTTGCCA
Organism: Candidatus Venteria ishoeyi; assembly: GCF_030378065.1. GTDB lineage: Bacteria > Pseudomonadota > Gammaproteobacteria > Beggiatoales > Beggiatoaceae > Venteria > Venteria ishoeyi. The sequence continues at coordinate 67,308 of NZ_JAUCGJ010000008.1, read as the reverse complement.
GCTTAATCGATTTACGCCGCCGTGAATTATTGATCATGATGGTGTTGGCTTTTTGCATCCTGCTGGTGGGACTATACCCTGCTTTGTTATTGGATATAATTCAACCTGTTGGGACTGCCTGGTTGCAAGGTTTATAATTCCCACATTTTTTACCCCGGAAATGACCTGTAGCCGATTTTTTGGAATAGAATCAGCCAAACAATCAATACAAAAAATTTTGCCACATGACTTCTCTTGATGCGCATACAATTTCCATCCAGGATCGGGGACTATTATATGGTGATGGTCTGTTCACCACGATGGCGGTGGCGCAAGGGCAGATCTTAAATCACTCACTGCATTGGCAGCGTTTACAAGATGGTTGCGAGCGTCTGGGTATCCCTTTCCCAGATGCTGATTTATTACGGGCAGACATGCGCCATGCCAGTCAAAGTGTAAAATGTGGCGTATTAAAATGTCTGATTACCCGTGGTTGTGGTGGGCGCGGTTATCGCCCTCCCGCAAATCCTGAGCCTGCGCATTTTTTAATCCCCTCTCCCTTTCCAGAATATCCTCAACACTTTACCCGCGATGGCGTTCAGCTGCGACTGTGTCAGATTCGCCTGGCAAGGCAACCGGCGCTGGCCGGTATTAAACACCTCAACCGCCTGGAACAGGTACTGGCGCGACAGGAATGGCAAGAGCCAGATATTGCAGAAGGTTTAATGTTAGATAGCGAAGGCTTGGTGATAGAAGGCACGCAAAGCAACCTGTTCTGGATTGAAAACAAGCAGTTACACACGCCAGATTTAAAGCACTGTGGTGTGGCTGGCATTATACGCCGCCTGATTTGCCAACATCATGCCGTGACTGTTTGTGAATGTTCGTTGCAACGCCTGTATGACGCGCAAGCGGTATTTTTAACCAACAGCATTATCGGGCTGTGGCCGGTTATCCGTCTGCAACAGCAATGCTGGCCTGTTATTGAGCAGGTGCGGCAATTACAGCGTTGGTTAATAGAACAAAATGCCATTCCCGAAGTTTTCGCTCAGCCACAAAATAAGCGGGATTTAAAATGATTATTTATCCGCAGTCGCCTTACTGCGAATCGATAAACCCAGTTGTTTAGCCCATTGGCCTGGCATGGTATACAGCAGTTGATTAATACTGATTGCAGGTTCCGGCTGGATTTCCAGTGAAATTTTTGTTGGGTTTTTAAGCCATTGCAGTAAGGCTTGTTGGGAAGGCTTGTCTAAACTGCCGCGTATACCCTTTGCCACTTGTTGTATCAATTGTGTTTGTATGGTGGGAACGGTTTGTTGTTGCTGAAGGGCTAATTGTTTAAAAATATCAGCAAATAAGCTGCCTGCTTGATAATCTACAGTGGCGTGTTGCCAGCGGACATCTGCGATAGAAAATTGCTGAAAATTAATGCCCTGCCACTGGAGTGTGGCTTGCATTACGCCTAGTTGCGGACTATCCACCTGAATTTGCGCCTGAGCGGTACCGGTTTTCGCCTCGATTTGTGTCTGTATTTCAATATTTAAATGCAAAGTTTTAGCACTGGGAAGCTTGTCGGGCAGATAAGCCCCATAACCGCTGGCTTTTAATGCCGTCTTTAATAGTGGGGGAAATAAGTCCTTGCCCGCTAATTGAACACCTTCAAAATATAAGTGCAGCTTATCTGGAATGCTTTGCGTATGACCTAACTGATGGAGTTGATACAGGGTAATACGCTTAATAAAAAAGTCCTGTCCCTGTGTTGCTTGTATATGTACCCCCTGCATCACGGCATTCATGGGCAGACTCATATACAGGTTTTGATACTGAATACGTGCATCTGCTGCAAACTGGGCAACCATGTTGCGCGCGGCAAGCTGTAACTGCTCATCCAGCCAGGCTTTGCCTGCGCCAAGGCCAGCCGCCAGTAATAACAAGCCTAATTGCAACAGGGTTTTGAAATTCAACATGTGATGCTTGATTGACTCATGATTGGTTAAAAAATATGAAATTTACCAGTACTAGATTTCATGTCAAGCCGGGATCACATTTGCTAGAAGATTTAAATGGTACAGGAGTGGCAAATCCTTGCTTGGCAGACGAAAGGTTCTGGTTATAAACGGATGCTTTGTGGCATAATCACTACATAATTATAAATATATTTTATACCATACCTCTGCGCACACGCTGTGGTGATTTTCACGGTTAAGAGTATTCTCTAACATGCAACTTAGTTTTTTCCACCGTTTTCGTACCCGCCTGGCGGCAAGTTTTCTGCTTGTAGCTTTAATCCCCGCTATGGTCATCGGTATATTGGCCATTCAAAATTCCTCTAAAACCTTAACTCAACAAGAGCTGAGAAAGCAAGCTGAGCAAGTACAGAAATTAAAACGTGAAGTCTCATTTTTTCTGCTAAGTGCGCGTAGTGATATTGAGTTTTTAAGTAAATCCACACCCTTGTTAAATTATTTGCAACAGCATAGTTCTGATGCGCAAAGTGATGAAATTACCCGAGAAAAAGCACGTCGCACACTGGAAGCTGAATTTTTGGCATTTTCTACAGCGCGTGGACATTATTATCAGGTGCGTTATTTAGATGAGACCGGACAGGAGCGGGTGCGGGTAGATAAGCATCAAGACAGTTTTTTTGTCATACCACAAAAACGCCTGCAAAACAAAGCCAATCGTTATTATTTCAGCGATACCATGCAGCTTGCGGCAGAAGAAATGCTGATTTCCCCCTTGGATCTGAACCGTGAGCGTGGGCAGATAGAAGAACCGCATAAACCGGTGATCCGTTATGCGACCAAGGTATTTTATCCCAATGGTAAAGAAGCGGGTGTGATGATTACCAATCTGGATGCCAAAATACTGCTCAATGCGCTAAAAGGCAGTCGCTTGGTGAATGAGCAGGGTTTTTTTGCCATGCATCCCTATGAATATTTGCGCTGGGGTGGGCAGCGTGACCTGGATCATGGTTATGCGCTCGCTCTGGAATATGGTGAAGATTGGGCCAGACAAATGCACGAACAGCAGCAGGGGTATTTAATTTCGGATGCCACGACTTTGTCTTTTGAGCAAGTGCCTGTGCCAAGCTTAGGTAATTGGTTGGTGATAGCACAACGCCCCACACCAGAACTGCTGCATAGCGTTTATGACTTTCAGGAGCGACTGCTGCTTATCCTGTTTATCGTGTTGGCGGTGGCAATGCTGGTGACGCTACTATTGAATCAATTAATCAGCGTGCCACTGGAAAGGCTTACTGAAGTGCTGGAAAAAGTTAAAAGCGGTGCGCGTGACATTCGCGCGCCAGCGAACAGACATGACGAACTGGGTCTGCTGGCGCAGGATTTTAATATGATGATGGCATCTGTGGAGAAAAATGAACACTCATTACATGAAGCCAAGTTGCAGGCGGAGCAGGCCAATCAAGCGAAAAGCCGTTTTATTGCCAACATGAGTCATGAGCTACGCACACCGATGAATGCAATTATCGGTTATAGCGAAATGATGAAAGAGGATTTACAGACCACTGATGATTTGCAAGCCTTGTCTGTGGAAATGGATGCTGACCTGAATCGTATTATTAACTCAGGTAAGCATTTGCTGGGTTTGATTAATGACGTGCTGGATATGTCCAAGCTGGAAGCGGGCAGAATGCAGTTACACAAAGAACGTTTTCAATTAATTGATTTATTGCAGGATATTCAACATACCGCAGCGCTGCTGGCAGCTAAAAATCACAATCAGTTTCAATTTGAAGCAGCAGAAAACCTGGGGCAACTGTATACGGACAGTGTCAAGCTGCGTCAGGCCTTGCTCAATTTGCTGAGTAATGCCTGTAAATTCACTGAAAACGGGGTTATCACCTTAAGCGCCCAGCATATCCGGCAGGGGCATCGTGATTGGGTCAAACTCAGTGTCAGCGATACGGGCATCGGCATGACACCGGAACAGCAAAACAAGTTGTTTAAACCTTTTATGCAGGCAGATTCCAGCACAACCCGTAAATTTGGTGGCACGGGACTGGGACTGGTGATTAGTCAACATTTTGCCAAACTGATGGGGGGGGATATCCAGCTAGAGAGTGCAGTGGGTAAAGGCAGTTGTTTTACCCTTAGCCTGCCCGCGCTGTCGCAACAACCACCTACTACGGGTTTTGGAACCCTGTTGGTGATAGACAGCAACCAACAAAGTGCAACGACCATTAGTCATTATTTTACTAGTTTTGGTTATCAGGTGGTACATGCGGCAACCGGTTCTGAAGGATTGCGTCTGGCAAAACAACTGCGTCCGGCAGCAATTACCCTGGATGTGATGATGCCGGATATGGATGGCTGGATGACTTTGTCGGCCTTAAAAACGGATCCGGAACTGGCGCTGATTCCGGTGATTATGATGTCCTTGTCAGTAGAACAGAAACAGGGATATACCATCGGTGCTTCCGAATATCTGCTTAAACCGGTCAATCAGGATGATTTATTTAAGGTGATCAACCAGTATGTGTCAGCACAGACGCTTGATAAACAAGTGCTGCTGGTCGAAGATGATGAAGCGACGCGTGACGTGCTTGGTAAAATGCTGGGAAAACATGGCTGGCAGGTGACTCAGGCAGAAAATGGTAAAGTGGCGCTGGAGTGTCTGGAGCAATTTAAACCTGAGTTAATTTTGCTGGACTTAATGATGCCAGTGATGGATGGTTTTGAATTTTTGCAGCATTTGCGCAGTATACATGAGCTGCAAAGCCTGCCCGTTGTGGTACTGACTGCCAAAGACCTGGATGATGATGACGCGCAAGCCCTGCACAGCAGTGCCGCGACGATTTTACAAAAAGCCTTGTATGACAGCGATCATTTGCTGGCAGAAATTCATCATACGCTGGATGTGATGATGATTGAGCGGACTGAACAGTCCAATGGCGGGGCTGAACATAATGCACCTGCTGTTTAGCTTTTTCTTTTGACCAATAATTGTTTAAGCTGAGTAATTGCCTTGGCGGGATTCAGACCCTTAGGACAAGCCTGGGTGCAGTTCATAATGGTGTGGCAGCGATATAAACGAAAAGCATCTTCCACCATATCCAGACGCTCTCCAGTGGCTTCGTCACGGCTGTCTATGACCCAGCGATAGTTTTGCAGTAAGGTGGCGGGTCCCAGATAACGCTCACTGTTCCACCAGTAACTAGGGCAACTGGTTGAGCAGCAGGCACATAGAATACATTCATATAAACCATCGAGCTTGGCGCGTTCAGTTTTGCTTTGCAGGCGCTCATGATCCGGTGGTGCGGGGGTTTGGCTTTTCAGCCAGGGCTGGGTGGTAGCCTGTTGTGCGTAAAAATGGCTTAAATCCACCACCAGGTCTTTAATCACGGGTAAATGCGGCAGGGGGTAGATGCGCAGATCGCCCTGCAAATCCGTGACTGGTTTAATGCAGGCCAGGGTGTTGCGACCATTGATATTCATCGCGCAGGAACCACATACCCCTTCCCGGCAGGAGCGTCGAAATGTTAATGTGGGATCGATGGCATTTTTGATATACAGCAGGACATCTAATACCATTATTCCGGTTTGCTCAATGTCAACTTCATAACGATCCAGATAAGGATTGTCATTATGTTCTGGATTCCAGCGATAGATATAAACGCAACGGATCTGTTGTCCAGTGGCATAATTAACTGTGTGGCCTTGTTTTACAATCGAGTGAACAGGTAATTTAAATTCGGCCATGCTGGATTTCTCGATTGATAGCACGTTAAGTGCTGCGCAGTACACATCCTGCAACGGGATTTAAACCGGGCAAACGATTGTCATCAGGACAATGCGGTTTGGGTTTATACAAGGGTAAATACTGGAAAACCCGCCGACATTCCATTTTCCATTGGCGTGCGTCAAAGGCTGCCGGACGATCAAAACAAGCTTGATCCAGGCTTTGGCACAATTGCAGTAAACGTGTTTTATTTAATGATGGATAAGTGGCAGCCAGACTGCGTGCAATCACGGGTAAGGGGGTTAATAAAGCAGTGCCTGTGGTTTCATGGGAAAAGCGCATCAGTTGCGCTGCCAGTGCTTTGGCTTCGGTTTCTGCTTCAATCGCCCGTAAAAAGCGAAATGAGCGCAGTGGTGCAAATAAACTGAGCTGATAAATACGCTGCGGTAGATAGGTAACGGGCGCAGTGGCGTAGCGGTGCAGGTTTTCACCGGCTTCGCGGAAACTGTCCTGGGGAAATTTATTGCGTAATGCCGCGCTGCGCTGCCAAAACCAGCGCAGGCCAAGCAGCAGCCAGTGCCAAGTCTGCAAGGCTTTTTCCTGCATGATTTCTTTGCCGGGACGACCCGCGCCTATCCACCAGCCGATGGCCAGAAATACAAAATTGGACAATACCAACCACATCCAGGACAGGCTGCCGGAAGCGGCGGCACTTCGTGCCTGTTGCTCATCTTCAGCAGTGGCAATGCCGCCACCTTTAATCAGCAGATTTTCTCCACGCCATTCTGCACGGGTTGCTTGATGGCGTTTTAAGTCCCACCAGGGTATCTGAATCGGGGGTAATTTTAATAAACCGCCACGTTGCGGAATCAAGGTATAGGTTTCAACGCGGCGTCCGCCAAGATAACGATTGTCTTTTGCCAGGGTTTCTTCAATCAGGGTATTTTCCGGATAGACCTTAAAATCGGCTTCATCCACTTTTAGTATTGGCGCGGGTAATTGTTCGCCACGAGCAATGCCGCCTTCAACCATTAAACTCAAGCTGACCGGTTCACCAATGTTGAGTCCGGATGTGCGATCCACTTGTCCCCGTACTTTTAATTGTTGTAAAGGCTGCCATTTATCGAGACTGCTGACAGCGGGTTTGATGTCCATTTTCAGTGCCGCACTACTGAGTTCAACTTGTTGCGTCTGCGTGCTGCTGCTACGACTATACGGGTTCCATTTGCTGGTGCTGTGGTAAATAATTTTGACCTTAGCCGGGGGAATGGTGATTTGCCCAAAAGTCAGCGGCGTTAAAGCATAGTGAAATTCTGAAACATTGTAGGTTTTGCCCCGGTAAGGATTACTGTAAAAACGCGGTGCCTGTTCCAGGCGTTTTAATAACATGATACCGGAAAGTGCAGGGGCAGATGGCTCAAGCTCGGTAATTTGCCAGGGTTCAGTGCTGGTAATACGCAGGGTGTAAATGACGGTTTCTTTTACGTAAGGATTGGGCGTGCTGACCAGTGCTTCAACCCAGATACCCTGCTGTTCTTTGGCTTGTACTATATGTGTTGGAATAATACAACACCCCAGGATGAGTAATACCAGATATATCAATTTATTCATGATTTAATTCTTCATCGTGTTCGAGCGTTTGATAATAACCGATATAATAGGTTTTGTGTTGTTCTTGTGTACGCTGAACCTGCAATTTGATCCGGCGCAGGCTGTTATCTTTACAGCGGTTGATCTGCTCGCCACACCAGTTGCCGGTTTCTTGTAATTCTGTCCAGAAGTTTTGATAAAAATCTTGTTTTTGTTGTCCTGAACTGAGCAAAGCGGGATTGTGCCCGATTAATTCCTGTTTATCATAACCAAACATTTTTATAAATGCAGGATTGGCATCAATGATTTGTATTTTTTCATTGACTACGATACTGGCGTAAGGACTTTGCTGAAAGGCCAGAGTGGATAAATTTTTGTGATCATTTAAGTATTTCAGTTGCAGATGGGTTTGGATACAGGCTAATAACGCTGCTGGTTGTATGGGTTTGATTAAGTAGTCATTAGCGCCGATTTTTAAGCCGGTTACCAGATCATCGGCACTGGCTTTGGCAGTGAGAAATAATACAGGTAGTTCCTGTAAAGACCAGGATTCACGGATTTTCAGACAAACATCATAACCGTTCATTTGCGGCATCATAATATCAAGCAATACCATATCCGGCAGTGTTTCACTCATGGCTAAATAATGCAACGCTTCCATACCGGAGCTTGCCGTACTGACTTGATAAGCTTCTGACTCTAAATAATTGCTTAATAAGGCTAAAGAAACAGGTTCATCATCTATCAGCAGGATTTGTATATTGCGATTATTCTGTATTTTAGCAGCTAATTCAGAGGTGGGTGTTGAGACCCTATTGCTCAGTGCGAATGTGCTTGGTGGCTGTGATTGGCTGGGTTTTGGTGTTATGTTTTGGCTTTGCGTACCTGCCAGTGGCAGGATAAAACTAAATTGCGACCCCTTACCCAGTTCTGATGCAACAAATATTTCACCACCCTGTAATTCAAGTAGTTTGAGCGTCAAACTTAAACCTAAGCCGGAACCTTCGTACATGCGGGTACGTGAGCCATCAATCTGTTCAAAATCATTAAAAATACCAGAAATCTTTTCTTTGGGAATACCAATGCCAGTATCACTGACTGTTACCGCAATAAAAATTTGAGATTTTTGCGTGGGATCTTGCAGCAAAGGCTCTAAATCTTGTTGCTCAAAATTGAGATCTTGCAATGCACTGGGATCAAAGACATTGATATTTTCAAAATCCATCACATAACGCACCAGACGTGCAGAGACTTGAACGTGTCCAGCATGGGTGAACTTAATTGCGTTATTTAATAAATAATGCAGAATTTGTTGCAGGCGGTTACTGTCAGCATACAGTTGTGGCAGATTTTCAGGCACCTGATTATCCAGGCGGATATCTTTATCTCTCAACAAGGGCTTTAACTGGCTTAGTGTAACTTCCACATAATCGTACAAGGATAAGCCTTGCCGGTTTAATTCAATATTGCCGCGTTTAAGGCGGGAAAAGTCCAGTAAATCTTTAACCAGCGTTTGCAGGCGTTGGCTGCTGCTGCTCATGATCTCCAGCATTTCCAGTTGTGCGGCTAATAAGTTGTTATGGCGATCATTGAGCAGATATCGGCTCAAACTGATAATGCCGTTTAAGGGGGTAAGCAACTCATGGCTGACATTGGCTAAAAACTCATCTTTTAAGCGATCCAGGTGTTTTAATTTCAGTTCCTGCACCCGTTTATTTCTCTGGTATTGATAGTGTTGCAGCGCATCACATATTGTTTGGTGCAGGGCTTCCGGATTCCAGGGTTTACTGATATAACGAAATAAATTGGCCTGGTTGACTGCGTTACCAATGGCGTCAGTATCTGCCTGCCCGGTTAATAGAATATTAATGGTATGGGGCAGGCGTTCATGCACTTGGGCCAAGAAAGCATCCCCCTTAAGCTTGGGCATGATGTAGTCAGAAATGACGACGGCAATTTCGTAGTGTTGGCAACTCAGGTTCTGGATCAGCTCAAATGCTTCTTCTGCACTTTCTGCCATTTCAATCAGGCAGTCTTCGGTAATGGCTTTTTCAAGCTCTAACTCTAAGGCATCCAGGATGATAGCTTCATCATCTACACAAATAATGGCTAATTGACTCATGGGCTGTATTTTCTCAAGTCGTTTTTAGCGGTTGTAAATATTATTTTCTACCGCTTTTCAGGTAAATAGTCTTCAGATGTTTAGCGTATATTAAATGGATGTTATCTATGAAGCTATTTTTATGACCAAACCATAGCTGGTCTTATTGATATAACCAGACGCGCATCAGTGATAATAATTTTGTTGAGTCAATCGGTTTGGTCAGGTAATCACTGGCACCCGCTTCAATACATTTAGCGCGATCCCCTTTCATGGCTTTTGCCGTCAGCGCAATGATCGGCAGTTTACGAAACTTTGTTTGTTTGCGGATTTCCTGCATGGCTTTGTAGCCATCCATTTCCGGCATCATAATATCCATCAGGATAATATCAATATCTGAATTTTTTTCCAGTTTTTCCAGGGCTTCAATGCCATTGCTTGCTGCTAAAGCCTGCATGCCTTTTTGTTCCAGCACGGTTGCCAGGGCAAACACATTGCGCATGTCATCATCGACCATTAACACCTTTTTACTGGTGAAAATCGACTCTTTATCATGGATATTGCGCAGCATTTGGCGCTGACTCTGGGGGAGTTGTGACTCAACCTGATGCAGGAATAAAGTCACTTCATCCAGTAGCCGCTCTGGAGAATGCGCAGTTTTTACGGTGAGGTGCTCGGCAATCTCTTCCAGGCGTGTTTTTTCGACTTCATTTAAGCTGTCAGTACTATAGATAATAACGGGGAGTTGTGCCAGTTTTTCATTTTTGCTCAGGTTTTCCAGCAGTTCGAGACCGGCTAATTTTTTATTGCTGATATCCAGAATGAGGCTGTCATAATCCTGCTGCTGTAAATGCTGCAAGGCCTCATCACTGTCATTGGCATGTTCAATAATAATATCATCACTATCCACAGTTTGTAATATGGCTTGCCGGTGCTGCTCATTATCACTGATGATAAGCAGGTGTTTGGCGGATTTGCTAATAAAGTGCTCTATCTTCTGAAAGGCTTCGCCCATTTCCGTCATGCTGACAGGTTTCAGGGAGTAACCGATAGCACCCATGCGTCGTGCATCCCGTTGTTGATCTGAACCGGATACAAAATGCACGGGAATATGCCGGGTTTCGGGATTTAGTTTGATGCGTTCCATCACTGTCCAACCGTCCACCTGTGGCAGTGCCACATCCAGAATAACTGCACTGGGTTGTTGACTTTCAGCCAGTTGCAGGCCTTCGCCGCCATCTAAGGCTACCAGACACTTAAAGCCTTGCTCTCGCGCCAGATCTAAAAGGATTTTGGCAAACTTGGGATCATCTTCAATAATCAGCAGTGATTTGTCATCTTCCCCCAGCTTGTCTCTATCATCCTGAATTTCAGGTATTGCCATTTTAGTTTCATTATCTCTTGTCTCAAGTGCCACTGGCTCAGGAGGGGAGGCAGGTTTGGCAGCCGATACCGTTGAGATAGACGCATCAGCAGATAAGTTAGGTATTGCTTGCGTAGTGGCTGGTTGATTGTCAGGTGCAAGCAGTTTTGCATTCAGTTTTAAGGGCAGATATATCGTAAAGCAGGCACCTTCATTTTCTTCACTGTGCAGGTGGAATTTACCCCCCATTAATTCAACCAGTTGGCGGGCAATTGATAAACCCAGACCCGTACCGCCAAAGTTGCGACTGGTAGAGCCATCAGCCTGATGAAATGGCTCGAAAATGATTTTTTGTTTTTCCGGCGAAATGCCAATACCATTATCCGTCACACTGAAAGCAATACTTTGTTGTGGTGTCAGCGTACATCCCGATAAATCATCATTAGCATCCGGCTGGTGCATGCTCATAATTACGCTGCCTTGCCGGGTGAATTTGAATGCGTTAGACAAAAGATTATTGATGATTTGTTGCAGGCGTTGTGCATCTGTCATGATGTGGGGGGGGAGATTATCTGCCTGACGGATTTCAAAACCCAATGCCTTGTCATCTGCAACATGACGGAATTTTTGTTCCAGTGAGGCTGCAAAATCACCTAACTGTACTGTTTCTACGTGTAATTCAATACGTCCAGCTTCAATTTTAGACAGATCCAGAATCTCATTAATCAAAGTCAGTAAGTCAGAACCAGAACTGTGGATGGTATTGGCGCATTCCACTTGTTTTTCAGTTAAATTACTGTCTTTGTTATTTGCCAGCATTTGCGCCAGGATTAACAGACTGTTCAGTGGTGTACGCAACTCATGCGACATATTGGCGAGAAACTCAGACTTGTACTTACTTGCCAGCGCCAGTTCTTCAGCTTTAGTCTCAATTGCCGTGCGTGCTTTTTCCAACTTGTCATTTTGTTTACGAATGGCGCTGCGTTGTTGTTCCAGTTCGTGGGTGCGTTCTTCCAGCTCTTCGTTGGATTGGCGTAGTTCTTCCTGTTGGGTCTGTAATTCTTCGGTTTGTGATTGTAATTCTTCATTAGCCTGATGCAGTTCTTCTTGTTGTGCCTGTAAATCTCCGTTGGCCTTCTGCAAGTCAGCCTGTTGCTGCTCCAGCGCGACAGTCTGTTGTTGTAGTTGATTGGTTTGAATCTGGGTTTTTTCCAACAACGCCTGCATTTGCATACGGGATTCTGCCGTATTAATGGCAATGGCAATATTAGGCAGAATTTGTTTGAAAAATTCCAGTTGCAGTTCAGTGAAGGCTTCAAATGAAGCGATTTCTATCACCCCTTTTAATTGGCCTTCATAAAGAAAAGGTGCAACCAGAATTTCTTTGGCGCTGGATTTACCAAGACCGGAGCGCACGGCAATATAATTATCAGGGGCGTGGGTAATCACAAACAGCTTGCGCTCTAATCCGGCTTGACCGACCAGACCTTCTCCAAGATGAAACATATGCTCGCCACTTTTACGCCACACGTAAGCGTGACTGGCAATCATTTTCAAAACATCGGTTTTATCTTCACTCGTTTCCTGTAAATAAACCGCACCAACCTGTGCGTCTAAGTAAGGCACCAGAAAGTTGATAATATTTTCGGCTAAATGAATCAGGTTTTGTTCGCCGCTAATCGACTCATTTAACTGTGTTTGTCCACTTTTCAGCCAGGATTGCCGATCATTTTCTTTAGTGGTCTGGCTAAGTTTGGATGCGGTGTCATCCAGGGCATTTTTAATCTCGCCAAAGTCCCCGGCAAACTCCCGCTCCACCTTGATATCCATATTGCCTTGTGACAAGTGATCCAGCACCCGGCTGGTTTCACTGATCACGCCTTGCAGTTCTTCCGCCATTTCGTTGGAGGCTTGTTTAATATCAGTAAAGTCCCCTGGAAATTCATGCTCAATACGTACCGCCATGTTACCGCCAGCCAATTGTCCAAATGCCTGCCGGGTTTCAATGATCAACGTTTGCAGATTGTCTGCCATTTCATTGGTGGCGCTTTTAATTTTGGCAAAATCACCGGGGAAATCCGTTTTGATGCGCGCATTCATATTACCCTGGGAAAAACGTCCAAATACTTTGCTCAGTTCCGAGATGGTCAGTTGCAGGCGCTCAGCCATGTCGTTCATAGCATTAAGCAGTGTACCAATTTCATCTCGTCGGGTATGCATGGCGGCGCGCGCAGTCAGATCGCCTTCTGCAATCTGATTGGCGGTTTTCAGCGCAGTTTCCAGTGGACGGCTGATACTGCGTCCCATGCCTAATAACATAATCAACAGCGCAGTGCCAACTAATACGGTAATGCCGCTGACAATCCAGCCAGCCTGGAGGCGGGTGGTGGAGGCTTGTTTGCGCAAATGCTCCATTTCCTGGCGATGCAGATTCACCTCTTCCCGTAAGTTGCTGAGTGCCTGATTGAATAATTCACGCCCCGGCCCAAGCAGCAGGTTTTGTCCGTCACTTTTACTGAATTCCTGGCTCAGTTGCAGTACTTCTGCATATTTTTCCTGGAATCTCTGCCAATTTTCTTGAAATTCCATTAAGGCTTGCGGCAATCCGGTGTTGGCATAATTGGCGCTGACCTGTTCAAGCTGGATTTTACTTATTCCTTCAAGTTCTTTGATTTCCATTTCCAGATTTTGCATGAGCTCAAAATCTGAGGTGCTGGTATGCACAATTAGGCGCGACCAGATTTCCCAGGTGGCTTTTTCCAGTTCATTGGCCTGCACAATCGGCTCTGCTTGTTCATTGACCAGTTTATGTGACAATTTGGCAATGTCTTGGATATAAAAAAAACCGAGCGCGCCAATGATTACCAGACATACGGTAGCAGCCACCGCGCTGAAAGAGAGCTTGGTTTGAATTCGCATGATTATTTCCTTAGTTTAAGGTAAATTTGAAATAAGATTTTTTATCCAAAAATACTTAAATCTAGCGTGTACTATCAATAAATAGCGTGAGATTTTGGCGGCTTTCATCGCATTAAGCGATGAATGAAGCCTAAATTGAACTCAGATTAATTTGCTGATTCTGCGGTAACTGCTTTTTGATAAAACCTGGGTTCAATAAACCGGTTGAGATCAACTTTATCAAGAATATTACTGTCAATGGAAATATCAACGATGGTTTGAAAATCTGCTTTATCAGGCTTGAGATCACTGAAAGAAATACGATCACTGGGGTTTTGTAAACCACTGATAATATCTTTTTTATTATATGGCCAGTATTTTTTAGCCGTCATTTGCGCCACGGCTTTGGAGCCATTTTCCAGTTTGTCCTGGTCGATAAACTGTCCTGCACGGATCAGGCTTGCCACCCACTCTTCCACGGCTGCCGGGGATTGCTGCAATACTTCTTCACGCACCACGACAATACATTCCACATGATTGGGCACAATATCTTTAGTCAGTTTCATGATTTCTCCCAGCCCCTGGTTTTGCGCTTTAGTGCCAAAAGGCTCAGCAACAATAAAAGCATCGATAACACCAATATGCATGGCTTTAATCATATCAGGCGGCGCAATAATGCGGGTTTTAATATCCTTTAAAGATAAACCGTCATTGCTTAGATATTGATTCAGTAAGGCGGTATGCGTGGAAATCCGGTATGGAATAGCAACTTTTTTACCTTTTAAGTCCGCTGCGGAGTGGATATTCGCACCTTTTTTTATGGTGATCGCAGAGCCATCGCGGTGTGCCAGCAAAATAGCCCGAATATTGGAGCCTTTGTTAAAAGTATCCATAGCCAGCGGTGACAAAATAAATGCGGCATCAATCACCTCGGCTTTTAAGGCTCCGGTCATTGCACCCCAGGATTTAAATAATTTGGGTTTAATATCCACCTGTTGAAAGTTTTTATTGTCTTGTACGTGTGAGACGAGCAGCGTTAAATGATCCAGGATTGGCAGGTAGCCCACTTTAAGTGTAGTTTTAGCCGATACCGCAGTTGTCGTTGCAAGCAACATGAACGCACAGAGCGCGTTGAAGTATGTTGTAATTTTCATGTTGATTTCCCTTCTTAAAATAGTTGGAGTTGTATTGCTATTTTTAACCTGAGTTTGAGCTAAGCTCCTAAGCTTCTTCCAACACTTATATTATTTATTTTCCATGCACAAGGTTAAAACCTTCGCCTTTCAGGCGAACAGATTTATCTCTGATGTTTAACGGTAAAACTTAAAATATGGGTTTTAGCGCTAACACCCCAAAGGGGTATTTTAATATAGCCTGGGGCAGCGCCCCACTACCATTAACTTAAGAAAATATTCAGCCAGCCCCAAAGGGGTATAATATACCAGCCCAGGGCAACGCCCTGGGTGTGTAATGTGATGATACCAGGGCTCTAATTCAACAAAACAACCTACCTGGGGCGCTGCCCCAGGCTGGTATGTTTATCCCTTTCAGGGATATACTTGCTCACCCAATGAGAATAAAGCAATAATTTTTAACCAAAAGTCTTAAGTTAATGGCAGTGGGGCAGCGCCCCAGGGTAGAAAATGACACGTTTATGCCCTGAAAGGGCAGGTTAAAATGATTGCAATATTTTAATCTGCCCTTTTAGGGCGTGAATGGCACGGATACAATTCCAGGGGTGTTACCCCTGGCTATATTAATGCGCCCCGTTGGGGCTAAACAACAGGGCTTGTCCACCCTGTATCTCGGCTTTCAGCCGCCAAACGCTCTAACCCACCCGTCTTTTAGCGGGTGGTTGTTTAGTATTTATTATTTTGTTTCAGGTGTTTCAGGTGTTTCAGTTTGCTGCAAAGGCAGGGTGACGCTGAAGGTGCTGCCTTCTCTCAGTTTACTTTCTACCGTGATCTGCCCTTCCAGCATTTGTGTTAAATGTTTGGCAATTGCCAAGCCCAGACCAGTACCACCATACTTGCGCGTGGCAGAATTATCGACCTGGGTAAAGCTTTGAAATATCCGATTGACCTGCTCCTCATCCATGCCAATACCCGTATCACTGATCTGAAAACTGATCCAGTTTTCTTCTTGTTGTAAGACTTTCTGTATATTGACGGTAATTTTTCCCTGCTCGGTAAACTTATAAGCATTACTCAATAAATTAAGTAATATCTGACGAATTTTGGTGATGTCGCTGTACATACTTATCAATGTGTCATCAATAAACACATCGAATTTGTTACAGTGATTTTTTGCCAAGGGTTTGGCAAGTTCGAAGACTTCATTTAGCAAACTCTGGATACTGAATAGGCTATTGGATACGGGAACTTTCCCTGCTTCAATTTTAGAAATATCCAGCACATCATCGATCAGCCCCAATAAATGTTGACCCGCATTTTGAATTTTCTCAAGATCTTCCAGATAAGGTGAATCTTCTGTTGCATTGCCAGCCAGTTCTGTGGCTTCGCTGACATCTTCAATTAACATATCGCTATAGCCAATAATTGCATTTAGCGGTGTGCGTAATTCATGGCTCATATTGGCCATGAATTGGCTTTTAGCCTGGTTTGCTTCTTCTGCCGTTTTTTTAGCGTTGCATAATGTCTGTTCAGCTTCTTTACGCTCAGTAATATCCTTAAAAGTAATCACCGCGCCAACAACATTGTCATTTTGTATCATCGGCATAACCATGTATTCAACCGGAAAACTGCTGCCATCTTTACGCCAGAAGACCTCATCATCAACGTGATAACTTTGCTGGTTTTGCATTGCCAGGTAAATCTGGCATTCGGTGCTGAAGTAAGGCTTTCCCTGGATATGGCTATGATGAATCAAAGCATGTTGATTGTTATTGATCATATCCTCACAGTTAAACCCCAGCATTCGAGTCGCTGCGGGATTGACAAAAGTGGTGTTGCCTTGCAAATCTATGCCACAAATACCTTCTCCGGCAGAATCCAAAATCAGTGCATTTTGTTTGCTTAAATTTTCCAGCTTAATATGCGCTTGTTCTAATTCAGTATTTTTATGTTGTAGCTCAGTCAGACGCAGGTGTTCTTGCTCTATAAAACGTAAATAGATTTTAACGCGACCAATGAGTTGGGCGGTATCGATAGGTTTGGTGAGATAATCAACAGCCCCGGATTGAAAACCTTTTTGGCGAAATTCTTCAGATTTATAAGCCGCTGTCAGAAAAACAATAGGCACATGACTGGTCTGGCTCCAGGAATGGATATGCTGCGCTGTTTCAAAGCCATCCATATCTGGCATTTGTATATCCAGAATAATCAAATCCACAGGATTACCTAGTATCAGCCGCAGAGCTTCCTGACCAGAATCTGCCTCCAGAATATGAAGGTTATTAATATGTTCTTCCAGTAAGGTTCTTAAGGTAAATAAGTTGTTTTTATTGTCGTCCACCAGCAGAATAGTGGGTCTGAAAGCCAATGACATTCAATCGCTCTCTTTGATAATTGCAAATAAAATACCCCTTTCGGAGCCTACTTACATAATAAGCTTTGTAGGTTTTGAATGCTATAGGAGAATCTGAAAAACTAACGGTATTAAAGATAACTATTTAGACTCTGATTATTTTTTGCCGCAGAATATGCGGAAAACACAGAAAAGCATACCCGTTCATCTGGCATTCTGCCAGCCCTGGAGTGGGTGGCTTTCAGCCGCCCGTGCCGACTGGAGGTCGGTGCTTCGAGGGGGAGACTAAACGCTTAGCATTTTGATCCATAGGAGTGAGGATGAAATAAGTGCAGGAACTGGGCGCAGGATTTTTATTTATTTTCAAGGCGTGAAAACAGGCGCATAGCAAGCTATGTAACTGTTTTCACAATACAGAAAATGGAGAAAAAGACCAGTTTCTGAAGTTATAAAATTCTCACTCCTATAGATTCAGCGGATAGCATCATTATCGAAAATCACCGGGGCATAACTCATTGATATTTCGTAAGCCCAAATCAACTCTTGGAACTGCCTTTTAAAATGGGCAAATGGTGAGGATACATTTTATATATTTATAATAAGATGAGTGTAAGTCATTGCTTGTAAAGAAGATTAGAATTAAATGTTTCCCTAATGCAGGCAGAAAATGTATACTCATATCTCCTACGGAAATACTAATTGATTTTTATTTGGTTTTATTTGGATTAAAACCAGGTATTTCTGCAATTTTTTATAATTAAAGGACTTCTTATGGCATTATTGGATCAAACGGGTCGTTATTCCGACCTGAGCTTGAATGAAGAAAATTTGCTGGCTGATGGTAAACACATATTGGTTGCATACCATATGGAACCTGCTGAAGGTTATGGTTACCTGGAAGCTGCAGCCCACTTTGCGGCAGAATCTTCCACCGGTACCAATGTAGAAGTCTCTACCACGGATGACTTTACCAAAGGCGTTGATGCACTGGTTTACTTCATTGATGAAGCCAAAGGCATCATGAAGATTGCATATCCTATCGACTTGTTCGATCGCAATGTGATTGATGGCCGCACCATGCTGGTTTCATTTTTGACCCTGTGTATTGGTAACAACCAGGGTATGGGTGATATTAAAAATTCTCAAATGCGAGATTTTTATGTTCCACCTAAGTTGATGCGCTTATTTGACGGCCCTGCCATGGATATCTCTGATATGTGGCGTATGCTGGGTCGTCCAGTTGAAAATGGTGGTTACATCGCCGGTACGATTATTAAGCCTAAGCTGGGCCTGCGCCCTGAACCCTTTGCGGAAGCGGCTTATCAATTCTGGCTGGGTGGCGACTTCATTAAAAATGATGAGCCTCAAGGTAACCAGGTTTTCTGTCCCATGAAAAAGGTTATTCCTTTAGTGGTCGATGCGATGAACCGCGCACAGGATGAAACCGGTGAAACCAAGCTGTTCTCAGCTAACATCACTGCTGATGACCATCATGAAATGTGCGCCCGCGCTGACTACATCCTGGAAGCCTTCGGTGAAAACGCCTCTCAGGTTGCTTTCCTGGTTGACGGTTATGTTGGTGGCCCTGGCATGGTGACCACAGCACGCCGTAATTACCCTGGTCAGTACTTGCATTATCATCGTGCAGGCCACGGTGCAGTGACTTCGCCTTCTTCAAAACGTGGTTATACCGCATTTGTATTGGCTAAGATGTCTCGTCTACAAGGTGCTTCCGGTATCCATGTAGGTACTATGGGTTATGGCAAAATGGAAGGTGATGCTTCCGATAAAGTCATCGCTTACATGATTGAACGTGATGAGTGTCAGGGACCTTTCTACTATCAGAAATGGTATGGCATGAAACCAACCACACCCATTATCTCTGGTGGCATGAATGCGTTGCGCCTGCCTGGCTTCTTTGAGAACCTGGGTCATGGTAACGTTATCAACACTTCCGGTGGTGGTTCTTACGGTCATATTGACAGCCCGGCAGCTGGTGCAGCCTCATTAAAACAGGCTTATGATTGCTGGAAAACAGGTGCTGATCCTATCGAATACGCGAAAGAACATAAAGAGTTTGCACGCGCTTTCGAATCATTTGAGCATGATGCTGATGCCTTGTTCCCAGGTTGGAGAGACAAACTGGGCGTTCACAAGTAAGCTGAATCTTCAGTGAAAAAAAAGCCCCTGATTCAGGGGCTTTTTTTTCAGCCTTTCAATTTCCAAGCACCTGGTGAGAACAGTCATGAGCGACTTTGATATTGCACAATATAAAATTACCGATGAACCTTATTATGAGCAGCAGTCCAACGAAGTAAGCCTGTATGAAGCGGCTTATAAACGCCGTCTCCCTGTCATGATCAAAGGCCCGACAGGTTGTGGTAAATCCCGTTTTATTGAGCATATGGCGTGGAAACTGCAAAAACCATTGATTACAGTGGCCTGTAATGAAGATATGACCGCATCCGACCTAATTGGTCGTTACCTGCTCGACTCAGACGGCACCCGTTGGCTGGATGGCCCATTAACCGTAGCGGCTCGGATGGGCGCTATCTGTTATCTGGATGAAATTGTTGAAGCACGTCAAGATACAACGGTTGTAATCCACCCACTCACCGATCACCGTCGCACCATGCCATTGGATAAAAAAGGGGAACTGATCGAGGCGCATCCTGATTTTCAACTGGTCATCTCCTATAATCCAGGCTATCAAAGCCTGATGAAAGATCTTAAACAATCCACCAAACAGCGTTTTGTCGCTATGGATTTTGAATATCCCGAAACCAAAGTGGAAGTGGAAATTGTTGCCAAAGAAGCCGATCTGGATAATGAGACCGCAGCAAAACTGGTGAAAATTGGTAAAACAGCAAGAAATCTGAAAGGTCATGGCCTGGATGAAGGGATTTCAACCCGCTTGCTGGTTTATGCAGCCAACCTTATGTCCGAGGGTGTTGAGCCTGCCGCCGCCTGCAAAATGGCGCTGGTTAGACCGATTACGGATGATGTGGATATTCGCAGCACCTTGGATCATGCGGTTGATACGATTTTCGCATAAAAGACATTAAGCCGCTATGCTTTGTCCAATCTTGCAGGGTCAAAACTGTGTGTTTGTCCTTCTTTCAATACCGTTTGTTTGGCAGGTAATAAGCAAATGACTCCAGAAGAAATTCAGGTTTATCGTGATCAACTGCAATGCAGCTTTGCTCAACTCGAAAATATTTTTGAAGATTGTATTAACGATGCGCTGCGGCAATTAAGCCCTCAGGGGGTTAAGGACTATCTTAAAGGTGCCTCCCTGATTTGTATGATTGGCAGGGGCTTTGAGCCGGTGCTGGTTTATCTTGAAGAAATGCCCACGGTTGCTCATCAGGTTGGTGAAGACGCTTTGACCCTGGTTTCACAGACGGTCTGGGATATGTCGCGCTCCCCCAATGGCAAGGCGATTCCACTGTTTCTGGATAGCATTGCAGAAGCTGCGCGCAGACTGGGTTCAGAAGATAGCTTCAAGCATTATATCGAACTCATTGTGGAAATGATGAATGACACCAGTCGTTCTATCCATAATAACCAGAATGCAACCATCCCCAGTCCGGGGCTGCCTGAATTACTCAAACAAATTCCCTATCTGCTTAGCCAGCTATCGCTTGAAGGCCTGAAAAACTGGATGGCCTACGGTGTGCGCAATTATTATATGCGCCCGGATTATCAGGCCAGCTATTTCTGCCTGCAATCTGCGGACAGTAAAGCCATGTTGCAACGTGAGCGTCATGGCACTCTATTTATGGATAACGAGCGTAAGCTTGACGCTTACCTGAAAGCACTGTGGGATGAAACCGAACAGTTTGTGCCTTATTCCCTGGGTTTTGATGAACTGCGCAAACCCCGGCCTTATTATGATAATGTGGGCATTCGTCTGCCTGATGTCTACGACGATAAAAATAACGTGCCAGGCATTGATCGCTACCGCGCAACCATTGCCCATATGGCGGCGCATCGGCGCTGGACCAGCCCCATTATTGCCGACAATTTCAGCCCTTTCCAACGGGTTGGTGTGGAGCTGCTGGAAGACTCGCGGGTTGAATATCTGGCCATGCAGCAATACCCCGGCTTGCGCAATATCCTTAAGGCATTACACCCCGCCCCCATAGAAGGGGATTGTGAACCCCAAAAAGAATCCTGTATTCTGCATCGTCTGGCTATGCTTTCCCGCGCCATTTTAGATGCGGATCATGGTTATCAAAATCCAGTTATCAAAGAATTTGTCGAACGTTTTTATGCCGCCATGCAACAGGGCGAGTCAAGCCCCAAGGAAATGGCTTCCATCGCCATCTCTTTTATTGCAAAAACCCGGCTGCAATCGGATCAATCCCCCAATATCCGGTTTGAAAATACTGAAGTGGATTATCGTGATGACAATCGGCACATGTGGATTTTTATTGAAGAAAATGATGAAGCAGAAGATTATGATGCCACCCGCGAAACCAAAGAACAAGACATTGAAGTCGATGGTTTGCCCCCCCGGCATTATAAGGAGTGGGATTATCGCTCCAGCAGCTATCGCCCTGACTGGGTTAGTTTATATGAATCTCTGCACCCTTCCGGCTCAGCGGCAGATATTGACAAATTACTGGAAAAAAACAGCGCCCTTGCCAAAAGGTTGAAACAAATTCTTGATACCTTAAAACCACAGCAATATGTGCGGGTGCGTTATCAGGAAGAAGGCAGCGAACTGGATTTGGATGTTGCCATCCGCTCTTTGATTGATTACAAAGCAGGCTCACAACCTGATCCACGCATTAATATGAGTCATAAGCATGATGGGCGTGATATCGCAGTCATGTTATTACTGGATTTGTCACAATCATTAAATGATATTCCTGACGGCTGTCAGCAAACCATTCTGGAATTAAGCCAGGAAGCGGTTTCCTTGCTGGCCTGGGCAATTGAGCATTTAGGTGATAAATTTGCCATTGCAGGGTTTTCATCCAATACCCGACATGAAGTCCGTTATCAGCATATCAAAGGCTTCACTGAGCGCTGGGATGATGCCGTCAAGGCGCGGCTCGCTGCAATTCAGGCAGGTTATTCAACCCGTATGGGCGCTGCCATGCGCCATGCTGCGCACTACCTCGAAAAACAAAAGGCCGATAAAAAGCTATTACTGGTTTTAACCGACGGCGAGCCTGCCGATATTGATACGGATGATGAGCAGATTTTGATTCAGGATACGCATAAGGCTGTGCAGGAACTTGATCAGGACGGTATTTTTACCTATTGCATTAATCTTGATCCCCGTGCTGACGACTATGTGAAAGATATTTTTGGTGGACAATATTCAGTCATCGATCATGTTGATCGCCTGCCGGAAAAATTACCCAAACTGTTTATGAGTCTGACTAAATGATGGCAAACTCGATTAAAGTCACTTTTCGTTTTTCATTTAAAGGTATCAATTATCAACCCGCCAGCATTTTAGATCTGGATAAGTTAATGGATACCACGGGCCATATTCCCGCCCTTGATTATTTTGTTGCAAATAACAATGATATCGACACCTATTCATATCTGTTTGAAGTCATGCAAGTGTCAGATATCGAGTTTAGTGAAGCGCAGGGAGTGGCAGTAGAATTCTGTCATAAGCATGACTTTGATATACCGGGTTTTGAAGAAAAATGGCGCAAACAGCAAATTATCAATAAATTACAGCTTATCGTGCAGCAATATTTTGATACTGACAAGCAGACAGAAAATAAATCCCTTATGGATGCGCTTTTGGCAGCTTATACGCTGGGTTTGGAAACCAATGGGTGAAGATAGTTGCTTTATTCCGCTTATTTTAAGCTGAACCCAACGTAAGGTTTTTTAATAAAAACCACTTAAATTCAGTACACACTATCAATAACTTGGCCTGAGGTGGAAGCGGTTTTTTGTGCGATTAGTGCAAAAAGAAGCTTACGCCGAACTCAGCTTATCTTACCCACAGGCAACCATACAGAAAAGCAACTCCCCTTACCCACTTCGCTGCTGACTTCAATGCGCCCGCCCATTAAACGCGCAAAACGCTCACTGATAACCAGCCCCAGACCCGTGCCACCATATTGATTACTGGTTGAGGCATCAGCCTGGACAAAGGCATGGAAGAGTTTTTGTAATTGTTGTTCGCTGATACCAATGCCTTCATCAGTGACAATGAGATTAATCCAGGTTTCATTATCTTGTTGTTGCATACTGACATCGAGATCAATATTACCGTTTTTACAAAATTTGCTGGCATTGCTGAGCAGGTTTAATAATATCTGGCGCAATTTTGTAGTGTCAGTATTCACTTCACCTAAATCATCTTCCATGATCAAGTTAAACTGGTTATGATTTTTATGGATGAGTGGCTCAGCTGTGACTGCAACTTCTTCGATTAAAGCTGGAAGATTAAACACCTGTGGTGCAATCTCCATTTTCCCTGCTTCAATTTTGGAAATATCTAAGATGTCGTTAATCAGGCTTAATAGGTGATTGCCAGCCACATGAATTTTTTCCAGATCGGTAACGTCTTCCTGCCGCGCTTCTTCTTCAGCAGTTTCTCGCAGCATTTCACTGTAGCCAATAATCGCATTCAGCGGTGTACGTAGTTCATGGCTCATATTGGCGATAAACTGGCTTTTGGCTTTATTAGCCGCCACTTCTCTTTCTTTTTCTTTTTTCAGTGCGATTTTTGATTGTTCAATCTCCTGGTTTTTTAATTCCAGTGTATCGCTAAATTGAATATTTTTGATAAACTGTTGACGCAAGGACTGAATCATATAGATGTAGACGGAAACAGCCAGTACGACAAATGCGGCATGTAACAGGGTGATGCTGAAACCTTCACCGTAGTTGTAAACTTTAATCGGCATATCCAATAGCGTAATGTCATACACTTGGCAGTAACTGAAAACCGCGTGATGCACAGTTGTTGTGATAGCACCAGCAAGCAGAGGGATGAAGTCTTTGTAGCGAATCAGAAATGCCAGCGCGATAAAGACATGAAAATGCATCTCAATACGCCCTAAATGCTGCTGGATAAAAATGGCTGAGAACAACATCAGGGAAATGCCCACAATAATGCGAAAAACCACAGTACCGCGATAAAGCATATAAGCCAGCGTGGCAATCAACATCACCAGCCCACCACCGACAAAACCCAAGGTATACAGGCCATAAGCATAGGCCATGATAGTTGAGGCAGTAAACCAGTGTAAAAACAATAATATCAGCATCATTTTATCAACGTGCTGATAATCCTCAAGAAAAGCTTGGGTCAGGCGTTCTGAAAATGAAATACGTGGTTTTTTTGTAAAATGTTGTTTTATTATCATGAATTCATATCGTTATATAAGCCTTGTCTCAACTTATCAGTGTTCCAGTAAATCACTTTAATTTTCCAGTCATTATTGTATTTTTCTAATAAATAAAGCTGCTCACTATGCAGAATATCATTACTTTTGTCCATTGTTTTTATTGCAGTTACACCAAGGTTTGACTTTAGATTTTCCAATATTTGGTCAGTTAAATTAACCCCCTGGAAATGGGGATGAAAATTTTTTGCATAAGCCTGTATTGCAACTTGGGAGGCACCCGGATGTAAATTGATAAAAACCACTTGCAAAGCAACTTGCTGAGAATAATTCTGATAGATTTCAGTCAGGTTTTGTAAAGTCCGTGGGCAAACTTCGTTACAACCGGGATAACCAAAAAATACCAGCACAAAATGTGCTTCGCGTTCTAAAACAAATGGTAGTTGTGCAATTTTACCGCTATGTAAGGGAATCAAAGGCAGAACAAACAATAGGCTGAAACTCAGTAAAATCAGCAGTCCACCCAAAGTGGCGCGTGTTTTAGGCATATTTAACCTCAAAATCTGCACCGATACTGCACAAATCATTTTCATGGACGGCACACTGGAGCGTTTACAAACGCTGTTGCAACTCTCGGATGAATTTGAACAAACCATGAGTGGCAATCTGGTCGGTACGATAGCACCGGGCATCATCAACATCGCCGGGGTGTTGTTGCTGCATACTGGCTTTGGCATGGGATTGTATTATCTGAGCAGCGCGGGGCAATTGGGGTATACGCTGTATCCTCTGGCGAAACATCAGGATAAGGCGTTGGTGGAGGAAAAGCACAAAGAATAAAGCCAATAAATGGATAAACTTTTTGTGCTTCACATCCCCCAAATGCTGATTGAGCGCTGCCCCACATGACGGGCTGGGTCTTGCCAGATTTTATCGTCCCAGGCTATGCCGGGGCGGCGGTCAAAAATCAGTAAATGCGCTTCATCCGCGCCACACTGCTCGGCATAAGCAGCGGTTTGTTTTAAGCCGTCTACAACCGTGCTTTCCAGTGACTGGTAAAGGATTTTTAACTCAAACACAATGCGCTGCACTGCGCCATAATAACCGTCTTCTTCACTGATGGGCCATTCAATGAATAAATCTGTGCGTTTGCGGCCCAGGCCATATTCCCGGTTGATACGTCCGCCGCCGTTAATAATGCGTTGTAAAAATGCCTGGAGCAACAACTGTGGCCCGGCTTCCTTGTAATCAAAGCGTTCTATCCAGGCATCGGCATTTTCCCGAAAAAATTGCTGGAAAGCGCTCAAGAGTTTGGGTATGTCGATATGACGCTGCGGAGTGAGATACCAGGATTGTTCATGAGCAATGGTAATCTGCCGTGTCCAGGTTAATTCTCTGGGAATAACTTCCTGATAAATGCGATTAGAAATACGCAGTTGTGGACGAGATTCTATGAGACCTAAATCAACCACATATTGTACATCATCAGTTGGAATGGTATCTCCTGTAACCTTACCAGATAATAGCGCAGAAATTACACTATGTACTCTTGCTTCTTTAAGTTTATCAGTTAGCTGATCAAGGTGGGTAGCACGCGATTGAATCAAGTTTTCTTTTGCTTGCCAATAATCTTCCAAAGTAATAGGCACATTGCGGTCACGTAAGCGTTTATTATCCCAAGTTAATTCATAACCCAGGGCATTTACTAACCAGGGTTGTCCGTGGGTATCTTCCCATAACTGAGGAAAAATAGTTTCATCCAATATTTGCCCTGTTTCTGCCGTATGTTGCAGCCATAAATCCCGTACTTCGGATTCAGTCAAATTACCTAAACGTAACGATTTGGCTTTAATATTAAATGCACTACCACCAGTAATAATTTCTTGGTGTTGGGTATGTATCCGATAATCACGCACATCACGAACCCCACAAAGAATAATCGCTTGTGGAAAAGCAGTTGGGCGTTGGGCATAACCTGCGCGGATTTGGCGTAATAAAGAAATTAAAGTATCACCAACTAAAGCATCAACTTCATCTAAAAACAATACAGTGGGTTTTTCTGATTGTTTTGTCCAGTGTTCTAATAATGAACTCAGCAAATCATCAGTATTGATTTTCCCATGATACGCCTCTAACCAGGATAATAAATCTTGATTATCTAAATAAAGACTTGCTGCGCGGGAAATAACACTGGCAATTGTATTGATACCGCGTGTCACTTCATTTCTAGCTATTTGTGCTGCTTCAATATTGGCATATAAAGCATGATAGTTAGCTTGTTTATTGAGATGAAACATCAGTTCTAATAAACAAGTGGTTTTTCCAGTCTGGCGTGGAGCATGTAATACAAAATAACGTTCTTGTGCAATCAATGCTTCTATATTATCAACATCAATCCTTTGCAGAGGATCAATTGTATAGTGTTTGCTGGGAACCGAAGGCCCGGCATTGTTAAAAAACTTTTCCATGATGAGTTAACTCTATACTGGATTTATTATCTTTCTCAAGTATAACCTGTTGCATTATATGGGGTTTATTTATTTTTACAGGTTTATATACCGTTAAATGACGAGACTTCATTGACTACCGTTTACGAAAATATCAGTGCTGGTTTGCCAAAAGACAGGATAAAGCCCTGGTGGCGGATAAGCCAAAAGATAAATAAATGGATATGTTTTTTCACATCCCCCAAACGCTGATTGAGCGCTGCCCCACATGACGGGCTGGGTCTTGCCAGATTTTATCGTCCCAGGCTATGCCGGGGCGGCGGTCAAAAATCAGTAAATGCGCTTCATCCGCGCCACACTGCTCGGCATAAGCAGCGGTTTGTTTTAAGCCGTCTACAACCGTGCTTTCCAGTGATTGGTAAAGGATTTTTAACTCAAACACAATGCGCTGCACTGCGCCATAATAACCGTCTTCTTCACTGATGGGCCATTCAATGAATAAATCTGTGCGTTTGCGGCCCAGGCCATATTCCCGGTTGATACGTCCGCCACCGTTAATAATGCGTTGTAAAAATGCCTGGAGCAGTAATTGCGGCCCGGCTTCCTTGTAATCAAAGCGTTCTATCCAGGCATCAGCATTTTCCCGAAAAAATTGCTGGAAAGCGCTCAAGAGTTTGGGCATGTCGATATGACGCTGCGGAGTGAGATACCAGGATTGTTCATGAGCAATGGTAATCTGCCGTGTCCAGGTTAATTCTCTGGGAATAACTTCCTGATAAATGCGATTGGAAATACGCAGTTGTGGACGAGATTCTATGAGACCTAAATCAATCACATATTGTACATCATCAGTTGGAATGGTATCTCCTGTAACCTTACCAGATAATAGCGCGGAAATTACACTATGTACTCTTGCTTCTTTAAGTTTATCAGTTAGTTGATCAAGGTGGGTTGCACGCGATTGAATCAAGTTTTCTTTTGCTTGCCAATAATCTTCCAAAGTAATAGGCACATTGCGGTCACGTAAGCGTTTATTATGCCAAGTCAGTTCATAAGCTAAAGCATTTACTAACCAGGGTTGTCCATGCGTATCTTCCCATAATTGGACAAAAATATTGTCATCAAAAGTTTGCCCGGTTTCGCCTGTGTGTTGCAGCCATAAATTCCGTACTTCGGATTCAGTCAAATTGTCTAAACGTAGAGATTCGGCTTTGATATTAAATGCCGAACCACCAGTAATAATTTCTTGGTGTTGGGTATGTATCCGATAATCACGCACATCACGAACCCCACAAAGAATAATCGCTTGTGGAAAAGCCGTTGGGCGTTGGGCATAACCTGCACGGATTTGGCGTAATAAAGAAATTAAAGTATCACCAACTAAAGCATCAACTTCATCTAAAAATAATACCGTAGGTTTATCAGAAACCTGTGTCCAATAAGTCAATAAACTTGTCAATGAACCGCTGGCATTTGTAGTTAATAAATCACCTACTTTGTCCTGCAATTGAGTATTATTCAGATAGATACTTGCATGATGTGCTATTGCATGACAAATATTGTTCATGGCATTTTTTACATCGCCACGCAAAGCCTGTGCTGCTTCAATATTGGCATATAAAGTTTGATATTTGCCTTGTTTATTGAGATGAAACATCAGTTCTAATAAACAAGTGGTTTTTCCAGTCTGGCGCGGGGCATGTAATACAAAATAACGTTCTTGTGCAATCAATGCTTCTATATTATCAACATCAATCCTTTGCAGAGGATCAATTGTATAGTGCTTGCTGGGAACCGAAGGCCCGGCATTGTTAAAAAATTTTTCCATGATGAGTTAACTCTATACTGGATTTATTATCTCTCTCAAGTATAACCTGTTGCACTATCTGGCATTTATTTATTTTTACAGGTTTATATACCGTTAAATGACGAGACTTTATTTTCCATGCACAAGGTTAAAACCTTCGCCTTTCAGGCGAACAGATTTATCTCTGATGTTTAACGGTAAAACTTAAAATATGGGTTTTAGCACTAACACCCCAAAGGGGCTTGTCCGCCCTGTATCTCGGCTTTCAGCCACCAAATGCTCTAACCCACCCGTCTTTTAGCGGGTGGTTGTTTAGTAGAGGTAAAAAAGTTCTTCGGAGTTTTCAGCACCTATTCTATCTTCCAAGGTAAAGCATCCGGCGGCGCTACTGCTTGAATGTTACTAATACGCATCCTGCTCACCTCATCTAACCCACGCCATTCACAAGCCTGCATTACTTGATTGCGCATATCCAAAGGCTGCACCTGCAACACCAAAGCTTCACTCACATCCAAATCAATGGCATTAAACACAATCTGACCATCGACTTGTTTCTGGGAAGATGCATCCACTAAACTGTCCGTAGACTGTGCCAAAAAATCAGCGGTTAAAAAAATATTGCCACCATTGCCACCGATAGCACCCGCATTAATTTCACTATGCTGCAAAACTGCAAACTGTGGTTGATTGATTTTAATATTACCACCATTACCTTCTTCGGCACTGACATTGGTTTTCACTTCACTGTTTGCCAGATACAGATAAGACAGTGAAGACAGCGTGATGTTGCCACCATCAGATTGTGTGGTGGAGGTATGCAGGCTGCTGTTTTGCATTTGGATAACACCGTTGTCAGTATCAATGTATAAATTACCGGCATCACCCAGGTTCAGTTTTTCAATTGTCCTGACTGCCTTATTTTCAGAACCTGGGTTATTATCGCCAGTATTGACAATGTTATTACCGGAACTGGTGGCTATAACAGCATTTTCTGTTAACTGAGTAAGTTTTGAGTTAATAAGAATATCCCCACCTTTACCCGCTCCTAAAGTCTCTGTGCTTAATCGCCCATGTTGAGCAATGTTTATTTTATCCGCATTGATAATAATATTGCCTGCTGCACCTGTATTTTGCGTACCAGCCTGAATAAGCCCGTTATTTTCTATTATGAGCAAAGGCGCATCAACCATGATTTCTCCACCTTTCCCGCTAGAGAATACATTACTGAGTAACGCAGAGGGGTAGTTTTTATCTTTTCTCCCGTTGATATAAACGGCTTCTGCTGCGTTGATTTTTAATGCACCTGCATTGCCGCTGCCTTCAGCCTGAGTCCTGCTTCCTGCAATCACTGACAACTGTCCGCCGGAATTAACATTCAAGGTTTTAACCTGAATATCAATATTACCAGCATCACCATTTCCCTGTGTATCCGAACGTATGTCTGCACCATCTGCAACCATCAGCGCAGGGGTTTTTATTATAATTTCTCCGCCCTTACCGGTGCTGCTTACCGCGGTTGATAGCCCACTACTGAAACCTAAAAACTGACCGGAAACTTCTATCGATTTATCGGCTTCAATATCAATGTTTCCAGCATTTCCAGCAGTATCACTGGAACTGGTGATTTTTGCCTGATGCAATTTGATATTCCCTGCTTTTACAATAATATCTCCAGCATTTCCTGTACTACCCGGCCTGTCTACAGCCTGGGCGGTTACTCTTGCGCCGTTACGTAATATCAAGGTTTCTGTGGCATTAATTTGTATACCACGACTGTCTTTTCTCCCTCGCGCATCTGCAAAAATATAAGCATTATTCAGTATGATTTTTCCACCTTGTATCAAGACCCTGCCGCTACCTGAACCGCTGACCTCCACGTTAGCAATTTTTCTTTCAAGACTTTTCTCGGCAAGCGTATCATCCGTTATGCGGATTGTACCGAACCGCACAGAATCCGTATTTATCGTTTCCGATGGATTTATCGAAACTTCTCCCGCTGAGGCTATGCTGATTAGCCGTATCTCTCCCCCCGATGCGGCGATAAAACTGCTCAGTATCAAACCCTCTTGCATTGCAGCATAGCTATCCTGAAGTTCAATATCTCCACCAATAAAAGCCAGTGTTTTACCTGCGGGTACCAGTAAAAAACTTTCTTGTTTGACAATGCTGGCAGGCGCATCTTGATAAAAACCAAAAGCGGCAGGTGGGGCTGAACTTAAGTGGCTGTTTTCAGGAAAAGCCGTCTCAAAACGGACATTATCTGTTAAGCGTAGATAATCTGCCGTACTGGCATACAATGAACCTTGCAGGTTCAAACGTGCGTTTGGCCCAAACTTGATGCCCGCCGGGTTAAAAAAATACATATCCGCATCAGGAATCAAAGACACCAGACTGCCGTCAAGATACGAAGCCGCTCCACCGGTGACACGGTTGATAATATTTTTAACAGTATCCGGGCCGGAAAATACCGCATTCTCACCAGTGCTTAGATTGAATGTTGCAAAACTGTGAAATAAGTTGCTGCCTTTTTGCTGTCCCAAATCAGCCTGGATATATAAATTTGGCCCTGATAAGGTTTGTCTTTTACCGAGACTATTATCCACTGTGATTTCAGCATAAGCGTAAGCAGTGCTTATGATAAGTGGAATAAAAGCAAAGATTTTGGATAAAGTTTTAATCATTTCAATCTTGCTGATAAAGAAATTGCTTATATTGCGGCTGAGGACGGGCTAATATCAGCGTGGAAGCCTGGGTAATCACTGGAGAAATCATGGTAGCTATAAACTCAACTTTAGATAAAACAGGCTTTATTATAAAACCTGTTTTATATTAAGGAGCTTTAGGTTAATGGGCAATATACAAGCTATGGAACAAGCACCACATCTTTCAAGTCCAAACTCAAAGTCACCGGTTCCATATCCGTCAAATACATTTTCACCCGGAATTTCTGCACTGAACCATCAGGAAATGGTACTTCCACCAGTGGTAACAACAATGTATTAGCTCCCGCTTCTAATGTACCAAAAACCGCTTCATTGTTGATTTGTTGATGCACGGATTTAAGTGTTTCAGGCAGTAAAATAAAACGTGCAACATTACCTTCCATACCTGCCAACGCCAGCGTTAAGCTAAAGCGTTCCCTATCCATTACATTCAGTGCAGGAATATCCAGTTGTAATTGCTCAGG
This sequence comes from Candidatus Venteria ishoeyi, assembly GCF_030378065.1. Classification (GTDB taxonomy): domain Bacteria; phylum Pseudomonadota; class Gammaproteobacteria; order Beggiatoales; family Beggiatoaceae; genus Venteria; species Venteria ishoeyi. The sequence continues at coordinate 35,413 of NZ_JAUCGJ010000008.1, read as the reverse complement.
CGAATAAACGGATAAAGGTTCCTGGGCAATAACAACTTGATTATTAGGGGGAACTGAGTCTTGCGTCAGTGTTAATGTCGTCGGCTGAAAACCAAGCGCACTCACGCTGATATCAATTGCGGGTACACTGGAATTTGGTAAAAAAATACCCTTGTTTCCTTGTCCGATAGATTCAAGTTCATTTTGTGAAGCCGAAGGCCTTACAGTAACAATAGGCACTGGATCTATGCCGAGAACGCCTACAACACTATACTCCACTGGACTCTCACCCCAGCCCTCACCGGGATTATCTGGCTTGAATGAGCGAATTTCACTGCGTGTCAGTTCGCCATAGCAGTCCAGCGCTTCAACCAGCCAATAATAAGTCATCTGGTCTTTCAGTCCTTCCCTAAATACTTTGGCTTGCTCATCCCAGACTAAAGCATCACCACCTATTGCACTCATGGAACGGTGTAAATCATCCTGCCGATAAATAACAGATTGCATAGAAGCGTCTGTGGCAATTACCAGATTATAAGTGACTAAACAGGCTTCCGGGTCTACGCTGTCCTGCCAATCAAACAGCAAAGCTGTTTGCGGATTTTTACCTGTTTGCGTTTTGCCATTGGCATCTGGGAACAGCAGACTAAATGTGCTGGGCGGTTGGTTATTCTGGCTTGCGGGAAGCCGTTTATAAACCACGGAATGACGGATAGGGGAAATATCTCCTTTATGAACCACGCGGCCCTGATTATCCAGGGTTTGTGTGGTGATATCATGGATATAATACAAAATGTCATAACGTCCGGGTTTGTCGAAATACTCATAAGCAAATTCAAAACGCCCGGTTGCTTCATTGAGTTTAGGAAAATACCCTGGCAAATCAATTTCTATCTGCTCACTGGCAATGAATTTATCATTCCACAACAGTTCCAGCGGTAAGGGTTCGCGTATCTGTATTGCTGCTGCTTCAGTCCGGTTGAAGTCATTCACACCTAGCCACAGCAAAGCTTGGTTTTTATTCTCTGGTAAAATAAGGGTTTCCGTGACCTGGGTAATATACAGATTTTCCCAGTTAATCTTGCTATATGACGCGCCCACGCCCAGTTTAATCTGTTGCGCAAAGTCGCCATCACCGCCACTGTACAACACATTACTGCCACTCCTATCGCCGTTATCATCCAGCAGAGGATGCTGTGCTGCGTCGTCATGGAAGCGGTTAGTAAAATCACTGAGCAAGCTGGCACTGTTACGGGTAAATAATTCCGTATCATGGGTTGCGCTTATAAAAGCAGTGTTCAGATTATCACCAGCGCCCAAACGTTGAAATAAGTTTTCCATGAAATACTCACCGTTGCGGATACCATCGGCTTCTAACGGGCCTTTATAAGAGACTTCATCACCTGTGGCACTGGTAATAATAATCCGCCCTTCCCCAGACAACTCAGGAATAAAACTGCCGGAATAACAAGCACCCAGCATTACGATACGTGGACTTGCCAGTGCTTCCGGCGTTTCCAGATTCGCCTCCAGATTTTCCAGCCAGGTATTTAATTCTTGTGGCGTAATGTGTTCATAATTTAATATGAAAGCACCAGGATTACCGTGATCGACCATAATTATATACAAAGGTGCGGGGGAACCATTCAGGCGTTGCGCGGCCCAATTTTCCACCTTATCCTGCAAGTCCGCCTTGTCGGGAATGGCATCAACGCCAGTTTGCGTATTGTCATAATTAAAGTGATAAATATTTTCATCATCAAATCCGCGTTCTTTCAACTGCCGCCAAATACGCAACAAGGTTTTATTATGCGCTGCCAGCCCTTCCTCATCTTTGACTTTGCCTTCCACTAATATCGCATAACCTGCCGACTGCCCCACTAATATTGATTGCTCCAAAGACTGCGAGGACTCTAAAGCGGGACTGCCATCAAAACGGGAAAGGAATTGGTATTGCCCTTTTTGTTCAAAGATCGGCAAATTTTGTGTATCAAAATAAAAAAAACCAAGGCTGTCAGTGCTTGTTTCCCATGTTGTCTCAGTATTATCAGACGCGATGACAGTCAAAATTACAGATAATCCTGTTAAATCATCATTGGTAGCCGGATAACGATTGACCTTGCCTGCCAAATTGAAATCACCTTTGTTTTCTAAAGTTGGTGTGCTGGCTGTTAAAGAGATTGCAGTAAAGTTGCGGTTATGAATATTGATGCTGTGGTCACTGCGATGACTGGTTTCATCTACAGCCCGCACTGTAATCGTATAAATACCTTGTAAGGTGATTGCATTAAAGTCATAACGCCAGGTTTCTTCTTGCGGCGCAGGTAAAGTCAACCAACGTGGGTTAGCAGACAAGGGGTTTTCCACACTGTCAGTCAAATAGAGTATCCCGTCAGCCGTTTCTACCTGTACTTGCAGTTCAAGGTGATGTAAACCTGTACCGTTATCAAAAGCTGTTCCCTGGATACTGGACAGATTTGTCTGGGTAGAATTTTGGGGCGGGTAAGTAATTACGATTTCTGGTGGTGTGGTATCAATCGTATAGGTTTCGGTTTTGATTTCACCTAATTGGCCTTGCTCATTAACTGCCGAAAAATTTAAGTTGGTGTTGGCCTTAATAATAATTTTATCAGAGTACTTGGGAGATTCTAAACTGGGAGTTGTGCCATCAAGCGTATAATGAATGGCTGTGCAGGCGGTACAGCTTAAACCAACCGCTTGAGAAGTTGCATAAGTATCACCCGGTGGCAAGGCCTTTATTGAACTGCCAAGGTTTTCAAAAAAGTGGATAGAATGTTCAAGGTTGCTCCATTCACCTACAATGGCATCCAGATCACCGTCATTGTCAATATCTCCTAAAGAAACTCCTGTAATAGTGGCAAATTCAGAAACTATATTGGGAAATATACCCGTTGGACTTGAACGGTGAAAAAAAACAGGATTTTCAGCTGTATTGATATACTCATAATAATGCACGGCTTGATCAGAACTTGATATAAACAGATCGCAATCGCCATCTTTATCCATATCTGCAAAAGCAGGTCTGACAAGTGAGTTAAATTTCATACGACTTAATGGGTTTTGAGTTTCGTCCTGTTCAATAAAGCTAGGTACATAAGGTGTTCCTATATTTTTATAAAATAAAAGATGGCCTTGATTAGTCCCTATCACAGCATCAAAATCTCCATCTTTATCAATATCACAAAAAGCAGGAGCCGCAGGTATACCACCTTGTAAGTTATAATAAGCTTGTAGTTCGACAAGTGATAATGGATTTTCTGCATCAAATTTCTCTATAAATTGAGAAGATGAGTTGCTAGTAATATTTTCATAAAATTGTATAGTTCCATTAATATTACCAATAAATAAATCAGTATCATTATCTTTGTCTATGTCTAAATATACTGGATATTGATAGACTGCACGGTTGTCATACTGTATTTGAATAGGGCTTTCAGATTTAATTTTTTCTATGAATCTAAGACCCATAGAGTTGCTAACATTTTGATAGAAAGGAATACCCGATTGAGGATTTAATAAACCAACGATAACATCTTGATTCCCATCTTTGTCAAAATCAATAAAAAATGGTGCAGGTCTTTGCCCTATACTGCTATTAAAACTATTGAGTGGGTTATTTTCACCAGTATGTTTAATAAACTTCTGTTCAGAAAAAATATGCTTATCCACATTTTCATAATATACACCACGCAAAAAAGCATCTAAATCACCATCAGCATCTATGTCACCAAATGTGGGTATGCTATTAGATAATAAACTGGATTCTGAAAAAGGATTAATATTACCAAATTGTTCTATGTATTCTGGTTTAAATATAGAACCTATATTTAAATAATAACGTGTTTGACCATTATCTTCTCCAATAAAGAGATCCAAATCTCCATCCTGATCAAAATCAATCAGAGACGGTGCGCTTTTTCCGCTTAATGGTGTTTCATAAAGCCGGTTTAATGGATTATTTTCACCCGTAACTTCAATAAAGTTAGGTGATTTAACAGCTCCTGTATTTCGGTAAAATTTTACTGTCCCCCCTTGCTCTCCAATGAATGCATCTATATCGCCATCATTATCAATATCTCCAAAAGTAGGTACACTAAAAAAACCAACATCCATGCTATCAAATGGATTTTCTATATTTGCTTGTGCTTCAAAAACCGCTTGTTGAGGACTTCCTTTGTTTTCATAATAAAAAATTTTTCCCTGCTCATTTCCAACAAACAGATCTAAATCGCCATCCTTATCAAAATCAACCAAGGCAGGTGTAGCACCGCTGTCTACATCGACAACAGGAGGAAGTGTAGCATCAGGCCCGTAAAAAGGATTACCACGAGCATAACGTTCTTCCAAATTCACATACAAGGCGTTCCCTGTGTTTTCATAATATAAAATTCTGCCAAATTGGCCTATGGCTAAATCCAAATCACCGTCATGATCAAGATCAGCCATTGCCCCACCTGAAACTGTGGAGCCTGTCATGGTAGTGATTTGTGGGAAGTAAGCAGAAGAAACGGACTCAAACTTTGGAACGGCTGCAACTTCCAAGCTAGTGACTAATATCGCCAGTCCCCATAAAAACAGACTTAATTGTTTGTTGAGCATAAGTGATACCTTAATCCTGAAAATGCTGCAAAACTATTCCGAGGCAATGCCTGCATATGCCTGCATCTCAGAATAAAGCTCATCAGAGATATTGTGTTGCTCTCTAAATAAATTGACACTTTCTGCAATGAGCAACTTTTTCAAACCTTGAAGAAAAAAGTGATGTGTAATTTTTCCTTATGGCGGATGGCGGCTTTGCCTTATTCGCCTTACAGCATTTCCCGCACATGCGGTTCAGCGCGGCGAAACAGCATCCAGGCAGGCCCCAGCAATAGCAGCCAGAGTATAACGGGGCGCAGAATATGGTACCCGTTCCACGTCATATCCTGTAAGCCGCCGTGAATTAGGCTCATGATGTCAGCAAAAGGATTAATCACCAGTACCCATTGCATGGCATCTGGCATCATGTCCGGTTTGTATAAAATCGGTGTGAGATACATGGTCAGGGTGATAAAAAAAGGAAAAATCTGTCCCAGATCTTTCAGGAATATGCCGATAACCGCAAGCAAATAAACCAGTGGAATCAGCCACAACATTAAAACCAGCATATTAAACAGGGCCAGAGGCGCAGCCGCAGGGCCAATCATTAAGGTGGCGGTGATGACGTTCACCAGGGTGTAAATCAAACCGGACATGAGCAAGGGTATCAGCGGTAATATTGCCAGGGGAAACAAGGCGCGTTGGTATAAACTGGCATATTCCTGAAATACGGTCAGGCTGCGAGATAAGACATCGGCAATAAAAAACCAAGTCAACATACCAACAATAAAATATTCTACAAAGGATACCCGGCCTGGAAAACGTATCTGTAGCACCATATCCATTAAAAACCAGAAGCCCAGTAATTGCAGGCCGGGTTGTAGTATTAACCAGCCTGCACCCAGCACGGTGCCGGAAGTGCGTCCGGCAATATCACGTTTTGCCAGCATCCATAGCAGTGAATAATGTGCAAAAGCATATTGCAGAGGTTCAATGAGGCCATTTTTGGTGGCAAAAAACCAACTTCGAGGCCAACTTAGAATGGGGGGCAAAGGATTGCTCAATGGTCTTAATCCATTTAATGTTGTAAAAAGATAAGGGGTATTACGCAAAAGTTTTTTTTGCAGGTTTTGAAGATTTGAAACGCAAAAAAACTGCTTTTACTGCATGCTGATTTTCATTTGTACCTTGCTAAGGAGCGAGAATTTTATAACTTCAGCAACTGGGCTGGTCTTTTCCTCCATTTTCTGCGTTGTGAAAATAGTTACATAGCTTGCTATGCGCCTGTTTTCACGCCTTGAAAATGAATAAAAATCCTGCGCCCAGTTCCTGCACTTATTTCATTCTCACTCCTAAACCCTAATATTTGCGTAACGCTTGACTGTAAATACTGAAGAATTCTCTACTTCTTGCTAAACTATGATGTCATATTAGGTTCCACAGCTTTATCTGTATTTTAACATTTTTTAAGGAGTGAGCGATGCGTACACCGATATTCCTGATTTCCCTGTTATATTTGGGTCTGAGCCTGACGCTCAATGTCCAGGCAGATGTGACCATGACCTTGACAGCGCCTGATGGTAAGGCGGTTGGCGGTGATTATTCAGGTCAGGGCATTGCGACCTGGTCAAATGGTGATCGTTACGAAGGTGAATTAAAAGCAGGTAAGCGTCATGGCAAAGGAATTTATACCTGGGCAGACAGTAAAGATCAATATGCCGGAGAATATCTCAATGGCGAGCGTCAGGGGCAGGGTAAATATACCTGGACTAATGGCAACCGCTATGAGGGGCGCTGGGAAAAAGGCGAACGCACCGGCAAAGGCATTTTTGCCTGGAGTAATGGTAATCGTTATGAAGGCAGTTTTGTGGCGGATAACCGTACCGGTAAGGGGAAGCTGGCGTGGAATAATGGCGATGTCTATACCGGTGATTTTAAAGATGATGAGCGCACGGGTAAAGGCGTTTATATCTGGAAAAATGGTGATCGTTATGAGGGGGGATACCTGAATGGTCGCCGTCATGGCACCGGCTCCTATACCTGGAAAGAAACCGGCAATAAATATGTGGGCGATTGGGAAACCAACCAGCGTACGGGTCAGGGTATTTACTCCTGGAAAACTGGAGAGCGTTATGAAGGCGCGTTCAAAGATGATCAGCGTCATGGCCTTGGCACCATGTTTTCCGCTTATGGTGATCGTTATGAAGGTGGCTTTGAAAATGATAAACGTCATGGTGATGGCAAGATGATCTGGGCCAATGGTGCGATGTATGAAGTTAAGTTTGAACATGGTCAGCAAGTAAAACGCTGATGTTTGTCGCATTAATGGTTGCTGGTGGGCTGGCACTGAGCTTTGGGTTGATTCTGGGTTATGCCTCGGTGCGCTTTCGGGTTGAGGGTAATCCGGTGGTGGATCAGCTTGATGAATTGTTGCCGCAAACCCAGTGTGGCAAGTGCACTTATCCCGGTTGTCGTCCTTATGCCGAGGCGATAGTGAATGAGGATGCCCCTATTAATTTATGTTCGCCTGGTGGGGAAAGCACAATGTTAAATATTGCACAGCTACTGGATCGCGAACCCTTGCCGATGGATGAAGTGGTTCAAGAAGAAAAACACAGGCTGGCAGTCATTAATGAAGATCTGTGTATTGGCTGCACCTTATGTATTCAGGCCTGTCCGGTTGATGCTATTTTAGGGGCATCGAAATTGATGCATACCGTGATTGCGCAGGAATGTACCGGTTGTGAGCTTTGCCTGCCACCCTGTCCGGTTGATTGTATTGACATGGTGGAAGTACCCATGACCCCCTCAAGTTGGTCATGGCCCAGCCCCGAACAATCGCCAAATTTGATAAACGGCACATCTGTTGAGGAGTCCACAACCTCATGAGTCATCATTTACCCCCACTTTGGAAATTTCATGGTGGCGTGCATTTGGAAAAATGTGCCAATCTGACGCATACGCAGATTGTACCTGCTGCTTTACCTGAAAAACTAACCGTGCCGCTGAGCCAGCATTTAGGCGAACCTGCAACACCGATTGTACAAGTTGGCGATAAGGTATTAAAAGGCCAGGTCATTGCGCAGTGTCTGGAGTGTTCAGAAGACACCGTGACGGCGCGGATTCATGCGCCGACTTCGGGAGTGATCACCGGTATCGCTGCGTTGCCGGTACCCCACCCTTCCGCTTTATCCGCACCCTGCATTATTATTGAGCCGGATGGTAAAGAGCAGTGGATAACACTAAATCCGGTGAAGACTTGCGTTAATCTGACATCAGAGGAATTGCGTCGCACCATTGCGCAATCGGGTATCGTGGGTTTGGGTGGTGCAGGATTTCCTTCACATTTAAAAATTAATCCCGGTGATATTCAGACTTTAATACTTAATGGCGCTGAATGTGAGCCTTATATCACCTGTGATGATTGCCTGATGCGCGAGCGTGCAGAGCAGGTGGTAATAGGCACACGTATTCTGGCGCATGCCCTGGGTGGGGTGAAACGCTGCATTATTGCTATTGAAGATAATAAACCAGAAGCTATCGCAGCGATAAAAGCGGTATTAGACAGTGATGATGGCAAGTATCAGATTTCCACTGAGCAACTGGATGTGATTTCCGTGCCGGCGCGTTATCCTATGGGTGGGGAGCGCCAGTTAATCCGGGTGTTAACCGGACATGCGCTGCCACGCAGCAACCTGCCGCGTGATTTTGGCATCGTAGTGCATAATGTGGGCACGGCGGCTGCCATTTATCAGGCGGTTAAAATTGGCAAGCCACTGATTTCCCGGGTGGTGACGATTACTGGCGATGGCGTGAATACGCGGCAGAATATGGAAGTGTTGCTGGGTACGCCGATGTCAGATTTATTGGCACAATGTGACGTTAAAACGGATGTCAGTGGTTTAATCATGGGGGGGCCGATGATGGGTTTGGCTTTGCCCAGTGCCAGTTTACCCATTATTAAAACGACCAATTGCTTGATAGCATCTGCACAAACTGCAATTGATACTGTAACGCCTGCGATGCCTTGTATCCGGTGTGGTGCTTGTGAACAGGTCTGTCCTGCTGAGTTATTGCCGCAACAACTGTATTGGTATGCCAAGGCCAATGATTTTGACAAGGTGCAGCGTTATAATTTGTTTGAATGTATTGAATGTGGCTGTTGCGCTTATGTCTGCCCCAGTCAGATTCCGCTGGTACAATATTATCGTTATGCCAAAGCCGCTGTGCGTACCCGTGATGCTGAAAAATTACAGGCGGAGCGTGCGCGTGAGCGTTTTGAATTCCGTAGTTTCCGTCTGGAGCGAGAAAAAGCAGAACGCAAAGCGCGCCATCAGCAAAAACGTAATGCCTTGAAAAAACCGGTAGCGGGTGCAAAAAATGTGGTAACGGATAAACAAGCGGCAATTGCTGCCGCGCAAGCGCGGGTTAAGGCGAAAAAAGCAGCTAAACCGGATAAAACGGACGATTAATGTTAAGTATTCCCAATTTACCAGAAGCTGAACGCCCCCGGGAAAAACTGCTAAAGCATGGCCCAAAAGCACTTTCTGATGCGGAATTGCTGGCTATTTTTTTGCGTGTGGGGGTGCGTGGTAAAACAGCTATTGATCTGGCAGAAGAGTTACTGGAGTCTTTTTCGAGTTTACGTAACTTATTATCTGCGGATTTAGAACAGTTTTGCCAGATTAAAGGTATGGGACCTGCAAAATATATTCAATTGCAGGCAACCCTGGAACTATCCCGGCGTTATTTTATAGCCGAGATGCAGCGCGGTGAATCTTTTAGCAGCCCGGATCACACCCGGCGCTTTTTATTGGCAAAGCTGCATACGCGTCCACATGAGGTGTTTGCCTGTTTGTTCCTGGATACTAAACATCGGGTCATTGCTTTTGATGAGTTATTTTATGGCACTATTGACAGCGCGGCAGTGTATCCCCGAGAAGTTTTAAAACGTGCACTGGCACATAATGCCGCTGCCGTTATTTTTGCGCATAATCACCCTTCCGGGGATGAGCAACCCAGTCAGGCTGACATTAGTTTGACACAACGCTTAAAAACAGCTTTGGATTTGGTTGATATTCGGGTACTGGATCATTTTGTGATTGGTGATCGCGCCTTATCCTTTGCTGAGCAGGGCTTATTGTAGGTTTATCTGTTTACCAACTGCTTCTGTTTCACGCTGATTATTGATGGTATGTGCTAGATTTCAACATTTTTGGATAAAATATCTTATATCGAATTCAGGTTAACTATGAGTAAAAAAAGTAAAAAAACTGCCCAGAATAGTCAGACCATTTGCTTGAATAAAAAAGCAAAGTTTGAATATTTTCTGGAAGAGCGTTTTGAGGCAGGACTGGTATTAGAAGGCTGGGAAGTGAAAAGCCTGCGCGCAGGTCGTGCCCAGCTCAGCGATGCCTATGTTCTGCTCAAACATGGCGAGGCCTGGTTGCTAGGTTCATTGATCACGCCACTGGCAACGGCATCCACGCATATTCAACCAGATCCTTCGCGCACCCGTAAATTATTACTGCATCGTGATGAGCTGAGTAAACTCATTGGCGCAGTAGAGCGCAAGGGTAAGGCTTTAATTCCAACTGCCATGTATTGGAAAAAAGGTCGGGCAAAACTGGAAATTGCCCTGGCTTCCGGTAAAAAAGCCCATGATAAACGTGATACCGAAAAAAATCGCGATTGGCAGCGTGAAAAAGAAAGGATTATGAAGGGGCATTAAGCAAGCTTTGTCTTAATTCTACAGGTGTCTTATTCTACAGGTGTCTTTTTTCAGCCTTGTTGCCAAAATTGAGATGAAATATAGAGGAAATGCGTCTTGACAGAAAAAAGGTTTACTCTTAAACTAATAAATGTGGACGTAATGAGCATTTAAGAAGGGGCTTCACCTGGTATTGGCCTCTCTTGGTGGACGGCAAGCCTTCAGGGGGCTTGTAGGTAGGACACGTAATGGTGGACTCTGACCCTTAAAGCTAAAGAGTTGCTGCTACTACCACACATAATAATTCAGCGCACGGTACCAATTCTGGTACCGTGTGCATTTTTCCCCTCAAATGCGGTTACAACAGAGTAAAATATCTTGTTGTTTGCATCCTGCTTTTTTTCAAGGATTGCTTGTCCCAGTGTTGATTTGACAACCGCAACCCTATGATTTCCTCTGATGTTATTAAACTCGCAATAAATAGGAGAGCCAGGCTGTAGAATATCTGCAACACTCCCCCAATCTTGATAACCTTTTTTGATTAAATATTGCTTGTGCTCCGCCCATATATGGTTTACACCAAAGCCTCTATTAGGCCCTCTATGCTTCCCCACTCTTAACTTGATAAAACCTTCCTGAAATTCAGGATACTTTTCCATATGTGGAATAAATCCAAAGTCATTATCTTTGGAATAAGGATTTTGTATAAATGTATTGTTACTCAATGACCGTCATCCTTTCCATTTTTTTATTTATTATAATACATTTGTCATTGTTTCAATAAAACATAAACTGCCCCGGTGCCGCCATCTACCGCGCGCGCCGAGCAAAAAGCCAGTACTTGATCATATTGCCGCAGCCAGTGGTTAAGCTTGTTTTTTAGTACTGGTTGTTTCTGCCAGGAGCCATTACCTTTGCCATGAATAATACGGGCGCAGCGAATATGATAAAATGCACAATCATGTAAAAAATCGGTAATCGCAACACGCGCCTCTGGCACTGTCAGGCCATGTAAATCCAATTCCCCTTCCAGACTGTATTGTCCTCGCCGCAGTTTACGCAAAACCCCATGTTGCATACCTGAGCGTAAATAGATTAACTCCTCACCGGTTTCCAGATCGGCAGGATCATAATGATCCGAGAGTAATTCACGACGTACCTGCTCATTATCCTGCATTTGTTGGCGAGGCAGCGGCTTGATTGCTCTGCGATAGGGATGTATCCGGTTTTGTTTGAGTGGTTTAACATCACCAACTAATTGTCGGAATAAGTTATTGTCCTTATCTGTACTCATTTTATATCAGCCATTCAGGCAATTGTTATACGCAATAGAAATCACCTTAGTCAAACAGGCGTGAAAAATGTATGATAACCTTGGTTTTCATTTTTGTTGACAGAATTTAAGTATGGAACATCAAAAAATATTCACATTAAGCCGCATACTGAGCTTAATTTTACTGGCTTTATTAATAGTGACGGCGATCACCTTTAATATCAATAAACCCAGAATTATGATTTTGCACAGCTATCATCCTGATTATGCCTGGACCCGTGATGTTAATGTGGGCTTGAATCGTATTGCTAAAACCTGGAATAATTATTCGCTTATCTGGCACCACATGGATACCAAAAAGCATAATGATCCAGAATGGTTGACCAAAGCCGGACTGGTTGCGCGGCGAGCTATTGATAAATGGGAGCCACATGTTTTGATTGCCGTTGATGATTATGCGCAGAAACTGGCGGCAAAATTTTATGTGGATGACCCTTCCATTAGCATTGTATTTGCCGGGGTGAATGGCTCGATTGAGCCTTATGGTTATGTGGGTGCAAAAAATGTCACAGGTATTTTAGAACGCCGTCAGTTAGGGGCATTAAAAGAAACCCTGTTATCGCTTAAACAGGTAGGCAAAGTTGATACACTGGAAAGCAAAAAAAATTTACGCTTGTTTTATTTGATGGATCCCTCAGTATCGGTTAAACGCAATCAGAAAGCGATTGAAGAATATGCCTGGAAGCCTTTGCAATATGCCGGTTCCAAAGTTGCAAAAAATTATGAACAATGGCAGCAAATTATCCAAGAACTTGAGGGGCAAGTCGATTATGTGGTGTTAGCCAATTATCGAAAACTGCCGCGTTCCAGTACGGATAAAACTTTTGTGCCACCTAAGGAAGTCATGTCTTGGACTGAACAAAATGCAATAATGCCCGTCATTGGCTTAAACGTATTTAATGTGGAAGATGGTGCTATGCTGTCTGTTGGTGTATCGCCTTATGAGCAAGGCGAAGTGGCTGCGAAAATGGCAGAAAAAATTATTAATAAAAAGATTCAGGCCAATCAGATTCCTGTGGAGAGCAGCCAGCAATTTATTATTGCCATGCGGGAATCGGATGTTAATAAAAGGCAGTTAATCGTACCCTCGATTTACGAAGCCTTCAGCCGTGCTACTGCAACTTATTATGATTGAGTATATGCCATGTTACTAGTTATGATTCGACATTTACCCACCGTTTATAACCAGCAAGGTTTGCTGCAAGGTCTTAAGGATGAGTCTATTTTACCTTTAGCCAAGGAAGCACAACGGCAAGTGGCAGGAAATCAACAGCGTTTAATGGATTTAGCGCCTTTTGACAAGGTATTGGCCAGCACCTTAAAACGTACGATAGAAACAGCGCAACACTATCAATTTAAAGGTGAGTTGCAACAAGAACCATTGCTCAATGAACTGGATTTTGGACAGTTTGAAGGTAAAGCACGGGTTGAAATGTTAGCTGAAGTTGGTGAAGACTGGATTGATAAGCCTCGGGATTTGGTGTTTGGTGAGCCTTTTATTCAGCTTGAGCAACGGGTTTGGTCTTTTTTGGCAAAATATCAGCAGTATCCACGGGTTTTAGGTTTTGCTCATGCCGCTTGGCTGCGCGCCTTATTATCAGTGATTGAAATTGGCAGTATTCAAAATATGAATCATTTTCAAATTGCCAATAATACCCTGGTGGTTGAGAAGGTCAGTCTAACCCGCTTGCAACAGGCACAAGACATCGTACAACAATTTGCTGATAAAAAATGAAATCACCATTACAACAGGAATATCAACAGCGCAGACAACAATTCATGCGCAAATTATCAAAACAGGCGCAGGGCGCGGATGTTGTCGCGGTTATTCCCAGCGCACCGATGGCGATCATGCACCGCGATGTGGAATACCGTTATCGTCAGAATAGTGATTTTTTTTATTTAACTGGTTTTGATGAACCCAATGCAGTAGCGGTATTAGCGCCAGGACAAAAGCATGAATTTGTATTATTCGTGCAAGCCAAAGATCCTTTAATAGAAACCTGGTCCGGTCGGCGCATTGGGGTGGAGCAAGCGCAAGTGCTATATGGCGCGGATCGGGCCTTTAGCATTAATAAACTAGATAAAGTATTACCACGTTATTTGCAACGGGCAAACCAGCTTTATTACATCGCAGATATTGATGAAAAACAGGATCAACGGATATTTTCACACTGGAAACAACAGATTCATGCCTACCCGAAAACCGGGCAAGGTATATTGGGCCTGACAGATGCCGGCAGAGTGTTGCATGAGATGCGCATGCACAAAAGTCCGCTGGAAATTGCGCAACTACGCAAGGCCATGGCGATTTCCATCGCGGCACATCAGCAGGCGCATCACCACTGCGTACCCGGTAAGCACGAATATGAAATCCAGGCGCTGATGGAGCAGCTATTTCTGAGCGCTGGCGCGGAAAGTTTTGCCTATCCTTCAATTGTGGCTTCCGGTGACAATGCTTGTATTTTGCATTACATCAACAATAACCACAAAATGGCACAAGGCGATTTATTATTAATCGATGCTGGTTGCAGCGTGGGTTATTATAATGCTGACATTACCCGCACCTTCCCGGTAGGTCAACGCTTTACCCCGGAGCAAAAAGCTTTATATGAAATTGTGCTGGCTGCCCAGCTTGCCGCAATTGATGCGGTAAAACCCGGTCAGCGTTTCCATAAGGTACATAGTGCAGCGGCAAAAGTGATTACCGAAGGTTTGTTGGAACTGGGTTTGCTACGGGGAAAACTTAAGAAATTAATTAAAAAACAAGCCTGGAAAAGTTTTTTTCCGCATGGCACCAGTCACTGGCTGGGTCTGGACGTGCATGACGTGGGTTGTTATCGTGATGCCAAAAATCCAGATAAAAAATCCCGTAAACTATGCAGCGGCAACGTGCTGACCATAGAACCCGGCATTTATATCGCGCCGGATTTTATCCCGGCAAAAGGCCAGCCAGAAGTTGCCGATTGCTGGCGCGGCATCGGCATTCGGATTGAAGACAATGTGCTGGTTACCAATAAGGGGCATGAGGTATTGACCGCTTTGTTGCCTAAATCCATAGGCGCGATGGAGCGAGCGTAAATGTCTGCTGCAAACAACTTACAATCACCACCTGATGCAAAAGCATATCTGGCAAGCGAGCGCAAGGCCAAAGAACGTCATGAATTTGTGGATGGTATTATTTATGCGATGTCAGGGGCCAGTGAAGCACATAATTTAATTACGGCTAATATTACGTCAGAATTACATTTCCAGATGAAATGCCGTCCTTGTAAGACTTATTCCAGTGACATGCGCGTCAAAATTGATACTGCCGGTCATTATGTTTACCCGGATGTAATTGCTTTATGTGACAAGGCCAAACTGGAAGATGCGCATGGCGACACCTTGCTCAATCCCGCAGTGATTTTTGAAGTACTTTCAGAATCGACTGAAACTTATGACCGGGGACGTAAATTTTCTTTGTATCGGGAATTGGGCAGTGTCCGGGAATATTTATTGGTTGCGCAGGATAAGCAACATATTGAACATTACCGTCGTCAGGCGGATGGGCAATGGCTGTTGCGCGTGCTTGATGAAGCAGATGGAAAAATAAACCTGGAAAGTTTGGATTGTACGTTGGAAATGGTGGATATTTATGCCAAGGTGGCATTGAAATGAGTCAGATTGCCTCACATGAGTTATGCAAAGCTTCTTTTTTGCACCTTAAAGGTACAAAAAAATTACTTTTTGCGCCACACTGATTTTTGCTTAGTCTGAGAAGACGTAAACCTGAAACAACCGGATTATTTAACATTACTTCTTAGAAGCAAGTAATAATTTTACAAAATTTTATCAAAAACAAATATGAAAAAAATAATCTCTCATACCTTCTGGCTGCTGCTGTTATTGAATACGCCACTGACGTTTGCCCAGCAAGTCACCTTAAATCTCAAGCAGGTTGAAATCGAAACCCTGATTCAGATGGTCTCGGAAGTTACCAAAAAGAATTTTGTGGTGGACGAGCGGGTTAAGGGCAAGGTGACGGTGATTTCCGCCAAACCCATGGATGAAAAAGAACTCTATCAGACTTTTTTATCCATCCTCAGCGTACATCAATATGCCGCAATTCCCAGTGGGCATATTATTAAAATCGTGCCGGAAGCACTGGCAAAATCCAGTAATACGCCATTGACCCAGCCCTCAGACCAAGCGGGCGATGAAATCATTACCCAGATTATTAAAATCAATCACATCAGCGCGGCGCAGTTAATTCCCATTTTGCGTCCATTAGTGCCACAGCAGGGGCATATTGCAGCACATCCTGACAATAATATGATTATCCTGTCGGATCGGGCTGCTAATGTGAAGCGCATGGTGCAGATTATCCGTCGCATTGATCGCGCTGATCACGATGAAGTGGATGTGATTATGCTGCAACATGCCGCCGCCGCAGAAGTGGTGCGTTTGATTGATAATCTGGAACAATCCACGCGGGCATCGGCTAAAAACAGCGCGCGTAAAGCCAGGGTGATTGCCGATGAGCGTACCAACAGTGTGTTAATCAGTGGTGAAAAACCCGACCGTCTGCGTTTAAATGCGCTGATTACCCATCTGGATACACCTTTGGAAGCGGTGGGAAATACCCAGGTCATTTATCTGCATTATGCTGAGGCCAAAGACCTGGTTAGCGTCCTGCAAAGCGTCAGTGATAATATTACCGGGGTAAAACAAGCCGGTGTTGCCAGCAGCATGGTAAAAGTATCCGGCGCACCTGCAAAAGCCGGGATTGCTCATGCTAAAAAAATGAACACCAGCATTCAAGCGGATGAATCCACCAACAGCCTCATTATTACCGCTGCTCCTGATGTGCTGCTTGCTTTAAAATCAGTGATTCGGCAACTGGATATACGCCGTGCTCAGGTGCTGGTGGAAGCGGTGATTGCTGAAGTGGAGTCCTCCAAAACTCAGGAATTGGGCGTACAGTGGATCATGCCAGGCTTAAACGGCTCCAGCGGCCCGGTAGGTATTATTAATTTTGGCAGTCCCGGCGCAGGTATTGTGGATTTAATTGCCGGTATTGAAAACAATACCCTGGCGGGTAACAGTGCGATTAATGGTGCAAATTTTGGCGCTGGGCGTTATAAGAATGGGGTATTGGATTTTGGCGTGTTACTAAGCGCCCTGGCTTCTGATCGCAGCACTAATATTTTATCCACGCCGTCTCTGATGACACTGGATAACCAGGAAGCCTTGATTCATGTTGGGCAGAATGTACCGTTTATTACCGGGCAATACACCAATACCGGCGCGGCTAATGGTTCAGCCAATCCGTTTCAGACCATACAGCGCGAAGATGTGGGCGTAAAACTTAAAGTCAAACCACAGATTAATGAAGGCAATGCGATTAAGCTGGAAATTGAACAGGAGGTTTCCACCATTGTACCCAATCAGGCAGGTATCAGTGCTTCTGATCTTGTCACCAATATCCGCACCTTAAAAACCACGGTGATGATAGAAGATGGTGGCATTCTGGTGCTGGGGGGCTTGATTGATGAAACCCTGACCGATACCGAGCAAAAAGTGCCAGGTCTGGGGGATATTCCGGTATTAGGTGCGTTATTTCGCTCGCAGGGGCTGACTAAGGTCAAACGTAATTTGATGGTTTTCCTGCACCCGCGTATCGTGCGTGACCCCGCAACAGAGCGTCAAATCAGCAGTGATAAATACCGGATGATGCGCCAGACCCAGCAAAATTTACAGACCAGTGGTGTACCCTTTACCCAGATGCCTGATATTCCGGTCTTACCCGACATGAGTCAGTTTTTAAGGGTATTACCCGGCGATGAGCAACCTGTTGTCTTACCACCGCCAGCAGCCCCTGCCTCTTAACATGATGAGTTTTTTATTATGAATAAATATTGGATTGTATTAAGCCTTTTATCCCTGTTATTAACCGCCTGCGGCCCCACCTATAAAACCGATGTGCAGTATATTCCACCCGGTGACGTGCGTGGGAAAAATTGTGCTCTGGATTGCCAGGAACAAAAATCCAGTTGCCAATACAGTTGTGATCGGGCTTATGATGACTGCATGGAAAAAGCCCGTATGCAGGCTAAAATCAATTATCTGGAAGCGCAGGAAGATTATCTGCAACGCAAGGAACAGTGTCTGGATCATGCTGAGCATTGGCAGGATGCCAAAGATTGTCGTAAGCGTTCAGCACCCGTGCAGAGTAGCTACATGCACAGCTATCAGTGCGATAAAAATTGTAATTGTACGGTGGATTTTGAAAGTTGTTTTCAGATTTGTGGTGGTCAGGTGTTAAAAACCACGCGTTGCGTTAGTGGTTGCGAAGAAAATAAATAACTTGAGTTCAGTGCAGGCTCGATCAGTGCTGAAAAGTGCTGAAAAGTACTGGCACTTCACGTCAAGTTATTGATAGTGCTTAGTAGGTTTATAGATTTTCAGTTCCTGCATTCCCAGCTTGAATGCTGGCAACACCTCAAAAACCATCGCTGTCAGGAAATTATTTGCCTGAAAATCTATAATTACTTGCAAGCTTTTTTTGCAGTTTTTAGCTGGTCATTACTGCAATTTCGTTTACTGGTACCCACGCACCATTTTTTACGTTTATCCCAGGAAGATATTTTCCGGGTTTTACCATCTGAGCAGCGGACATTATAAATGTAATATTTCCCCCCTATCAGCGCATTGCCTTTGGAAGCATATTTAATATCTTTGGGCGTTGCAGCAAAACCTGAAACACTGCTTAAATAGATTAAACAGGTCAGTGCCACATAAAATATCTTGTTTCGGATCATCCTTTTTCTGCCTTCAATCAGTAACGGAGCACAAGTCCATGATGGACATTATTTTTTCTGGCGGCACGCCATCTGGGCGGCTTTGAGTTGATCATTGGTACACTTCCGGGAAGTACCCACGCACCATTTTTTGCGTTTATTCCAGGAAGTGATTTCCCGTTTTTTACCGTCCGAACAACGCACGGTATAAACAGAATAGCGAACCCCAAGCACGTTTGTACCTCTGGCACAATAATTAATATCAGTGGGTTGCCCCGCATAACTCATATTTGCTGCAAATAACAATGCCATCGCAGTGATGGCAAGCAAATAGTTTTTCATTATATTCTCCTCAACACATTAATTTGGTTGATAATCATTCTAAATGATGGCTGGTACCAAGAGGGAAATTCAGTATAGCATAAGCTGAAATTGTTCTATGATATAAGTCATCCTGAACTGAGTAAAACTTTAACAACTTCTAGCAACTTAAATGCCATAGCCATGAGCAGTAAAACACAAACCCATAGTATTCATTTAACTCAAAAACATATTTTTGTACTGCCAACCCGTCAGGGTTTGTTGTTTGGCCTGATACTGTTTTTTATGCTGTTAGGTTCTATCAATTATGCAAATAGTATGGGATTTATGCTGACTTTTCTACTCTCTGGCATGGCATTGGTTTCTATTTTCCATACTTGGCGCAATTTAGCGCATCTGCGTATTCAAGCGGGCAGTGCGCCACCATTTTTTGCTGGCGAGATGGGTTATTTCGTGTTGCTATTTCATAATCATCAGCAGCCAGCGCGTCATGGGCTCAGCATACAACAATATCCTAAAAAGCAAAAACCATTAACGCCTTTATTATTTGATTTGGGCGCTGATCAAACAAACCAAGTTCATCTTTCCGTGCCATTGCAACAACGTGGCCTCCAATCAGCTGGCAGGTTACGCCTGACTACACGTTTTCCGCTGGGTTTATTTTATGCCTGGAGTTTGCTGGAACTGGAGTCAGCACAAGTACTTGCTTATCCAAAACCAGAAGGTGACATGCCCGTACCCAGCGGTATTCTGGATCAGCAGGGCAGTCAATATGAGCATGGCAATAAAGGCGATGACTTTACCGGCTACCGGGACTACCATCCGGGGGATTCTCCGCGACATATCGATTGGAAAGCCGTGGCACGCGAGCAAGGCTGGCTGATTAAACAGTTTGGCGGTGAAGCAGGTGACAGCCATTACTGGTTTGACTGGGACAGCGTGGCGCATCTGGCAGATAAAGAGCGCGCCTTGTCTCAACTATGTCGCTGGATATTATTAGCCGATGCGCAGAATTTGCGTTATGGTTTGCGTTTACCAGGGTATGAGCTGGATTTGGATCAAGGGGAAAATCATAAGCATTTATGTTTGGAAGCTTTGGCTTTGTTTTGACAAGTTTGGGTGCTGATTTTTTTCGATGTAAAATTGTATTTTATACCGTATGAAGTAGCCAAAAATAGCTACTGAATGCTCAAATTTATAACTTGAAATGGTATATTTTTAATATTAAGCACTAAAATTCATGTTTAATATAAAATATAAAAATATCACTCCATATAAATCAATAGGTTATAAAATACATCTTATAGAATCAGCACCCACAAGTTTTAGACCTAACGTAAGGTTTTTTAAGAAGAAATAGTTAAATTTGGCACGTACTATCAATAAGTTGGCATGAGGTGGAAGCGGTTTTTATCCGCATAGTGGATAAAAGAAGCTTACACCGAATTCAGCTTAGATTATTTAACATTTAACCTGAGCCTAACGTAAGGTTTTTTAAGGATAAATAGTTAAATTTGGCACGTATTATCAATAAGTTGGCATGAGGTGGAAGCGGTTTTTATCCGCATAGCGGATAAAAGAAGCTTACGCCGAATTCAGCTTAGATTATTTAACCTGAGCCTAACGTAAGGTTTTTTAAGGAGAAATAGTTAAATTTGGCACGTATTATCAATAAGTTGGCATGAGGTGGAAGCGGTTTTTATCCGCATAGCGGATAAAAGAAGCTTACACCGAATTCAGCTTAGATTATTTAACCTGAGCCTAACGTAAGGTTTTTTAAGAAGAAATAGTTAAATTTGGCACGTACTATCAATAAGTTGGCATGAGGTGGAAGCGGTTTTTATCCGCATAGCGGATAAAAGAAGCTTACGCCGAATTCAGCTTATTTATTCTCAAGCGCAGACCAATAATGTCTGCTCTGTTATTATTACACAATCTGAATTTGACGGAAGTGGCTTTCAGTGTAATAACTACTGTTAGTCTCGCAAAACCATCTACTGATTAACCCAAAGGAAAAAAATGAGTACCATCGTTGAAGTACGTGTCCCGGATATTGGTGATTTTAAAGACGTGGAAATCATTGAAATTTTTGCACAAGCTGGTGACGCCCTGTCGCTGGAAGACTCCATTGTTACTTTAGAAAGTGACAAATCAGCGATGGAAATTCCGACGCCTTATGCCGGAAAAGTGGAAGAAGTACTGGTTAAACTGGGGGATCAGGTTTCTCAGGGTATGCCACTGCTCACCATGTCAATTGAAAAACAGGTGGAAACAGCAAGCGCTGCGCCAGCATCTGCGGCAACGAGCGCCACTGCCAGCAAGCAAAATACTGACTTACAGGCAGATGTCGTGGTCTTAGGTGCCGGGCCTGGTGGTTATACGGCGGCTTTTCGCGCTGCTGACCTGGGTAAAAAAGTGGTGCTGGTAGAACGCTATGCTTCATTAGGCGGGGTTTGCCTGAATGTCGGCTGCATCCCTTCCAAAGCCTTATTACACGTTGCGCAGGTGGTTAATGAAAGTCAGGAAATGGCAGAACACGGCGTGCAGTTTGCCAAGCCCGATATCAACCTGGACACATTGCGCGGCTGGAAACAAAAAGTGGTCAAGCGTCTCACTGGCGGTCTGGGCAATCTGGCAAAACAGCGTAAAGTCACTGTGGTGCAGGGTGAAGGCCAGTTTATTTCAGCCAAGCAACTGCGCGTGGAAAATGAATCCGGGGCGCAGGTGATTGGTTTTGAACATGCGATTATCGCCGCCGGTTCACAAGCCACAAAAATCCCCGGCTTTCCTTATGATGATGAACGCCTGATGGATTCCACGGATGCCCTGGAATTAGCGGAAGTGCCGAAAAACATGCTGGTGGTGGGTGGCGGCATTATCGGCCTGGAAATGGCGACCGTATATGACGCGCTGGGCATGGGCGATTGCAAAGTCAGCATAGTTGAACTCAGTGGCGATCTGATTCCTGGTTGTGACCGCGATCTGGTCAGGCCCTTGCAAAAACGCATCAGCAAGCGTTATGAAGCAATTTATCTCAATACCCGTGTTACCGCGATAGAATCCCAGGCAGAAGGTCTGAA
Source organism: Candidatus Venteria ishoeyi (assembly GCF_030378065.1). Classification (GTDB taxonomy): domain Bacteria; phylum Pseudomonadota; class Gammaproteobacteria; order Beggiatoales; family Beggiatoaceae; genus Venteria; species Venteria ishoeyi. Next base: position 13,609 of record NZ_JAUCGJ010000008.1, on the reverse strand, counting down.
AGTCTCTTTTGAAGGTGATAAAGCCCCGGAATCCGCTGTCTATGATCGGGTATTGGTTGCCGTAGGCCGCCGCCCTAATGGGCCTAGAATCGGCGCGGAAAATGCGGGTATTGAAGTTAATGACATGGGCTTTATCCCGGTCGATACGCAGATGCGCACCAATATCCCGCATATTTTTGCTATCGGAGATATTGTTGATAACCCCATGTTAGCGCACAAAGCTGTACACCAGGCCAAGGTGGCTGCCGAAGTGATTTGTGGTCACGATAAGGTCGTGTTTGACGCCGCCATTCCCAGCGTGGCTTACACCGATCCGGAAATTGCCTGGATGGGTGTGACGGAAACCGAAGCCAAGGCGCAGGGCATTGCTTATGAAAAAGGCAGTTTTCCGTGGGCTGCCAGTGGTCGTTCGCTCAGTATTGGGCGTGATGAAGGTTTAACCAAACTACTGTTTGATCGGGACACAAAACGTCTGATTGGTGGCGGTCTGGTCGGCACCAACGCCGGGGAATTATTGGCGGAAGTGATGCTGGCTTATGAAATGGGCGCGGATGTCGAAGATATTGGACTGACCATGCACGCCCACCCCACGCTCAGTGAAACGGTGAATTTAGCCGCAGAAATGGCAAGTGGTACGATTACAGATTTGTATGCGCCACGCCGTAAACCCTGGTAAATAAATTCAGGTGAAATACCAATCTAATTTTTAAGCAGAGGAAATTTGCAATGAAAAAAATGACGTTTATTCTATCTTTAATGCTCTATTCATTATCTGCATGGGCTGTGGATGAGGCTGAATATGATGTTACGACCAGCATTCTGACGATTCCATCTGTAAAAATAGCTGAATCACGCGTTTATGATGCACAATTACAGCTTAATGCTGATGGTCTTTTTAGTCTTCTTAGCTATTCAGATACAAATCCAAATGTATTTACCCTCAGCAGTCCGGCAATTAGTAATGGTGAACTATTAAGTCAATACCAATGTGAGGAGAAAACCAATGGCGTGGAAAGCTCGATTCCTCTGAGTTGGTCAAATGTTCCCAGTGGTACCGCAGCATTAGCGGTAACAATGGTGCATTATCCAAATTCAGATGATACCAGTCAGCCTAATGCTTATTTATTATTGTGGGGTATCGATGCTTCAGTCACTGAAATTGAGCATGGTGCTGCTGATGATGGGCCTTGGTATTTAGGGGCAAATAAGGATGGTAATATGGTTTCCTACACTTCTCCCTGTTCACCAAGTACCGGCTCTCATGAATATACACTGAATATTTATGCACTGTCAGAAACACCAGGCAGTTTGCCGACAGAAAATTCATTAAATGTCAGCTATGATGTGCTGATGCAGGCAATTGACACAGTTGAAGTATTAGGTACGGCAAGCATTACTTTTGATAGTGTTACAGTAGATTAGGAGCCTTGTTCTACTTTGTGAGTATGCCTATATTTTAATTTTAAGAAATTACAGGCATAAGCCATGTTTAGATTGGATTTGATTCGCGGCAAACTGATAAAACTGGCTCTTACGATGTTTGTTGCCATACTCTTTACCGCCGGGAGCGGCGGCTACATTATCTACCAGACATCCATTTCAGAAACCGCGCAGCGGCTCACCGAAACCGCAAAAAGCAATGCCCGCATGATTGAGGAAGTTGCATATTTTGATAAAGCCCACTCAAAAGAAATGCATTCCGGGGCAAGCAGCTTCGATGCAACCTTGAGTCAGGTTAAAGCAGCGCATGAGCAGATAAGGTTCGGTCAGAGCGGTGAATTTACTTTAGCTAAAAAGCAGGGAAAGCAGATTGTATTCCTGATGAGAAATTATCTTGCAGGCATGGATATTCCCAATCCGGTTTCATTAGACAGAACCGATAGAGCGGAACCAATGCGCAGAGCCTTATCAGGAAAGTCTGGCTGGATGATAGGGAATGATTACCGGGGGGTGCATGTGATGGCAGCCTACGAACCGGTTGATATCCTCAACCTCGGTATTGTTGCCAAGCTTGATATGCAAGAAATTCGTGCGCCATTTATTAAAGCAGGCATGGTTATTATTGCTTTTGCCATACTGATAAGCCTTTTTGCTCTAAGAATCTTTTACCAAACCAGCCGCCAGATATCCGATAAGTTTGAAGACAGTAATCGGCAGTTCTCCCGTCTGGCAAGCAATGCAAAAGATGTAATCTATCGAATGTCGATACCTGACGGTCGATATGAGTATATAAATCCAGCCTCTAGCGAACTGTTCGGCATCACGCCACAAGCATTCTATAACACTCCAAAAAAAATTCAGGAACTGATACATCCAAACTGGCATGCTTATTTCGATGAGCAGTGGCAAAAACTTCTAAATGGGGATATGCCGCCTACCTATGAATTTCAAATTGTCACGCCATCTGGGGAAACCAAATGGATTGTTCAACGTAATGTTTTGGTCACAGATGACAGCGGCAGGCCTGTAGCGATTGAAGGTATTGCCAGTGATATCACCGAGCGCAAACAAGCCGAGCAAGCCCTGGCAAAGAGTGAAGAACGTTTTTCACTCGCGATGCAGGGTGCCAACGATGGCTTGTGGGATTGGGATATGCAGACCAATGTGATCACTTATTCTGTGCGCTGGAAGTCGATGTTGGGATATGCCGAAAATGAGTTGGAAAATAAATTTGCCACATGGGAAAGATTGGTACACCCGGATGATATCAAGCGCGCTAAACAGGTCATTGATGATTACCTGACTGGAAAAGTGCCTAAATTTGAGCTTGAACACAGAATGCTTCATAAAGACGGGCACTGGGTGGATATTCTGGCTCGGGGTTTCGCCATTCGTAATGAATCAAATGGAACCTATGTACGTTTTGTTGGAACGCATGTTGATATTACCAAGCGTAAGCAGACGGAGCAGGCGTTACATCAAAGTGAAGAGCATTTCAGGGAACTTTTCACGGGAAATAAATCTGTTGAACTTATTATCGATCCTGATGATGGTCGCATCATCGAGGCAAACCGGGCGGCAGAGAAATTCTATGGATATAGCCAGGAGCAGTTATTAAACTTGAGCATTTCCGATATCAATACACTGTCAAAGGAACAGATAGGTAGAGAGATGGCACGGGCCAAACTGGAAAAAAGTGATCATTTCATATTCAGGCATAGACTGGCTGATGGGGACATCAGGGATGTGGAAGTATACTCCGGCCCTATTCACTGGAATCAAAAACAAGTCCTGTATTCAATTGTGCATGATATATCTGATCGCAAACGGGTGGAAGTGGCGAAGGATAAGGCTGAAAAGCATGCCAAAGGTGTGATTGAAAATGCCAGAGATGGGTTTGTTGCCATAGACAGAGAAGGTATCGTTATCGACTGGAATCCTGAAGCGGAAAGGATGTTTGGTTTCAGCAGCGAAGAAGTGATTGGACAGCTATTATCTGACACAATTATTCCGCTGGCGCAAAGAAAAGCGCATATAGAGGGCATGAAACATTACCTGGCGACAGGTGAAGGGCGACTTATTGACAAGCATATAGAGATCACCGCGCTTCACAAAAATGGCATCCTGATACCTGTAGAGTTGACTATCATCCCGTTAGCACTTGGTGATACAGTCACTTTCAATGCATTTATTCGCAACCTGACTGAAATAAATAAAGCCAAAGATAAAATTCTGCAAAACATATCCACGATAAGAAAGGGTTTAAAGGGAACAATCGATGTTGTCTCCAAAATCGTAGAGGCCAGAGATCCGTACACAGCAGGCCATCAACATCGCGTGTCACAACTGTCGAGAGCCATTGCGCAAAAAATGGGACTTGATGACGAGACAGTTGAAGGAATCAGAATTGGTGCTACTATTCATGATATTGGCAAGGTTCAAATCCCGTCAGAAATATTAAGCAAGCCCGGCAAGCTTTCCCAACTTGAATACAAGCTTATTCAGTCACATCCTGGAGCTGGTTATCATATCCTGAAAGATATCGAGTTTCCGTGGCCCATCGCAGAGATTGCATATCAGCATCATGAACGGATCGATGGTTCTGGTTATCCTCAGAGGCTAAAGGGCGATGAAATATGCTTAGCAGCAAGAATTGTTTGCGTCGCGGATGTCGTGGAGGCTATGAGCAACCATCGACCTTACCGTGCCAGTTTAGGGATAGATGTCGCGCTGGAAGCGATTCAGGTACATCGAGGAACAATGTTTGATGAAGCTGTTGTCGATGCATGCTTGTTACTTTTTTCTGAAAAAAAGTTTTCCTTCTGACCTGGAAGTGAGGGCATGAGCATAAGAAGCAAGCAAGGCTTGATAGCGGCTGATATGATATACAACTTAGCTTAAGTTATAAAAAATGCTGCCTTAGTGGCATATTGGAGGACATGTGAATCCCAGCATTTCACAGCAAAACTTACAATTTTTATTTGAGGGAAGTAACAGCATTGTTTATCTGTATCAGGCACAGGAACAAGCGAGTCCTCGCATTATAAAATTGCTCAAAGAAGAATACCCCACGCCGCAACAAGTCATGTGCCTGAATAATGAATATGAAATCAGCCGCACACTGACGGGAAAAGGCATTCGACGGGCGCTGGAGCGGGTGCAAGTGGATGGTATGGATGGCTTGGTGCTGGAATATTTTGAAGGTCAGCCACTGGATGAATTTCATAGCTCAGATTTGGTGGATCTGCTGGAAATCAGTATTGAGATTGCCAAATCCTTGCAAAATCTGCATCAGCAAAATGTGATTCACAAAGATATTAATAGTCATAATATTTTACTTAACCCGCTGAATAAACAGGTGCGCTTAATTGATTTTGGTATTTCTTCTCAAATTGATACCAAAATTCAGCACTTAGGCAACCCCCATGTGCTGGAGGGGACTTTAGCTTATATTTCACCCGAACAAACCGGACGCATGAACCGGATACTCGATTATCGCAGCGACCTGTATTCTCTGGGGGTGACGCTGTATCGCTTATTTAGCGGCAGGCTGCCATTTGATAAGCAAGAAGCAATGGAACTGGTACATAACCATATTGCCAAACGTCCATCACCACCACACCAATTTAATGCAGACCTGCCCCCCGTTATTTCTGAGATCATCTTAAAATTATTACAAAAAAATGCAGAAGATCGTTATCAATCTGCAGCGGGTTTAGCCACTGATTTACAACACTGTTTAAAACAATGGCAGGAGAAAGGGGATATAACGCCCTTTCTTCTGGCACAGGAAGACAATCTGGGAAATTTCAAAATTCCCCAGAAACTCTATGGTCGTGAGAGTGAGCAGCAACAATTGCTTGATGTCTTTCAGCAAACCTGCCAGGGAAATTTGGAGTTTTTGCTGGTTTCCGGTTATTCCGGGGTGGGTAAATCCGCCTTAGTGCATGAAGTCCATAAGCCAATGGCGGCGCAGCGCGGGTATTTTATTGCCGGGAAATATGATCAATATCAGCGCAATACCCCCTATTCTGCCATCAGTCAGGCCTTTGCTGAATTTTGTGATCTGCTGCTGACAGAAACGCCCGAAGCATTAGCCCGCTGGAAAAAGCGAATTTTAACAGCGCTGGCTCAGCGCGGACAGATTTTATTAGATGTCATTCCTGCTTTGGAATCCATTTTAGGTAAGCAGTCTCCTGTTGCGGAAGCCAGCAGCGCAGAAGAAGCACAAAATCGCTTTAATCAGGTTTTTTGTGATTTTATGCAGGCTATCGCTCAGGCAGAACACCCTTTAATCTGGTTTCTGGATGATTTGCAGTGGACTGATAGCGCTTCATTACAACTCTTACAAACCTTGTTGCTGCATCCAGAATTACAATATGTCTTTATCATTGGCGCCTATCGAGATAATGAGGTAGATGCCGATCACCCCTTGCTGCGTATGTTGCAGCACTTAAACAAACAAACCCGTTCCTTTACCACCATTAAACTCGATAACCTCAGTCAGCCTGATGTCGCACAATTACTCAGTGATAGCCTGCATCAAACTGAGAATATTGAAACACTCAGCGATTTAATTTATGACAAAACAGCCGGTAATGCCTTTTTTAGCATAGAATTTTTAAAATCTTTATATCAAGACCAGTTACTCAGTTTTGATTTTCAGCAGCGTTGCTGGCATTGGGAACTCAGTCAAATCCAACAAAAGGAAATGAGTTCCAATGTGGTTGAGCTGATGGCAAATAAAATTGCGGATCTCCCCCAACAATGTATCACCAGTTTGAAATTAGCCGCATGTATCGGCAACCGCTTTGATTTACAAACCCTTGCCAGCGTGCAAAGTTGTGATTTGCACAGTGCTTTGCAGTCATTATGGCCTGCGGTCAAGGTGGGTCTGTTGCTCCCTTTAGATGATAATTACAAACTGGTACAGGCCACGGTGAAAACCGATGGGCAACATAATGCAGCATTTCGTTTCTTGCATGATCGCGTGCAGCAGGCAGCCTACGCCTTAAATGATGAAACAGAAAAAACCACGCAGCATCGACATATCGGTCAATTATTGCTCAGTGTTGCCAATACCCCGGAACGCCTGGATGAGCGTCTATTTGAAATTGTTGGTCACTTAAATATTTGTGCTGCATTGCTGGACACCACGCAAACACTGCAATTAGCTGAACTCAATTTACAGGCTGGACACAAAGCCATGAGCGCATTAGCCTACAGCAGTGCGCAAGAAATACTCAGTGCGGGTTTATCTGCCATTCCCAGCAAGCAACCCTGGCTGACGCATTTTGAATTAAATTTTGCGCTACACAATGAATTGGCATTATGTGAATACCGTAGCGGTGACTTGGCGCGGGCGGAACAGCACTTTCAGAATTTGATGGAACATGCGCAAACACCGCAACAAATCAGTAAGGTTTTCGGTGAAGCTGTCTATCTGTATAGCACCATGAATCATTATGATATAGCCGTTGACTTAACCCGCAAAGGACTGGCGCGCTTAGGCATGGATATGCCCGTGGTAATTGACAATGATGTGATTATGGCTGAGTTTGGACTGGCAATGCAGAGCCTGGGCGAGCGTCAGGTCTTTGACTTATTAGATGCTCCCGCAATGACAGAGGCAAGTAAAATTGCCCCCTTTGGTATCTTAACCCTGGCTATCCCCCCCACCTGGTTAGCCCAGCCGCCTGCTTTTGCCTGGACTGTGTTACAGATGGTCAAACTCTCGCATCAACATGGTAATCTCAGCACTTCTGCACTGGGTTATGGGATTTATGGCTTGATGTTGTGTGGAGAGCCGGAACAATATGCCCTGGGTTATGACTATGGGCGCTTATCACTGGAAATGAACAAGCGTTATCCCAGTTTATTTGTACGCGGTACGGTACATTTTTTCTTTAGTAACTTCGTTCAACATTGGTGTAAACATAAAAAAGCCAGCATCCCGTTACGCCAAATCGCCCATCAGGGTTGTAGTGAAAGCGGTGCTTACGTTTATGGCGTGTACAATGTTATTTTCTCTTTTTTTCAGCCGTTTTTCTCAGCGCAAACACTCCAGGATACCCAGCAGGAATATCGTCAATATCAACCTTTTGTCGAGCGCGTTAACGACCGTGACGTGAGTGGCGTCCTGCGCCTGTTGCTGCAACTGGGAGACAGTTTGCAAGGCTTCAGCGCAACGCCGAACCAGTTGAGTGCGGAAAATTTTGATGAGCAGGCTTATGTGGAAGAATTACAGCAGCGTGAATATGGTAACGGCTTGTGTTATTACTACTTCACCAAACAGGTTTTGCACTTCACTGCCGGAGAATTTGAGCAGGCTCTGCAAGCTGCGGAAAAACTGGAAGATTTTTATTTTTTTATTCGTGGACTGTATCAACAAAGCTTATTTCACTTTTATCGCGCCCTGAGCATTATTCAGCTTTATCCACACTTCAATGCCGAACAACAAACCCATTACCGCACACTACTCGATACAGATACAGAAAAATTATGTAACTGGCAAACTCATTGTGCTGATAATTTTGCTTATCAATATTTTCTTGTACAAGCTGAAACCGCCCGTTTAGACGGGCAGGCATTAGAAACCACCGCGCAATTATACGAACAGGCCATTGCTGCTGCTGGAGAAAATGGCGCGCAGATTTGGGCGCATCTGGCTTTAGCCAATGAGCTGTGCGCTCAGTTTTGGTTAAGTCAGGCATTATCAGGGGCTGCGGTGCATTATCTGCGTGAAGCCCATCATTGGTATCGCTTATGGGGTGCAACACAAAAAGTATCCGCTCTGGAAAGTCACTATCAGCGGTACTTACAACACCATAGCAGTGCAACAGGCACAAGCAACGGCACTTTGAATCACAGCTTAAGCTCCACCCGCTATACACACACCTTAGATTTGCAGGCGGTCTTTCAAGCAGCCAGTGTTTTTGCAGAAGAGATTGTATTAGAACAACTACTGGATAAACTCATCCGTATTTTGGTAAAAAATGCAGGCGCGCAACGTGGTGTTTTAATGTTAGATGAGCAGGGAGAATTAAAAATTCAAGCCTCCTGGTTAGCTGACTCAAAAGAAACCGGGGTATTACAAAATACGCCCATTGGGCAAAGCACCGATCTGCCACAGCGTCTATTGCAATATGTATTACGTACCAGGGAAATGCTGGTATTAGATGATGCGAGCCTGAACAGCGGCTATAACAACGATAGCTACATCAAAGGAAAACAGATTAAATCCATATTTTGTATGCCAATATTGCATCAAAATCAACTTAATGGCGTGCTTTATCTGGAGAATAACCTGGTATCCGGTGCATTTACCCCTGATCGTCAGGAAGTGCTGAAACTGCTTTCCTCTCAAGTGGCTGTCTCATTGGAAAATGCATTTCTTTACCGGACATTGGAAAATCAAGTGGAGCAACGCACCCAGGAACTTGCCAATGCCAACGCGGAAATCAACACCTTAAATCAGCAATTGCAGGCAGAAAACCAACGCATGGGCAGTGAGCTGGATGTGGCGCAGCACTTACAACAAGTGGTATTACCACGGAAGCAGGAATTACAGCAGCTTTCCCAGTTAGATGTTGCCGCCTGTATGCGTCCCGCTGATGAAATTGGCGGTGATTATTATGATATTTTGCAACAAGATGAACACATCAAAATAGGCATCGGTGACGTGACCGGGCATGGCCTGGAAAGCGGCCTGATCATGTTGATGGTGCAAATGGCGGTGCGCACTTTACTGAGCAGTGGTTTTACCCAGCCTGAACACTGTTTAGCCATACTCAATCATGCACTTTATGGCAATCTGCAACGCATGGGTAGTGATCGTACCCTGACCCTGTGCCTGCTGGATTATCATCAGGGCGATCTGGAAATCAGTGGTCAACACGAGGATATTTTAATTATTCGCGCAAATGGACAAATTGAAGAACTGGATACCTTTGCCCTGGGTTTTTTTGTTGGACTCTGTGAAGACATCACGCCCTATATAAAAAAATATAAACTACACTTAGATCCTGGCGATGGTCTGGTACTTTATTCTGACGGCATTACGGAGGCTATGGATGCTGAGCGCAAGCTCTATGGCATACAACGTTTAAAAAATATTGTTCAACAATATGCGCAAGATGATGCAACAAGCATTCAAGAAGCGATTATTGAAGACGTGCAATCACATTTAGGCGGCACCAAAAAAAGAGATGATATTACCCTATTGGTGTTAAAGCAACGTACCTGCCACGGCTAGCAACTTAAGCCCACATGATTACCCATAGCTCAGGATAGGCTGGGAGTGCTTGCCGGACAGTTTTCAGTTGAGGTTTAATAGAGCTAATTGCGCGGCAGGCGAATGATGCGGGGCTGGTCGGGCTAATTATCATCTAATAAAAGTCGTGTAAAAATTACTATGCGGTTCAGGTGCTGTTGAGTACGCGGTTTAAAGCCTGCTTTAAGTCTGTATCCATAAAAATATAACCGGCCTGTTCCAGTTTTTTTGGATACACCCGGCTGCTGGATAATAATAAAGCATCTCCCATTTCACCAAAAATCAGCCGTACCATAAACGCGGGTAAGGGTAAAACGGTGGGTCTGTGTAATACCTGTCCCAGCATTCGGCTGAACTCGGCATTATTGACTGCTGTTTTGGAAGCCAGGTTGACCGGGCCGCTGAGTTGTTCGTTGCTTAATAAAAACCGAATCATGTTGATGATTTCCGGCAGGCTGACCCAGCTCATATATTGTTGTCCTGAGCCAACCCTGCCGCCCAGCCCCAGCTTAAATGGCGTGAGCATTTGTCGTAAAGCACCGCCTTTGGGGCTTAATACGATACTGGTGCGCATGTGAATGGTACGAATGCCTGCGTCAGTGGCGGCTTGAGTTGCCGCTTCCCAGCGTTTGCATATTTCAGCTAAAAAACCACTGCCTAAGGGGCTGTCTTCATCCACGGATTGCGCACCGGTATCACCGTAAAAGCCAATAGCGGAGCCGGAAATAAAAAGCTTGGGTGGTTGGGCTAGTTGCGCCAGTGTATTTGCTAATAACAAGGTGCTTTGCTCGCGGCTGTCGATAATCAGCTTTTTTCTTGCCGCAGTCCAGCGTCCATTGGCAATATTTGCCCCGGCAAGGTGAATAACCGCATCAATGGGTTTGGTTTTATCCCAATGAATCATGTTTTTATCAGGTTGCCAGCTAAAATCAGCATCTGCTTTTAGCGGGCGTTGCATGATGAAAAGCTGATGCCCATCCTGTTTTAATGTCTGTTGTAAAGCGCTACCAATCAACCCGGAGGCACCTGTGATTAAAATATTCATAATTTTTCTCCCGCTTACATCTTTATTGATGTTGTTATCTCCAAATAAATCAAGTGATAAAAACGGGTGCGCTATGGTCTAAGGAGTGAGGATGAAATAAATACAGAAACTGGGCGCAGGATTTTTATTCATTTTCAAGGCGTGAAAACAGGCGCATAGCAAGCTATGTAACTGTTTTCACAACGTAGAAAATGGAGAAAAAGACCAGCCAGGTTGCTGAAGTTATAAAATTCTCACTCCTAAGTGTTGTATTTGCTTAATTAGCTGGGTTCGGTGTAAGCTCGAACCACATAAAAGGTACTGAAAATCACTTAATACCTCAGCCTGAATGAGGTCTTATATAAGAGACTTCGTTATTCTATTTAAATGCAGATTTTATGCAAAAAATATTATTGTTAGAATCCAATTGGTTACCACAGGAGTCGCGTTTGCTGGCTGATGTTTATCAGCGGGTTTTACCTGCTGATTTGATGCAAACTCAGGCATTAATGGCTGATTCGTGTCAGCAGGTGTTGTTAGATTTTATCCGGCATCCCGCACGGCAACGAGGGCCGCATTTGATTATCTTAAGTGCTCATGCGCAGTATGGGGATAAGCGTGAGTGTTGGTTTCGAGGTGGTGATAGTCGATTTGATTTGAATGTAGTGTTGAAGGCTTTGCGTGGGCAGTTAAAACGTAGCATTCTATTGCTGGATGCCTGTTTTGTGGGACAGGATGTGCAGCGTTTGCAGCAAAATTGTGGCGCTTTGGGGGTGATTGGTTTTGCCGGACCTATCAATTGGACGGCTTCCAGTATTTTTAATATGGCTTTGTTGCGTCAATGGCAGGCGGCAGGGCTTTGGCAAATGCAGCGTTGCAGTCCACGGCGTCCTGAAAAAGTGATACAAATCATGCAACAACAGGTCTATAAAGTCATGATGCAGCAGTTACAGGTAAATTTTACCTTCTAAAGCATATGCCTGGCTTGTTATAATTCTTTTATGAATACACAAAAAACCTCTTTGAGTTATCGCGATGCGGGTGTTGATATTGATACCGGTAATCGCCTGATCGATCGCATCAAACCAATTGCTGCCCGTACCCAGCGTCCCGGCGTGTTAGGCGGCTTGGGTGGTTTTGGTGCATTATTTGAAATTCCTCTGGATCGTTATAAGGAACCGGTGCTGGTTTCGGGTACTGATGGCGTGGGTACCAAGTTGCGGCTGGCGATGCAATTAAATCTGCATCATACCGTTGGCATCGATCTGGTTGCCATGTGTGCCAATGACCTGATTGTACAAGGTGCAGAACCACTGTTTTTCCTGGATTATTACGCGACCGGTAAGTTAGAGTTGGAAGTAGCGACCCAAGTTGTGGAAGGCATTGGGCGCGGCTGTGAACTGAGTGCGATGTCTTTAATCGGCGGTGAAACCGCAGAAATGCCGGGCATGTATCAAGACGGTGATTATGATCTGGCTGGTTTTTGCGTTGGCATTGTTGAAAAGTCGAAAATACTCGATGGCAGCAAGGTACAGGCTGGAGATGTATTAATTGCCCTGGCTTCCAGTGGCCCGCATTCCAATGGTTATTCTCTGATTCGCAAGGTGCTGGAAGTGTCTGGCGCTGACCCGGCAATGGCATTTGAAGGTTCAAGTTTGGGTGAAACCTTATTGGAACCCACCCGTATTTATGTACAGTCCTTATTGAAACTGTTTGATGTGGTGGATGTTCACGCTTTAGCGCATATTACCGGCGGTGGTTTGCTGGAAAATATTCCCAGAGTATTACCACCGGGGATGTGTGCAAATATTCAGCGCAACACCTGGGACATGCCGCCCGTGTTTAACTGGTTGCAGGAGCAGGGGAATATTGAAGCTCAAGAAATGCTGCGCACCTTTAACTGTGGCGTGGGTATGGTGCTCTGCGTTCCGGCAACCGCGCAACAACAGACGTTGGATACGCTGGCAGCAGTGGGTGAAACGGCTTGGGTAATCGGGGAAATTACTGCCGATGCGCAGCAAACGATAGTGATTGACAAATAATGATGGGACATCAACTTCCTCTTTCCGTGGTTATTCTAATATCTGGACGCGGCAGTAATATGGTTTCGATTATTGCCGATGCGGAAAAAGCGGATGCACCTTATAAGGTGTTGGGCGTGCTGAGTAATCGCCCGCAAGCGGCTGGTTTGCAACATGCTAAAGTAGCAGGTATTGCAACTGCGGTACTGGATCATACGCAATATGCCAGCCGTGCTGAATTTGATGAGGCCCTGGCTGAGCGCATTGAGTGCTGGAATCCCGACTTGGTTGTACTTGCCGGTTTTATGCGGATTTTAAGTCCTGGCTTTGTTAATCGTTATGCAGGGCGTTTGATTAATATTCACCCTTCTTTATTACCTGCGTTCCAGGGATTGGATACTCATCGTCGTGCCTTGGAAGCGGGTGTCACAGAGCATGGGGCAACCGTGCATTTTGTGACTGAAGAGCTGGACGCTGGCCCGGTTATTTTGCAGGCACACGTACCGGTTTATCAAAATGATACAGAACAGCTGTTGGCAACTAGAGTTTTAGAACAGGAACATGTGCTGTATCCACGCGCTATTCGCCACCTTGCAGCCAGTAAAGTTTAATTAATTGTAAAAAACTGTAAAAAAGGCTTGACGGTGTTTGGCAGGCCTGTATAATGCGCCCCTCTCTTACAGAGAACGCAAAACAAGCAGCGAAAGCAGATTGAATTGTGGGAATGTTTTAAGAGAGGTTGAAAACAGTTTTTGAATTTTAGTTTTGAATTAAAATAAAAAAGCAGTTGACAACGAGAAAGGGGTCTGTATAATGCGCCTCTCTCTTACAGAGACAGCAAAACAAAGGTGT
>NZ_JAUCGJ010000086.1 GCF_030378065.1 Candidatus Venteria ishoeyi | reverse complement strand
GGCCGTAGCGAGGGAAGGCTGGTTTGAGGCAGATTTTTTCATTATTTGAGGCGAATATTGGGTATATTTAACGAAAATAAGGGAGAAATCTGACCAAATCCAGCTTTTCCGCAGTAGGTCTTGTGTTCTTGGACAGCCTCCTAGATAGCATTACTAAATTCAGCAATACTTTCCCTATCCAAGTGTTTAAACTTACCTTATGAATGAAGACTTTCCCGCAACGCCTGAGGTTTCCCGGCTAAAAATCCCCCCCCATTCCATTGAAGCCGAGCAATCCGTGCTGGGGGGCTTGATGCTGGATAATGAGGCCTGGATTCAAATTGCGGACAGAATCACTGAGCAAGATTTTTACCGCCGCGATCATCAATTAATTTTCAATGCCATTCATCAATTGCTGGATGATGAAAAACCCTGTGATGTGGTGACATTATCGGAATGGTTAGAGCAGAATAATCAACTGGATGCCGCCGGGGATTTATTGTATCTGGGTACCTTAGCCAAAAATACGCCCAGCGCCGCTAATATTGGAGCCTACGCGGATATTGTGCGCGAGCGCAGCGTATTGCGGCAATTGATTCAAACTGGCACTCAAATTACCAATAACGCTTTTCAAACCGAAGGGCGCAGTATTGCTGAATTATTAGACGAAGCAGAAAGTCTGGTGTTTGCCATTGCCGAGCAGGGTAAGCGCCAAGGCGGGTTTGTTGCCATCAAACAATTACTGGCAGAAGCAGTGGATAAAATTGACACCCTGTTTCACCAGGATAATGCCATTACCGGTATTTCTACAGGCTATGCCGATTTTGATGAAAAAACCTCCGGCTTGCAACCCTCGGACATGGTAATTGTTGCCGGTCGTCCCTCTATGGGAAAAACCAGTTATGCCATTAATATTGCCGAGCATGTTGCGATTCATGAACAAATGCCGGTTGCAGTATTCAGTATGGAAATGCCCGGTGAACAACTCGCCATGCGTTTAATGTCTTCGCTGGGGCGTATTGATCAACACAAGGTACGTACCGGCAAACTCGACGATGACGACTGGCCGCGCTTGACCTCAGCTATCAGCATGTTAGCGGAAACCCCATTATTTATCGATGATACCCCCGCCCTCAGCCCCACCGAGTTGCGCGCCCGTTCCCGCCGCCTGATGCGCGAGCATGGACAACTGGGTTTAATCGTGATTGATTATTTGCAATTAATGCAGGTGCCCGGTAAACACGATAACCGCACCAGTGAAGTATCAGAAATCTCCCGCTCCCTCAAAGCCCTGGCTAAGGAACTTAACGTACCCGTAATGGCTTTGTCCCAGCTTAACCGGGGACTGGAACAAAGGCCTAATAAACGTCCGATAATGTCAGATTTACGGGAATGTGTCACTGCTGAAACTAAAGTTGTATTAAGTAATGGGCAGCGTGTACCCATCAAAGAACTGGTTGGCACGCAACCAGAATTATATACACTCAATGAGGCTGGAAAATTCATCACAACTAAAAGTGATAAAGTCTGGAAAGTTGGGCATAAGCCGGTTTATAAAGTACATCTTGCCAGTGGCAAAAGCATAAGAGCCACTGCTGAACATCGCTTAATGACCGATTTAAGCTGGAAAAAAATTAAAGATATTCAGGTTGGAAACCAAATTGCCTTAGCACCTGAATTACCAGGACAGGCAAATAATGATTTATTTTGGGATCAAGTGGTATTAATTGAAGCGGATGGTGAGGAGGATGTTTATGATCTGTCAGTACCTGTTTATGAAAACTGGTTAGCAGACGGTATTGTCAGCCATAACTCTGGTGCCATTGAACAAGACGCGGATTTAATTGTTTTTATTTACCGTGACGAAGTCTATAACGAAGACAGTGAAGCCAAAGGCACAGCAGAAATTATTATCGCGAAACAAAGAAACGGCCCTATTGGCACAGTGCGACTGGCGTTTCTGGGGCAATATACCCGGTTTGAGAATTTTACCGGGGATTTGTATGAGGAAGAATATTAGTATCCTCTCCAAATCCCATGGCTCAAGTCAGCTACTATCAAAATGATACTGTGATTTCTGCTGGATCATGGATGCCAAAGAAGGTAGCTTGAAGGTTTTGCTGAGTTTATCGTAAATGTAGTCAAAAAGGTTAACTTCCAGCTTTCTAGCTGTTGCGGTAACCGTCATCATTGTATCCTTCGCTTGTGTGCCTTTGTCATTTTTGTTTTGCAAGCTGATATCCCGTCGCCGGGTCTGCTCACGAGCACCTAACTCTGCGGGGTTATTGTGTAAAGGGATTTGTGGAAACTGTAGAACCAGCAAAAGAGCCTTCTTTTTACTCAGTGTTAATGCCAGGCGATCATCCAGAGTGCTATAACCGGTTTTCTGTGAAAAGAGGGTGTCAAATTTTGCTGACAGACGTTCAGATTCTACCGGGCTGGGTGCCTGCTTATATGCGAGTAGCTCATGGTAGTAATCCCAAAGTTGTCCCAGAACCAATTCAATATACTGGCGATGCAGCAAGAGTAACGGTTTTAGCTTTTTATAGTGCCGCCCCTCATGTATCCAACAGAGTCCAAGGTGTTCTGTCAGTTTCTTAAATTGGGGCGCATCGTCACAAATGAGAACGGGAAACGGTGGACTTCCATGTTGGTGAAAGGCTCTCAAAGCCGCTGCTTCTAAAATACGTTGCCTTCTGCTTATCGGTATCGGGAAATAATTCGCTTAGTTTTTTATCTATGGCATCACGTGCGAGGATTTCATCACTGAGAAAGGGTTGTAGTCGTTGCTGTTGTTTGCCAGATAGTCCCATATCATTTAGTAGTTCGAGAGTCTGAGCGTTGAGTACAAAACTGAGCGGTTGCTGGCTGATAATTTCCAGCAAGGTTAGACGATCCTTTCACTGGGACTGTAGTAGACTTCATGCTTGAAGGCGATATTGTCGGGTGTCAATTTGATGTCCTGAATAATCACCGTGTCATATTCCTTGAAGATGGCATCTTCAGGGAGCTTATCCTTGTCAACACAACGCATCACTTCCCTGTTTGCAACGATATTGGTTTTTTTCAGGGTTCTGGGTTTCTTGGGTGGACGGTTATTCTTGGGATTGCGCTCATCTTCCGAGGAGATGTCGCCATCCTTCTTTTGTGGACGGATAGAGGGTCGTCCCTGCTCACCCTTCAAGCGATTGATTTCATCCTTCAGCGTTTGAATCTGTTCTTTGAAATCTTGATTCTCCTGCGCCAACTGTTCAATCAGGTTGAGCAACAGAATAATGCTGGTCCGGGTGACCGGATCGGTAATCGAATCCAGGTCAATGTGAAGTTGGCGGATAGTATCGAGAATTTCTGCGCTCATGGAGCTATTATTTAGTGTTTATCGCTTGAGTGCAAGTGATATTCAGTTCCTATCGTTGACCCAAGGCTGCACTTCTAAATTTCAGTTACCCGGGAATTTGAAGAAGATAGCTTCTTGGTATTAAAAATTGATTTTTTTAGCCATTAAACAGAGAAAGTAATAATTTTTTTGAATTTAGGTGGTATCGCTTAGATATTTTGACGGTTTGCAAGTAGGGTCACGGATTCAGGGTTATGACTCTCTATTGATACAATTTCTCAAAGTTTTTTCTGTGCATTGTAGATATTTAGCAGTATCTTTCCACTGACCACCATTTATGTTTTTAGCCCAAAGAACCATCCGTTTTTTGAACCATTCTACTCGTTCTGCATAAGTTCCTTCCCCAAACTCAGCATGTTTTACAGATGTGCTGATTTTGCGTTGATGCCACTCTTCTAATGCTTGTTTTAAGGCTTCTAATAATGGTTTTTCTTGCTGCCATGCCATGCACAACCAAGCAAGATGTTGTAAATCACGCAGATTACCTGGTAATTCATGGGTTTTTAGCATTTTTTCAAGTTCTGATGATGAAGGTGGGGTTTTTGGCTGATTTTCATCTATAGGTAATTCAGACCACACCCTTTGCCAGTCATTTTGTAAATCTTCTCGGCATTGCCGTAATGGTGGGATTTCCACAATTAAATGACTAAGACGGTCGAATAAATCAGCATCCAGCATTTCTTGCAAGTCTGTTATGTTACGATTAGAGGCACATACCACTTCAATATCTACGCTAATTTCTTTATCACTACCCACTGGGCGAAAATAGTGTTCACTACCTTGAAACACACGCACCAACTTACGTTGCAAAGGTTTGGCTAGATCTTGGATTTCATCCAAAAATAAAATACCATTATCAGCCTCTTTCAGTAAACCAGGACGTGCTTGATTAGCTCCTGTAAATGCTCCTTTGGTATGACCAAACAACATGCTTTCTGCAAGTTCTGAATCTAGCGTACCACAAGGTACTGTGATCAACGTTTTCCGCTGTTTTAACTTGACGACATGTGTTTCTACCAAACGGGTTTTTCCTATTCCACGCTCGCCAAGAATCAACAGTGGTGCATTTGGCAGTCTGGCATAACGAGATAAGCGGTGCAATGCTTCTCGCCGCGCGGTAGATCTCGGTTCACCATCATATAAAGCAACAGTTGGTTGCAGTCGAGATTGAGAGCGAATTTCTGCCAGATAAGTATTGATAGGAAAATCCACCAAATCAATTCTGGTGGTTTCCTCTTTCTGATTATATTGCGATGACCACAACTTCGTTTCTGCTGGAAATGCTCCTCCTGCATATAATATCAACCAAACAGTGTGCATAGCAGGTGTGCCAGGAGAAATATTGATATGCAGATATGGACAATTACCTATTTTAGGCAGTAATTTGTCTCTTACCATCTGATAAATCAGTAAGTGTTTTGTTGGATCTTCTATTGGTAATATCAGCGTTTTAAAATCGATACCTGCTGGAATTTTTGGTTGTGCTAAATTCTTATGTTGTGGTTGAAGTAAATAAAATACTTGTCGTATGTGTACTTTATGATCTTGTGCCAGGGCTTGCAGTGCATTTTTCAGCACTTCCCCCCCAGCACGGTGAGAATGCCAAGCTATTAAAGTATGGTTTTCTCGTTCTGTCATTGCTTTAACTCCCGCGTACCACAATAGTTTCTGCAATGCCTTGTTCAATCAGCTTTTGTGCGCTGGCAAGTTCAGCAATATTGCCGATGACAACCACTTTATGGTTATCCATTTGATGTACGGGAGGTTGATAATAAACTTGTTTTTTTACCTTTTTATCAATCATACGCTTTTCTTTTTTTGGCTTACCATTTTTATCTTTTATGGGTTTTCCGTCTTTATCTTTTATTACAAAGGTTTCTTCTTTTTGTAGCGTTTCCTCAATGGTATATTTAATCTCATAATGTTTACCTTTCAGTCGAGGAGCAACGACCTGCCAGCGATAAACCAGTTCATACGCTAATATAGTTTTATCCAAGTTTTCTTTATCATTTGGCATTATAGATTCCAAATTATCAGCAGATTTTGCTATTACATTATCCAATGTTTGATTCATAAATTTTTTTATTTTATCCTTATTAAATTCTCCTTTTTTCCAGAATATAACTTCATCTACAGGTAAGTCACCAAGTTTTGGATCATATAACAAACGATAAGGAGCGTATTGTTTCCAGCTTGATAAAATTTGCCCAAGACTATCAGCGCGATCATTTTGCAAATATAGACCAAATTCCAGGCTATGTTCAAAGCTTTGCTTTTCAAAATTAGCCGACATAACAATCGCTTCCCTCTGATCGTTCCATATTGCTTTGGCATGAAGCCAGCGGAAGCCTAAAACGGTTGCGCCAGCTTTTGCTAAATCAAACAATGCAGGCATGGCTTTTAGTCGAATACGTCCTAATACAGTGACTTGCAAACCATTTTTTATTTTTTCTAATAACAATTTAACTAAAGAAAAATCACTTTCCCAACCAAAACTAGAAATAGTCAAAAACTTATCTGCATTTTGAATGATTTTTTCTACTTGTAGTTGTAAAGTATTATCTGGCTTAGTTGCAAAAAAACTTCCATCTACTTGTGGGTTAGTTACTTTTCCCAATGGATTAATTGCAGCTAAACGCCCTTTTTCCTGTAACTCATGTTCAGCCACTTCCCAGAATGCCCAACGCAGGTAATTGTAAGCTATGATAGCTTCTTCCGGATTTAAACGGACAGCTAATTCCTCATTACGTTCTAAAGCATCAGTCGTTAAATTTGCAGTGAGCAGAAAACCTTGTGCTGTTGGTTCTTTAACATCGAGCAATACCAGCTTGGCATGAAAGTTTGGTGCAGAACGTAACAATACATGACCGGCTAATGTATTTAACATTATTTTATGTTGTTTCAAAACCTTTTTTCCAAATTCGTCATCATCATCTGGTTGCGTTTCCAGCTTGTTTTCTGAAGCTGTTAGAATATATACCTTTACCCCTCGTTGTGCTGCTTGTAACAAAGCCTGTTCTAATTTTGTTTCTGCTAATAAAAAGCTGATAAGCATTACTGTATCTTTGGCTTGTTTAATTGCGGTGATAATATCACGGATACAATACCGTTCTTCACCGCTTTGATATATTTGTCCTAGTTTTTCTTGCTTGGGAAAATTTCCTGAATGTTCTGGAATCCAAACCGGACACCCCACATCTCGACCACGTAAATCGTAACCGTTCAGACCCCCAAAGCAAATATTGTATATCAGAACAATTTATGTAACAGTATAAAGCATAATCATTCAGGTTCTCACATAGCATATGACTCTCAGTGACAACGATTTACAGCAGATAAAC
>NZ_JAUCGJ010000085.1 GCF_030378065.1 Candidatus Venteria ishoeyi | reverse complement strand
GGTGTTACCCCTGGCTATATTAATGCGCCCCGTTGGGGCTAAACAACAGGGCTTGTCCGCCCTGTATCTCGGCTTTCAGCCGCCAAACGCTCTAACCCACCCGTCTTTTAGCGGGTGGTTGTTTAGTGTCCAAATTGCTAAGTGCTTGATTGTTAGTTATAGGCAAGCATAAATGCTCGCTTAATGCTTAATGCTTAGCGTAAGTTATTGATTACTAACATCCCGGGCAGCACTGGAATGAGACAATAACACCATGTCCAGCCCCGCTATTAAGCCAGAAAATTTTGCTGAGTCCTGTGTCTGGTACGCAATTATAGGTACCTATGGTTTTTACATCATCGGCGGCTTATATATTCTTGCCCCCGTGCTTGCCTGGATATTATTGCTGCATTTATTCAGCCAGTATTATTTAAACCAAAACCAACAGGCAATTCCCCTCACCGTATGGGTATGGATTTCAGCCATGCTGGTGATGGAAGTCGCCTTGCTAGGAGGACACCTACAGGCTGATCTCGGCTTAGGCAAGCTGATTAAATCAACCATAGGCTGGGCCAAAGGCTGGGCGCTGCTGGCGATTTTCCCGCTGCTCGGTGCCTGTTTGGATATTCGCCCCGCGCTCATTTACCGCGCAGCCTGCATGGTAGGCAAACAAACCCTGTGGTTATTACCGGTTTTTATACTCGCCTATATCCTGCACCTGCCGGAAACCCTGTACATCTCGCCACTAAAAGCCGTTGGCGGCCCAGGGCCGGAGTTTTTTGCGGTAGTTTTATACGAAATAGACCCCGGCAACGGCAGTCCACGCTGGCGTTTTTTCACGCCCTGGGCACCTGCCGCCGGTTTTGTCGCAAATATTTATTTTATTTTTGCCTTGCAGGAAACAGGACGCTGGCGGGTTTACGGCATACTGGCCTGCCTTGCCATCATCCTCATGTCCAAATCCCGTCTGGCGCTGGTTGCCATGTTATTTGTGCCTATATCCACCTGGGGACTGAGCAGCCTGCTACGCCCCTGGTTATGGTTTGCCGGGGCTTTTGTCGCAACCCTGGCAGGTATCACTGCCAACCGTATTATCAACTTTGCGGAAACTGCAATTGCCACATTTAAGGGCGCACGCGCCGATTCAACCCGCGTGCGCGCCATGCTGGGAGAAATCGCCCTGCATCGCTGGCGCAGCGAAACCCCCCTGTGGGGACACGGTATTGTCGAATCCGGCCCGCATCTGGTGGAATTCATGCCCATAGGCTCGCACCACAGTTGGTACGGGCTATTATTTGTCAAAGGCATTGTTGGTTTTCTGGCACTGCTGGTGCCCATGTTATGGACTTTTGTCAGCCTGCTGTATTACGCCCAGAAACGCCCCACCGCCCGCGTAGGTTTAGCGATGACTTTAATCCTGTTTTTATATACTTTTGGGGAAAACCTGGAAATTCTGGCTTATTTATTCTGGCCCGCCTTATTATTAATTGGACGGGGACTGCGTATAGAAAGCAATACATAAAAATCCAGATTATTTAGATGCTATTAACATTTGGAAGATATTACTGTTTTTCCCTTGAATCATATAAATCATGCCACTGGATAAATTTCAGGGTGTATTTTTACCACATTTGGTTTACAGTTTGCAGAGTGAATCATGCGGTAAATCGATTCTGGAGAAGATCATCATGTATGCCACAAAACCATCTGACATAAGTCCTGAAACAACGTCTCAACCAGCCGTTGTCTCTCCTGTCACATCCAATACCATACCAGTGCCTGACATCAGCGGCTTTGGCGATGCCCAGTATTACCGTAGTGGTAATGATTTAATTATTCAACATTTTGCCCGGCAACAAGTTGTTGAAGATTATTTTGTACTGAACCAGCCGCCATCTTTGCAGGGTATTGATGGTGTACTGATTTCTCCCGCACAGGTGCTGGCAGCGCTTTCCCCGCAGATGCCGGGCTGGGAAGTGGCTGATAACCGCGCCCAGCCTGCGGCGCAAACCATGATCAAAATTGGTCGCGCCACCATTGTCATAGAAGGGCCTGCGGAAGCGGTCAACATTAATGGCATCAGTCGCACCATTCAGCAAAATGACAATATTTATATCAATGACACGATTATTACCGGCCCACGCACCTATATTAAGATCACCCTGCTGGACGGGACTGTTTTTCAGCTAGGCCCCTTATCCCGCGCCACGCTGGAAAATTATGACTATGAAGAAAACGCCCAATCGGGTAGTTTTGATGCCAGCATTTTCAGTGGTATTTTTCGTTTTATCAGTGGCGGTATTGCAGAAAACAATCAAGGCACGCATACCCGCCTGAAAACCCCTTCAGCGGTTATCGGCATTCGTGGCAGCGAGATTGATGGTGAAGTCATGGGCGACGGTTCTACCGTGATTTTACATACCTCAGGTCTAATCGATATTGTTTCACGTTACAGCCAACAACAATTTTCAGTATTTGAATCCGGCACCCGGATTGATATTCCGCTGCTGCCTCAGGAAGGTGCGGGCATATCATCAGCCAGTTCAGATTTTATTTCCGGTTTCAGAAACAGCCTTGCGCCGTTAAATGCTCAGGAATTACATAATATACCTGGTATGGGCGAGGGGCTTGAGGGTCGCCTGGACAGTCCTGCTGCAAGACATGAAGCTGGTGAGCATAAAGCTGGAGAACATACCCGACCTCAGCAGAAGCAAGGTGAAAAAGCAGATGACACACAAGGTGCATCAGAACATGGGCATGAAGCAGAATCAGTAAAAGCGCGTCCACATTTTGCAAGCAAAGTTGAGCAGGGTAAAGAACATGATGAATCCAGAGAATCTGCTTATCCACCTGCACCCGCATTTATGTCACCTACCATGCCAGGAGAAGCTGGCAAGCCACCACCAGAGCAAGCACCATCCAGTTTTACAGAAGCCCCGGAATCCCAGAATGTTAATGACTTGGCACCACCTCCCGGTTCCGCTGACTTAGCACCTGAAAAACCGCCGGAAATGGCAGAACCGCCAGAGCTTGTTGAAGATTTAGAATCAGCAGAATTACCCCCGGTGGACAGTGGCTTTCCCCAGCCACCCCCTGATGTACCCGTTATTCCGCCAGAAGTGCCGCCAGAAGTGCCGCCAGAAGTGCCGCCAGAAATGCCACCAGAAGTGCCGCCAGAAGTGCCACCAGAAGTGCCACCAGAAGTGCCACCAGAAGTGCCGCCAGAGGTGCCTCCAGAAGTGCCGCCAGAGCCACCCGTTTTTACGCTGCCAGAAGATTTGCCAACGGATACCTTATTTTTACAGGAAGATGAAGCCCTGCATATTCCTGTTACAAATGACATTATTGGGCTGGATAGCCCCCCGCAACAAGGCCATGTGCAAATGCTGGATACACAGACCTTGTTATATACCCCCGTCACGGATTATTTTGGCTTTGATCAGTTCAGTTACCGTGTGCCTGGTGATGTTGAAGCAGGAGAGGAAATGGCTGAAACAGTGGTTACTGTGCCCCTGTTTGTCATGCCGGTTAATGATGCGCCGCAAGCCGAAATGCTGAGTTTTACCATGCAGGAAGATACTTTGTTATCGATTCCTGTTGCAGGCATATTGGCACAAGCCACTGATGTGGATAGCGGCGCAGAACAATTACGCCTGGGAGACATCACTGACCTGCGTAGCGAATCCGATGCCGATTTAACCCGGGGTTTATTGCGTCTCAGCGATGATGGCAAGGATATTTTGTATACCCCGCATCAGGATTATCATGGCAGCGCCTGGTTTCAATATCAGGTGGAAGACACGCAAGGCGCGCGCAGTGAATTTGCTTCCATTCGGGTGGATATAACACCCGTTAATGATACCCCACAACTCTTAAAGCCCGTTATTGAAATACCCGTACAAGCCGGTGAGACGTTTACCCTGGGGGCAGGGGATTTGTTAATGCATGTGCAGGATGTTGAACAAGATCCATTACAACTGACAGCCGTACAAAGTGGTGAAATGCTGCTTGATAATCAGGGGTTATTTTTTGATGAGCATGGCAATCAATTAAGCTTATTAAGCGGGGAAGACGGGCAGATTACAACCCTGCAAGTACAGACGGATATTGATTTTAACGGACAGATTACGCTGTCCTATGAAGTGACGGAGCAATTGGACAATGACGCAGGTGCCAGTGTCAATGGTCTGTTAAATCTGCAAGTTTTTACTGAAACTGATACTAATATCAACTCAGCACCACAGGCGCTTGATGATCAATTTCGTCTCAGCCAGCGCAGTATCTCCATTAATCCAGAAGATTTGTTAAGTAATGATACGGATATTGATGGCGACAGCCTGCAAATTATCCATGTCAGTGATGCTGTTAACGGCAGCCTGGATGTCATTCGCGATCCGGCTAATCAGCATATCACCCGTATAGACTTCACCCCCCAGACAGACAATGCTGATATCAGTACAGGTGGTTTTCGTTACACGCTCAGCGATGGTCAAGGTGGCGTGGATCAAGCCAATGTGCAGATTTTATTTGCAGCGACTCCAGCTAATCAGCCACCACAAGCAATAGATGATGTGCTGACTGTGGCTGATGCCGATAGTGTGCTAAGCCTGCCTGCAACGCAGTTATTAGCCAATGATCATGACCCGGAAAATCAACCCTTAACGCTGCTGAGCGTGGATCAGGCAATCAACGGCAGTGTGCTGCTGGATAATGGAATACTGAGTTTTACCCCGGATGCTGCATTTGCGCAGAATCTGGGTGGGGGATTTCGTTACCTGATTGCTGATGAACAAGGCGCGCAAAGCAGTGCACAGGTGACACTACGCATGGATAATCAAGCACCGATTGCCACTGATGATACTGCCATCATATCTGCCAGATCACCCAGCATCATCACCGCCAGCAGTCTGCTGGACAACGATTATGACCCGGATGGTGATCCACTGAGTCTGGTATCAGCAGGTAACGCTGATAATGGCAGCATTGCCATTGATGATCAGGGGAATCTGGTCTTTACCCCGGATACAGATTTTAAAGAGGAAGGCGGCAGTTTTGATTACAGCATCTTCGATGATGCCGGGGGCAGTGCCAGCGCAAGCGTTGCTTTAACGCCGCAGGCCTTAACCGGACAGTTTCTGGTTTTACCCAATGCCAGTACGCCATTAGCCTATGATAATACCAGCGGTGCAGTCAGTGTTGACGCACAAGCCACTATCAGCAATATGGATTTTGTACCCGCAGGCGAAACCCGTTATTTACGTGTAGACAGCACCGATCTGGATACCGGAGAACGTATTTTTATACGCCCAATGGCAGGTTTAAGCGTGGATGGAAATAACATTGCTTACAATGGCAGCACGATTGCACAACTGGGGTTATTGCCTACGGGGATCTTACTGAGTTTTGATGGCATAGTGGGTGCTCAGGCACTGCAAACGCTGTTTCGTGCGGTTAATTTTGACAGTCCGGTCAATGCTGCCGATAGCAAAAGTATTGAATTTAATTTATATGAAAGTTTTGCCGAGGCCAGTAATCGCACTGATGCTATAGACAGTAGCGGACGCATGATTGAAGTCAGCGTATCGCCATTGGTTGCAAATGATGTGCTTGTCGAATCTTTTAATGTACCGCTGTTGATTCCGCAGGATAGTCTGCTGGCAAATGATCCGGGCGTGGGCCTGACGATGAATGCCGTTAACAGCAGTGATCCCGGCGTGAATGTCAGTTTAAGCGGCAGCTCAGTGGCTTTATTTGTTGATGCTGAACAGGTTAATACGGATACCATACATTTTCAATATCAGGTTGCCGATGCACAAGGACGCACCGCAAACGCGGATGTTGAAGTCGAAGCCGATAATATACAAATTGGTGGTAATGCCAATGATATTTTAACCGCTACCCATAGCGCCAATGTACTGGTTGGTAATGCTGGTAATGACCAGTTGACGGGGAGCACTGGTAACGATATTTTACAGGGCGGCGCGGATAATGACGTGCTTAATGGTGGCGGCGGCCTTGACCGTTTACAAGCTGGTAGCGGGGATGATGTATTGCAACTGGCATCTGTCACCAGTGGCGGCCTGCTGGATGGCGGCACAGGTAATGATACCTTGTTGTTGCTGGCGCAGAATCAAAGTTTGGACTTTATTGCCAACCGCGCTTTGCCCGTTGCTCAACAATTACAAGTAACGGGCATTGAAAATATCAACTTAACGGGCAGCACCAGCAGCGCTGACAATCAACTGATTCTGGAAGCCAGTGACGTATTAAATATGGCTGATAACGCAACGCTGGCTGTCACGGGGGATGCCAGCAGCAGCGTATTTTCCACAGGCCAGGGCTGGAATAATACGGGGCCGGTGAATATTGCCGGGGTGGATTACACCCAATACAGCGTCAGCGGTGCGAACCTCCTGATCAGCACAGATATTACTAATATTTTTGTTTTTTAGTGGGCAAAATTCCGTGTAAGTCCAGTACCAATATTAAAGTTTATTGGATGGACAACACCCACCCTGTCATAGGAAGCAAGGCATTCCTGAGACCGTCAGACTATAGAAAAGACAACAACTTACGAAGACCTAAAAACGTTGTCTTTTCTATAGCTGACTACCTGGCTACATGGCTACCTTGATAAATATCATAATTGACAAGGGGATTAATCCCCTTGCTCATCAAGAGCGTAATATTTTCTTGGGTGTCCTGAATTTTTTCTTGGAGGTTGGGAACGAGAAAAATACTATATTTACAATTCTTCAATTTCTTTTTCACTCAACTCCGTTACTTGAGCAATTATTTTTAGTTCAAACCCGGCTTGTTTCATTTTTTTCGCTGTTTTTCTAGCTCCTTTAACCAAACCTATTTCTTCGCCTTCGATTTTACCTTCGATTTTACCTTCGATTTTACCTTCGACTTTTCCTTCCATTTTTCCTTCGTTATAAGCAGTATCTATAGTATTTTTTAAATCTCGATATACTTTCAGGCTGTTTTCATATTCTGCATATTCTGTAGTATCATAATTGGCAATTTCTGCCTGTTTGAATAACTTGGCAAAAATCTTTTCTTGCAATAAAGCTGGGCGAGAGGTCAAATTTTCGAGGTTTTTCAACACATAAAGCCATTTATCGAAATGAGTTTCAAGTTCATTTTCTGTTTTTGTAAATTTGGGCATTTCCAGATAAATATAGGTCAGTT
>NZ_JAUCGJ010000084.1 GCF_030378065.1 Candidatus Venteria ishoeyi | reverse complement strand
TTTCGCGCTTCTTGGTATTAAAAATTGATTTTTTTAGCCATTAAACAGAGAAAGTAATAATTTTTTTGAATTTAGGTGGTATCGCTTAGATATTTTGACGGTTTGCAAGTAGGGTCACGGATTCAGGATTGGATATTCGATTTAGTACTCCCCCAGTCGGGCAAAGCCATTTCTATATCAGTCAACTTTCTTTTATTGATGCAGTGGATCTCAGTCCCATTGAAACAGATGATACTGAGCTGATTAATAAAGCAGTAGAGGCAGCTATCCGGCAAGCTGTAAAGTTGATGCCAACCCTAAAATACAATGAATCGAATCACTCTATTCCAAATACACTGGGAAATATTCAGAAACTTATTCGGTTAATTTTTAATCCCGATACACCAAAAAAAGAAAGAATCGTAAAAATAATCAGTGAGATGATGATACCATTTGGTGTAGACATAATTATATTGGGCACTTCTGTTGACAAAGGAAATACTGTTGTTATCAAACCCATCATTATACTAAAAAATAGCAAAAAAGTAGTTACCAAGACCTTGAATTATACAAAGAAAGATTTTATCTGTACCGATAGTAACGGTAAAAAAGCATTATGTTATCGTGCTTATAATGAGTTTGCAAAAATAGCTATAGAATTGTTAAATGCTATTTGATAGCAGCTACCCTGCTATCCATTCTTTACTTCTGTCATTCCTGTGCAGGTATGACTCCGATCTTTATGAATGATGAGTGAATAACAAATATTTACTTTTGAGTCATTGTAAATGGCAAATGGTTTCAACTATGAATTTTATAAAAAAGGCTAAGTCTGTTTTAAGGCAGGTGGTTTTTATCACATTGCTAATACCTCTCCCCCTGTATGCACTTGATATAATAGATATTTTAGGAGGGGAAGAACTGCCCCCAGCAGGGAGAAAGGCTCCAGTTCAAAAAAACGGGGCAAATAATCCAAATCTTTTGGGTAAGACTAACAACACTCAATCTAGTGATGTATTGGATATCTTAGGGGGTGAGGAGTTATCACCATTAAACAAGGCTAATATATCTAAGGAATCACCTTATAACGAAGAGAATAAAGGGAAAAATCAAATTGATAATGTCCCTGTAAATCGTTATGGTAATCCCGATTGCGTAGAATGTGATTTGGTTAAAGAGCGAGGGTTTGAAAGCTGCATGATTGCAGTTTTGCATTTATATACAGGAGAAGGATTTAACTTTAAGCTGCCCAGGGAAGCACTGGAAAGCAAAGGTTTCTCCATCTATCGGTGGGCTGATACCCCGCCCTCCCCCCAAGAATTAGACGCAAAATTAAAACAAGCCAGTCAGCTTTGGATTATTTCTGATCAGGGGAAAAAACTGACTGATGCACACCTTCAAGTGATTAAGCTTTTTTTTGATACGGGGAAGGGCGTTTATATATGGGGTGATAATATCCCTTTTTATGCGGATGCTAATTATGTAGCAGAAGCACTTTTGGGAACTAAAATGCTTGGAAATACACATGGAGATCAAATAGTAAGCTTACAAACTCAGCAAAACCAGGCGGGCCTGATTTCCGGGCATCTGATTACAACCGGATTACAGCATCTCTATGAAGGCATAACCATCGCTACAATCCAACCCAGCCCCACGCTTAAACCATTAATTTATGGTTCGGCTAATAATTTGGTTGCAGCAACATATGATAAATATGGTAAAAGAGCCATTATAGATGGTGGTTTCACTAGGCTTTATCTGAAGTGGGATACAGCAGGAACGGGACGATATGTAAAAAATGCAGCAGGTTGGTTGGTCAATTATGAAAGACTTGGCAAAACAAATTGTCAAGCCCAGGTAAAATAACTAAGTGAGTTACTAACGAATGAGCTACGAACTTGATATTGCCCATGCATTAATGAAATCAAAAAATGGTAGAAAATTCCCCTTTAATTCCAATATTGTACTCAGTACATTAGGTATTATTGTGGGTGTCGCAGTATTGATATTAGTCATGAGTATTTATGATGGCTATATCAAAAAACTGGAAACAGTAACTTTTTCCATGATCCCCCACGTTATGATAAGAAGTGGGAGTGGAACATTATGGGATACAGAAGCTGCAACTTCAAAAATAGAAGATGAATTTGAGGCAGCTATTGCAGCTAATGTTGCAGAGATGAAACAGATTCAATCTGGGCAAAATAATGATTTAACACTGGAACAGCAAGAAGACAAGCAAAAAACAAAAATTTGTCAAAAAATTGAGAATGGAGAAATTATTCTTTCCAAGGTGGAAGGGGCGGAAAGTGCAGGTCTTATTCAGGATAGTTATATTTTTACACAAGAAAAATTACAAAAAATGATGGCTGCACTTTCATCCTTACCGGGAACTATTACCACAGCCCCTTTGATTAATGAAAGTGCCCGTTTTCAATATAGCCATACCACTCATTCAGAAGCGCAGCAGAAAGAATCAATTTTTCGTGTATTGGGTGTTCAGTTAAATGATGATAAACACTATGTACCCGAAATAGAAAGAGCAGTGGATAACCATGAATTACTAAAAATGCTTCAAATTGAAAATACCGTATTAATATCCGAAGTTTTATACCAACAAATTTTTGATGAGGTGCCGCCCGCTGAAAATATACATAAAAAATTAAATATGACTTTGCAAGTAGATATTACCGACTCTTCAGGAAAAACATTCAAACCACATACAGAACTGACTGTTGTTGGGATATTTCGCTTGGGTATACATAAAGTTGCAGATAACATGCTTGTCAGCAGTCTGGCTACTGCACAAAACCTGCTTGCTATGCAAGGCAGCGCTAGTATGCTGGGGATTACACTGAAGCACCCATTTCAGAGCGAGCAATCTGCAGATGCTATTGAGCAGATTTTTAAAGATCAAAATATACGGGAAACATTTATTTTGCATTGGCGTTATCGTATGGGCGGTGCAGGTGGGTTTGATGATTTTTTCAATATGATGGATTTATTTCGTAAATTAATTGCCGTAGTCTTGCTGATGTCCATTGTGATCACTGCATTTAACGTTTATAACAATCTATCTATTATGATGCTGGAAAGACGTCGCCAAATTGGAATATTACTGGCGATGGGTATGAAAAAACAGAGTATTTATAATATATTTATCATCATCAGCCAGATAGAGGGAATTACGGGAAGTCTATTAGGAATTGGACTTGGCAGCCTGGGAGGATATTGGTTTAACCAATACTTAAATATTCATTTGGCTGACTTTCTTCCAGTACAGGATGCAGGTATTGCCCTCAGCCTGGATGTAGTAATAGGAATTATTGTACTTGTATGCACGGTGTGCGCCATTACCTCATTTATACTTGCGCGCCAAGCTGCTCGCCTGAATACTGTAGAAGCCTTACAAAGTGAATGATCATGCTTGAATTTACGCTTAGTCGCTATCTGGTTAAACCCATTTTTTCTATTTTTCTGACCATTGGAGCAATCATTGGTATAGCCGCCTTGCTCATTGTTTTGTCCTTATTTCAAAATTATTACCTGTCAATGGAAAAAGTTTTTATGGGCATCCACCCACATGTGGAAGTCCATATGGATATGATGCCTCAACAAGAGGTTGAAGCTTTGAGCAAACGCTTAAAAGATACTTTTCCAGAGATTCTCATGGTACTACCCGCATTATATACCGAAACCAGTATGGAAATTGCCACGGGCAAGCCAGATAAGTGTGTGACAAATACCCAAGAGCATTACGGCTTTCATGTCACAAAACAACAACGTTCTGATATCCATTTAAAAGGCGTTAGTGTACAAAATGGTAGAACTGTAATGGACATAGAATCTATTGCTCACTGTAATTCACCTTCTAGTATAGACTGCGATCTCAATCACCTGGCCGATACAGTCAATGAAAATGGTATTAATGTTCCATTGCGTTTATATATGGAGGGTAGTGTATTCGATTTTTTAACGAAGGAAGACGAAAGTAAGGGTTCTAAAATGTTAAAGGATTTTTTATTAAATATTCCTGATGTAACTATAGAACCACAATATTATCAACGTACAATGTTGCTGGATATGGGGAGAAAGAAAGATAATTTTCCATTATTGGTTGTTTCCCTGAAAAATGCTCAAACATTACTGAATAAACCTAATTTAGTGAATACCATCGAAATTAAATTAACCGATCCATACTACAGTACAGAATTTGCTCAGCGTATTCAAAACTACTTAGGGGATACTTACAAAGTTCATAGCTGGACAGAAAAAGAACAAGCATCCTTTAAGTTTTTGCAAACTGCAAAAAAAATTGCCTTTATGCTTATTTTCAGTATTTCTATGGTGGCTGCCTTGGGTGTATATTCCACGTTACTACTGGCAGTAATGCAAAACCGTAAAAAAATCGCCATTTTAAGAGCATTGGGTATTAAGAATCGTAGTATTTATCTGATTTTTGTAAGTAAGGCACTGAGTATCGCGTTATTAGGATTATTTGTTGGTACTTTTTTTGGGTATTTAGGTAGTGAGTGGCTACTCATCCAGTTTGCAGAAAATCTAAATGACTTAGGAATCAGCAATCCTAAAACTGAAATAACATTACAAGATTTAGCTCTTATCAGCTTATTTACCTTGAGTTTATTTATTATTACAGCAATTATTCCGGCAAAAAGGGCAACCCAGATTGATCCTGCGGAAAATTTACAGCATTAACAGGGGAATATTTTATGGCTGCTATGATCGAAGTTGAAAAACTCAGCCGCATTTATAATATCGTTGAAAAAGATTCTTATGTTCGCCAGATTGTCTATGAAAATCTTAACCTGACTGTTGAGGAAGGTGACTTTATTGCAGTTGTCGGCACTTCCGGTTGCGGTAAAAGTACATTATTGCATACAGTGGGTATGCTTGATTCCATTGAAAATCGGCGTCATATTAAATTTACCCATAAAAATACCGGACATGAAGAGCTTATTCCTGAAGTGGAGACCAGTGGAAAAATTCATGTTAATGGGCAGAATATAGCTAAACTGGATGGCAATACGCGAGCAGAATTTATTAATCATAATATTGGCTTTATCTTTCAAATGCACCATTTAATTCCTGAGTTAAATGTCTTGCAAAATGTAGCATTACCTTTACGTATTCGAGGTATGTCAGTTAGTAAGGCGAATGAACGTGCAATACATCTCCTGGAAGAGGTAGAATTGATTCGACCTGGTGACTCTGAGGAGGAACAGGAAATACGGCAAAGCGTTCTATCCAAACAACCTACGGTATTGTCAGGCGGTGAACGACAACGGGTTGCAATAGCACGTGCTCTGGTAACCGAGCCTAAAATATTGTTGGCTGATGAGCCTACCGGTAGCCTTCAACCAAAGTTAAAAGAGGAGATAATGAAATTGTTTTTAACACTGAATAAAAAGGGGATTACCATACTGATGGTAACGCATGACAGAGATATTTTGAAGGATGATGACGGCAATCAGAAAGTGCATCGAATCTTTGAGCTTTCCAAAAAAATGGAAACAGTTACTGAACCTCATGTACAGTAATAAACTTTGAAGGAAATGGTTATGAAAAACTCTGTAGCAAGTATAATATTTGTATTGTTGATAACTTTATTGGCTCCATCGCAGGGAATTGCAGCGGGCGCTACCCACATGAAATTCCAGAAACTGGCTGGTTTTATGAAAGGCAATAAATATTATCTGGTGGTCTACTCCATTGATGAAGAAACCAGTTATATGAACTTTGCCACCGATATGGATGGCGTTCATATCAGGTTGAAAAAAAGAGGGGGCGGGGATGTTGTTATTCAACCGGATGATATGATTATCAACAGTTTGGGATTGATGATGAATGCCCGCTATAAAAATACGCCAATGTTTCGTTTTAATATGGTGATTGACAGCAGTGGTTCTATTGATGATCGTGCGCTGCATCATGTGGAAGATGCGCTAACCCAGTTTGTTGATTTTTTACCTGCTGCATTTGAAGGTCAGGTCATTAAATTTTCTACAAATGTAAGTGCTCCTTCTGAGTTCACAAATAATAAAGATGAATTGAAAAGGTGGATTAAAGCCCCTTTTCAAAGGGAAAATACGGCCTTATATGATGCAATTGGAAGTGGCGTGCAAGCATTATCCAATAGTGGAGATAAGGTACCTTTTAAATTTTCTGTAGTATTAACTGATGGTAAGGATACCGCCAGTCAGGATTACAAAACTCCGGCACAATTTATAAACAGAATTGGCCCATTATCAAAGAATCATAATATTCCAGTATTTATTGTTGGCGTAACTAATAATGTAGAAGAAACTACTTTAAGAAAAATTGCGGGTGCAGGTTATGGTCTTTACCGAAAGGTGCCCAATTTTCAAAATCTCAAAAAAGCTTTTCATTTTATCAATAATCTCATTCGAGAAACTTATGTTTTTACAATGCCTATGCCGGTATCCATGTCCAGTGTAGAGAAAATCTTAATTGTTAAACACCGTAAGAGTGGAAGTGGAAAATATGACATCATTCAAGACATTGATGTTCAATAATAATACCTGTGATAAATACTATCAGGAGTAGAATGATGACTAAACGCTTAATTTTATTATTTATAGCTGCGGGGGGAATAAGTATTTTTTTTCTTATGCCCCCATATTCTTATGCAGCAAGTAACTATGCAGTCTTACCACTATCAATAGAAGTCCAGAAAACAGATTTGCATACGTTTCTAACACCAGCTGATGAAACCTTTAACCAAGAACTACTCAGGTATGAAAATGCAAAAGATATTAAATTTCATATTTTAGGCAATGAAAGTCCTGTTGGTTATAATAATGCAGAAGATCCTTTGCCTCCTATTCTTGGGCAAAAAGATCTTCTTAAAGAACGACTAAACTCATTAATGGGCAATCAATATAAAGGGATTATCTTTGGTCATATTTGGCAGGAGTTTGATACTATTTATTTTGTTGTGAGAATTTATAGTGGAAACAATGCTGATTATCAATTTAGGAAGTTATTAGTTGATGTTGCTGATTTAAATCAAGGCATTATTATTACTCTAAAGGCATTGCTAGATGGCTATTTTAAAGAAGATGATTCGCAACCGCAGATACCTGATGATACACCAGCTTCAATTCGTAATGAACTAAATACTAAAAATGAACGTATACGAGATGAGCTTAATCAAATAAGAATTAATAGGGCTATAGCTGATATTGATGGCTTTGCAGACGAGTATGTTTCTGTTGTACCTGAAAAAACTACACCCCCTCACCCTATAGATAATAGTAATAATCGAAATGATTTTTTTAATGCAGAAATATTTCAAATAGCTTCTGAGTTAGACTCATTGGAACTATCTGATATTTATAAACTAGCTTATAATCAGGATCTTTATCTTTATCCATTTGACTCACCTTCTTATTTTCCTGATAAAAAAGATCGCAGGATACATACTGAGGCAATTAAAAAAGTTCTTCAAGATAACCCTAGAATGAGTAAAAATCAATTACAAACGCAGTTAGCTAATGGTCGAAATAATTCTAATTCACCTTATAGTTTAACAGATCAAAAACCAGAAATTCTTTTTAAGACATCATGTTATATGAGGAGTTTAATTTCAAAGCCTTTCGAGCCGCATAATCAGAGTAAAACTTATAAATTGTGTTTTGATCCCAGCTTTTTACTTCCCCCAGGTTTTGACTGCAAAAATAACAATGGCAAGATAATAAGTAGCCCTAAGTTTTTCCCTAGAAATTATAATGCAGCAAAACTTGAAATTGCTGATTTAAATCAGCGCTCTAGCATTTTATGGGATATTCCTACAATAGAAGAATTGCTTGTATTAGTATCACATAATAAAGAACTCCTATTTCCAAAAGTACAAAAAATAGGAGAATCTCTAACTTTTTGGAGTAGAACTAGCACTATGGATGGTAGAAGCTTATGGGTTGTCACGATGCTACACCGTAAGATCAATGCCGGGGTGGTTGGGTATGCACCTTATATTGAGGCTAAGGATAAAAATACTAATGATACAGCTTATTTACTTCCAATAGCAAAGGAGGTATGTACAGGGCAATCGCATTAAAAATGTCTTGACAAGATAAGTGGTACTATGAGTATAAATGATGGTTTTTGGTATTTTTCATGGAAAACCACTCAACAGCATCAATTATCAAGCATTTTGAGACAATTAAAGACCCACGCA
>NZ_JAUCGJ010000083.1 GCF_030378065.1 Candidatus Venteria ishoeyi | reverse complement strand
GTTTGAAAAAGCTGCTGATAGCAAAAAGTGTCAATAAATTCAGAGAGCAACATCATATTTCTGATGAGCTTTATTCCGAGATGCAAGCGTATGCTGGTATCTCAGAATAGTTTTTCGGAGTTTTCAGCAGGATATGGAACCAATCACCCTGGAACCTGTCACGAAAGCCAACGGCGATGTGGTTTATCAAAAGCTTGAAGAGGCAGTTGCTAAAACTGGTGTACCCCGAGCCATTGTGAGTGACCGTGGCACAGATATTAATTCAGGCATCAAACGTTTTTGCCAGTCACATCAAGAAACCACAGCAATTTATGATGTAAAGCATAAAATTGCTTTAATGCTCAAGCATCACCTGGAAAAAGACGAATGCCGGAATGACTTCAGCGTCTTTGCCAGTCGCCTGAAAAAGCAGTTGCAGCAAACTGAATTGAGTCATTTGACACCACCTGCATTGCGTGTCAAAGCACGCTATATGAACCTTGAAGAACGTATTAAATGGGCACAAAAAATTTTGGTGCTACTTGATCACACAGCAGATGAAACTGCACTGCTCAAAGCAAAGTTTAATGCTTTGCAAGCATACCGTCCAGTGATAGAAGAATGGGTAGAAATGCACAGTGTGGTAAAGATAGTAGAACAGTTTATCAGTTATCACGGATTGAGCCAGGACATAGCGCTGAAACTGGCACTTCATTTCAAGCAACAAGCACGACTAAAATATGCAGCGAATCGCCAGTTACGTCATGAACTGCTGCGATTTATACGTAGCCAAGCTGTGCAATGTCGTCTAAATGAATGCTTGCCCGGTAGCAGTGAGGTGATTGAATCGGTATTTGGCAAGCAGAAATACCTGGAAGGCGAGCAGTCTAAAAGTGGTTTCACTGGACTATTGTTAGCACTTCCCGCAATGGTGGCTGAGTTAAATGCCGACATCGTCAAACAAGCACTGGAAAGCACACCTGTAAAGACAGTACTTGAGTGGAAAAAAAAGTACCTTGGGGATACTGTGCAGGCCAGAAGAAGGCATGCTTTTTCCAATCATCATCAGGAATAAAAGTGGGACCTGTTTTTATTTTTAATATTAGGTGATTTTCGTCACCCCAGGTAGTAATGCTAATACCGAGTAGCTGTGTCCCACGCCAATTGGTTTATTTCCCGGTGCAGGATTTGGGTGATACGTTACGCCGTGGTCAGACAGTGTTCTTGCGTATGGCCGCAATGCCGGTGTTGCGTCTATTCCTGTTAACCAAAACGGATGTCTTGATGGCTTGGGTAAGATTGGCAATAGAATCTTTATCCGTTCCAAAGCCTTTTCCTGACGCTCTTTGGCTGCTTCATCTGGTTTTTTTGCAGTAAAGAAGCAGTCTACGGCATCATACAGACTGCTATACTGTCGTTCGTACAAGGACTCAAGCGACAATTCCACTATTGACTGCGCCCTCTGCCTGCCACTCAAACTGTCAAGCAGGTTGAACAGGGCATCGGCCCGTAATAGAAAACTATCGTAAAGTGCTTGGCGGATAGCTTTGAACTGCTCTTTGTATTCGTACATTTCGCACTTCCATACTGGTTCTCATATAACCAATTATAAAAGATGCGAAGTTTTAATTTGTCCAAAGTCCAACCATAGAATACCTATGCTTGCATCATGGAAACTATAATGATTGTAGCCCAGTACCCAGCGTTGTTTATGCCAGTGTTCCAACTGTTTAGAACCCCATACCGAGTAAAATGAATGTTTGAATTATTTGCTGATTTTTTGGTTTATCAGGTATTAGGATTAAAGGCTGACGATGCGATTGCGCACAGTCTGCATTTTTTTATTGCAGACAGTGCAAAGATTTTTTTTATGTTGGCACTGGTTATTTACCTGATGGGTTTGTTTCGCTCTTTCATCTCACCGGAACAGGTCAGAAAATATGTGCAGGGCAAGCCTAAATTTTTGGCGCGTATTCTGGCTATACTTTTAGGTGCGGTTACACCATTTTGTTCCTGCTCTTCCGTACCCTTATTTATCGGGTTTGTGGAAGCGGGCATCCCCTTGGGCGTAACCTTCTCATTTTTAATTGCCAGCCCGATGATTAATGAAATTGCTGTAGTCTTATTGTTAGGCATAGTCGGCTGGAAAATTACCTTGTTATATGTCTTATCCGGGCTGGTAGTGGCATATTTTGGCGGTATAGCGATGGAGAAGTTTAAGCCGGAAAAATGGGTTGAAGCCTATGTCTGGGATATTAAAATGGGTCAGGCGCAAACCCTGGATACGCAGCAGGATTTATCTGCGCGTCATCACTATGCCGTGGCTGAAGTTAAAGACATTGTCGGGCGTATCTGGAAATGGGTTTTGTTTGGCGTTGCCGCTGGCGCTGCTTTTCATGGTTATTTCCCGCCTTCCTGGGTGGAATTGCTGGCTACCAGTAATCACTTTCTGGTAGTGCCTATGGCAGTATTGCTTGGCGTACCCTTATATTCCAATGCTGTAGGCGTAATACCGCTGGCAGAAGCCATGTTGTTAAAAGGTGTTGCTGTAGGTACTACGCTGGCTTTAATGATGAGTATTGCGGCAATTTCACTGCCGGAATTATTAATTTTAAGAAAAGTGATTCAATGGCAGGCTTTAGCCTTATTTGTTGCCATATTGAGTGTGGCAATTATTTTGGTGGGTTGGTTTTTTAATATTGTAATCTGAGTTCGGTGTAAGCTCGATCAGCGCTAAAAGCGCTGAAAACCGCTTCCACCTCACGTTATTATCTTTTGAGAGGTGTTTTAAATGATAGATGTCAAAGTATTAGGTACAGGTTGCGCCAACTGCAATACCACGTATCAACGTATCAACGAGGTCACTGCTGAAAATGGTATTGCCATTCAATTGGAGAAAATTGAGGATATGGCACAAATCATGTCATACGGTATCCTGTCGACTCCCGGTGTGCTGGTTGATGGCAAAATTGCCCACGCAGGTGGTGTACCAGATAAAAAAACAATTTTATCCTGGTTTAAATCTTCTTGTTGTCCCGGTGACGATAATTGTTGCTGATAAGTCGTATATCCATTAAGCTGATTGCATATGATTTTTGTGGTATAAAAATGTCTGATTGAATCAGGCTATTCTGCCTTAATGGAGTTATTTATGCGCGATAAGACAAAGCGCCCTACAATTTACCGCGAGTTCACGCTGGCGGCGGTGCTTTTAGGTCTTTTGCAAGGCGTGTTACTTAATGTTGCTTTTGTTTATATCGCGCTGAAACTGGGTTTTTCCATTGGCGGTTCCAGTATCGCCTCTATTTTAGGTTATGTTTTCTTGCGCCTGGTGTTGGGAAAAGGCACCATTGTTGAAAACAATATTAACCAGACCATTGCTTCCGGTATTAATTCTACGGGTACGGGCGTGGTATTTGTATTACCAGCGGTATTCCTGCTCAGTCAACAAAACAGTATTCCTTTTTTACCCTTGCTGATTGCCGGATTAGGCGGTGCGGTACTGGGTGTCATTCTGATTATCCCCCTGCGTAAACAACTGATTGAACAAGATCGCCTGCGTTTTCCCACCGGTGTTGCGGTTGCAGCCATTATTCGCACCGGCCCTGCGGGTTTACATAAAGCCAAATTACTCGGTATTGGTTTTCTGATTGCAAGCAGTTGGAAGTTATTATTGCTGTCTGGTTGGCTGAGTATGCCGGGTTTGATCGATCTGGAATTTGAAGAATTACACTTTGATTTTGGTGTATTACCCGCTTATGTCGCGCCAATGTTATCCTTATCCCTGTTAAATTTTGCCGCCGGTATGTTATCCGGGCGTGCCGGTTTACCTTTTTTTATTGGTGGTTTATTGGCGTGGTGGATTATCTCACCAGCAACAGTGTCTCTGGGCTGGATTCCCGCTGAGCTTAGTGGTGTTGCGCAAACTGATTATATTTATGGTGAAATTTTACGCCCCCTGGGTATTGGGGTGCTCATTGGCGCAGCTTTGATTGAAGTGGTCTTAAATTACCCCTCTATCAAACAGGCTATTCATGCCTTGGCAGCAGCTACACAACACCAGACCGGCCTGGATCGTGAAGAGTTACCGGTTGGTGTTTTGATTATTGGCGCAATCGCCGCTTTGTTGTTTTTCTTTTTTGCGCTTTGGAGTACACCGGGTATTGCCTTATGGCAAGCGCTGCTGGCTGCCCTGCTGGGCACATTGTGGATGGGGCTGGCGGGTTTGATTGTTGCGGAAGCCACAGGTTTAACAGATGTTTCCCCGATTTCCGGCATGGCTTTAATCTCAATTACCATGATGATGCTATTGCTTAACGGCAATCTCCTGGCTGCGATGATGGTCACCATTGGGGTTGCTATCGCCATTGGGCAAAGCGCAGATATGATGCAGGACTTAAAAACCGGTTTTATGGTTGGCAGCCGTCCTTTCTGGCAACAGGTCGCGCAGCTTGCCACATCCTGGATTGGCGTACTGGTGGCGTTTGCCACCTTATACGTACTCTGGCACAGTGGTGCAGGGGGTGCACATGGTTTTGGTGAAGGTACCAGCCTGCCAGCACCTCAGGCCAGTGCTTTGACTGAAGTGATTAATGCGGTACAAACCCATTCCATTCCCACGGAAAAATTTATTCTTGGTGCTTTGGTTGGCATTGTACTGGGTTTTGCACCGATAGCGGGTTTAGGTATCTTAGGCGGGCTGGCGATGTATTTGCCGTTTTCTATTACCCTGGGTTATGGCTTGGGTTGTTTAACCCAGATGTGGGTGGTGCGCCGCAAAGGACTGGCATTTGCAGAACACCAGTTGGTGCCCTTGGCTGCGGGTCTGATTATTGGCGAAGCGTTGACGGGTGTGGGCGCGGCAATTTATGCATTGGCAATGACATGAACATACAACTTTTTTTTGCCTGGGTTTTATTTATTGGCGGTATTAGTTTAGCCTTAATCAGTGCTGCGCAGATGCCGGTATCTGGTGCAACCTGGCCTGATACCCTGCCGGTTTATATTCTGGTCTTAACTATGGGGTTGCTCGGCAGTTTGTGGATTCGGCAACTGAATAGCTCATCTCAACAAACGCAAACAAACTTATCAACAGCAAGTGAAATCGATAATAATGCTGATAAAGTGGTTTCATTGCAACACATCAGGCATTTATTTCAACAGCTACAACAAGATTTAATACACTTACAGGCGATTAATGACAGGCAGATTTTACAAGCAGAGTTTGAAAAATTAGAAGCTAACTATTTATTACATATTATCGCCAGTCGCACCGTATTAAAAAATCACCTAGCCCAGGCGCAAAGTGCTTTATTGCTTAATCAACTGGCACAGGGCGAGCGTTTGTTTAATCGCCTGGTCTCTGCCAATATTGATGGTCATGCTGCTGAAGTACAACGACTATTTCCGCAGTTAATCGAACTGGTTAAACAATGGCAGGAAGTGCTGAAATGAAACTTACATTTCTCTGCATCCCTGCGCCTCTGCGGGAGGTATAAAAAATTGCCGAATCAGAAATCAGGTGACGGATTCATGAGAAACTTGGCTGGTCTTTTTCTCCATTTTCTGCGTTCCGAAAACAGTTACATAGCTTGCTACGTGCCTGTTTTCACGCCTTGAAAATGAATAAAAATCTTGCGCCCAGTTTCTGTATTTATTTTATCCTCACGCCTTAAGTTAGCATCAAGCTAAGTTAAGGTTCATCGGTATTGGGCACTTCCAAGCGCTTTTCCTCAACAGGTTTGACACCAACCTGGACAATTTTCATCACATTGGTACCACCGCCAAGGCCGGGAATATCGCCTTTGGTGATAATAATTAAGTCACCGTCTTGTACTGCACCAAGACGTTTGAGCTCATCAATAATGCGATAATTTGTAGTCATACTGTCGTCTTTAGCCAGTACGTCAAAGCTGATGGGGTAAACACCACGATATAAGGTGACTTTACGACGGGTTTCCACGTTACGGCTCAGTGCATAAATCGGAATGCCAGAACTCATGCGCGACATCCACAAAGGTGTAGAACCAGACTCTGTCAGGGACGCAATGGCTTTGACATGTAAATGATTGGCTGCGTACATTGTTGCCATTGCAACGGCTTC
This sequence comes from Candidatus Venteria ishoeyi, assembly GCF_030378065.1. Lineage (GTDB taxonomy): Bacteria > Pseudomonadota > Gammaproteobacteria > Beggiatoales > Beggiatoaceae > Venteria > Venteria ishoeyi. The sequence goes on along the minus strand of NZ_JAUCGJ010000083.1, from coordinate 2,519 downwards.
ATCAATATGCACAAAGTCAGCATTCATGCGATGACCAGAGGTGCGGGCGATGCGCTGTTGTTCTGCCCCGAAACAAATACGTGACATGGCACCGACGACCTTGTCAGGATAACGTCCAACTGCGGTTTCACCCGACAACATCACAGCATCAGTACCATCAAGCACGGCATTAGCTACATCAAACACTTCAGCACGGGTTGGAATCTGGTTATGAATCATGGATTCCATCATCTGCGTTGCGGTAATTACTGCACGTTTCAGAGTACGGGCTTTTTTGATAATTGATTTCTGGGCCGGTGGCAATGCCTCATCCCCAATTTCCACACCTAAATCACCACGCGCAATCATCACCGCATCGGAAGCCTGAATAATCCCATCAAGGACATCCATTGCTTCTGCGCGTTCAATTTTCGCAATAATGCCGCCTTTGCCGCCAGCGGCGTATAGCAATTGTCGGGCATTATGAATGTCTTCTGGAGAGCGGGGGAAAGAAACTGCCAGATAATCAGCATTGAGCTTGGCTGCGGAAATAATATCTTCTTTATCTTTTTCTGTCAGCGCATCTGCTGATAAGCCGCCACCCTGGCGATTAATCCCCTTATTGTCGGAAAGCTCGCCACCAACAATAACTTTACAATGCACCTGGGTGTCTTCGATATTTTCAACCTCAACCACGATGCGTCCATCATCTAGCAACAGGGTGTCGCCGACCTTCATATCAACGGGCAATGCGGTATAGGTGGTGCCAACGCAGCTTTGGGTACCTTCTTTTAATGGCCACTTGGGATCAATCGTAAAGGGATCACCTTCGTTCAGCATGATTTTTTTGGCAAGAAAACGACCGATACGGATTTTGGGGCCTTGTAAATCCACGATAACACCAACCTGGCGACCATTTTTTCGGGCAAGTTCCCGCACCCGTTCCGCGCGCTGCTGATGTTCTTCAAATGCTCCATGTGAAAAGTTCAGGCGCACCAGATCAAGCCCTTCACGAATCATTGCGTCCAGCATTTCAGGGTTGTCAGAAGACGGGCCTAGGGTGGCAATAATTTTTGTGCGTTTTTTTAACATGCTGTGATTTGTTCCGGTTAGGCAGTTGGAGGAAAGCGGTAGAGACGTAGCAGTGCTACGTCTCTGCAATATATGATACTTATTTAGCGCGTTCTTCTAACATGGCAACGGCTGGCAGTTTTTTACCTTCCAAAAATTCCAGGAAAGCACCACCACCAGTGGAGATATAAGAAACTTTATCTTTAATACCGTATTTATCAACGGCTGCCAATGTATCGCCGCCGCCGGCAATAGAGAAGGCATCACTTTCTGCAATCGCCATGGATAAGGCTTTGGTGCCTGCACCGAACTGATCAAACTCAAACACACCAACCGGGCCATTCCAGACAATGGTTTTAGCTTGTTTCAGAATTTCTTCCAAGGCTTTAGAGGTATCCGGGCCAATATCAAAAATCATATCATCTTCAGTTACCGCATCTACAGCCTTTAAGGTCGCTTCAGCAGATTCGGAAAACGCTTTGCCGACAACCACATCGGTAGGTACAGGAATATCACCACCATTGGCTTTCGCTGCTGTACCCAATCTTTTTGCTTCATCAACCAAATCGGCTTCATACAGGGATTTACCAACTGAATGTCCATCTGCGGCAATAAAGGTATTGGCAATACCACCGCCAACAATCAACTGGTCAACAACTTTAGACAAGGATTCCAGCACAGTCAGTTTGGTAGAAACTTTGGAGCCACCAACAATAGCAACCATAGGACGTGCAGGATTATCCAGTGCTTTACCCAGTGCGTCTAATTCACCGGCCAATAAGGGGCCAGCGCAAGCCGTTGCGGCAAATTGCCCCGCGCCGTGGGTAGAAGCCTGAGCGCGATGGGCTGTACCAAATGCATCCATCACATAGATATCACACAAAGCGGCGTATTGTTTGGAGAGGTCTTCGTTGTTTTTCTTCTCACCGACGTTGAAACGTACATTTTCCAGTAAGACAACGTCACCGTCTGCCATTTCAGGGGCATTGCCCAGATAGTCTTTAACCAACTTGACTTCTTTACCCAGCAATCCAGTTAAGTGATTGGCAACCGGTAACATGGAAAACTCATCAGCAGGCTCGCCTTCAGTCGGACGGCCTAAATGTGACATCAGCATGACTTTAGCGCCTGCTTTCATCGCCTGTTCAATAGTCGGCAGGGAGGCACGAATACGCACGTCACTGGTGACTTTGCCGTCTTTAACCGGCACGTTTAAGTCCTGGCGAATCAGAACACGTTTACCAGCAAGGTCTAAATCGGTCATTTTAAGAATGGTCATAGTTTTCTCCTGTGATTAGTCGCTATGTTTAATGTTTATTTAGCATTCATTACACTCTAGTGTTTTTTTGAATCTTTTTTTGTATTCATTTGTAAAAAATTGTATGTCATTGGTATATATTTCATTAAAATAATCATATTTATATTGCATCAAACCAAATTTTGGAATATTGTTTTCAACACCACTTCGC
>NZ_JAUCGJ010000082.1 GCF_030378065.1 Candidatus Venteria ishoeyi | reverse complement strand
TTCAGCAACTTGGCTGGTCTTTTTCTCCATTTTCTGCGTTGTGAAAACAGTTACATAGCTTGCTATGCGCCTGTTTTCACGCCTTGAAAATGAATAAAAATCCTGCGCCCAGTTTCTGTATTTATTTCATCCTCACTCCTTAGCTTGAATGCAGCCTTTATTATTCAGGATAAAAATACTGCATTTTATGGTGCAGTACCTTTAACATCAGAACAATAACAGCAAATAATGCGAATTTCATAAAAACTATGCGCAATCAACAACAACGTCAGCAAATTGCAGAAACGGCAGCGCGCATTATGGCGCAGGAATCGTTAGATGATTTTAAGCTGGCGAAACAAAAAGCGGTTGCCCGCCTGGGACTTTCGCAAAGCCGTAACCTACCGGATAATCAGGAAATTGAGCAGGCATTGCGCACTTATCAAAAATTGTTTTATGGGCAAGAACAAAGCCAATGGTTAACCCAGCAGCGTCATACTGCATTGCAGGCAATGAAAATGTTGCAGTCATTTGAACCGTGTCTGGTAGGCAAAGTACTTAGCGGTACCAGCCATGAATATTCCACGATTAGCTTACATGTGTTTTGTGATACCCAGGAAGAAATTGCCTGGTTATTGATGGAGCAAAACATTCCTTATGAAATCAGCGAACGCTTATATCCAGGTATTGAGCGAAAATATCCTTGCTACCGTTTTATGGCTGGTGAAACACGCTTGTCTTTAACGGTTTTTCCCTATGCAGAAAAACGTCAGGCACCACCGGATCCCGTGACGGGAAAACCTATGCAACGGATGACAGAAAAGAAGCTTAAAGAAATGATAGCAGAGAATGGATGAACAAGCTGAGTTTGATTTAGACTTCATTCATCACTTGTGGTTTTCTGGTAGATAAAAAAATAACGCCCCTGAAGAAGGGGCGTTATTTTTTTATTCAGGAGTTACGTTTTCAGCTTGTAAACCCTTTTGACCTTGTGTCACTTCCATAGAAACACGTTGTCCTTCGATCAGGGTTTTCCGACCGGTACCGTTAATAGCAGTATGGTGAACAAAGACGTCCTTACCACCTTCTTGCTCAATAAAACCATACCCTTTCTCATCGTTAAACCATTTAACGGTGCCTGCGACTATATTTGACATGTTGCCCTCTTGCAATTTATTAAGTACTGATTTTTTCTAAAAATCAGTGTTACTGATTTATACCAGGATTTCACAAAAAAACCCAATATCCGGCTATGGTATACTTATTTACCCGTATTGCGCAACTCTTTACGTAAAATTTTTCCAATATTTGATTTTGGCAAGGCTTGCACAAATTCAATTTTTTTAGGTACTTTATACTCTGTCAAGTGCGTTTGGCAGTGGGTTTTCAGCGTCTTGGCATCGACCTCAAACCCTGGTTTTAGTACCACAAAAATTTTTACAGCTTCGCCACCACGTTTTTCAGGTATACCAATACAAGCCACCTCATCCACCGCTTCATGCTCTGCAACGATGGTTTCCACTTCATTGGGAAAAACATTAAAGCCAGCAACCAGTATCATGTCTTTTTTGCGATCAACGATATAGACATAACCCAACTCATCCATACGGGCTATATCACCCGTTTTCAGCCAGCCATCAGCAGTTAAGGTTTTTGCGGTCTCATCCGGGCGTTGCCAGTAACCTGCCATCACCTGCGGACCACGTACCCAGAGTTCGCCATCTTGCTGCGCTGTAACCTCCTGCCCCTCATCATCACGCAGCGATATTTCCACCGAAGGCAATGGCAGACCAATACTGCCCGTAAAATCTGTGCTGTCAGGTGGTACCACGCAGACAACGGGGGAAGTTTCCGTTAAACCATAACCTTCTAAAATATGATGTCCAGTGACTTGTTTCCATTTTTTAGCAACACTGGCCTGTACCGCTGCACCGCCACCCACTGTCAATTTAAACCGGGAAAAATCAACTTCACGGAAGGCTTTAACATTACTTAAAGCGTTGAACAGGGTATTAACCCCAGTCATGGCTGTTATTTGATAATGTTTCATGTCTGCGATCAGTTGTTTCAGATCGCGAGGATTGGGAATCAGAATATTGTGCGCGCCAAAACGCATGAACACCAGGCAATTAGCAGTTAGTGAGAATACATGGTAGAGCGGCAAGGGCGTTAAAATTACTTCCGTTCCGACTTGCGCCCGTATTTTTAGCCAAGCCTGTACTTGCTGCATATTGGCGATCATATTACGATGCGTCAGCATTGCACCCTTGGCAATGCCCGTTGTGCCACCGGTATATTGTAAAAAGGCCAGGTCTTGTGGTTGAATATCTTGAGGCTGAAAGGTTTTTTTATGACCCTTGGCTAAAGCTCTGCGAAATGAGACAGTACCGGGCAACTGGTAATCTGGCACCATTTTTTTAACATAAGCCACGGTAAAATTAATAGCTAAACGTTTGAAAAAAGGATGCAGATCGGCGATAGATGTCACAATAACATGTTGAATACAGGTTTGATCTATCACTGTTTCCAGCACATGAGCAAAGTGATCGAGCAAGATGATCACACTGACACCCGCATCTTGCAGTTGGTGTTGCAATTCCCGACTGGTATATAAGGGATTCACATTAACAATGGTCATACCCGCAGACAAAGCGCCAAACAAAGCCACCGGATATTGCAAAATATTAGGCATCATCAAGGCAATGCGGCTGCCTTTTTCCAGTTTGAGTTCTTGCGTCAGATAATTGGCGAAATCCTGGGAAAGCCGCTGTATTTCACGGAAGGTCAGTGTTTGTTCCATGCAACTAAAGGCCGGGTTGTCGGCAAATTCACTGCAAATCTGCGCAAAGCCTTCCGGAATGGATTGCCAGATGTCGGCATCAATCTGTGCAGGGATACCTTCAGGATATTGATTTAACCAGATTTTTTCCACAATTTAATCCTTTTTTTTCGGTCCTGAAAGGGATATCAATAACGGATATCGATATTGTTTAGATTTCTTCATCACGCAATAGCAAGTTCAAAATTCTGACCTGTCTCAACTGTAGCATAATCAACTTGTGCAACCCCAGATAAAGAATCCCTTATACATTTCGCCACTACATACGCCAGTTTACACGGTACAGCATTTCCTATCTGTGAGAATACTTTACTGCTCGGACCACAAAATATATAGCTTGCAGGAAATGTTTGAAGCAATGCGGCTTCATTGATTGTAAGTCGTCTCAGATAAGAAGGTGCATCATGCATACCTTGCGGCTTACCTCCAGCCATTAAATGTCGGTGATAATCCTCTACCCAGGATGCTGCATCATTATATAAATGATTATCATCAATGATAGGGGTTCTATTGCCTCCCATGCTTGCAGGTAATGTACTTGCCCACCCATCGGGATTTAGCGGCCTGCCTTGTCCATTAAATAACATACCTGCATATGGTGATTTTCTAAGTACAGGTTTTGCGGCAAGTGTAACTTTTGCATTGCAAATGCGATCATTATATTTACTGCCTGGTTTACCTAAAGGGATTAATACGTCGCGAAGCGTTGGAGCTAACTTTTTATACCTTTTAAAAGCGGATGAAAAAATTGCTTCAAATCCATTTTTCACGCCAATAAAAAACACCCTTTCGCGTGACTGAGGAACTCCAAATTCTTTTGCATTCAGAATGAGAGTGGTAACGGTATACCCGGCTTTCTGAAAACGTGAAATAAGCGCAGCACGTACTTCTTCAAACTTGGTGAGTGAACCAAGAGACTTTACATTTTCCATAACAAAGCCTTTTGGTTGCACACGCTCAATCACGGTACAAAAACTAAATATCAGCTTACTTCTAGGGTCATCTGGATCCATCTTCCCTGCAACTGAAAATCCTTGGCAAGGCGGTCCACCAAAAATAACATCTACCCCTTTGAATTTTGAGAATTCAGTTTTTACTTCATCAATATCCCCATCATAAAGTACTGTATCCGGGTGATTGGCATGAAATGTATCACAAGCATATTTATCCATTTCGTTTGCAGCAATGATTTGAAACCCTGCATCCCTGAATCCAACATCCATACCCCCAGCGCCACTAAATAATGAGATAGCTTTCATTGAATTATTCCAATTCCGAATAAATTAATAATTGTAGCATGATACACAGCATGAAAAAAGGTAAAACAATCCATGATCAACGCTATCAATCACTCATTTCTGAACTCGCTAAAGAACGTATTCGCCTGAGTATTTCTCAAGGGGAGCTTGCAGCTCAGATTGGATTAAATCAATCAGATATTTCCAAAATAGAGAAATATGAAAAACGACTTGATGTGCTTGAGTTTTCAATGGTTCTGGAGGCATTACGTATTGATGAAAATACACGACTTCAGCAGATCGTTAAAAAATTTACCGGGTTTCCAAATGAGTGAAATATCTAAGCGAAATAGTGCAGGCCAATATTATGTCAATACACGGCTTGGCGTTGCAAAAACGAAGTGTGATGAGGATTTTCAAGAATTTGGGACTTCATCAGATATTCATCAATTACTGACAGCGTTTATCGAAGTCAATGCAAAGGGCTTTCGTGGTGTAGTGGTTACAGCCTTAACGGGTTTACATTTAAATGAGAATTACGATCCACTCAATAATTTTTACGATTGCAATCCACGATCTATATTTGAAGGAGGTATTTGGTATGCACTACAAGAAAACGGTATCCCCTGCGGAAAATCCGATCCACTCAATGTTGCTAAGAATGTCTACCAATTAAATGAGGATTGGGCAAAGGGACGTAGACCGCAATCAGCCGCTATAGCCGCTGTGGAGTTCCTCAGAATTGTTGTTAACGCAGGAAAAGCTAAAAGAGCCAGATTCATCGATTATTTCTTTTTTCGTCTTTGGAAATATGCTGAAAGCATTAGCAGTTATCAACTTGCTGAAATTAAGCAGTCTGAATCAAGACAAACCCTAGGTAATAGATTAGTAGAATTTACCCTCAGATACCCAGAGTCGGGAAATCTTCCTCAATATCTTGTTTCACAACTTCTAGCTGCCGTATTCCGTGCTTCCACTATTCAGGTTGCTGGTGGAAATGAGAGTGTTTTTGGTACCAATACGACCTCAAAGAAACCTGCTGATATTTGGTTAGAAATTGAGGGTGATGTAACAAATTTATATGAAATTACAGTTAAGCCAGTGTCAAAAAAGCGGCTAGATGATAGTCTTGACGCACTTAATTCCACAGGTCATATTGATTGTTCTGTAACTTTCATATGCAGGTTAGCAACCGATGTTGTCGAACTTGATGTGGTAGAAGGCAGCTATTCTTACAAGGGTAAGAATTTTGATTTTGTAGATTATCAGGCATTTTGCTGTTCTATATGTGCCATATTAAATGATGAGGAATTTTCTGTTGTATTAAAAAATATTGCAGATTTTGTGCAAGACATGCATATTTCAATGAGAACAAAAGCGGGATGGAATGCGTTCTTTGAAACGGGAATATAACAATTACATGCACACTCTGCACCTTTCAGAAATTGCAATATTAAATATTAGGACATTTTTATGAAAAAAATCATATTTATTTTTTCGATGCTTTTTTTTGTTGCACAACTGCTTTTAGCGGCACAAACCGAGCGTTTGCTGAATGCTGGTGGGCGTTGTCTGGATGTACTCGGCCCTGAACTCTATCATCAGGGCGGTCAGGTACACAGTTGGGACTGTAATGATGCAGCGAATCAGCAATGGTATTTTGACGATAAGAGCCGTCTGGTTAGTCAGGCTGGCAGATGTCTGGATGTGCCTGGTGGACAGCTTAAAAATAATGGTGCACCGTTGCAAATTTGGGATTGTAATGATGCACCTAATCAACAATGGCAATTTGACACGCAAGAGCGACTGGTCAATGGTGGGGGCAAATGCCTGGACATTGCAGGTGCTGATTTATTAAAAACCGGGGGTCGGGTGCAGATTTGGGATTGTAATAATGCACCTAATCAACGCTGGTGGTTTTTAGGAAAAAAACCAGACACCACAACAAGTAGTCATAAACCGGCTCCCAATACCCGTGCCACTCCATCAGATACCAGTCCGACAGCACCGGAGACAACAACGACTGCGGACAAAGCCGATGTTTACCAGGAAGCACCTGCACCGTTTAAGGGTGTGGTTGCCGCGCATAATCAATGGCGTGCAGAAGTGGGACTGTCAGGTTTAAACTGGTCAGATGACATTGCCGCTCATGCCAAAGAATGGGCGCAGGTACTGGAATCAGAGGCGGGCACACAAACTTTTTGCAATATGCGCCACCGGGATCAGAATCGGCGCTATGGGGAAAACCTGGCAGGAGGCTATCGCTTAAGTCCACAAGTGGTAGTGGATATGTGGGCCAGCGAGAAAAAGGATTATGACATCACAACCAATCGTTGCGCAGCAGGCAAGGTCTGTGGTCATTACACCCAGATTGTATGGAAAAACAGCAAACAGTTAGGTTGTGCCACGGCGCAATGCGGCAATGGCAGTCAAGTGTGGATATGTAATTACAACCCACCGGGGAACTATGTGGGGCAAACCCCCTATTAATAGCGTTTACCGTTTGTAACGGGGGGTTAGGCAAAAGCTTCTTTTTCGCAGGTTTTGAAGGCTTGAAATGCAAAAAACCTGCTTTTGCTTCACGCAAGTTTTCATTTGCACCTTGCCAAACCCTATACCGGCACAAAAAACTGCCATAGCTTTGTACTGAATTTTATATGAAAAATACCTTGCCCCGCGCCTCGTTAATCAGTTTACTGCTGTTATTGGCTATTTTGCTGTGGGCTTTATGGGCACTATATCAGCAAAAACAGACGCTTAAACAACAAGAAAGCCTGTTGGCACAGCAAGAAACTCAATTGCAACAAAGCAAACAACAATGGCAACAAGAGCGTCTGGCGCGGCTACAAGCCTTGAATCAGGCGCAAGCTTACACTGCGGTATTGCAAGTGGCTGCACAATCACAAGCAACGCCTGCATTTCTGGCACCGGTATATGACAGCCTGCTGCAACTGCCGGAAAATGAACTGGTCAAAACCCTGAGAAGCAATGTCAGTCATTTTGCCTTGCAAAACGACAGCCTGAGTGAAAACTGGCAACTCGCCATCGCCAAAAAGGATATACAAATTCTGCAAGCCTCTGGTTTACAGTCACAATGTATGGGCTTACCGGTAGAGCAGGTGCAACATCTGACCTTTAACCGGCAAGGGGATAAACTGATATTGGCGGGTTATGATCACTTGTTGTATGTATGGGATTTGGAACAGAAAAAAATCACTCAAACCCTGGTAGGGCACACAGCACCCGTATTTAAGCTGCAATTCAGCCCGGATGACCGCTTATTATTAAGCCATGCTGCCGATCATAGTCTTGGCGTATGGTTTATGCAAAGCAACCGTCCCCATCTGGCGCTGGGACATCCTGACTGGGTCTATGACGCACAATTTAGCCCGGACAGCCGGTATATTGTCAGCGCAGCAGCGGATCAACAAGTACGTATTTGGGATGCAGACAGTGGTCACTTATTACATACTTTGACAGGACACCAAGGCCCTGTTTATCGAGTGGCTTTCAGCAGTGATGGTCAACAACTGCTCAGCATTGCAGAAGATGGACAGGTCATACGCTGGCAAGTGAAAACTGGCAAACAAATACAATCTTATCAAAATCAGGCAGGTGCTGTACTGGATGCCGCTTTCAGCCCGGATGACAAACAGATTGCCAGCGTTGCTCTGGATGGCGGCCTGCGTATCTGGGCAGTAGATGGCAGGCTTTTATACACTTGGCGCAGTCCTTCTGACTGGCTGGCAAAAATACTGTGGGCGGATAATGAGCACCTGTTAGTCAGTGGTAATCACGCCAGTTACTGGCTGCGCTGGTCTGACAGCCAAAATACTCTGCAATTACTCGCCACGCTGGCACAAAATCAAGGGGAATTACAACAAGCCAAGCTGCTCAGACAACCGCAACAGGCTTATGATGTTTTGTTTACCCTGGATATACGAGGACAACTGCAACGCTGGCAATTGTTTCGTGATGAGCAGGCGTTATGGCAAGAATTTTTATCCGCTTTTCACCCCTCTTTGCATTAGCAGCCTGTCACTTTATCAACTGCTCCCGCACCCAATGGTATATCGCATCCTGGTGATAATGTGTGTGCCAGTATAAATAAACTATAAATAAACGCTTACTATTCGCTTATTTTTTTTGGAGAAAAAAGAATTGGCTTTTAGTGATTTGCAATCAATAAGTTAACGATTTGACTGTATTCAATGCAGTGGAAATCCAATCCATTTTGATCCATCGGCTAGCATCATTATCGAATGACTCCTGAGAGGTTGTCCAAGAACTCAATTTTTCAAAAAATCAGATTTTTAACTTTTTGATAAATAACGAATTAATTTTAGCAAAATGATTGATTTTGCTATTCTCGGACAGCCTTCCAGGACGTAACTCATTGATATTTCGTAAGCCTAAATTAATTCTTGGAACTACCCATTAAAATAGGCAAATGGTGAGTATTACTAATCGTCTACAGGAGGTTGACCATCAACAGGAGGCTGACCGTCTACAGGAGGTTGACCGTCTACAGGAGGTTGACCATCTACAGGAGGTTGACCATCTACAGGAGGTTGACCATCTACAGGAGGTTGACCATCTACAGGAGGTTGACCATCAACAGGAGGTTGACCGTCAACAGGAGGTTGACCGTCAACAGGAGGTTGACCGTCTACAGGAGGCTGACCGTCTACAGGAGGTTGACCATCAACAGGAGGTTGACCGTCAACAGGAGGTTGACCGTCAACAGGAGGTTGACCGTCTACAGGAGGCTGACCGTCTACAGGAGGCTGACCATCAACAGGAGG
>NZ_JAUCGJ010000081.1 GCF_030378065.1 Candidatus Venteria ishoeyi | reverse complement strand
TTGATACCTGCCGTAAGCGAGATGTTTCTCCTTGGCGTTATCTGGAAAAGGTTATTAGAGAGCGGCGGGCAGGGAGAAGCGCTCCGGCTTTGCCTGCCGCTCAGGTGGAGGGGGTCTGAATAGTTACGTTATAAAGTTTATGTCTACACGCTTTTGCCAGAAGAAACACCTCAGCCACAGTGGAATACTGGTAATTATTTTGCTAATGGTTATGCTGCTTTATTAGAATTAAATGCACTTAGCGCCGGTAGGTTTAATCCTCATGATATTGCAGAAAAAGGGCAACCCCTAGCACTTAATACTGTTTTTAATGGGATGTATCTATTTAATCTTGAAAATGAAGAAGGTATTATTGTTAAGGTTGAGCATGACGTACCACACATTATCGCTGATTTTATTTACCAAAAAACAGTTGCGGTAAAAAGCCTTGCTGCAAGCGATGGCATTGGGCGCATGCTCTCATTTGAGAATATCAATAGCACACCGGAACCAAATGGCATAGGTATTCCAGAGCGAGCAAAAGATTTTTTAACCTTTGGTATTAAACGCGCTGCAATTCCAGAAGAGGAAATTAAAGAATATTTAAGTTACAGTTTTGCGCGTCAAGTAGTCCTACACCTCAGATTTAATAACTGGGATGATAATAAGGGGTTTATTGATCAACATGATAATCGTGATTTTTATGAGTATGTATCGCAAGAATCCACTCAGTCGAAGTGGTTATTGAGTGATGAACACTTATGTCTTTCCAAAGCCATCCTTCGAGATGATATCACAAAAAACTGGCGTACTATTGATGAAGACTGGGCATTAATAGTTACCCCGTTTAAAGATCGCACGCAAAATGAAGATAAAAATATTCGCCTAGATAAATTAGCTGCTTTATATCAAGAGCGTTTTGATAAAAACTTTCGCGCAAGGAGTGCTGGAGAACTAGGTGGAGTTATAAAATTTTATGAACTCAAGCAGCATGCAAAATCCCAGATGGCGATTGAAATACGCAAAAAAATTGAAAGTGAGTTATTTGATGATTGGAAAAATGGAGTAAATTCTATTTATGATGTTACACAACTCCTATCTGCTCTAGAACCCTCATTAGCTAGCCGTCGTAAAGAACTTGATGATAACATAACAGAAAAGGAAAAGGATATAAAATCTGCAAAAGATAAAGTGGATGAGATTAATAAAAAATGGGCGGATAAAGGGATCTTGGGTAGATTAATAAGTTCATCCACTATGTTTGATCAGCAGGCATTAAATTTACGGGATTTATATACAAAAAAAACATGGCGAGAAGGCTTGCTTTTTTCCAAAAAACTGCTAGATGAGATTATTCAAGAAATTAGGAGGCTAGTAGCAGATGTTGATAGATGTAACAATACTATAAGCATAGCTAGCAAAAAATTTGATGAGATGCTAAATCAAAGAATCAAGGATGAGAAAGGAGATGATTTCACCAAAAAACTCATACGTTTTTATGATCCTGACTTAGTTAAAAATGTCACAATGGATCTAATGAAAGATGAGCAGTATCAAAAAGTTTGTGCAAGTAATGTACGCTCAGAAATAATTGCAAAAATAGGAGGAAAATATAGCTTCTCAGCATTTAATCAACTAAGTGTTTCATCTCTCATGGATACATTAATAATACATAGTGAAGATAATGCCCTAATAAGTCATAATAAATATACTCAAAGTGGTGGAAGCCCTTTACTAAATATCAGTATTATTGGGAAGCTTCAATCGCGTTATAATAGTGATATTGAAGGTCTTAATGCTTATGTTACTAATTTAGTAAAACATGCATGCACCTATCTTAAATTTGATAATGCAGAGTCAATAAAAAATGGAGGTAGTGCTAGCTCTATAAATACTAAACAATCTCTATTGACAGTTATTATGCCATCTGCCCCTCAGTATGCCAATTTTATAATCACCTTAAAGAAGGCATTTAAAGATAGTTATGCCGGTTCTACATCACCAAATTTCATTGAGTCTAATTCTAAACCTAATGAAATAACAGTAATTAATATAATTAATCATTTTCCATTACGTTTTGTAGAACAAGTTAAGTTTTTACATGAAAAATATCTTGAACTTGTTAATTCAGATAATTCGATAAGAATGGAACTTCATACTGATGGAGATGGTACGCAACTTCCTGAACTTTTTTTACCATCCATGACAATCCTTATGGAAAAAACAACACCCTATCTATTGTTAGCAAATTCAATGAAATTGATTGATAAATTAAAGAACCCTACAACAGGTATCGAACAGTATGCCATTTTACAACAAGATGAAAATGGTTTTGATGAAGAGCCTATCTATTTGGGTACAAATTTTATAGATTCATTTGATAAAATGGATTTAGGTGATTTAGACAAGCTGAAAAATCAAGTTGAAATATTACTAGCTGACAAGTATTTGCATATGGATAAACGTAGTGAATTGAAAGATTCCATAGTCGCGAATGTTAAGCATATTAAGGTAGAAGAGTGTAATAATGACATAGAAAATTTAAAATTTAAACTCTTTAATGATGGTGGTAAAAGTGCTATTAAAATATTAGAAATGAGGGATTAAGGTATGACTTCTTGGCTTTCCATGCTTCATGGAGAAGAAAAACAACCTTTAGGATTATGCAATAATATTGGGAATTGCTCCATTGCGGATAAAAAAAAGGAAATACCTATTCGTGGAGATAATGAAAAATGTCCCGAATGTGGTGCTAATATAGCTCCAAAAGTTTACCCACCCCCACCTATACCTAGGCCATTAATAATAAGTGCCCTACTTATTTTTGGTTTGATGGTTTTAATTTTTTTTAGTCAAATGATATGGTGTACTATAAATGGTACATTTAAAAGTGTCTCTTTTTTTCCACCAAGTGTTACTTGCAAACCGTCATCAGCTTCACCTGAAGAAAAAAATAAACTCAAAGAACTAGAGTCAGAAATTGATAAATTAAAAATACGTATGGAAAAAATTGATTCTGAAGTGAATTTACTAGTGGAAAAAAATCCTAAATCTATTCAGATCGATACAATATCTGAAACAGCTAAGTTACTTAACAATGAATTGACTTCAACGCAAAAAAATATTACTGAGATAAAAGATAATATAAAAAATCAGAACCTTGATGGCTTAACTTCTAAATTAGATGAAATTAAAGCGATTGTAAATAATATAAAAATACGAGTAGAAAAGCTGTTTAATAAAATTGAACAATATAAGACTGCTCTAGCATTACAGGATCTAAAAAAATTATTTCAAAGGAATATTGATAATAAAAATTGGAGCGAAGCCAGTGAAAACATTAAAAATATCCATAATTTAGATCCAGATCCTGCACTTCTTGCCGACTTAACCGAACAACTAAAAAACGCCCAACTTAACTGGTATCAGCAACAAGCTATAGCAGCCATTGAAACTGGAGATATGGATGTAGCTGAAAAGCATATCATAGCAATGGAGCAACTTGAACCAAATTGGCCTACATTAGCAGGATTAAAATTGCGTCTGGATAAAACTTATAAACTGGCCAAACTCAATCAACTTATAACTCAGGGGGACTGGAATAAGGCAAAACAATATCTCAATGAATTGCATCAGCTTCACCCCTCCTGGAAGGTTAAATTGATTGAACTAGAAATCAAGCTTAATGATACTCAAAATCACCAAGATATGGCTAATAAAATGTTGAATAAAGCTGATTGGAATGAAGCAAAAAAACATCTTGACAAACTCAGAGATGCAGATATTGACTCAGTAGTTTTGATGAACTTATTAGATACTTTAACCAAAGGTGAGCAGTATCAAAAGCAAACGATAAACTTACTAAAAGAACTTGACTGTGACAATGCTGAGATTAAAAAAAATCAGTTGGCAAAAATAAGTCCTAAAGCAATAGAAATACTTGATACTTTTTCAAGGCAGATCCAGCAATGCCAGCACACACCAAAATGTCTGGCTTCTGTACCAAAAAATATTCATGGTGTGTTACCTATGTATCATATCCCTGTATTTGACAAAAAACCTGTGCCACAATCGGTGTCTTATTGGATGCCAAAAATGAAAGGAAAAATAATAAATAATAACAAAAACTTCTTTATTATGCGCAGGGAAGTAACTGTTCAGGAATTTCAACAGTATGTGGAAACGCTGACCAAAATAAAGCAAGAGCAACAATTTATACCAACCGGTTGGAAGCAGCAGGCTGATTATCCTGTTAGTCATATTTCCTGGGAAGCTGCACAAGGCTATGCAAATTGGCTTAGTGAGAAAACAGGAAATAATTGCATTATTAAACTACCTAGTGAGAAACAATGGCGATCAGCATTGGCCTATATAGGATTAAAAAATGTAGAATTTAGGAAAATAAATGATTGGAATGAACCAGTAAAACTGAAAAAATCACTTACTCCCAAAGCAGTGGTTCATTTATTTGACAACCTTACTGAGTGGTCATCAGATAGCTGTTTGAATGGGTATAATGTACTTGGGCAGAATTACCAAGTACGAGAACGCGCATTGGCTAATGGGCATTCGAGTGTAACCTGCTCTAATGCAAAAGAATCTCCTATTTTAGGTTTTAGATTGGTTATACAAGAGTAATACCTATGATAATTAGTTTTTTTATAGTGAGAAAAATATATATGCTTAGAAGTTCACTAACTATTATCCTTTTTTCCTTGTTTGGTACTGGTGTTGCTATCGCTGATTCAACTCATCATGATAATAGCACTTTACTTAATAAGGGTGTTAGTATTAAAAAGTGTTTTAGTGCGACACCTAAATATGACGATGCTTGGTGGATATGGGATACCCAAAAAAATAATAACAATGAATTCTTAAAGCAGCAAACATTTATGGCTGGCTTAATGATTCATCCTAAGACTAAATTACTTACAGATAGACATGATCAAACAATCCTTGCTGTTCGGGTAGTACCGTACATTATGTATAATGATAAACATTATCTTATTCCAGAACACCCTGAAAACCTACCCTGGGTATCGGTAACAAACAAAGGAAATCGCGCTTGCATATCTAACATATGTAGTCAGAAGTTTTCACAATATTTCCCCTCATGCAACAAAGATTCCAATAAATTAATAAACGATACATTAGATAAATTTCCCTACATAACATTAACATTTAATAATTATTCTGACTTAAGTATTGTAAGAAATTATCTAATAAGTATGAAAAATAATAGCACTAAGCTGTTTGAATCAAGTAAATCATTCAATAAGGAAAACTTTTTCTCAACATCTGTTTCAATGGGGCAATTTATAGAAAAAATCACTCCTGATAATACAGTTAAAATAGAAATAAAAGAAAAACGTATACCACTTATCATAAATGTAAACAATAAATTTGATGAATCTAATTATGATGTAGTTAATAACTTTTTAATAAAAAACATTACTTCAATAAATAATGTTATTGACTCAATTTCAAATAAATATAGATTCATTAATAAAGCACCTGAAGTGATATCATCTAAAAATAATCATCGATTACTTTTGCTTTCTCAGTCCAATAGACTTCATCCACAAGGTAAGATAATTCAAGACAGCTTACTTGAGGTATTTTCTAAGTTAAAAGAATCTGATAAACAACTTAACTTTAGCTTACGTCTTATTCTGGGTGGGGGAGGACTTAGTGACATATTTTTTGATCATAATAAATTTAAATCAAATGATACAGGTGATAGCTATTTAAAGGATTTTATTGTTCGACTTTCATTTAATGCAGATGATTTATTTAATCCTATCAGAGAATTAGGATTAATGGATTATGTAATAAGAAATCAAAAAAATACAGATACACAAATAAATTCCATATTATATTTAGTTGATAGTCAAGGGTTAACTGATGGAAATTTTTCAAAAATACCAAGTGCTGATTTAGGTGCTATTGGAATCTGGAAAAAAAAATACCATGTTGATCTACAAGTTGTTACTTTACAGGATGAAGCTTGTGAAGTATGGAAAACTGCTGGTGCAGAATGCTTTTTTTGGGATAGAGAGCAAGCAAGCTTAACTAAGCTATTATTAAAATTTTTTAGCGAAATGGGGGGATAAAAAATGTTGCGTTTTTTAATTGGTAGTTATGTGAGCATTTTATTGCTGCTACTCAATACCAGTGCCTGGGCTATTCCAGGGGAAGGTAGTTGTTTAAATTATAAGTTTCCTCCCAAGCAATTGGCAAATGATGGAACAATTAGTACCATCCTGCTTATTCGAGTCTTGCAAGAAGGGGCAAAAGTTTATACTACGGCTGAGAGCAAGGAGTTAATACGAACACTTAAATTTAATACTGCTGTTTTACCAAGAAAAATTAAGGGGATGCGAATAGCTATCAGTAAAAATGGAAGTGACGAGATACTTGGCTGGGTGGAGTCCGCTGATTTATTATGTGGTCATCATCCCTTAACTAGTAAGGGCTTGGAACGAAAAGCATTTATTAAAACACCGCCCAGTGAAGAAATTGATGGCAAAACAGTGACTGCATATCCCTCACCTTATGCCAAGGATTGCAATATTGGAAGGTGTCAGCAACTATCCCGGTTTACCTTGCTTTATATTATGGCGGAAGATGTAGCCAGTCATCGTTTTTTACTAGCTGACCATCATAATTTAGCTGCTCCTGATTTACCACCTTTACTTGGGTGGGTTGACTTTGATCGTACTATCCCCTGGAACACAACAGTAGGACTAAGACCCAAAGAAAATACAGATTTATTATGTGCTTATGAGGATTTCAATGATAGTAAATTTAAATCTCGTAAAGATTGTCTGAAGGATAAAGTGCAAGCTATTAAGAATGGGAAAAAAATTATTGTATTAAAAGGGGGGAATGTCTGGTACAAAAATCCCATGCATATTCCGGTTTTAGATAACGAGACTAAGGATAATATTTATAAAGTTGCTGCGCCTAGTGTGGGCATGCAGGGTTTTCGTCCATTTAAGGCAGATAAAAGCATTGATCCCTTCAGATATGTGGATGTTTTTTTTGTCTTAGACGGAACAGCAACCATGAAACCCTATATTGAAGCCGCTAAAAAAGCTGTTCATAAAATAGCTAAGGGATTACGTAAAGAGGCAGATTACGTGAAAAGCTCTTTTCGTTTTGGTTTTCAAGTGTATCGTGATGATTATGCAGATGACATTCCAGGCATGGAATGCAATAAGGGTGTTTGTGAGTATATGAAATTATCAGCAAGCACTTGCCATGCAAATAAACTTGATACTAAGAAAAATTGGAAGGAATTTAAACAACAGATTGATAAAGTTAAAGTTACTGTTAATGATAAGGATGATTATCCAGAACGATTGTTTAATGGTTTGCGTCAAACTATTGGAAATATAGAAAGCTGTAATGAGCGTGCTAAACTAATTTTTGTTATTGGAGATCATGGAGATCGACAATCAGAAGATCCTTGGGATATTTATAGAGACTTAAAAAGCGGTCCTAATGGTAATTTTAACCGAGTAGCTTTGTATTTTATCCAAACGCCTAATAATTCTTCCATAGTTAAAAATCCTAAGGCTTATACAAAAGCTTATACTGCTTTTAAAAATCAGGCATACAAAATAGTAGATCATGTATTACCTAAAAAGTTAATAAATAAAGGAAAAGAGACTTACATCAACCGTAATGAGTTTATATTTGAACTTGATGCCTATGACTTAGTTGAAACTGTATTAAATCATGTTGCTACTTATTCTGACAGCAGTACTGTAGATGAGTCTAAACAGAGCTTGCGTGCCGGGAATTCCTTGGAAAATATTATTCATCAAGGTTTGGAGGGGGATGAAAAAACAGTCTTATATTGGCAATGGATGAAAGATGCTGCTTGTGGTGAATTGGAAGAGCAATGTGAAAAAAGAATAGTGCATGATGTAATTGATTTTTATATTCCTGAAAATAAAGAAATTATTCAGGAAGAAGTATGGATGAAAAGTAAGAATCTTATAAAGTGGCTTGAAATTCTTAAGCCATTCGGTGAAAACGATAATGGTGATATTGATTTTTTCAGCTGGTCACCAACCAAACAAAAGAAAAAATTTGCAGATATATTGGTGGCTCAAATTGAATCTGTTCTTGGTGAGCCAAAACTAAAGCTAAATATAGCACTAGGTAAACAATTAATGAAACGTATAAGTGGTTTTCCTATGCGTGAACAAGGTCCCTTATTGCAATATTCATTGCATGAACTCAGAACTATGGAAGCCTGTGAAATGAGATACTTAGCTGATTGGCTGAAATCCGTTAGAAATATATTAGTAACTGTTGCCGCAGAGCCACGTATGAAAGTGTCTTTTGAGTTAGAAGATTATAAGGAGCCAAGTTGCTACCTTAGTGACAAGGGAAAAAATATCAAAAAAATGGTATTAAACCCACCATCCTTTTTGGGGGACGGCAATGAATACAGTTACCTTCATAGTTTATATGGAGAACAAATCTATTGGTTGCCCATAGATTTTTTACCCTGATTAAAAATAACCTGGAAATTTAAGTTTTAAAATATTCCAGATATTTTGACTGAGGAATACATAATGTTACGTTTTTCCATCCATATTTGTATGACATTTTTATTGTTATCAGTCGATATTTATGCCTGGGCTATGCCGGGAGCTGGTAGTTGTTTAGATTATAAGTTCCCTCCCAATCAATTAGCAGGTAATGGAACGATTAGAACTACCTCTCTCATTCGAGTCTTACGAGAAGGGGCGAAAGTTTATGCTACGGCAGGGGGTAAAGAGGCAATACGAACACTTAAATTTAATACCGCTATTTCACCAAGAAAAATTAAGGGGATGAGGGTAGCTGTCAGTAAAATTGGAAGTGATGAGATATTTGGCTGGATGGAATCTGCTGATTTATTATGTGGTCACCATCCCTTAATTAGTGATAAGGGGCTAGAGCGCAAAGCCTTTATTAAAACACCTTCTGGCAAAGAAATTGATGGTAAAACGGTGACTGCATACCCTTCCCCTTATATCAAGGATTGCAGTATAGGAAGATGTCGGCAACTATCCCGATTTACCTTACTTTATATTGTGGCAGAAGATCTAGCTAACCATCGTTTTTTACTGGCTGAACATCATAATTTAGCCGATACTGATTTGCCATCTTTACTTGGGTGGGTGGACTTTGATCACACTATCCCCTGGAATACCACAGTAGGACTGCGCCCAAAGGAAAATACAGATTTATTATGTGCCTATAAACACTTGGAAGATAGTGAATCCCACAAGGGCTGCCAGAACCTTGGGGTGGGGAATGAGAAGAGTATAGTTTTAAAAGGAGGAAATGCTTGGTATAAATCTCCAATGCGTATTCCTGTTTTAGAATATAAATGCCATTCCTATAAGGTTGCCCTGCCAAATACCAGTATGCAAGGAGTGGATCCATTCCAAGAAAATGAAGCTGTTGAATCTTTCAGGTCTGTGGATGTATTTTTTGTATTGGAAGCCAGTTCAGTTATGGCACCATATATTCGTGCCACTAAAAAAGCCGTATACAAAATTGCCAGAGGCTTGCATAGAGAAGCAGACTATATTAAAAGTTCTTTTCGTTTTGGTTTTCGTGTGTATCGTGATAATATTCCGGGGTTAGAATGCAATAAAGGTGCTTGTGAATATATGACCTTACCCACAAATACCTGTCATACAAACAATTCTGATACTAATAAAAACTGGAGAGAATTTGGGGAAAAAATTAATAACATTAAAATTGCTGTTAATAATGAAAATACTTATCCTAAACAGTTGTTTAATGGTTTGCGTCAAGCACTACATGATATAGACAGTTGTGATGAGCGTACCAAATTAATTTTTGTGATTGGAAATCACGGTGATCAACAGAAAAAAATACCTTTAGATATTTATGAAAAGTTAATTGATTTCAAAAAACTAGCATTATATTTTATTCATACACCAGATAACAGTTTGGGGATTAAAAATTCGGCAGCAGATACAACTACTCATGCAGCTTTTAAGAAGCAAGCATATCAGATGGTTGATCATGTATTGCCCAAGTCATTGATTTTGATTAATAACAATCATCAGATAAATATAAATCGTAATGATTTTATACTTTCTCTTGAGGCTCATGATTTAGTTGAAACAATATTAAATATCGTTGCCAGTTATTCTGATAGCAGCATTGTAGATGAAACTCAACAAAAATTACGTGCAGGTCATTCACTAGAAGATATCATCAGCAATGAATTGGATGCAGATAATCTCCCTGTTTTATACTGGCAGTTGATAAAATCACTAAGCTGTGCTCAATTAGGAGAGCAGTGCCATATAAAAATGAGTAATGATGATACAGCTGAGTTCTACATTCCTAAAAGCAAGGCGATTCAAGAAGAAGTATGGATGACAAGAAAAAATATTATAAAATGGCTTGAAATTCTTAAGCCGTTCAGTGAAGGTGTTAATGGTAGTATTGATTTTTTCAGCTGGTCACCAACCGAACAAAAGCAAAAATTTACAGATGTATTGGTGGCTCAAATTAAATCTCAGCAATTCCCGCTTCACTCAAAAAAGGTTAAAATACCCCCCAGTCATCATAAAACTAAACCCGAGAAGGTTACATGCCACGTAAATTACCCGCGCCCCCCGCTCGTGAAGATTTGACATTCCATC
>NZ_JAUCGJ010000080.1 GCF_030378065.1 Candidatus Venteria ishoeyi | reverse complement strand
GTTGCCCTTGGCTATATTAATGCGCCCCGTTGGGGCTAAACAACAGGGCTTGTCCGCCCTGTATCTCGGCTTTCAGCCGCCAAATGCTCTAACCCACCCGTCTTTTAGCGGGTGGTTGTTTAGTTATTTTCAAGGCGTGAAAACAGGCGCATAGCAAGCTATGTAACTGTTTTCACAACGCAGAAAATGGAGGAAAAGACCAGCCAAGTTGCTGAAGTTATAAAATTCTCACTCCTAAAAGTTCCTCTTGATGTAGTTCTGCCCAAGCCAATTGTTTTAATACCAGCAGGGGCATGGCACCAGTTTGGTACCACATGTGACTACAAAAGCACTTGTTTTAGCATAAGGTATAAGCGTCCTTCAGTACCTTGAGCACTGAAAGATGCTTACAGTTTTTATATCCGGCGGTTTTCATCACTCCAGGTTGGAAATGGCAAAGAAGTTGCTCACACTGACGAACAGACTGTTATACTTTCCCTTAAATAATAAAAAATTTTAGTATTGTTTCCACTGGTGATTGCGCAGGCTCTTTTAAAGCACGCTAACTAATGCACAGGTGTGATAGGTGAAATGTGTATCCAGCGATTGCTGGAGTGATAAAGAGGATGGGAGGCATGACCACCATGACCACCATGACCACAAAGCAAATGCCCCAGATCCTTATCGTAGATGATAACCAGAATAATCTGTTTACCTTACGAAGTTTGTTGACTGAGCATATTAGCGCAGAAGTCATTGAAGCGGATTCAGGGGAAAAGGCGCTTAATATTATCCTGCAACAAGTCATTGATCTGATCATTCTTGATGTGCAAATGCCGGGAATGGATGGTTTTGAAACTGCACGTATTTTAGGCTCCATAAAAAAAACCAAAAATATTCCGATTGTTTTTTTAACTGCGGCATATAAATCCGAAGAATTTCAGGAAAAAGGCTTTGCAGTCGGTGCGGCTGATTATTTGACTAAACCTATTGATCCTTCCCAGTTAATTAACCGTATTCGTACTTATTTACATTTTATTGAACGCGAATACCTGCATACTGATGAACTGCTGCAAGCCAATAATAAATTACGTCTGGAAGTTAATGAGCGTAAACAGGCACAAGCGGCATTAGCCTTATTGAGCCGCCAAAAACAACTCATTTTGGATAGTACTGAAGATGGTATCTTTGGTATGACCCTGGAAGGTGCTGTCAGCTTCTTAAATCCTGCGGCAGCAAAAATACTGGGTTATGCGCCACAAGAACTTATCGGGCAGCTACAACACGAGAAAATCCACTATGCCCACCCGGATGGTTCGGTTTATCTTCCAGAGGATTGTCCCATTTGCAATATTGTTTGTGAAAACAGGGATACAGAAAGCCAGCGCATTGATAATGAGGTTTTTTGGCGAAAAGATGGCACCCCGGTTCCTGTTGAGTATATTGCCGCTCCACTTATTGAGAACAATAAGACAGTGGGGGGCGTGGTTTCATTTAGTGATATTAGCTTGCGTAAAGAAGCTGAAGCTTCTATGCAGCTAACCAAAGAAGCCGCAGAACAAGCCAGGGAAGCAGCAGAACAGGCTAACCTTTCTAAAAGCCAGTTCCTGGCGAATATGAGTCATGAATTGCGCACGCCTTTGAATGCAATTATTGGTTATAGTGAAATTTTAACAGAAGAGTTTACAGATCAACTTGAAGATTACCCCGATTTCAATGATTACATTGATGATACAAATAAAATTTTAGAATCGAGCAAACATTTACTCACCTTAATTAATGATGTTTTGGATATTTCCAAAATAGAGTCAGGTAAGGCTACACTTCATAATGAGTCGATTTCACTTATCACATTGCTCGATAATCTTGCTACTACAGTGCAACCGCTGGTAGTGCAAAACCATAATACTTTTCAGCTTAAATATGCAAAAGATTTGGGCTATCTGTTCACTGATCTCACCAAGTTAAGACAAATTTTATTAAATTTAATCAGTAATGCCTGCAAGTTTACTGAAAAGGGACATATCACACTGACAGTAGTCAGACAAACAACTTCTCAAGAAGAATGGCTGGACTTTTCTGTTACGGATACCGGTATTGGCATTCCACTAAAAGAACAAGAAAAGCTGTTTGAGCCTTTCACCCAGGCAGATGGTTCAGCCACCCGCAAATATGGGGGGACAGGTCTGGGACTCACCCTTTCCAAGCATTTTGCAGAAATAATGGGGGGCCGCATCACTATCCAGAGTGAGGTCAATAAAGGTAGTACCTTTACATTACACCTGAAAGCAGCTTCTGCTGAATAAAAAAATAAGCTTGAGTACACCGAATAATATTTCTCCGCTAAGAGAGAATAGAGAGAATAGAGAGAATAAGGTGTTCTACTTAGTTGTACCAAAAAAGGAGGTGGTTTACGATGCGTCATTCTATACCAATGAAGTTGGCTTGGGGGGTACTGTTATTCCTGTGTACAAACTCAGCCTGGGCAAATGAAACACCCAAGGCGATGCGTGTTTTTACTGAACGCTATTTGCAGGAGACCGCTAAACACGAAACATTTGTTTTAGCAGTGCAAACACAAAATATGCTGCAAACCAGCCTCACTTCCATTAAACAACAAGATACCACTTGGCGTAACACGCCTGGTATTGATTCATTTATGTGGGATTTGATGCGCAATGATTGCGCATTAATCTTATTTAATCTGCAACAAATCTACCCTTTTATCAGCGAAGCTTTTGTCATGGATCAGCAAGGTGCCTTAGTTTGTCTTACATACAAGACGACTGATTATTGGCAAGGTGATGAGGCTAAATTCACTGAATCTTATCGCAATGGTCAAGGTGCAATTTATTACAGTGATGCGAAATATGATCTCAGTACTGATGAAATCATGATCCAGATATCAGTACCCGTGATGTCTGAAACTGATGCCATTGGCGTGATCATGTTTGGCATCAGTTTAGATCGTTGGGAAAGGAGATAAGTGATGCACAGCTTCAAAAACCTTAAACTGGGTACACAACTGATGTTTATCGCTACGGCGGTCATCATTCTCACTATTGCAAGTATTTCTAGCTATGTCGGCATACAGATTTATCGTCTTGCCGAAAAAGATATGGAGACGATTGCCCGGGAAACAGCATTGCATCATGCCAATGATCTCAAAGCACAACTGGAAGTTGCGCTGGATGAGGCCCGCGCCTTGGCAAATGTCTTTGAAGCAGCCGCCAATATCGATGGTTTTCGCCTCACCCGTCGCAAAGCTAATGTCATTCTACGCTATTTCATTGAAAATAACCCACAATTTTTAGGGGTTTATACTGCCTTTGAAAAAGATGCCTATGATGGTAAAGACCATAATTTTATTGGGGAGCTTGGACATGATGATAGCGGGCGATTTATACCTTATTGGACACGCGGCACAGAAGGTCAAGGCGTATTAGAAGCTTTACTTTATTACGATAAGCCTGGCGATGGTGATTATTATCTCAAACCCAAACAACGTAAACGTGAAACGGTTATTGGCCCATTTGTTTACCCGGTGCAGGGCAAAGATATTCTGCTGACATCCCTGGTGGTACCCTTATTAGATAAAAATGATCAGTTTATCGGTATCAGTGGCATTGATTTGAGTTTGACCAAGTTACAAGATATTGCCGAACATATTCAGATTGGAGATTTTGAAGGGGCTTATGTACACTTTTTCAGTGGTAATGGTGTCGTTGCCGCCAGTAAAAATACCGATTATGTGGGTAAAAAAGTCAATGAAGTGACCCAATCTCAACTTTTCACTAAAAAGATTTTGAGTAATGAACCATTTTTAATCGATCGCATGTCCTCATGGAGGGGAGAAAGCGTTATTACCTACGGCGCACCGGTAGAAATTGGCTTTACCGGTCAGAAATGGATGGTTACGGTTAACATTCCCAAGGCCGCATTAATGGCCCATGTCAATGAGACGCTGATGAATATTGTGGGCATTGGCATGTTGATTCTGGTGTTAGCCTGGCTGGTGATTTATTTGATGAGTCGCGTGCTCTCTAAAAATTTACACAAGGCGGTGAATGCCCTCGATAGCATTTCCAGAGGGGATTTGAATATTAAAATTGAAACCACCCCCGCGCAAGATGAAGTTGGGCAATTACTAAATGCCATGCAAACTACGCAAAGTAATTTGCATGAAATTATAGGTGAAATCAGCCTGGTCACACAAAAGCTGGCACAAGGCCAGCTTGACGCACGTATTGAAAAGAACTTCCCCGGTCAATTTGCCACCATTAAAGATGCAATCAACCGCATGACGATTACCTTGCAGGCCTTGATTGCAGAAACCCAGACGGTTTCCTGGCAATTTGCTGAAGGTGCCCTGAGTAGTCGCGTCAAATCCGAATTTCCGGGTGATTTTGCAGAAATTAAACATGCAGCTAATGCCATGGCTGACAATCTGCAAGCCTTGATTAGTGAAGCAGGGCAAACCTTTTCCCACCTGGCTGGTGGTGAAATGTCAGTACGTATTGATAGTGAATTTCCGGGAGACTTTGCCAAAATCAAGCAGGCCACCAATGAGATGGCGGAAAACCTTCAGGCCATTATCAGTGAAACCAGCCGCATTCTGGCAGAATTGGCCAGTGGTAATATGCAAGCCAAGGTAGAACTGGAATACAGTGGTGATTTTGCAGAAATTCGTCATGCGCTGGAAAATACGGCTGGCAAGTTATCCCAGGCGACCGAACAAAATGCCATTCAGGACTGGCTGAAAACCGGGCAGGCACAACTCAATGAGCAACTACGCGGTGAACAAGATGTCATCATCCTGGCAGAAAAACTATTAAATTATCTCGCCCCCTATTTAGAAGCCCAGGTCGGTTTATTTTATTTGTTAACTGAAGAAGAAAACCCTTCCGACGCCCGTTTGAAGCTGGTTGCCAGTTACGCTTATATACACCGCAAAGGTATGGTGAATGAGTTTAAAATTGGTGAAGCCCTGGTCGGACAAGCTGCATTGGAGCGCAAGCCGATTTTGATGTCGCAGATTCCAGATGACTATATCCATATTCAATCAGGTAGCGGGAATGCTGTCCCTCATACGATATTGGCTATTCCATTTTCTTATGAAAATGAGTTAAAAGGTGTGATTGAGTTAGGCTCTTTTAGTGATTTCAGTAATTTGCAAATGGAGTTTCTCACCCAGGTTGTCCCCAGTATTGGCATTGCGGTCATGTCTGCTGAATCCCGCACACGAATGCAGGCACTGCTGGATCAGAGTCAGGCACAGGCGCAGGAACTGCAAGAACGCGCTGCCGAACTGCAAAGACAAAAAGCAGAAATGCAGGAAAGTAATGAAAAACTGACTTCCCAGGCTGAAGAACTGCAAGCCCAGTCTGAAGAGTTGCAGACCCAGCAGGAAGAGCTGCGCCAAACCAATGAGTTATTAGAGCACCGCACTCATTCACTGGAAGTACAACAAACGGAGGTTGAACGTAAAAACAATGAACTGGAACGCGCTAAAAGCTCAATTCAGGTCAAGGCTGAAGAATTAGAAATTGCCAGCAAATACAAATCTGAATTTCTTGCCAACATGTCGCATGAACTGCGCACGCCGCTGAACAGCTTATTGATTCTGGCGCAATTACTGGCAACGGATAAAGAAAACAACCTCAGTGAGAAACAGTTGGAATATGCCAACACCATTCATAATGCCGGGGCTGATTTACTGGCGCTGATTAATGATATTCTTGATTTATCCAAGGTTGAGGCTGGCAAGGTTGATGTTCACCTGGAAGAAATCTCTCTCAATAAAATTGTGGATTCCGTAGAACAAAAATTCCGCCACATGGCAGATGAAAAATCCCTGGAATTTGCGGTTCGTGTTGAAGACGGCCTGCCACTTGCCATAAATACCGATTTTCAGCGTTTAACCCAAATACTGAACAATCTGCTGGGCAATGCCTTCAAATTTACCAGTGAGGGTGAAGTCAGCTTGAACATTGGCAAGCCCGGTGCAGACACCTTGCTTAACCGTGAAAATTTAGATCCTGAACGCACCCTGTCCTTTGCGGTCAGTGACAGTGGTATCGGTATTCCCGAAGAAAAACAAAAACACATCTTTGAGGCATTCCAGCAAGCGGATGGCACCACCAGCCGCCGTTACGGTGGCACCGGTCTGGGTCTGTCCATTTCCCGCGAACTGGCGCAACTGCTGGGGGGAGAAATTCAGCTATTCAGTGAAGAAGGCAGTGGCAGCCGTTTTGTTATCTATCTCCCCCTGCGTCTGCAACAAAAAATAGCAGAAAATATAACAAAACCACCAAAAATTCAAGCCAAAACAGAAGCTAAAACCAAACCTGAGCCAAGAACCACGCCGAAAAAATCACAAGGTTTTGCCTTAGTGCTTGATGATCGGGAACAGATCCAAGCCGAAGATAAAACCCTGCTGATTATTGAAGATGATCTTAATTTCGGTAAAACGCTGATAGATTTGGCGCGTGAGCAATCCTTTAAATGCTTATATGCCGCCGATGGCGAGCAGGGTTTGGAACTTGCGCAACACTATGAACCTGCCGCAGTTATTCTTGATATTGGTCTGCCAAAAATCGATGGTTGGAGCGTTATGGAACGCCTGAAAAGCAATCTGGATACACGCCATATTCCCGTGCATTTTGTTTCAGGATCGGATTACAGTCAAGACGCACGCATGATGGGGGCAATTGGTTACTCCATGAAACCTGTGAGTATGATTGACTTGACCGAAACATTTAGTCAAATCAGTCGCTTTATTGCCAATTCAATACGCAACCTGTTGATTATCACTGATGATGCTGAACATGAACAAAAAATTCTGGAGCTATTACAAAGTGAAGGTATTCATAGCATTATTTCACCTGACTGCGAAGATGCGCGTCAACAACTGGCCTCAAAACCCATTGATTGCATTGTACTGGATGTTGATGTGGAAAATGGCGCGGGCATCGGGCAGCTCAATGCGCTGTTTCAAGACACCAATCCGGTACCGGTTGTTGCTTATGGTGAACGCCAATTAAATGAAGAAGAACAAAACCTGCTGCAAAAATATGCCACCAATCTCACCGTCAAAGAGGCCCATTCTCCTGAACGTCTGCTGGATGAGGCAACGCTATTTTTACATCAGGTAAACGCCAACTTGCCAGAAGCGCAGAAACAAATGTTATATCAGGTCTATGACACCAACGCGGTATTTAGTGATAAAAAAATGCTGGTTGTTGATGACGACATGCGTAATATTTTTGCGCTAAGCTCCGCCCTGGAAGATAGCGGTGTGGAAGTTTTCACCGCAATAACGGGGAAAAAGGGATTGAGCGAGCTGGAAAAGCATCCTGATGTCAATGCCATTTTAATGGATATTATGATGCCGGAAATGGATGGCTATGAAGCCATTCGCGCAATTCGCGCCCAGCCTAAATTCCGTAATATCCCTATTATCGCGCTCACCGCCAAAGCCATGAAAGGGGATAAGGCTAAATGTATTGATGCGGGAGCCAGTGACTACTTGTCTAAACCCGTGGAAGCTGAACGCCTGCTGTCCTTATTGCGGGTTTGGTTGCATCGCTAAGGTGTAAGTGCGGTAGCGTGGTAGGGTGCATAAGCGTAGCACCATGCACCATTTTGGGGGACTCAGTCTCAGTTATTGGACTTGATCCCTTACATTGGTGGATGGCGGCAAAAGCCTTATCCGTCCTGCGGAACTCAGAAGTAATAACGTGCTTCTACAAAATAGTTTCTATCGGCCAGGGGAATGTCCTCTGGAATACCAACTATGCCCATCGCATTTGGACCCGGACTGGGATCACTGGCCTCTTGGTTCAGCAGATTGCGCACGCCAGCAGAGAATTTCCATTTTTTGTTGGGTGCGCTATAACGCAGTCCCAAATCAATTGTCGTATAATCGGCAATATCATGACGTTGATCAGCAGGGTTGCGTTGCCGTGATGCAACCCAATGTAGCTGCCCATGTAATGTCCAGCGTTTGATGATATTCCAGTCAAAACGTAGATAAACCTTATGTTGGGGCGCATAAGCCCCCTCATGGATTTGGTCTAATTTGCTGTGTTGATAAGCGTAGTTTCCGATAACATTAAGTGCTTGCAGCGGTTGCCAGCGAACTTCCAATTCAGCACCATAGCCACGATGCTCACCACGGTTCTGTGCAGTAAAACCATTTTTGTTAATATTAGCCAGATAGCGGATCTTATCCTTGAGCGTATAATGAAACAGGTTGAGTCCAAAATGCAGGTTTTCATGTGATAAATAAGCCCAACCCAGCTCCCAGGTCTGCATTTTTTCCGGCTTCAATTCGGCATTACCCTGCATCATCGGGTTATGAATATTATATAATTCATTAAAAGCAGGGGCGCGAAATGCGCTGCCATAAAGTAGTTTGCTGGTGAGTTTGGCGCTGGTTTTCCATACCACTGCCAAACGCGGGTTTAAAGTTGAGCCAAAATCGGAATAATTATCATAACGCAAACCTGTCGTAATCTCCCAGTCGTTATGAGGTTTCCAGGTATCCTGGACAAATAAATAGCTGTTTTTTCTCTGGGCTTCAGGCATTGGCGCAAAAGGCTGATCCGTGAAACTGACTGGCGCGGAACCCGGTGGCAGCGACGCGCCGGTAATGGGATCGGGGCCAAAATTTGCCATTTGCTCAACCTGATACATATCGCCAAAAGTATAACCTGTACCCACGCGCAATACATGATCTTTGATGCCGGAATAAAAGCCGGACAGTTCCAGTCGAAAATGGCGTTCCTTAAAAACCGGTGAGCTAAAATAACCGTCCGGGTATTTACCGTTATAACCACCCGCTGGATAGAGATACTGGAAACCTTCACTTTGCAATGGTGAATTCTGGTAAAAACTCAGTTGTGCAGTGACATCCCAATGTTCACTCAAATCAGGATCGTGATACGTCAGATCCGTATTAAAGCGTTGATCCGTATAACTGCCGATATTATCCAGTGCCTGCGCCATACCAATGCCCGCACCCAGATCGGAACGATCCTGGTAACCCATGCGCCATTGCCACAGACCATGCTCCAGATTAAGTCGCAGATCATAACCCCGTTTTTGTAAATTCATTTTCGCAGGCGCTAACGAAGCAGCCAAACCAAATTTGCGATCAAGAGCGCTTTGCATGTCTTCCTGGAGCAGACCACCATAACCATCGCTATGAAAATATTCCAGACTGAATGCCAATTGATAACCCTGCCACTTTGCGCCGTGTTGCAACCAGGTGTATTGCGTATCATAACTGCCAAGATGAGTTCCAACTTCAGTGCCGTCAATGTCACTGGCAGTTTTAGTCTGAATATTAATAACGCCAGCAACAGCATCTGCGCCATAGAGTGCAGAACCTGGGCCACGAATGACCTCAATGCGAGAAATTGCCTGTACGGGCATACCGCCCCAGGCACGTCCCCGGTTGCCATCCATTAGCGTTGTGATTGGCATACCATCAATTAAAATCAATACATGCGGATTATTTAAGGAGTAAAGACCGCGCATGGTATAAATGGGATTACCCGTTAAATGATGATGTGAAACGTGCAGGCCGGGAATGGTTGCTAAAACTTCATCCAGATCGACGGCATTCATTGCCTGAATATCTGTAGCAGTAATGACGCTGGCTGTGGCGGGAGCCTCACTTGTAGTTTGTTGCTGCCCCGTTGCAATGGAAACAACTTCAATATTCATAAGTTCTTCAAGAGACAGACTCTGCAAATAAGCCAAGTCATTTTCATTATTGCCAGTTGCAGCCAGTAAAGAGGGAAAAGACAGGCATTGACAGAGTAAGACAATAGCAATCTTTATTTTTATTGTGTTATTAAACAGATAATAGTCCATTACTATATTATTCCATAATTATATTTTAACTTATTTATTAACCCAATTGTAACAATTAGGTTACAGCCTTGTCAAAATTATGTAGGTATAAAATACTTGAATAATAGACTGTAGCTTGAACAAATTAGAGACAACAAATTAGAGACAGCCAAGAAAACAAATTAGAGACAAAACAAATTAGAGACAAAACAAATTAGAGACAAAACAAATTAGAGACAAAACAAATTAGAGACAAAACAAATTAGAAAAACAAATTAGAAAAACAAATTAGACAAACAAATTAGACAAATTAGACAAATTAGACAAATTAGACAAATTAGACAAATTAGACAAATTAGACAAATTAGACAAATTAGACAAATTAGATAAATGACAAATTAGACAAATGACAAATTAGACAAATGACAAATTAGAGACAGCCAATAAATTAAAAAAATAAAACTACACTATCGTTCTAATTTCCTCAGCCAAGTCAAATTATAAAATTCAGAGATAAACCAGGAAAAACAGCCCGATTATATGAAAAAAACCAAAAATCAGCCATAACCTACCTATGGCAGGCTATTTGGTGCCATAAATATAACTTAATGAGAAATGAAAATATCAGCTATTGGTATAACAACCGGGCAGCACTTTGACCTTTAAACCATTTTCGCCCCTGCCGTTCAGTTTCTTCCAGCAAGTGCCGCATGATACCAACAACCTTATAAAAATGATTACCGTAATGCTGTATGCCATCTATCCAGTTGTCTTGCTTAATTTCCAGACGTTGCAAAATGGGTCGAATATGCGCAGGAATAGCGCCACGCTTACCATCACGAATACAGCGCCCAGTCCAATCGACCAGTTCAAAGTATTCTTCCTGGCTGATGGGCAGGCAAACATGCGTATTTTGCGTGGCTTGAGGTTTCCCGGTCTTTTTAGTCTCAGCAAAAGGTAAAAGCCATTGGCTTTGTGGTTCTGGTTTTGAGACTGATTTTTTTTGAATCTCAACTCTTGCTGCAAAAGAAGTAAATTCAGAATCTTCCGGTGTTTGGGCAATGGCAGCCCGTACCGGATTAAGGTCAACATATGCCATGCAGCTAATTAAAGCAGCATCATCAAGCAAAGCCTGGGATTTGAAACGCCCTTCCCAGAAGCGCCCGGTACACTCATCTTCCTTGTTTGCCTGGCGTGCAATTGGCTCGTTCAGACAACGCATAAACCAGCTTAAATCTGCCA
>NZ_JAUCGJ010000079.1 GCF_030378065.1 Candidatus Venteria ishoeyi | reverse complement strand
TAATGGGCCCCAAGGGCATATCAAAAACAGGCTACACCTATCTCTGGGAGCTTATAGCTGAAAGAGAAACAGGGAATAACAAACCAGTTCCAACCACTCAGGCCATGCAATGGGGTATTGACCAGGAACCTTTTGCTGGCATTGAGTGTGTTAAAACAACAGGTGAAGACCTAATACAAGGGGAGAGCATTACAAAAGGCTCTCTAGTGGCTACACCAGACTTCCTACACATTGACAGTGAAGAGAAGTATGGAGTGGAAGCTAAATGCCCTCACGCCTCTTATAAGCAGAGTCAGAGACTTCGCTACAAGAGCTGGAAAGATGTTAAGAAACACATGCCAGACTACTATTGGCAAATGATAGCAGGAATGGTGGCTACAGGAATGAAGCAATGGAAGTTTATAAGCTTCGACCCTCGTTTCATTGATGTAAAGAAGCGCCTTGTCATTATAGACATCCCATATAACGAAGAAGACATATCTCTCATGTTAGAGAGAATAGAAGAGGCCGAAGCTTTCTTTATAGAAAACAAGGCATAAACAGCACAATAAACGTGCACAAACAAAGGAGCCAAACAATGGCCATTAATATACCAGCATCAGCACCATCAGACTTCACAGAACTTCCTGCAGGGACATACCCCGCTGTAATCAGAGGAGTGTGGGACATTGGAAGACACAAAAGTGAATGGCAAGGAGTGGTGAAAATCAACCATCAAGTGATAATTAGTTATGAATTTGATGAAGCCATACCAGATGGTAAATATGAAGGCGACAGATACACTGTTAATACATGGGTGAATTTACCTCCTGCATATGACGAAAGAAGCAAGTTCATTAAGATACGAAATGCCGTAGAGGGTCGTGTCACTGTTGCTGAGGACTACATCGATTATGATGAACAGGCCTTAGTGGGTAGAAATGTTTTGGTTGCCGTAGAGCATACACCAAAGGGTAAGCCTAAGATAGTGACAGTGAGTAGCCCAATGAAGGGAATGACTCCACTCTCTCCCGTTAATGAGTCAGCTATGCCAGAATGGGTGAAGACTAATTTTCTTGACAAAGCTATTGTTGAGGAAACACTTGCAGCACCAGCACAGCCAGCAACTCCGACACAGCCTGTGCAGCCAAGCAACGACTTCCCTCCAACTGAAGCATACACAGACGATTTGCCTTTCGGCTAAATGAACGGTGTGCAATGTAGCTCAGTTGGTTAGAGCCTTGGTGCGGTGGTTCAAGTCCACCCATTGCATTTTAATAGGCTGTTGTGGCAAATGGAGGATCTGGCTAAGAAATTCAACCCGTCACAGTGGCCTATTTTAAATTACAGGGAGGAGCAAGAATGTCTTGCAAGTTAAACAATGTCGGGAAACACTGTTTTCCCTCCCTCATTTTACAAACAAAAGGAAAAGAATATGAAGAATATCGAAGAAGCAAAGAAAATATTAACATCAAGCCTAAGTAATATCTACTGTGATTCGTGTAAGAATGATGGTGATGACGATAGATGTGATGGGTGCAATAGAAAAGCAATGGGCTGGGAGCCAGCAGAGTGGTTTATAGAATCAATGGCTAAAGAAATAGTTGGAGAAAAATAATGTCAGACATATTAAAGAAAATGAATACAATAGGTGCTAAAATGCAGAAGGGCACAGCTAAAGAGAGAGACATAATGGACTTCCAT
Source organism: Candidatus Venteria ishoeyi (assembly GCF_030378065.1). Classification (GTDB taxonomy): domain Bacteria; phylum Pseudomonadota; class Gammaproteobacteria; order Beggiatoales; family Beggiatoaceae; genus Venteria; species Venteria ishoeyi. Next base: position 10,434 of record NZ_JAUCGJ010000079.1, on the reverse strand, counting down.
CTCCTCTTCTGCAAACAAACCATTGTAGACCTAAATGTAGGTGGTACAGAAGAACTTGCTGCACTCCCTAAAAGCCAGCTTATAGTGGCTCTTGACAGCATGGCTATGGTGATGTGGCAAGACTCATGGAAATTCTCTCCTCAGGAAGTGAAAGCTGAAAAAGAGCAGGAGGCTATAGATGAAGTGGAGAAAAAGGGAAGTGAAGAAGCTTAGAGTTCCTTGTGACCTAAGACTTACAGAAGAGGTGAAAGTGTTTACAGACGCTCTCAAGGATGAATTTGAGCTAAGTAGACCTAATGTGTATTTAGAAGGGTGCCTCTCTCTTATGGAGAGAAAGAAGTACATCCTAGACTGCATATGGGCAAGTGACTACGTTATAGCCTATCGCACCAAGTCAACACAACGCCTTTCATTAAAAGAATATAGCAAGGGGGAGAGGGTGAAAATGTACATCTATCACATTGAACCGCTCTCCTCCTCACAGGTGTATCTATACTACAAAACCAATTGTGACACAGAGGACACTAAATTTAAAGTGTGTCTACAGAGAATAAGAAACATGAAAAAAGAGGTGGCGGACTTGTTCCCTGTCTCTGTAAGAAAAGGAATGCCTAGCAATGAATAAAAAACATAGTGTAGAAGGTGAGATAAAATGGGCAGCACTGAAGTTGACAGCTTCAATAGCTGCTGGTGTTGCCCTTGTAACATTGGTGTCAACATATGCGGAGACGTTAGTTTGGTAAGTGAAACAGTGAATATAAACTCAGACTTTCTTTCCTCAAGGTCTGACAGTATAAGAGATGAAGAAGAGAGAAGCAGAAAGAAACCAAAGAAACATCACACAATAGTTGACCCAGGGTTTGCAAAGGCTGTCTCTGGCTTTACAAAAGAGATGAGTGATGAGAAGAGGCATAGACTCTCCATGCGTAACACAGGGAAATGGACTAGCTTATGAGGGCAATGGAAGTGAGGTGTGCATGTGGTAGAGTGTATGATGTTGAACATAAGCCCTCCACACCAAAGAATGTTGAATATGTCTCCACCTCCCATTGTCACAATTGTGAAGAAACAGGGGAGAGAGTGGAGAAATTTGTCTACAAAACAAAGAAAGAGAAAAGTACATATATGGAAAATGAAGCACAGGAGACATTGTTTTAATGGCTGTTGAGAAAATAAGGAATGGTGGAGCTTGGACTGAGGCTGAGTTTAATAGCAGAATTACTAGCGCATTGAGAAAGGTTAGCTCATATTGGAAACCTAAGCAGAAATGCCTTAAGAAGGCAAATGTATCAAGAGGAATGTACAGATGTGAACACTGCAAACAAGTGGTTCCTCTGAAGATATGGGGTGTTTGGAAAAGTGGGAAGAAAGAAGGGAAGCCTCGCAAAATAACTAACATACTTGCAGATCACATAAATCCCGTTGTAGACCCTGCTGTAGGCAATATTTCATGGGATGTATATATTGAGAGGATGTTCGTGGAAGAAGATGGCTATCAAGCTCTCTGCCACGACTGCCACTCTAAAAAGACAAAGGCAGAAAATGCCATAGCTACGGCTAGGAGAAAACGTGAAAATAGTTGAATGGAGCATTGAGGGCATGGTTGTTGAATATGCTAAAAGAATAAAGGCCAGTGGGAAACCCTCTCCTCGTTATGAGAAATGGGTGGAGGCTTGCTCCAATGTTATAGGGGCCATTTCTAAGCCCATAGGCTATGTTGATGTGTGTGAAATAAAACTCATGTACAATAAAAAGCTTCCTAGAACAAACTCAGACAGAGCTTCTGCCATACAAGATATGCTTAAGAGGTGTAATGTTATAGAGAGTGATAGTTATGATGCTATGCCAGATACAAGGCAGAAAGGGCGTTATTATCAAACATGGGGCGGAGTGAAGGTGAAGCTTCGTATAGACGAAACCCACCCTCTCAACCAAGGCATTAATTGGAAAGAATTTCCTGTTATTAAGGAATGGGCGTAAAGCCCCCCATTACATACCCATTCTTCCCATACTCTTTATTCTCTTCTGGGCACTAGATATAAGCCCTTGAGCCTCACCATACACCTCATCCTTCTCAGGAACAGATGATAGAAGCCTAACAGCCTTACGGAGTCCTTCACGGGACTCTTTTTGCTTTGGGTCTCTAAGAATGGAAAGAGCTTCTGTATATGCTTTGTTCTTAGCTGTTCCCTTTGCTTTCTTTACATCTCCCGATATAGTGGACATTGGAACACTTGTCATTCCTGTTCTGCTCTTTATATTCCCATTGTCTGTTATTGTATTTACAGGCATTATTTACCTTTCCCTTCTAGTTTCTTAAGAAGTCTCTTTGCAGACATTCTCTCTTTGTTTGTAAATTCATCACCTGTTGAAGCTGCTGCCCTAGCTATAAAAGCCTTATCCATAAGAGACAACACATCAAAGAACTTAAATTCACTTGACATTATGTCCGCTGTTACAAGAGGGTTTCTCTCCATTAACTTGCTGAACGCCTCTTTTGTTGGGTCAGCCTTCCCTTTCTTTATAGCCTTCTTTTTCATTCTATTAAGCTCTTTAGAGAGTTGTGCATTTGTACTCTTTATCTTATTCATAGCTCTATTAAGTCTCCACTCGTAAGGAGCCACTTTTGAGAATGCTTTATTTATTACACCCTCAGCAAGAGCAAGATATTGAGTGCCATGCCCTGCAGTTCTAACCCCCTTAAATGCGCTTAATAAATTGTCAGCATTACTTATCTTACCAGAAGAAGAAACATTAAATGTTGAGAATATAGCTTGATCCTCCACCATGTCGGCTAGTTTTTCACCATACTTCTCTTTAAAGGCTTTAAATGAATCTGTATTCTTTGAGAATCCACCTTCATCTGCAAAATGCCTCACCTCTTTACTGAAATCAGAAGCCACATTACCTTTTAGCTTTGCATCAGTCTTAGCTTTTGATAAGGCTTGTTTTATCTCTGTCACTCGCCTTTTAATGCCTTTTTTCACTTGATCTGTAGATAGCTTGGCGTATCTGTCAATCTTCTGTTTAGTGCTTGCAGAGGCTTCTACAATGGCTTTCTGAGCCTTCTTTGTGTCAATGTCCACCGCCTTCACTGCTTCTTTAGTTTCAGACGCTATACCAATCTTTTTAGCCCTGCTCCTAACTTCTTTCTCAACATCAATTCCGAAATGCTTTTTCCACTCTGGAAACCTTCCTCCAGTGGAGAAGTCTTTGTGCGTCCCTTCTTTGGCAAACTTAGTAGCTGCATCATCTATAAATTCATCTAAGTTAGCTATAGCATCGTTGAAATCTATATCATCAACAACCTCAGACTTTCTTGAATCAATCTTCATTGCTTTGAATAGTTTCTTCTTTGCATTACCCGCTTTCCCGCCAAGTTCTTGAGAAGATAACAACGCCTCATACCCCTCGGCTCCAAGTGCATTCTCAACAACGTCGTCAGCCTCAACCTTGAAATTGTCTGCTGCTCTCTTTATTGTATCGTCAACAGAACCCTCTTTAGAAAGAGCCTTATTAAATTGTCTTTTAGCCGCAACAATGTCATTTGCGTTTCCCTGCTTTATTCTCCTAAAGGACTCAGCAAATGCAGGGTCAATATCTTGACTTCTTAGCATTCTTTTGTATTCAGCAAGAGGGGCTTTCTTGTTTATAGCATTTATCTTATTGACAATGTCAGTATAATCAACAACCCTATCTACATCGCCTTCTGCTGAAGCAATCATTTCCTCAATCAAGCCTTTCCTTGTTGGGACATCTATCTTCCCTGTTTTAGCTATTTTTTCAGCCTCATTAAAAGCTTCGTTCGTGCCTCTACCACTAAACTTGCCCTTCTTTGTGAATTGCTTAACAACTTCCTCTGAGTCTATTTCAGAAGGGATAGCTTTTGCCTCTGCTTCCGCCCCAGCCTCGATAGCGCCTTTCCTCTCCGCTCCCGCTATTTCAGCTTGAACAGTGGATGCCTCTTTCTCTGCCTGAGCAACATCTTTTCTTGCCTCTTTCTTAATGGCAATGTTTTCTCTAACATCTGCCCCAACGTCTTTCACTCTGTCAAGCTCTGCCTGTATGTTATCGGCATTCTTCTCCAAGCTAGAAAGGGTGCGCTCATCAAACATTGCCTCAATGGACTCATCCTGTATTTGACCAGAAGGTGTGAGTTCTCCTGCTTGTCTCTTGCGTATGTTAACAAGTTTTTCACGAACACTCTCCCCTGGTTGCTTCTCTATGAAATCAATCATTTTCTTGTTTCTAACACCAAACTTAGCAAGTCTGTCAGATGTAACATCAAGAGCTTTCTGTGTTAATGTCTCTGCCGTTTCTGTACCAAGCTTCCTCGCAACCTTCTTTCCTGCTGTTATAATGCCTTTGAGAAGTCCTTTAAGCACAAATGGATCACTGCCAATCTCTAACATTAGCCCTCCGACAACATCTGTTGCTGTAGTGAGTGCCCCGCTATTCTTACTCTCTTCCAATTTGTCTATTAGCTCTATTGTAGAGGCAATTTTTTCCTTAGGAATTTCTCCACTAAGAATGGACTTCCTTACATTCTCATTTAGAGTCTTAATTATTGCATCAGCATTGGTGTTTTGGGCTTCTCTTGAACTAGACCATTCTTGCAGATCATCAATGAATGGCTTTAACAGCCTAGTGTCTTCTTCTGCTAAATCTCCCTGTTGTGTTATAGCTCCAAGCCCTCTTGAGAAGATGGTGGAGGCTGTACCTATTGCCTGTCCAGGGGTGGCTGACTCTTTACCAAATATATTTCTACTGAGTACATCTGCAGTGGTTTCTGCCTCAGTACCCATTCTAGCCTCTCTCTCCTCAACAAGTTTCTGCCCATGTCTTTCCATTGCTTCTGGATCGGCTGCAGAGGCTTTTGCAAGCTTTATTCTTGGGTCTTCATGCATGGCCTCGTCTTCTGCCACAAGAGCATCCCCTGCTTCTGGAGACAATGTCCCGCCTAAAGCCTGTTGCCTAAGTTGCTCTGCGGGAGACTCTGTTACTGGTTCATCGAAAGTTATTCTATCGCTATACTCAGGGTATTTTTCGATCATTTTCTCAGCCAACATTCTATTGTCAACATGATCGTAAGAACCTGGGTATTTAGCTTTTATTTTATCAGCAAACTCATTATATGTAGCCATTCTATATTCCTAATCCCAATGGGTCTTTCGGTGCTTCAGCCTGTACAGGAAGAGCTTCTTCTGTTGGTGCAGTGGCTTGCCGTGTTGCTGTAGGTCTATCTGAAGGAGTTACGCTTCCACCGCCAGCAATGTCTCTAATAGTGTCCTCAAAAGAAGTTGCCTTCTTAAGGGTGATGTCTGAGTCTCTAGCCTCCTTAATGAATCTCGCTTTGTCTTCCTCTGAAGCCATAAGGTCAAGTACATCAAGGGTTCTATCTGTTCCAGCTCTATCTGCAGTGCTTCCACTGTCTTTAACATGACTAAGCAACCATGCTGCAAATTGTTTCTGAGCACCTCTATTAGGCCTTGATCTCTTACCTGTGTTAGGGTTGACAGCAACAGTGTTAAATATAGGGGCTAGCGTTCCAGCAAGAGATTTGTTTACATCCGCTATTCTACTGTCCCAGAAATTCTTTTCCCTTGTAAGCATGTGCTCTAGTTGCTTAAGTAGTGGCTTTGGTATCGCATCCATTGGCTTACCTTTTATCTCCTGTATCTTGTTTTTCACTGAGCCAGCCCATGAATTAGGAAACAATGCTCTCTGCTGAGACTCTGTTGATTGCCCACCAGTAGATAACACTTGGGCTATAATAGAAGCTATCTCTTGCCCAATCTGTTGTGTTCCTTCAAATTCCCCCTCTTCAATACCAGTTATTGTATCAAGAGCATCTTGTATAGCAATTTGTTTATTAATTGATGTACCAAGCACTCTCTGACCGCCCTTACTACCAAACGTCAATGCATCCTGCACCTTTGATATTCTAGCTCTATCCTGCTGTATGGTTGGCAATTCTCGTTCATTTTCATCATATAATTTACCAAATGTCCCTTTGCCTTTACCGCCTTTACCAGAGCCTGCTCTAGCTGAAGCATCATTAAGGCCTTTCTCCATTGACTCAAGCTGTTTTATTACGTCTGGATCAGTGGTGGAGCCTTTAGCGTTATTTATCTTGTTGCCAGCTATAGCTATCTTTTCTGGGTCTGCTGTAGTCATAGCTTCTTCTAATACATCTCTTAAAGAGAATATAGTTTCTTGGTGAGCCTTCTGCTTCACTTCTGTGTCAGCCTTCTTTCTCATTAATGAGTATATGTTAATAAGTTCTTTTGGGTCTTTTACATTAGCAGCCATATTCTCATAAACAGTGGTGTCTGCAAGCTGAAGCTCTTGTCCATAAGCTGTAATACCTTGCACACCACTCTTCAAAAGCTCATCTGCCTCTTTCTGCTTTTGTACATTTATTTCATTCTTCTGCAACACTTCAGCACTCTTAAGTGCCCCTTGCATAGCTCCACTTAGGTCTTGCCCTAGTGTGCGTCTACCTTGTGCTTGTGAAGCAATGTTTCTTCCTTCAATGTCAACAATGTCTTGCTCTAACTGGTCTATAGTGTCCACTGGCATTATATTAGTCCTCTTTTTGCTTTAAAAGATGTGTTTAATTGTTCTTTGAATGCTTTCTTTTGCCCTATGTCATACATTAAATTAGCAAGGGTGTTTCTGCGTTCATTCTTAATGGCTTGTTCACCTGTAAGGGCTTCTTGCTCTAATGAAAGCCCTATGCCTTTAAGTCTAGCCTTTCTGTTGGCCATAGCCTTAGCATTACTCTTTCTTTGTTGTTTCTTAATGAGCTTACGCTTTAGGTCGGCTTGTTTTCTAGCTATTCTGTCTTTCTCACTACTGTCAATCATGTAGTCAACAACAGAGCCAACAGCACCACCAACAGCACCACCAACAGCCGTTCCTGCTCCAGGAGCTATAACGGTTCCTATGCCTGCGCCTGCTGCTCCACCAATGGTTGAGCCAAGCCCACCACTAGCATTTGCAGCATTGGAAAGAGCCTCTATTGCAGCAAGCTCCTGCTGCATGTCAAGAGAGCTTTTTGAAGGCTCTGCTTTAGCTACAGGAGCGGGCTCAGATTGCCCTATTGTTTGAAGTCCTCGCAACCTTCTCTCTGGCTGTGCCCCCATTTCTGGGGAATAGTCTCTCCTCCCTCTTGTGGGGTCAAAGGAGAGGGCTTCTGTATCTTGTGTTATTGTTGGGAACATTACATTTGCTTCGTTCCCCAGTGTATTATTTACCATTGTCATATTTACTCCATTTCCTTAATGTTGAAACTTGTATTTAGAAGCGTCCACATTAAGACTTTTTTCTTTGAGCACATCCCTTGCGTATCCGCCTGAGTCAGAATGAGTTTCACCTACTCCATCAGTGTTCGTTATTTGTCCTTGGAACTCATATGGTTCTGAACGATTTCCTTCATCATCCTTGCCAAACGCTTGTACAGACCAATTTATTACAGGTATGTTTTTTCTACCCTTAACCTTTCTGTACCCAGAAGTTGCTTTAACAAAATGAGGTGCCCCACCAATGTATACAATGGCTTCATTGTTATCGTCAAGCTTTTCAAGGAGTGGAGTCATGCCAGTTCCAGTGAACATATTTGTGTTATAGTCTGCTCCAGCTATACCGTCTTTAATTGTTAAGTCCTCGCTATTTGATGGATCTAAACTATCATCCCTAAGGAAAACACCTTTATTAGCCATGTTCTGGAATAATTCTGGGTCTTTCTCGTCAAGCTCTTCCATCAGTAACATTGTAGGGAAGTTGCCTTCTATGATGTCGTTTATTAGCTTGACATCATTCTCATCAGTTTTGAACTTGTCTATGTCCACTCCGTAGTCTGAATATTTATATTCTTTTCCACCTTCGCCTGTAAACGAGTCACCTGCAATGCCTTTGCCTTCTGCTGTCATGTCATAAATGCCATTCATCATCTGTTGTTTATTCATTCCATCGTCTTTCAATGACAACAAGTTTTCCTTAAAGGAAGCTTGATTCATCAATGCGTCTCTAAAGGCTTTTTGTTCTCCCGCTGGCAAAGAGCTGTATTGCTTCTTCATTTTATCGTGATAGTTGTTGTACAGCCTATCAAGCTCTTGGTTTGTGAAGTTTTCAAGACCATCAACAGGCTCATCTGCTGATTCTTTTCTTGAATTAAATTCTGGGTGGTATGCGTCCCCATCCCAATCTGTAAGTATTGCGTCAAATTTAAAAGCACTCTCAATGTTGTCTAGTGTGATGGCATCATCATATACAGTGATGAAATCCTCCCCCACTTGTATAGTGCCATCTCTACCCATGTCGTCCTCTATAACCGCATCCAATAGGGCTGCAGAAACATCGTCACCTTCGTATTTGCTATAAATGGGGCCAAATGTCTCTTTTGCTCTGTCCATTCTTGAAGCTCTCTGCTTATCGGCAATGTATGCGTCTAAGAACACTTCCTGCACTGCAAGGTCGTCAAACCCTCTCTTTCCTTCTTCAAGGTCTTTTATTATTTGGGCATCATCCTCATCTATCAAGAAGTCTTCATACTCCTCTTCTGGTATAGTGCCAAAATAGTCCATAATGAAACCAGCACCCATGTCTTTGTCTGTACCTAGCTTTCTTATTATGTCACCCCTAGACTCATTAAGCTGTTGCCCTTCCCCTGGGTTCATGGCGAGGTCTATGATGTCTTTTCTTATCTGAATGTATTGAGCGGCAATGTTCTCATCTTTTTGTTTCTGATAATAACTTTGGAAAGCAGGGTTTAACACTGGCACAAACTGAGGAAATTCTTCCTTTAAACTTTCGGCCAATGCTACAGCATTCTCTATATCTCCACTCTCAAGCATGGATGTTATTGTGTTGCTCCATGTTTCAGCTTCGGCCATATATAGCTCTCTATCAAAAGAAGCATCACTTATAGCCTTCTCTTTAGCTATACTCATTGCTTCATTGCTGAACTTCATGTTAGCTGCTGTTACAGCGTCCCCTCTTGAAAGAGCTGCATTTCTAATGGAAGCCATGTTTTTAGCATTAATGAACCCACTGTCCTTACCCTGTGCCAATAAATGAGAAAAGGCATTACGTATGTTCTGCTGATCAATAGCTTCTTGTTTTAAGGCCTGTTGTATCTCTTCATCTTTAATGTCTTGGGCTTGACCTAATACAGAATCATAGTCCACCTTTGGATCTCTGTCTGTTGTGCCTGTTCCACCTGCTGCGAGAGCTTCGCCAAAACCATATTTCTCTTCTTTCTCATCTTTTTCAAGGGCTTCACCAAAGCCATATTTCTTTTCTTTCTTTTCTTTTTCATGTTTTTCAAGAGCTTCACTAAAGCCATAGTCTATTGGTGTTGACTTAGGTGTACTATCTGGTGTCTCCACTACAACAGGTTTATCCACTTCAACAGGTGTATCTGTGCTACCTGTTATTGTGTCTTTATATTTGCTTACTGTGTCTTTATGTTTGCTTACGAGAGCTTTTGCATCCGCTTCTCCTGACGAGCCAGCCACATATTTGCCTGCTGCAAGATCATCAGACGCTTTTCCTGCATTGTCCCCGCTAAAATCTAGCGTGTTTCTTCCCTCTATGCTTGTGTCGCCAGTTATTGTATTTGCTGTTACCATTTCGTCCTCTTAAGGTTCTAGTGCTGTTATACGAGCTTCAAAGTCTGCATTTATCACTTTTTGCTCCTCTAATTCTTTTTCTATTTCTTCTATTCGCTTTGTCAAATCATCTATTGATGTTCCATTCACTCTCACTTGGCTAATGATGGATTTTATAGAGGCTGAAATGGCGTTTAAGTTGGTGGCAAAAAAGCCCCTACTTTGCCCTTCAGCATACCCAATGTTCATTGCATCATACGTTCTCATTATTTCTCCTACTAACAATATAAGTTAATGAAACTCTATTGTAACTCACCATCTTCGTTTTCTTCCAACATCTAAATGGAGTCTATTGCTATATAGCCCTATTCCACCGCCTCTAAATACATCTACATTAAGAGCACATTCATACATGATAACAACAGGCACGTCAGAAGAAACATCAACAGCATTAGCGTTCGTGTGCTCGCTCTCATCTTCTCCGCCCTCTTCCGTGTTGTGCTTCTTACACCTAAAGCCACTGTTTATGTGTACAGGGGTGTCTTCACCCACATAAGAAGAAAGAGCCTTTCTAAAGCTCTCAAGTCCATCTATTAGTTTTTCACTTATAGGAGCACTACCATTACAGCAATGCTCTCCCTTACATGCAAATTCATCTCTATAAAAATGTTCGCTCATTTGCTCTCTAGGCACGTTTACGCCTTCTTTTAGGTAGAGCCTTACATTTGCCTTTTGCATAGGCCTCTCTTCCATTCTTGCCTGTTACAAACCAGTGAATGGGGGTTGCTAGGGCTATGTACCATCTGCGCTTAATAGCTCT
>NZ_JAUCGJ010000007.1:86455-107745 GCF_030378065.1 Candidatus Venteria ishoeyi | reverse complement strand
ACCTTATAATATCCAAAAATACATATTAACAATGTTGATTTTATAAAAAATTCCAGGAGACAGTGTGATGCCCGACTCAAATAATATCCTCGTTACCAAGCTCTTGCTTGGTAACGCCTGCCTTGCAAGCTCTGCTTGCAGTGCACCAAGCAGAGCTTGAAGTGCAGGTGTTCCCAATCTAGGAGGCTGTCCGAGAACTCAGTTTTTCAAAAAACTGGATTTTTAACTCATTGATAAATAATGAGTTAAATTTAGAAAAATGACTGATTTTGCTGTTCTCGGACAGCCTCCTAGAGATTGGGAACAAGGTAACCTGGTAACTTGTACCAACCCAAAGAAGTTTCAATTAACAACGAAGCCATAATCAATAATGAAATCAATGAAGACAATAATCAATAAAGCCGTGGCCGAAATTGATCATTACCCAGATTAATGATTGTTCATCTATGAATAAAATGGTCGCGCCTGATGGTCTGATATTCATTGATTCTAAAACCAGGAGCCTCCTATGTTAATCCAACGCCCTGCCGACATTCCTAGTTCTGAAATCACACCAAAATCGGTGTATTTACAACGCCGCCAGTTTATTCAAAACACTCTGGGTCTGGGTGCTTTGGCTTTATTGCCGGAAGCCTTGCAGGCAAAATCCAGTGACTTTCCCTGTTTGAAAAAAAGCCCCTACAGCACCAGCGAAACCCCAACGCCCTATGACAAGGTGACGAATTATAATAATTTTTATGAGTTCGGCAGTAGCAAAAGTGCACCGGCTTTGCTGGCGAAATATTTTAAGACCACACCCTGGTCAGTGCGTATTGATGGTGCTGTAGAAAAACCCGGCACCTATACCCTGGAAGATATCTTAAAACCGCACACTTTAGAAGAGCGCATTTACCGCTTGCGTTGCGTGGAAGCCTGGTCAATGGTGATTCCCTGGGTGGGTTTTCCGCTGGCTGATTTATTAAAACGGTTTGGCCCTACGGCAAATGCAAAATATGTGGCATTTGAAACCCTGCACGACCCGGAACAAATGCCGGGGCAGAAATCACGTTTCAGCCTGGACTGGCCTTATGTGGAAGGCTTGCGCATGGATGAGGCGATGCATCCGCTGACCATTTTAGCCGTGGGGCTTTATGGAGAAACCCTGCCCAAGCAAAACGGCGCGCCTCTGCGTCTGGTGGTGCCCTGGAAATATGGCTTTAAAAGTATTAAATCAATCGTGCGTATCCATTTTACGGAAACCCGGCCTGCAACCACATGGGGACGCATGGGGCCTGATGAATATGGGTTTTATGCCAATGTCAATCCAGCGGTGGATCATCCGCGCTGGAGTCAAAAAACGGAGCGCAAACTGGGCGGTGGCTTTTTTTCCAGCCTGTTTAAGCAGGAAACCCGGTTTTTAAATGGTTATGCTGAGCAGGTAGGGCATTTGTATGCAGGTATGGATTTGAGCAAAGCATTTTAATGAATTTGAAAACATTACAGCTTAACTGGATTAAGCCCCTTGTTTTTGTTGTGGCATTGCTGCCACTGGTCTTATTGATGGTTAATGCCAGCCTGGAACAGTTAGGCGCAAACCCTGCAGAAAAGATATTACATGAAACCGGCATCTGGGCTTTACGTTTTTTATTATTGACCTTGTTAATCACGCCGCTGCGCCGATTAACCGGCTGGCATGACTTACTCCGATTGCGCCGCATGTTAGGCTTATATAGTTTTTTTTATGCCTGTTTACACTTCCTGTCCTGGTTGCTGTTCGATCATGTTTTTGCCGGTACTTTAGCATGGCAGCCTATTGTCTCTGACATTATCAAACGCCCTTATATTACCGTCGGTTTTTTTGCCTTTGTCTTATTGCTGCCATTGGCAATCACGTCTAATGCCTACATGATGCGTTATCTGGGGGGACGGGCTTGGCAGCGTTTACACCGCGCTGTTTACCTGATTGCGATTGCTGCGGTCATCCATTTCTGGTGGCTGGTTAAATTAGACATCAGCGAGCCAGTTATTTATGCTGTAATTTTAGCGATATTACTATTCCTGCGGCGTTATCGGGCAGCATAAAAATATTTAAATCCTGTTAATAAGGTTTTGCCTTAGGAGTGAGGATGAAATAAATACAGAAACTGGGCGCAGGATTTTTATTCATTTTCAAGGCGTGAAAACAGGCGCATAGCAAGCTATGTAACTGTTTTCATAACGTAGAAAATGGAGAAAAAGACCAGCCAAGTTGCTGAAGTTATAAAATTCTCACTCCTTAATGCTTTGCTGTCATAAGCCCATCCCCTGCCGGTTCCCCAGATAATCAACAAATATAATCTGATTATTTGTGTCAATTTCAAAATGGGGTGATTGCGTTTGTTGCCCTGCGCTGGCTGGGGTGAAACCCAATGCCGGCTGAACGTTATACACGGCTCCCGTATCCAGTGTCACTGTGATTGCGCCATTAGCTTGACTGACATGAATCTCATTGATGCCATCCAGGCTGCCTGTCAAATCAATAAAATCTTGTGTGGTTTGCGGCATGGCCCAGAGTTTTTGTGCTGTGCCATTGCTGCTGATGAAATAGGCGGTATTCAGGCCGTCCTGTGTTCCATAACTGATACCCGCGCCGCTGCTGCTATTTGCCAGCAGTGGCGCGGCTAACACGCTGAGCGCCAGCCCGGTGCTGCTTTGGGTGATACGGGTTTCCCCCTGGTTGCCAATGTGGATGATGGCTCCCGGCAGGGTGCTGAGCATACCCTGGGGATCGCCAATAACCGGAATCAGTGGGTAAATAATGCCTTTTTGGGTGCGCAAGACATAGGTATCCTGTTCATCCAGATAGAGTAGCGGCGTGGTGTTGCCGGTATACAGGCTGCGCTGGGCATCGGGAATAAAGCTAAAATGCAGGTTGTTATCTGTGAAGTTTTGCACATGCACCGTGCCATTGCTGTCTTGCGACCAGAGATAATTGGCAAAACCCAGCATTGCCAATGCCGATTGCAAGTCTTGCAGTGGCGTGGTGGTGCTGGTGTTTTGTAAAACCCCGCTTAAAGCAAAATCTGTTGTCCAATCCGGCAGGCTGGGGAATGTCAGTTGATTGGTGGATACATCAGCGAGTGTGCGGTAAGCCACCCGTCCCCCGGCTGGTGCGGTAATTGCTCCGGTGGTGTCATTTAATGCCCATCCTGTTGGCAGCAGACCCGTCCAGTCTTCGACAAAAACACTGGCGCTGTCAAGATTAACCAGCCATTTGCCAATATTTTCACTGGGTATGGCACTGAGCGCGGTGGCATTCAGTTGCAGGAATTGAAAGCGGGAAATGGCTTGAATGGTTCTGGCAGGCATTCCGCCCAAAGCCGGACCGGTGAATTGATTCCAAATGGTTTCTGTAAACTCGCCGAGCCTTTCTGCACTCAGACCGGACAGGGCATCGGCGGAAAGCGCGGCGGCTTGTGCTTCACTTAATACACTTAAAACATTCTGTCCCATTGCCGCCAGTTGTCGCCCCGTCAGCGTACTCAAAGCAGTAGCGGGAATACTGCTCAGTTGCGCCCCGCCCAAGCCGGAAAAACTGCTGACCGGCACTTGTTGTAATTGCGTGGGGGTAAAATCGGCAAAAATTGCCGTATTCAGCGTTGCCAGTTGCGTGGCGGATAAACCCGCCAGTGCGGTATCCTCCAGGCCGCTGAAGGCGCTGGCTGAAACATTACCCAGCGCGTTGCTGGGTAATGCCGCTAATCCGGCGCTGCCTAGACCTGCCAGTGAGGGTAAGGCGCTTAATTGTGTTTTATTAATTTCTGCCAGTAGCTGCACGGGCAGATTACCAAACTGAAGCGCGGAAAATCCGCTGAAGGCGTCCGCAGGTAATTGTTGAAATTGTGCAATGCTGAGCTGTTGTAAAATGACTGGAGAAATTAAACCAGCCTGTGCCGTGCTAAGCTGGCTCAGGCTGTGCGCAGGCAGCGCCGACCATTGTTCTGCACTTAATGCTGCCAGGGCCGTAGGCGATAGCGCCGCCGTTTGTTCGGCATTCATGCTGGTTATGCTTTGTGCGGGTATTTGTGCAACCTGGGCAGGACTAAACCCCGCGATAGCGGTTGCGGGCAGGCTCGCCAGTTGCCCTGTGCTGAGATTTGCCATTGCATCTTGAGACAAGCCTGGTGCTTGTGCCAGGCTGATTTGATTCAGGCTGTGGGCAGGCAGTGTTGACCATTGCGCTACCGTTAACGCCGCCAGGGCCGTTGGCGATAGCGCCGCCATTTGTTCAGCATTCATGCCAGCCATGCTGAGCGCAGGAATTTGGGCAACCTGGGCGGGACTCAATTCACTGAAAACTGCCGTGGGTAAACTGGCAAGCTGCACTGCGCTGAGATTTGCCAGCGCATCTTGAGGCAAAGCCTGGGCCTGTGCTGAGGTCATGCTGGATAAGGCATCCGGGGATAATTGTCCGATCTGGCTGGCGCTTAAATTGCTCAAGGCATCTGCCGATAATTGGGGAAATTCATCTTCTCCCAGCACAGCTAATACTTCATCGGGTAATGTGGCGAGCGTCGCTGCATCCACGTTGCCCAAATTAGCAGGATCAAGATGATCAGACAGTGGTGCTGGCGCATTCAGCGTAGTGTTTAAGGCCAATTGTTCAGCGCTGAGTGCTGCCATTGCCGCTGGAGGAATCTGGCTGGCCTGGTCTGTGCTGATGGCGGCTAATGCGCTGTCACTGAGTTGCGGCAGATTATTTTCTGACATACCGGCAAATGCTGCGGGGGGCATAGCCGCGATTTGTTCCGGGCTGGTTGTCGCCAGCACATTGCCGGGCACGGCATTAAGCTGGTTGTCAGTCAAACCAGCCATTGCCGCAGGCGGCACCGCAGCCCACTGCTCAGGGCTGAGTCCGGCAAGGCTTTTACCGGGTATTGCCTCCACTTGTTCCGCACTGATTGCGGCTATGGTAGCAACCGGTAAGGCGGCTAGTTGTTCTGTGTTGAGCGTGCTTAAGGTATCTGCCGGCATGGCGCTGATCTGACTGGCAGTGATGCCCGTTATCGCTGTTGTGGTGACTTGCGCCAACTGGGTTGCAGAAAATGCCGCTATTGCGCTATCACTGATTTGGCCTATCTGTTCAGCGGTGAAACCGGCAAAGCTTTTATCGGGTATCGCCCCCACTTGTTCCGCGCTGATGGCGGCTATGGCGGCAACCGGCAGGGCTGCCAACTGCGCCTCGCTGAGCGTACTTAAGGTATCTGCCGGCATGGCGCTGATTTGACTGGCGGTGATACCTGCCATTGCTGTCGTTGAAACTTGCGCCAATTGGCTTGCGGAAAATGCCGCCATTGCGTTGTCGCTGATTTGGCTTATCTGCTCGGTGCTGAAACCGGACATGGCATCTGCGGGAATCAAGGGGGTCTGGCTGGGGGAAAAGTTGGCGACATTAGCGGGCAGCATACCAGCGATAATAGGGGCAGTGAGGCTGGCAACGGTGCTATCGTTCCAGTCCTGCGGATTACCGGAACTGGTTAAATCCTCAGCGGGTAATTGCGCTAACTGTTCATCGGTTAAGGCCGCGCGCGTGGTTGAGGGCAAGGCGTCTAACTGGGTACCGCTTAAGCCGGAAACTGCATCTGGGGTCAGGGTCTTGGCCTGTTCCGCTGTCATTTCTTTTAGGGTGTCCGGGTGCAGATTGCTCATTTGATCTTTGCTAAAACAAGCCGTGGCACTTGTCGGCAGTACCGCCATTTGCTTGGGCTGCAAGCCTTCCAGCGGGTTTAATTCACCGTCTTTCAAACCACTGGCAGTCTGGCTGGACAGGGATAGGGCGGGAATTTGTTTGAGTTGCTCACAACTGATACCGGAAGTTGCGTCCTCAGAAATCAAGGGTACTTCAGTGGGCAGAAAAGCTGAAAAAAATGGTGCTTCCAGGGTTTCAACATCGGCTTTGCTCAGACTTTGCAGACCCGCCGGAGGCTGTGCGGGTTCGCTGCTGTCACCGGGGGTTAATTCCGGCAAATCGGCTTCATCATCGGCTTGATTAACATAAGGCGTATCTTCCAGAAACACCCCGGTTTTATTAATATGCACCAATTGCGAAGTATCCAGCTTGCAGCGCACAAATGAGGCTTTATTCAGCAAGGCACCGGAAAAATTTGCGCCACGCAAATCCACATCTTTAAATTGAACACCTTCCAGAAAAGCCCGAATAAAAATTGCACCACGCGCATCCAGAAAATCGCGCTGCTGATCCATCGCTTCACCTTTTTTACGGCCTGGACCGATAAATTTTGCACCCTCTAAATCCGTCCGGTAAAACACGGCTCGCGCCAGATTCGCGCCTTCAAAATCACCGCCCTGCAAACCGGAATAAGAAAAATGACTTTCTGACAAATCGGCATAACTGAAATTGGAAAAAGACAGGTTGGTGGCAATATAGCGCGAACCTATCATGCGCGAACCTTTGACATTTATATTCTGGAAATCTTTCCAGATCATAAAAATACCATTTAAGTGATCGCAATTAACACAGCTTTTTAAGGCCAGCAGACGATACCATTCTATCGCCAGAAACGGATCAGGAATAAATGCGCGCGCAGGTGAAATCAGTGTCAATAAGCAAGGAAATAAGCAAATTAAAATTAATTTTTTCATAAATATTCAACCTTTTTAACACCTTGCTATGACTGGCTTGATGATGATATTAACACATAGTTGAAATGAGATTTTAAAGCCTTAGGACTTTTAAGGCCAATGATTATAGTCTATGATAATAATAAGTATAAATAAATTAATAAGTACATTAACAGCGTATTACAAGTTTCTATCAAAGAGACATTCGGGAGAACTGCTCATGAGTAATGTAGGTGTCATTAAAAAAGCGACTGAGTTGCGCACGGGTGATTGCATAGAAATCAGCGGTGTTTTATCTGACTGTACGGATATTGCAAGAATCTATGGCGTTCGTCTATTCGGTGGTTCAGTTTGCGTGTATTTCGATAACTACCGCCAACTACGCTATTTCGAGGTGGATGCAGAATTTACTGTCTATGATCAAGATTCATTTGAAGATGTATGTCTGAGAACTAAAAATGATTGTTACGGTAAAAAGAGCTGCTTTCCAAGCTGCCAGTTTTATGCCTGTGTTGACTGTGATCGGAAAATGCTGAAAACCATGTTATAGATGCCGCCTCACTTCTGGGAGGCTGTCCGAGAATAGCGAAATCAGTAATACAGCCCTGCTTAACTTCCTGATTGCTGAATCAGGAAGTTAAAATTTTGGTAAAATGAAATCTAAATTGAACTCAGAATTATTTAACGCCCATATTCATCCTCAAACCGGATAATATCATCTTCCCCCAGATAGCTGCCAGACTGGATTTCAATAATTTCCAGGGGAATTTTTCCGGGGTTTTCCAGACGATGACGTGTGCCCAGAGGAATATAAGTGGACTGGTTTTCAGTTAATAAAAACTGCTCCCCATCACGATGAATATTTGCCGTGCCTGCCACCACCACCCAATGTTCGGAACGGTGATGATGCATTTGTAAAGATAAGCTGGCACCTGGATTAACCCGAATACGTTTCACCTGAAACCGGGGTTCGCTGTCCATCAGCTCATAACTCCCCCAGGGACGATACACCTTACGGTGTAGATCAACTTCTGCACGTTGGGTATGTTTAAGGCGGGTGACGATATTTTTAACTTGTTGCGCCTGATCTTTGTGTGCAACCAGTACCGCATCAGCCGTTTCCACCACAATTAAATCTGATACACCTAAAACCGCCAGCAAGCGATATTCTGCGCGTAAATAACTGTTGCTGACCGACTCGCTTAAAACATCACCACGACACACGGTGCCAGTTTCATCCTGCGCACTGAGATCCCACAAGGCTGACCAGGAACCGATGTCATTCCAGCCTGCATCAAGTGGAATCACTGCGGCACTTTCCGTTTTTTCCATAACCGCATAATCAATGGATTGGCTGGGACAGCTTTGAAACGCGGTTTCCTCCAGGCGGATAAAATCACGTTCCAGATCAATACTTTCTCCGGCATAAGCTGCTTCGCAAGCGGCTAAAATAGCTGGTTCAAAATGCCCCAGTGTTTTCAGGTATCGCTCGGCAGAAAAAATAAACATGCCGCTGTTCCAGTAATAGTCACCGCTATCCAGATAGGTTTTAGCCGTTTCAGTATCGGGTTTTTCGACAAAAGCACCAACTTGCAGACCGCTTTCCACACCTTCTATCGCCTTGCCACCGCGAATATAACCATAACCAGATTCTGGATACAGCGGCACAATACCAAAAGTTACCAGATAATCCTGAGCCAGCTCCAGACCTTGTACAACTGCATGTTGAAAACGTGCAATATCGGCAATCAAATGATCGGCGGGCAGAACCAGCAATATGGCATCAGGATCTTTATCCAATGCTGCCAGCGCAGCAATCGCTGTTGCTGGTGCGGTATTGCGTCCAACGGGTTCCAGAATGATGCCGGTGGTTGTTTGTTGTATTTGGCGCAATTGTTCCGCCACCAGAAAACGATGATCTTCATTACACAAAATCCACGGCGCAACTTGCTCCGGCAGTCCTTCAAGGCGTTCAATCGTGGTTTGTAACGGGGTTTTTTCCCCCATCAGGGGCAGTAGTTGTTTTGGGGTATGCTCGCGTGATAAGGGCCATAAACGGCTGCCAATACCACCGGATAAAATAACAGGATGTAACATAAACGACTCTCTGGGCAATGGTTTATAAGGGTTTAACTGATGTTACATGATCGTTTCTTTTTTGAACTCAATTGATTGTTTAAAAAATCGCAACCAGGCAACGGTTTTTGATGGTTAAGGCTGCATATTATTCAATAATACCTTATCCAGAAAGCGTCCAGTATGGGAGGTGGGATGTTTGGCGATCTGCTCCGGGGTACCTTTGGCAATAATTTGTCCACCACCATCGCCGCCCTCGGGACCCAGGTCAATAATCCAGTCGGCAGTTTTAATCACATCCAGATTGTGTTCAATCACCACCACGGTATTGCCATGATCGCGCAGGCGATGTAACACGCTCAACAATAATTCAATATCATGAAAATGCAGGCCCGTAGTCGGCTCGTCAAGGATGTACAAGGTGCGCCCGGTATCGCGTTTAGACAGTTCCCGCGCCAGCTTCACCCGCTGCGCTTCGCCGCCGGACAGCGTAACGGCATTCTGACCCAGGGTTAGATAAGACAGACCCACGTCCATCAGCGTATCCAGTTTGCGCTTTAACACCGGCACCGGTGCAAAAAATTCGGCGGCGGTTTCCACCGTCATGCTTAATACATCGGAAATGGTTTTATCCTTGTACTGAATATCCAGAGTTTCACGGTTATAACGCGCACCCGTACAGACATCACACGGCACATACACATCGGGCAAAAAGTGCATTTCCACTTTAATAACCCCATCCCCTTTGCAGGCCTCGCAACGTCCGCCTTTGACATTAAAGCTGAAACGCCCCGGTTTATAACCGCGGGAACGCGATTCATGAGTAGCGGCAAACAGTTCACGGATGGTGGTAAACAAGCCCGTGTAAGTCGCGGGGTTGGAGCGCGGGGTACGACCAATCGGTGACTGGTCTATATCCACTACCTTATCAAAACAATCCACGCCCGTAATTTTTTGATAAGGCGCAATATCGTGACTGGCATGATTGAGGCTATTAGCCGCCAGCGGATATAAGGTATCGTTGATTAAGGTAGATTTGCCAGAGCCGGAAACTCCCGTCACGCAAATGAATAAACCGGCGGGGATTTCCAGTTTGACGTTTTTCAGGTTATGCCCGCTGGCACCGCTGAGGATGAGTTTTTTTTGCTTATTCGGGGCTGTGCGTTGCTTGGGTATTTTAATAGCTCTTAAACCCGATAAATACTGTCCGGTTAAGGAATCTTTAACCTGCATGACTTCGCTTGCCGTGCCTTGTGCCACGATTTCGCCGCCATGCACCCCCGCACCGGGGCCGATGTCGATGATTTGATCCGCGCTGCGGATGGCCTCTTCATCATGTTCCACCACAATCACAGTATTTCCCAAATCCCGTAAATGGGTCAGGGTTTTCAGCAGGCGCTCGTTGTCCCGCTGATGCAAACCGATGGAAGGCTCATCCAGAATATACATCACCCCCACCAGACCCGCACCGATTTGCGAAGCCAGCCGAATACGCTGGGCTTCGCCCCCGGAGAGGGTTTCCGCGCTGCGATCCAGGCTTAAATAATCAAGACCGACATTGACCAGAAATTGCAGGCGCTCGCTGATTTCCTTGCAGATTTTTGTGGCAATTTCGCCGCGCCAGCCGTCTAAGTGCAATTGTTCAAAAAACAAGGCTGCGCTTGCTACGGGCAGACGGGTAAGCTGCGGCAGGCTATGATTTTGCACAAACACATGCCGCGCCGCTTCATTCAGCCGCGTGCCACCACAAACTTTACAAGCCTGGTGGCTGAGATATTTGGATAAATCTTCACGCACGGCATTGGATTCGGTGTCCCGATAACGCCGCTCCAGATTCGGCAATACCCCCTCAAAGATTTTTTTGCGGGTATACACATTGCCCTTGTCATTAGACCAGGTGAGTTCAATTTCTGTACCGCCGCTGCCCTGAATAATCAATTCCCGAATCGCTTCCGGCAGCTCGGAAAAAGGTGCATCCAAATCAAATTCATAATGCCGCGCCAGACTTTCCAATAACTGATAAGCCCAGGGGTTGCGCTTGTCCCAGCCATGCACCGCGCCTGCCGCCAGGGTGCGATCCGGATTTTTAATCACTTTTTTAAGATCGAAAAAACCTTTAACGCCCAGCCCGTCGCATTCTTCACAAGCCCCGTTAGGGCTGTTAAAAGAAAACAAACGTGGTTCCAGTTCAGACAAACTATAACCGCATTGTGGACAGGCAAAGTTTGCAGAAAACGTCAGTTCATGTTGCAGGCTATCCGCGTCTTCTGGTTTCATCGGCACTACCAAGGCAATACCTTCACCCAGCTTTAAGGCGGTTTCAAAGGATTCCGCCAGCCGCAGTTTCAAATCTGAACGCACCTTAAACCTGTCCACCACCACCTCAATGGTATGTTTTTTACGCAAAGCCAGTTTCGGTGGATCTTCCAGCAGACAGATTTCGCCATTAATGCGGGCGCGGATAAAACCCTGCGCCTGCAACTGCTCTAACAGCAAATGATGCTCACCTTTACGGTTTTTTACCACCGGTGCGAGTATCATCAAGGCCTGTTTTTCCGGCAGGGTCAACACCTGATCGACCATCTGACTGACGGTCTGGGCATTCAGGATAATGTCATGCTCCGGGCAACGCGGCTCGCCGACCCGCGCAAACAATAAACGCAAATAATCATAAATCTCCGTCACCGTGCCCACAGTGGAGCGCGGATTATGCGAAGTGGATTTTTGTTCAATAGAAATTGCCGGAGACAGCCCTTCAATATGCTCCACTTCCGGTTTTTCCATCATTGACAAAAACTGCCGTGCATAAGCGGATAAGGACTCCACATAACGCCGCTGGCCTTCTGCATACAAGGTATCAAAAGCCAGAGAGGATTTACCGGAACCGGACAGGCCGGTGATCACAATCAAACGATCACGCGGCAGTTCCAGGTCGATATTTTTCAGGTTATGGGTGCGCACGCCGTGCAGGAGAATACGGTTCATGAAAGTTAGGCAGCCTGTACCGGAATGGCATTGCGCGTGCCGGTCATATGATTTTGTTCATTAAGATAAACCAGCGCGGGTTTGTGCTGCGCCATTTCCTGCTGGTTTAAGCTGGCATAGGTACAGATAATAATTCTGTCCCCAGGACTGGCCTTATGCGCGGCAGCGCCATTAATGGAAATAATCCGGCTACCTGCTTCCGCTTCAATGGCATAAGTCACAAAACGCTCGCCATTGGTGACATTGTAAATATGCAGTTGCTCATAGGGCAGGATATTGGCGGCATTCATCAAAAACCGATCAATCGCGCATGAGCCTTCATATTCCAACTCAGCATGAGTGACACATGCACGATGTAGCTTGCTTTTTAATAAAGTGCATTGCATAACAGAGTATTCCCCACTCATTTTCTATAAAAAACCGATTATTTTATAATATCCCGCTCAGAATCTAAACGCCTGAATTTGAGATAAGCTTAAATAATCATGTCTGCTCCGGAAATGTCTTAAAATTTTCCCGGAACACTAAGTCAAATGCCCTGAAAAATCTACTGTGCTTCATTTCCGAAGTAAAAACTATGATGGAGCGATTAAGGAGTGAGAATTTTATAACTTCAGCAACTTGGCTGGTCTTTTTCTCCATTTTCTGCGTTGTGAAAACAGTTACATAGCTTGCTATGCGCCTGTTTTCACGCCTTGAAAATGAATAAAAATCCTGCACCCAGTTTCTGCATTTATTTCATCCTCACCCCTAAGACCATTAAAAACTCGAATGACTTAAGCGTATTCTGGGATCTAATAAGCCATAAACAACATCTGTCAGCATATTAATGACCACGTAAGTCAAACTGATAATCAACACGCAACCCTGCACTAAAGGATAGTCACGGCGCTGTATGGACTCAACCAGGGTGTAACCCAAACCAGGCCAGGAAAAAATAATTTCAGTAATCACCGCACCGCCCAGTAAAGTCCCCAGTTGCAGCCCTAAAATGGTGATAAGCGGCAAAGCCGCGTTACGCAAAGCGTGATTTAAGATCACTGCATTTTCCCGTAGCCCTTTGGCACGGGCGGTGCGAATATAATCCTCACCCAACACTTCCAGCAAGGTAGCGCGCACCATACGCGCAAGAATAGCTGCCAACGCAGTACCCAAGGTCAGCGCGGGTAACACGAAGCTTAAAGCCTGATCTTTGCCATCAACCGGAAACCAGCCCAGCCACAAGGAAAATACCAGAATCAGCAACGGCCCCATCCAGAAATTGGGAATCGACACGCCCAGTAGAGAAAAGCTCATCGCACCTTGATCCCATAGTGTATTGCGGCGCAGCGCAGCAATACTGCCCAGCGGCAAAGCAATCAAAACCGCCAGTGATAAGCTGATTACAGCTAATTGTACCGTTGCCGGAATACGCTGCATAAGGATTTCGGCCACCGGTTGCCGGGAATGCAGGGAAATACCCAAATCACCCTGGGCTAATTTGGCAAAATAATTCAGCCATTGCTGCCAGATAGGTTGATCCAAACCCAAGGCATGGCGAAACGCCTCACGATCAGCCGGTTTGGCTGATTCGCCCAGCATGACTTCCACCGGATCACCGGGCACCAGATGGATTAATAAAAAAACTAAAGTGACAACCCCGAAAACAACAATCAGGGTGCTGAATAGACGTGATAAAAAAAATTGGAACATGATGTTGTAAGCATAACATACGACTTTGAAGTTTATTATGAATCATTGCAGCAATGCGAGTACTCAAACCAATTTGCTGGTCAGTAATCCTGCGAAATAGCTTGATAAGGCTCCACTATCAAAATCAGCGCGGACACTCATACCGGGTATTGAGGGAAAACGGAGTTGTTCGGGGTTTGTTTGAGTACTCATGTTGATATTTTAAATTTTTTAAAAAGTATGAATGTCTTCAAATACTTATTTCGTACTTATTTTGTAAAGTGCCATCAACGGCTCTTGTGTTCGCCAATGGGGTACTGTTAGCGCATATTTATGTAAAGTTTGTGGGCTTTATTCCAATTTTGTGTAAAATGAACGCCAACCCTGCTATTATAAACTGTCGATTTCAAAATGGATGGGGTTTATCAAGTAAAATAATTTGTATTATTAAACAAGGTATCAGTTTGAATACACTAAAGTTAGAGGAATGTTATGGCACTTCAAACATTTAAAAAAACTATTGGTATTATTGGTATTAGCGGCGCGGGAAAGACAGTATTTTTAACCTCACTCATTTCACAACTAAAAAATCATGATCCCGATAAATTACAATTAGATGCTAACAACAAAAAACAAAAAGCTGAAATCTACAAATTCAAGGAAATCAGGGAAGGCATAAATCTAGATTTTTTTGAACATAAAAAATATTTTAACACATTGATAGATAGCAAAAAATGGCCTGATAAAACGACAGACACCACCTATTTTCGCTGTCAACTTAAACGTAGCGACTGGTCATGGACAGATGTAGATTTTACTTTCCTTGATTTTCCTGGGGAACGGTTTAATGATGCTATCATGCTGACAGATAATAATGATTTTGATGCATGGAGTGATAAAATATTAGAACGCATTGAAAGCGATCCACCTTGTTGCAGATTGGCAAAAGAATATTTTGACTGTTTACAAACTGAATTAGATAAAGAAAGTAAAGTATTTAATAATAAAAAAGTGCTGGATACCTATAAACGCACTTTAGCTCGTTTCATGTTTAATTACGGGGCATTTATCACACCTTCCGTTTTTGCGCTCGATACCAGGGGGCAGCAACCTGTTTATCATGATGACTTGAACAAAGTGATTGAGGGGCGTTTCCTGGGTTGTGATGCTTATCGACAATTTGCACCATTACCTGAAAAATTGCGAAAAAAATACCCAGGAATTCATAATTTGTATTCCCAGTATTATCGACAGTATTGCAAGCAAGTGGTAAAACCACAATTTGAGCAGTTAGCCCAATGTAATAATCTATTGGTATTGATTGATATTCATGGTTTATTAGTAGCAAATACAGGACGCCTCAATGATACAGCAACAATTATTGGTGATGTATTGCGTGCATCGGTCAATGAGCCAGAAGGTATGTTGTCATCTCTATATAAATTTTTCACTTTTTCTTTTGATAAGTTAGAAAAAATTGCATTGATTGCAACCAAATCAGATATGGTAAATTACAGGCAGGTAGATAATTTATCCGCTTTACTATATCAATTGGCACGACCAAAATTAAAACATTACCCTGAACTTAAACACCAGCTTTTTGTTTGCAGCGCAATTAAATCAACGGTAATGAAAAATGGTAATTTATGGGGACATCCTGTTTATAGCGCGGAAGGCTCTGAAACAGAGACACCTCTTCCTGATGACTTGATGTCAAATTTATTACCTTCTGATTTACCTGAAAGCTGGCCAGGATATTGGGAACCCGAACAATATTTTTTTCCTGAAATCTGGCCAAGAGTTCCTTATATTAAATCCATGCCACCACAACATAGCGGGATGGAAAATATTATCAATTTTATTTTTAATAATTAATGAGTTTAAATATTATGTCCGATTCAAAGCCTGCTTCATTAATGGGAAGACCCATTCAAAAGCCAAATAAAAACAACCTGCCTGAACTGAAAGTTAATAAACCATCAGATAATAGTAAAGAAGTCGAAGAAGATCCACTAAATAAAGATGATGATGATGAAACCTCTAGTAAGCCAATTATCCTACCACTACAATGGCTGTCTGCTTTATGGGTTGTTGGGTTGTTTTTTATTGGAATATTTGGTTTATTTGTATTTTCACTGATTCTTAATACCATACAATCTTTATTACAATTCCCCCTATGGCTGCAAATTCCCGGGTGGGGGGTGGTGATTTTTTTTACAGCTATTGTAGTTTATCCATTACTGCGTTTATTCAAGCAATATCAGCGATTATCTACGGTACAGCAAATTTGTATCCGTACTATTCAAACATCAAATTCAGTAATAAACTTAAAAAAGGTAAACACAGCTATTACAGATTATTTACAAAATTACCCATTAGATGATCCTGCTTTGCAACAGCAATTTAAACAAATACAATTTTCTGTATCAGAAATCAGGAAAACCAAAACAAGCTTATTATCAGAAGATAACTGCTTAACTACGCAAGACAAACTCAAACAGTTTGAATCCGGTTTTTTACAGCCATTGGATGAGGCCATCGTTTCCCGTATTGAATATTATGCAAAAATGGCAGCACTCAAAACGGCATTATCCCCTAATAGCCTTATTGATATGGCAGTGATTATGTACAATGGCTTTTCATTGTTGCGTGAAATATGCCTTTTATATCAAGTTCGTACCGGACGATTAGGGACGTTATATTTATTCGCTCTGATATTATTTCAAAGCTATATTGCTGGGCAAGTCCAGGAAAATTTATCGCAGGCAGAAGATGCGATAAGCTCATTGGCAGAAGGCGCACTCGGTTCAGCCGCCGCTAAAGTTTCCGCTTTTATCGGTAGCCGGGTTGCTGAAGCAGGGTTGCATTATTTATTTTTGCAACGTATCGGGAAACTCATGCAACGCCGTTTGCGTCCCTTAAAATAAAACTTCATTAATTTTTTAAAAAACGAGTTTATTATTATGTCAGATTCCAATAATCAACCTCCAAATTCTGATGAAATATTGAGTCCCGGTAGTGGACGTGGTGGTGATAACATGATGGGTAGGCCCATACAAAAACCACGCAAGAATATACCAGTGGATAATAACGCACCAACAATACGAGAGATTAATAAAGTAGAAGAAGAACAGTATAATGAAAAACTAGTTCGAGCTATTATATGTATATTGCTTGCTGATGGAAAAATTGATGAACAAGAAAAACATTTCCTTTATATGGTTTGTAACAAATTCAACATACCTGATAAACAAGTAGAGGCATTTATTATTCAGGAAAAAAAAGGAAATAGATCTATAAATTTTCCTATGGAAGAAGAAAAAAGAATCGACTTTCTTTCCTGGCTGGTGAAAGCGGCTGCGGCTAATGATGAAATTCATCCTTCAGAACAAAAATCATTGGCTTTACTTGCTAAAAATATGAAAATTGATTCTTCAATACTTCAATCACTGATTGATGAATCTATAATGAATAGAAAGATTAAAGGTTTTAACTATAAAAATAATAAAAATTTTGCCATAAAAAATTTTATAAAAAAACCAGGAATATTATTTTTATTACTTATTATTACTATTCCTTCTGTTATTGCAGGTGGCTTTATTTCTAATTCAATTTCATGGGTAAGTACATTAGATGCTTTTTTATCAGATAATAATGAAAATACAGTTATCATTAGTCCAGCATCTTTCAAGTCAACAGATAAACTTTTTACAGCATTTGCATATATGGCAATTTTAGATAAAAAATATGATCAAAATACAATTTCCGGGTATTGTTTTCGCCAATATGAAGTGGGTATAGGGTATAAGAATACAGTAGATATTTTTACAGATGAACAATATCACTACCCAAAACTGGCTTGTGAGGGTGCATCAGAACAACTTCCAGAGCCACAAATTTTATCAAGTAATGTGGTTGATTCAGATGCTAAAGGTGAGTATGAAATGATTAAATGTAATGCTATGGATACAGGGAATCGAAAGCAGCCTGGAAAAAGTCATACATTGCTTAAAGCTTCATTAATACGATCAAATACTTGGGAACCAATTGCTGAAAAAAGCAGAAAAATGTTAATGGGATATATGCAAATTTATTGCAAATAAATTAATAAATGATTACTTATAAAAAATTAAGAGGAAAATTATGAAATTAATAAAGTGGGTTATAGCTTACATGCTATTGGTATTGGTTCTTAGTAGTATTTTTGGTCTATTTTTTTTTCGAACAAAACACAATATGGTTGAAAGAGAAATTATTTCAAAAGTTAGAAATGAAAGTGCTTATCTTTCAACAATGGAAAGTATTTATAGTTTAGTTTTCACTAATTTTCAAAGTAAATGGTGGCATATTTTTAGTGGTGATGATATTTATATTCGCACTGATCAAGCGAGTGTATTTTATGGTTATTCAATAACAAATACGATAATCAAAGTAAAAAAAGAAGAAAGTGAAAATGTATTACTTGTTATATTACCTCAACCAGAGAAAATATCGACTGATCGCCGAACTATATCAACAGAAGTTGCTAATGAAGGTTATATACCAGAAGTTAAAGAAGATGGAAAAGAAATTAATATTGAGAAATATCTTAACACCAAACTAGATAATGCCATCGAACAATATGAGCAAAAAATGATCAAAAGGAACAAGGATATGTCCAAACAATATTTTGAAGCATTAGCACATCGTTTTAGCATGAGGTTAGAATTGAAATTTATGCCTTAACGTAACCGTTCAGACCCTCATTTACCTCATTAAACACCTACCTCGCAAGCTCTGCTTGACATACTGCAAGCTGGAGCTTGCAAGGTCTGCGTTCCCAACGAAGACGTTGGGAACGAGGTAAACCCTTGGGAACGCTGGCATTCTGCCAGCCCTGGGGCGGGTGGCTTTCAGCCGCCCGTGCCGACTGGAAGTCGGCGCTCCCAGGGGGAGACTGAACGCTTACACCATCTTAAATCTTAAGATTTATCTATCTCCGCATCCGACAGCCCGTTTTTTTGCACCCAGCGTAGTAAGGATTCAATTTTACTTTTTTGCTTAGGGGTAGAAACCGTCATTAGTTTACCCAGAAAGGCAGAAAGACTGAGGTTGCTTAAATCCTGTGAAGAAATCGCGGGATTGGTGAGAATTTCTTTGATATCTTCAGTGAGGCTGGCGTTATTTTCCAGGTAGTCTTTGAACAGGCTGCGGGTGGTATCGCTATTTTTGACAAAGCTATCGGAAGATTTTGCCATTGAGGTGGCATTGATCACGCGATCAAAAAACAGTTGCTCGCCACCAACAATATCGATTTTAGCGTTCCTGAAGGCTTCAGACAGGATTTCCGCTTGTTTTTCCGCAGTAACTTGTTGGGTTGCAAGACTTTCTTTGGCAATATTAAGCTCCTGTTCCAAACGAATGCGGAACTCTTCATGATCACGACCTTTCTCGCTGAGCGCGTCCAGTGATTTGAATTTCTCTGCCAGGCCGGTGGCTTCTGCCAGCAGGCGTTGCTCCAGTGCCTTGGCTTCTGCCATGCCTTGTTTTTCAATCACATCGGCTGCCGCTTCCCTGACTTTAACTTCTGCCATGCCATGATTTTCCAAGGCTTCGGCTTCCGCTTCACCGACTTTACGAATCGATTCGGCACTGGCTTCTTTCACCCGCACATCAGCCATGCCTTGTTGTTCCGCGCCTTTGGCATTGGCCTGCATTTGCTCAAGCTTGGCTTTGGCTTCGGCGATACCTTGTTTTTCAATCGCCATCGCATTGGCTTCTTTAACCCGCACTTCAGCCAGCCCTTTGGCAGCAACTTCTGCCTGCGTACCTTCAGCCAGACGAATTTTGGCCTGGGCTTTTTTATCAGCAACCGCCTGCTCGGCTTCGGCGCGTGCCAGTTGCTCTTTAACGGCAAATTCTGCGGCTTGCTGCGAGGCTTCTGCGGTTTTGATGTCTTTCACCAGAATTTCCTGAGCTTCGGCTTCAGCGGCAATAATTTTCACTTGTTTATGACGATCCGCTTCTGCCACCATACGCAGTTCTTTGGTACGCTCTTCTTCTTCTGCCACGGTTTTTTCCACCGCAACACGCTCACGAATCACGTTGGCAATTTCGCGGCGCTCTTCTTCCAGGGCTTTTTCTTTGGCGATACGTTGTAATTCCACTTCCCGTTCACGCGCAATGACTTCCTGTTCTCGCGCCAGTTTGACGCGCTCTTCTTCAATGGCGATCACGCGCTGGCGGTTTTGCTCCGCAACTTCGATTTCCCGTTGTTTATTTTTTTGCTGAATTTCGATGGTTTGCTCGGTCTCAATTCTTACTTTTTCTGATTTTTCAAGCTCTTGGGAAGTGACAATGTCGGTGGTGGCTTTTTCCTGTGCCACAACCGTGGCTTTTTCCCGCGCTACCTTGGCTTCCGCATCAGCTTCACGGCGTTCCATGTCCAGAATGGCTTCTTTGGCGGTCACATTCTGCTGGGTGATTTTCATCTGTTCCTGATTTTCAAAATCATTGGTCAGCACATGCTGCTCAGAGGTCAGTTGGGTGATTTTACGTATGCCCTGAGAGTCAAGGATATTGTCAGGGTCCAGTGAGCTGATCGGGGTTTGTTCCAGATAATCAATCGCAGCATCTTCCAGCACGTAACCGTTAAGGTCTTTGCCAATCACCTCGATGATTTTATCGCGGAAAGAATCGCGTTCTTTGTAGAGTTCTTCAAAATCCAGTTGTTTACCTACGGTTTTTAAGGCTTCGGAGAACTTGGCGCTAAACAGGTTTTCCAGTGTGTCCTGATCTGAGGCGCGGGCGCAGCCAATGGCCTGAGCGACTTTGAGTACATCGGCTGCGGTTTTATTCACCCGTACAAAAAATGCCACTTTGATATCAGCACGGATATTATCTTTACAAATCAAACCTTCCTGACCGCGACGGTCAATTTCGATGGTTTTCAGGGAAATTTCCATGACTTCGGATTTATGCACAATAGGCAGCACCACGCGCCCGGTAAACGTTACCACCGGTTCGGCTTTCATGGTATTAACAATCAGCGCCTTGCCCTGCTCCACTTTTTTGAAAAAGCGCAAAACCAGCATCAGGATGCCAACAACAATGACAATAATAAACGTAATCGTGGTTAGAATAAATTCCAGAGAAAAAGACATGTTAAAACTCCTTAGCGTGACTCGTTATAATCAATAACCGTGTAACTCTGTTGTGCTTCATTATATTCAATAATTAATGCGTTGCTACCTTTGCGTAAATTGTTGGGTGTTTCGGCGCGCACGGCAAGAATCAGACCCGCGCCCCCGTCATCATAACTGGCCTGACCAAAATTTTCATCGACTCGGCCCGTGGTAATAACACAAAGTTTGCCATATAAATCGACTTTCTGGTGTGCGTGTGTGATAAAAAGTTTACGAAAAGGTTTAATTAAAAAGATGGTCAAACGCATCGCCACTATCAAAGCAATGACTAAAACCACAAATCCGGCAATCAGTTGCAGCCAGCCCGTAGGTAGATATTGCATCAGATACCAGGTTGTTGGTACGCAAATTATCCACCAGCTTAAAATCAGCAGTGACAGGGAAATGGTAATGGGCACACCGACCATGCCTATGGCGCTGAATAAACCAAAAAATCCGCCACCTTCCAGGCCATCAACATCCATATCAAAATCAAGAAAATCAATGTCCAGCGCACCAATGATGACAAACAGCCAATACACCAGCAGCACTGCCAGTAAAATGCCGGGAATTACAGCGGGGAAAGTTAATAAGGTGGTTAAAAAAGTCGGGGCAGCATCCATCATCCAGGTTCCTGTTTTTCACTTTTGAAAATAAAAAATTTTGTATCCGGTACTGACTATCAATTACTTGGTATGAAGCTTACACTGAATTCAGACTATCAATCACCTGGCATGAGGTGAAAGCGGCTTTCAGCATTTTTAGGGCTGAATGAAGCTTACACTGAATTCAGAC
>NZ_JAUCGJ010000007.1:0-86356 GCF_030378065.1 Candidatus Venteria ishoeyi | reverse complement strand
CTATCAATCACCTGGCATGAGGTGAAAGCGGCTTTCAGCATTTTTAGGGCTGAATGAAGCTTACACTGAATTCAGACTATCAATCACCTGGCATGAGGTGAAAGCGGCTTTCAGCATTTTTAGGGCTGTATGAAGCTTACACTGAATTCAGACTATCAATCACCTGGCATGAGGTGAAAGCGGCTTTCAGCATTTTTAGGGCTGAATGAAGCTTACACTGAATTCAGACTATCAATCATCTGGCATGAGGTGAAAGCGGCTTTCAGCATTTTTAGGGCTGAATGAAGCTTACACTGAATTCAAATTATTTATCTGAAATTGAGTCCTATTATGCACTGATGTTATACTCTTGTAGTATATCGAAATTTGGTTTTTTCAGTGCCAAATCTCATAAAATCAAGGAATATAAAAGCGCAATGGATACCAGTGAAATAGAAAAAGGCACCTTATTAATTGTTGATGACGTACCGAACAATTTAAAAATGTTATTTACCTACCTGCGCGATCATGAATTTAAGATTCGGGTGGCGCAAGATGGTGAAGATGCACTGGAGCAGTTGGAGTATGCCAAACCAGACTTGATTTTGCTTGATGTCATGATGCCCAAGGTGGATGGCTTTGAAGTATGCCGCCGCCTGAAAGCCAATCCTGACACCAAAGACATCCCGATTATATTCATGACCGCACTGACAGATACCGTCGATAAGGTGCAGGGTTTTGAAATTGGTGCGGTGGATTACATCACCAAACCTGTGCAACAGGAAGAAGTGCTGGCGCGCATCACCACGCATTTGACTTTGAGTAAAATGAAAAAACTGTTACAACAGGAGATTGACCTGCGCGAACAGGATAATCATGTATTGGAACAACGCAATCATGATTTGGAAGCCTATGCCAAGGTGGTGGCGCGTGATTTGAAAAAACCATTAATCCGGCTTTCCGGCTTAACCAAGGTTTTACTCAATGATCTGCGTAAGGAAAAAAAAGAAACCCTGCTGCAATTTGTTAATGAAATTGAGCAGTCCCGTTATGACATGGTTGCCACTATTGATGATTTATTATTACTGGCTGAGGTGCGTACCCAGGGTGGTACCATGGATGAACTCAATATGTCTGAAATCATCTCCCCGGTACAGGATCGCCTGGAATATCTGTCACGAAAATACAGTGCTAAAATTGAAATTCAGAAAGAATGGCCCAGAGTTTGGGGTTATGCGCCCTGGCTGGAAAAAGTCTGGGAAAATCTGCTGACCTATAGCTTAAAAAATGGTGGACGCCCGCCTTATCTGAAATTAGGCGCAGAATCGACAGGTAATGGTTATGTCCGCTGCTGGCTTAATGATAATGGCCCGGCGACTTCCAAAGAAAAAGCCAAACACATGTTTGGCGCGATGGAAAGTATAGAACATGCGGAAGAAGGTTTGGGTATGTCGATTATTCAACGTATTGTTGAGCAATACGGTGGCAACGCGGGCGTTGATAGCCATGGCTATATTGGCAATACTTATTTCTTCACCTTGCCGGAAGTGGTGGATTATGAGGAAGGGCAGGCAGGTTAACAGGAAAAACAACAAGCTCATGCAGAACCTGTAGAGCCGTTGCACTGCAACGGCTCAATTCCAGCTCATTCCTCCCCCAGCACAGAACCCCGTAATTCATCCGGTGCTGAAGGATAAGACTGTGCGCCACTGACAATAAAGCGGCTGCCCACAGCTTCTGCTGCACCAATCTGTACTTTGCATTGTTCCCGGATTAAATCGTCATTACGCAAAAAACCACCCGCCTGCAAGCGTAAAGCACTGCCTAAATCCACTTCCGGGGAATTAATCAATACCGTACCATCAATATTACGCTCGGAAGAAGCATCCACGCGGCTGTCGCCTGAGGGCAGAAACTGGCGCGAATCGATATGGATATTACCACCGGGGCCGCCGACAGAGCTGGCTAAAATCTGACTGTGGTTAATAATAAAAAATTCATTATTGATAATGGCAACATTACCCCCGGCATGTTCCGGCAGCTCTCCCGCAGCGCGTGCCGTGATATGACTGTCGAGCAATTGGATACGCGCCGGGGTTTCAATGTGGATATTACCGCCACCAGCTTGTTGCGCCTGCGCGGTAATACTGGCAGTTTCCATCAGCAGTGATCCACTTAAGTTAATTTCAATGGAGCCTGCATTACCACTGCCCAGACTGGCGGCAGCGATGGTGCCACCATTTTGCATTGTCAGTTTTTGTGCGGAAAAATGGATGTCACCACCCTGTCCACGATTTTCCGCAATACTGTAAATGCCGCCTAAAAAGGATTGGCCTAAAAATTCACCGGCAACTGCTTCGGCTTCAATCAGCGCATCACCGCTGAGTTGAATGCTGATATTGCCGCCACGCCCTGCACCCTGGCCTTCGTTGCTGGCATCAATATCCGCACCACTTAACAGGCTTAAATCACCCGCCTGAATCTGAATCGAACCGGCATCACCATTACCCTGCGCCAGCGTTTGCAAAGTACCACGTTGGCTCAGGTGAATGTCACCGGCTTTAATCACAAGTTGCCCGCCCCTGCCCTCACCAAACGTGCTGGCTCCAATGGCGCTGGGCTGTGGTTGGTTGGGGCGTTGTCCATGAATATTCAGCGTATCACTGACGGTAACATTGACATTACCACCCGCGCCTGTCGCCGAGGCTGCGCTGCTGGCGTTAATACTGGCACCTGCTGCCATTTCCAGTTGTTCAACAGTGATGTTTACCTGACCGGCATTACCACTGCCAAAATTCAGAATACTGATGTCACCGCCAGACATATTAAGTTGCTTAGTGCTGAGTGATAAGGTGCCGCCCTGCCCGCTGGCGTGAGTATCATTGCGGATAGCCGGTTGTAATAAACCGCCTTCACTACTTTGCAGCGTCACCTGTTCGCTGGCTGCTATTTGTAAATCACCACCAGAACCACTACCAGCGGTACTGACACTGATACGCGCTGATTTTTGCAGCGCCAGTTCCTGAACCTGTAATTGAATGGAACCGGCATCACCCGTCCCCACGCTTTCTGCCAGCAATGCACTATCACTTTGCATCTGTAATACAGGGGTTTGAATATCAATGCTGCCACCGGGTGCATGACGGGTATTGGCTTGAATCGAAGAAAATCCCGCTAAACCACTTAAACGCACCGCTTCACTGGCTTCAATCACAATCGCGCCACCTGCGCCCTGCGCCAAGCTGTTACTGTTAATCACACTACCCGCGCTCAGCTCAAGTTGTTGGGTTTGAATATGAATTTTCCCGCCCGCCCCAGCGCCGGTGCTATCGGCTTCAATATTACCGCCTTGCAAGCGTAGTTCCGGCGTTTTAATCAACAATACACCTGCCGCACCTGCGCCAACTGCCTGATTATCCAGACTGGCAGGACGCCCCAGGGCATTACGGCCTGTGATATGAATCCAGTCACTGGCCTGAATGTCTAAATTGCCACCTTGCGTGCCATGCTCATTTTTCAGGCCGATATGTCCGCCATTTTGCAGCATCAGTTGCCCGGTCAGAATTTGCCAGTCACTGTGGCTGCCACTAATCCCTGCAATATTGCTGTCATTGACGTGTATTTTCGGGCTTTGTAATAAAAACGCCGTGCCTTGACCGTTAATCTGTGCATTATCCCGTAATAACACGCTATCTTGTGCCTGAATTTGCAGGTCTGCTTGCGGGCCGGTATTAATAATGCTGCCACCTTGTAATTCAATAGCTGTGGCGTTAATTGCTAACAGCCCCCCTTTGCTACTTTGCCCAATTTGCCCACCCGGCCCCAGATATAAATGTTCCAAAACAATATCGGTGTGTAAACCAGGACGATTGCGCACGCTGATATAAGCATTATTCAGATTCAGGCTATCCACATCCAGGTTTAAGCTGCCACCACTGACATCCAGGCTCGCTCTCCGCTCAAATGTCAGTACCGGGCTGCGCACTGTGACGGCAGCGCGACTGTTTGCAGTTGTTTTGGAATCCAGCGCAATGGTTGCCCGGTTTAAGTTAATTTCTTGACTTGCCAGTAAATTAACCCCGCTGGCGCTGCCGGACTGGGACAGGCTGGTGACAGCAGTGTTTTGCAAATTAAGCACAGGAGCCTGTAATTGCACCAGGCCGCCAAATTCTGCACTATTACTGGAAAACAGGCTGTTATTCGCGTTTAATACTGTATTTGCCTGTACCTGCACCGTATCACTGGCAGTCATGCCACTACTATACAAACGGCTGTTTTGCACATTAATATCACCACCGTAGATATTCAGTGTACCGCTTTGCCCTGCGAAACTATTACTGCTGAACTGGCTGCTTTGGCTGTGTAACTGACTGGCTTGAATGTTTAAACCACCCGCCAATCCTGTATGGCTTTGGCTTTCCACCAGGCTTGCGCTGAAATCTGCACTGCCTGCCTGTATGCCGATATGCCCGGCATCCCCGCTTGTTGTGGCACGACTGCGTATACTGCTGGCGCGGCTTGTCAATGTGCCTGCATGTAAGGCAATATTACCCGCCTGCCCGTCACCCAGCGTTAAACTGTCCAGGGTTGCGCTGTTTAAGGATAAATAACTGGCATTCAGGCCAATTTCTCGCGCCTGACCATTAATGCTTTGCGTGACCAGCGTTGCACCATCCTGTACATGCAGTTGTGGCGCATTCACTTGTATTTGTCCGGTGTCTCCGTTGTTGCTCATATTCAATAACAGGGTGTTTTCCCCGCTCAGCAACATCTGCTGCGCCGCCTGCAAATGAATATCTCCCGCAGTGGCGGATTCAGCCTGACTATTGATAAAACTGCCTTGATCAATCTGTAACGTGGCGGCTTCAATATTAATCTTACCACCGGGGCGAAACTGGGTGCTGTTAATGATTTGTCCGCCATGTATCTCGATATGTGGACTGCGTATATCAATGTTTCCACTTTGCCCGGAACTGCGAGATTTAACGCTGATTTCCCCCTGCTGCATGTCCAGTGATTGCAAAGCCTGAATAAAAATTGAACCGGTTTGACCTAACACCGCATTGCTGGTCAGGGTACTGCGATTCAAGGCCAGCGCACCGCTGAATAAGCGAATATCCCCGCCATTATCTCCCGCGCCACCTGTGCTGATGCTGGTATCACTCAGGTTTAACAGCCCATTGGCAGCAATCTGGTGTTGTTGCGGCGTGTGTATAGGGACTTCGCCTATACCCTGAGCACTGAATAAAGTCACACTACCTGCGGGTACTTGAATCAAATTGGCACCGGTATCCGGGTTAAAGTTTGCCTGAATATTGCCGCCAACGAGTGAAAATGGCTGACTGTTATTGAGTTGCAGGGCAAAGCCATTGAGCCGAATGCCTGCGGGTTTAGCCGTTAAAAAACCAAATGCCTGGGGCGCGCTGAAACTCAAACTGGAAGTGGGAGTGGTGGCGGTGGCAGGAAACTGAATACCATCAGCAAAAGAGAGATAATCAGCAGTGCTGAGATGCAAGCCGCCACCAATGTCAAATTGGGCATGACCGCCTAAAAAAATACCTGCCGGGTTAATCAGATAAAAATTGGCATCCGGCATGGCACTGGTATTAATTTCACCATCAATCAGCGAATAAAAACCACCCGTTACCCGGTTAATCAGGTTCTGGGTTTGCGCATCCCCGGTAAAGGTAAGGCTTTCCTGTGCATTTAGATTAAACTGTTCAAAGCTATGAAACAGATTGTTGCCAGCAAAGAGACCTTGACTGGCATCTAATTGATAAGCTGGGCCGGTTAATGGCCCCTTGCTCCCTAAGCTGCCATCTAAGGTGATTTCTGCCAGACTATACAGCGGCAGACAATAAAAACAGAGGAAAACACCAGCAAATCGAATCATGATAGGTGCCTGTTTTAAGAAGAATTCAGGTATCGCTATTAAAGCATGATCTTAACAGGCTGACAACTGGTAACAAATAGTAGCGATTAACGGATGTTAGGCAGTTGTTATTTTTTGCCTGACACCTCCTTAAGATACCTGTGCCTTGGCTTGTATCGCTTTTTTATCAAAACTGGCGGCATAACGACTAATCCATTCCATTGCCGCTTCATCGGTGCTGATGTCCCTGCCTTCTCCGGCTAATTTCTGGCGATAGATTTCAATCTGACACATTTGTTCTATCATGCGCCCTTGAAATACATCATGTTTATTATCAAATGCAACACCTACATCATAATAGGAGCCGCGTCTGCGCGACCAGGCCACCGTGCCGATGGCTTCAAAAGGTGGTTTTATCAGTGGCAGGCGGATTTTAATTATTGAGCCAACGGGCCAAGGGATAGTACAGATAAATGCCAGTCCCCCTTCACTGACATCCTTGATAAAAGGATACAGCACAGTATTTTCCTCAGCATCGGAAACTTTGCTGATTTCCACAGGAATTTCTGTTGGATGGCGATAAAATTTTCTATGTTCCTGCATGAGCATCATCCTGAAATTTAAGCAGGCGCAAATATACTCGATTTCTAATCATTGCGCTTCATGTTTTTCAAATTAGTCTATTTCTCTGCAACGGCAATCTTAATGCCGATGAATGGTTGTCAAACTTCGATATAGGCTTTGGCAAGGCTTTCTCTTATCAACAGCCGCTGGATATATTTAAAGAACATGCGCAACTCTCGACTTTTGAAAACCAGGGGCAACATAATTTTAATCTTGCTGCTTATGCAGATTTAAGCGTACAGGACTAACAACAACTCACATCCAGGAAAAACCAGAAGGCAAAGCATGTTTTTTTGCTGACGGCAGGTTTTATACCCTGGATAGCAAAGCCCGGTTTATTGCTATGACACTACGTCTGCCTGCTAGCCCTTGCGTTTAAAATGTGGGCTTAAATACCTTACGTGAGGCTATTCAGAAACAGGGACTGCTCAGTGTAGAGTAAATTGGTGAACAATTGCAGGCAGGCACTAAGGAGTGAGAATTTTATAACTTCAGCAACTTGGCTGGTCTTTTCCTCCATTTTCTGCGTTGTGCCTATTTGGACTTAGGCAGTTACATAGCTTGCTATGCGCCTGTTTTCACGCCTTGAAAATGAATAAAAATCCTGCGCCCAGTTTCTGCATTTATTTCATCCTCACTCCTAATTGCGGTTCCTGCATTCCTGAGTTGCAGCAATTATTATCGGACCAATGCCAATAACGTTGGTGTTGTAAACGCCAGGGTTGTACTGATTTGATGCCGCTGGCATTCAATTTTATTAAAATTGCGCCGGTATGCGCAGTATTGAGTAGTTTAGCACCGTGTTGCTGATAAGCTTGCATAATATCTGCTTTGGGCAGGTGAAAACGATTGTGATAGCCTGTGGCGAACAGTGCATACTGTGCTTGCACTGCCCGGATAAAATCAGGCGTGGAAGAAGTGTGGCTGCCATGATGTGGCACTTGTAGCACTGTGGCATGCAGCTTTTCCAGGTTTTGCATGGATAACCAGGCTTCTGCGGTTTTTTCAATATCCC
Source organism: Candidatus Venteria ishoeyi (assembly GCF_030378065.1). Lineage (GTDB taxonomy): Bacteria > Pseudomonadota > Gammaproteobacteria > Beggiatoales > Beggiatoaceae > Venteria > Venteria ishoeyi. The sequence goes on along the minus strand of NZ_JAUCGJ010000007.1, from coordinate 78,866 downwards.
CCGTCAGCAATATCACGCTGTCACCATTTTGAATGCGCAGGACACAACTGCGATCATTGCCTTTACGCAGTAGGCTGGAGGTACTTTGGGCATCGGGATGCAATAGCTCAAATTCAACACCATCCCATACCCAGCCTTGTCCTTGCTGGCAGGATTGTACAATGTGTTGTTGGGTTTTGAAGAATGCCGGGGCGCTGGTTAATATCTTTTGTACAGGCATGGCCTGTAAAATTTCTTCCGCGCCACCGCTATGATCCTGATCGGCATGACTGACAAGCAATATATCGATATTTTGCAATTTATTCTGGCGCAGAAAAGGTAAAACCACGCGCTCCCCCATGCTGCTGTGAGAAAAGCGGTTGCCGGTGTCATAAATCAGTACATGCTTGTGGGTTTGCACCACCATTGCCAGACCCTGCCCGACATCCAGCATGGTCAGCCACAATTCTCCCGGCGCGGGACGATTAGAGCCTGCCATAGGCGATAATAACAGCAGCCAGAATAAACCCGTCCAGCGCGCGGGGAAACCGCGTGGCAATAATAATAGAAAAGCGGCGAACAGAGCCGGTAATAACAGCCAGATAGAAGGTTGCGCCCAGTGGGATACCGCCCAGTCATAACCGGCAATCTCACTTAAAATATCCATTAAGGTTTGTAACAGCCAGCTTGTCAATTCAAGCAGAGGATGCCCAAGCGCGGGAAGAAGCCAGGAAAACAGCAGACTGCATAAGGCCAGCGGTACAATCAAACTAATGGCAGGAACGGCAAACAGATTCGCCAGCGCAGAAGTCCAGGGCACCTGTCCGAAATGAAACAGCAACAGCGGCGTCAAGCCAATAAAAATCACCCAATGGATACGCAGCCAGGGTTTAGAAAGTTGTAAACGGCCTGAAAGTCCAAACAATATGATACTCACCGCCGCAAAAGAGAGCCAGAAGCCCGGACTTAATACCGCCAGGGGATCGAATAAAACAATCAGGCTGGCTGCAATCAACAAAACCTGACGCAGGCTGTAGGCGCGTAAAAACCAAAAACCGACAAACAAGATACCCAGCATAAACAATGCGCGTTGCGTTGGAATCGCAAATCCTGCCAGCAGCGCATAAATCAAAGCCAATAAAAAACCCAGCCAGAGTGAGAAGCGTTGGGTGGGAATACGTAGAAAATTACGGGAACTGCTCAGAAGCCAGAAGAAGTGTCCCAGAAAAACGCCCCAGAAAGCAATCAAGCCAATATGCAGGCCGGAAATGGCCAGCAGGTGTATGGTGCCGGTGTGTTGCAGGGTTTGCCGATCCTGCGGTGAGATATTGTGTTTAATGCCCAGGCTTAAAGCGATTAACAGGCCACTGCCAGCCTGATTTTGTAACAGCGTTTGTAAGTGTTGGAACAAGGCAAAACGTTGTTGTTGAACCCAGGGCATGAAACCGGTTTTAAGCTGATTAAGTTTTTTAGCCGTCTGTGGCTGGCGCACATAACCGGTGGCGCGAATGCCTTGTCGGAATAAACTGTCTTCCGCGTTATGACTGCCGGGATTGGCGTAACCATGCGCTTGCTTTAAGCTAAGCTGTAGTTGCCAATATTGATTGGGGCGCAGTGCCGGTAGCGGCTGCCCATTTTTTTCATACCAACTCAGGCGCACCCGTCCCGGAGAAGCATAGGATTTGCCCTGATAAGATAATTGGGTAATTTGAAAATCGAAACGCAGGCGATCTTTTTGTTGACGGTTTTTTTTATATTTTACAAACTGCGTTGATGAGGTTTTTGAGTCATCCGCTTGCACAGCATAAAATTTCGGTAAGCCAACAATATAACCCGTAGCCGTGACTTGTTTTTTTTCCAGCACCGGGATTAACTGCTGGCTGAGCCTGGATTCGCCAATCCAGGCCGCCCAGAACAGGCCGATGCCAAATATGAAAAAGACTTGCAGTGAAATGGATGGTTTTTTGATTTTGAACGGATATAAGCGCAAGCCCAGCAAAATCAGTAAACAAAGCAGCAAATAAACGGCAGGCTGTGGCGGTAAAAAAGGCAATGTCTGGCAGCTGATAACGCCAAAAATAAAAGCCAGCAGCATTTTTTGCATCGTTGTATACCATTAACTGGCGTTATGCAAAAGCTTCATTTCTCAGTTAAACCGTTTTTTGTATTTACCATTATTTTTTCTGTCAATGAAAAGGCGATATTTTTATAATAATAGGCCGCTTCATTAATAAAAACCGGATAAAGTTCTTCATCCTCATCATAAGCAATGCATTCCCCTTCCATAGTAGAGAAAATAGAATCACCTTTTTTCAATGGCTTATAATCATTATCTTGAAGGTTTTCATGAATAATTGCACTAATATCACTATCTTTATTTTTGGGGAATGCCACTGTTTTTCTGTGCTTAAAAACTTCTACAGTATCATTTATAACAGGATTAATACCTGCATTTGTTTGGTTTATAAAATCAAGTGTGGCATGAATAACCTTTTTTGTTTTTTTATTAATATCATGTCTGATAATGCCATTTGCAATTGGACCAACTTCTATCGCAAAACCGAATGCTGCCATTGAAATCAAGAATGAATGCTCATTATCATCAGCATAAGATGCAGCAGGCATGTAATAAATATTGCACTCAGGAATTTTGCACTCAGGAATTTTGGTTTTTATGTATGCAGCCAACTTAAAATTATAATCATTATTATCTGAAATGATAATTGATACACCCATATTACTTGTTGTGGTATGCATATCAATAATGAAATCCATTTTCGGATCATCTTTCCCCCCCAATTTTTGGCAAATAGCTTTAGCCCTATTGGCTTCATATCCTGATAAGCTAAAATCAGCGAGGTTCTTTTTGGTAAATGAGCGATTAAGATCATGATCGATAAACCTGACGCATTTTTCGTATGCTTTAGGATTTCCTATCAGAAGCTCAATATTCAGTCCTTCCCATTTTTTTTGAAACTGTGCTTTATTTAGTTCTCTGATTAAATAAACGCCTGTATATTCATTTCCATGAGTGCCGCCAACAATAGCGATATTTTTTATTTTCATGATATTCCTGTAAAGTTGAAGTCTGTAAGGTACGCATTCCCAACGAAGGCAGGCGTTACCAAGCAGAGCGTGGTAACCAGGGAATACCTATTGTGCAAACAACCACTGTTGCGAACCCTCAGGATATACCAGCATAAAATCTTTTTTTCCATCACCATTAAGATCCGGCATGTCACGCACCTGTAATTTAGCATCATGGGTTTTCTTGCCCACACGCACCTGATAATGCAAAAAGCCCTGATAGCTTTTATTCTGCCATTCAAAACGCATGGGGCCAAAGGCTTCAAAGCTGAGGTTTTTAACCGCTTGTTGCAAGGCGGCGGCATCTGCTGGGGCGGGATGGAAAAACTGCTGGCGCTTTTGCCCTTCGGGGTCAATAAAAACAAAAGAAAACGTGGGGTAGCCGTTTTCCAGCAGGGTGTGGCTAAATAATAAGCCCGGTTGCACCGCGACCTGTTCGATTGCCGTTGCAATCCAGTCGGGGCGCAGGCTGAACCAGTCGGCACCGGCAATGGCTGGGCGCACTTGTATTTGTCCCTGCGGGTCTACGCTTAATTTGGGCAGGGCGAGACTGGCAAATGCGGCTTGCAGCTTGCATAATCCCTGCATTGCAGGCTGGGCATCAATCACCAGCTTGTCCAGCACAATCCGGGTTTCCTGTTGTGCATTGATTAATAAACCGGGGTTGAGACCATCATCAGCCTCGCGTTTTGTGATGCTCAGTGGCTGTACGCTTAAACGTAACACGCCTTGCTCTAATAAGAGATAACCATATTCCGGCGTTTGTCGTAGCGTTAAGCTTCCACTGGAAAACGCAGGCAGGGCATGGATTTGTTTTAATACGGATTGGTTTTCAAACTCAGTTAAGAGATTCAAACTGTCAGGGCGCTGAAGTCCTGTGCAGTGAATTTTACCGGGCATGGTGGGTAGCAGTGAGTCAGTGGTTTCTGTTGTCCCGGTAGCAGCTTCGTCTTTATTGTCTGTCAGCTCAGTAGAGACTTCCGTATTTTCGCTGGTTTCCGTTTCTTTAGTATCTGCTTCAGGCGCAGGCGGTTCTTGTGGGGGGATCGTCACAACTTGCGTGGGTTTAACATCCAGATTGACCTGACGAATCCGGTGATTATAGCTGTCGGCAATATATAAATGCCCATCCGGGCCAAAAGCCATGCCACGCGGCCCTTGTAATTGTGCGGCAGTGGCGGTACCGCCATCACCACCAAATCCAGGCGCGCCAGCACCGGCAACAGTGGCTAAATCACCACCCAAACCCAGTTTACGCACCCGATCCGCCTTATATTCAGCAATATACAAAGCCCCCTCGGCATCCAGAATTAGACCCCAGGGTTCCAGCAGGCGGGTTTTGCTGGCAGGCAAACCATCATCTGTCGGCCCTTTGCGCCCACTACCCGCCAGCGTATAAATGCGCCCTTGCCCATCTACGGTACGCACCCGTTGATTTTTACGATCCGCAATATACAAATTGCCTTGCTCATCACTGATCACATCGCTGGGTTGATTCAGCCACGCCGCACGCGCGTTGCCGCCATCACCGCGAAAACCAGTACGCCCGGTACCGGCAACCCGTCGTAAAATACCTTCTGGTGTTATCATGCGAATCTGGTGATTACCGCTGTCGGCAAAATACACCGTCCCATCCAGCGCCACATGCAGCCCTCGCGGTTGATTTAAACGTGCTTGAATGGCGGCCCTGTCATCACCTTTATTGCCGCGTTTCCCAGTGCCTGCCAGGGTGCTTAATTCCCCATCTACATCGAGTTTACGAATTTTATGATTGCCGGTATCGCCAATATATAAGTTGCCTTTGTCATCTATGGCTAAACCTGTGGGTTGATTCAAACTGGCTTGTAAGGGATCACCATCCAGCGCACCGGCCTGACCATTACCCACCACCGTGCTGACCACGCCTGCCGGGGTGATTTTGCGAATCCGGTGATTGCTGGCATCAGTGATATATAGATTACCCTGGCGATCAAAGACCAGATGAGAAGGCACTTTGAAACGCGCCTGGGCAGCAGGGGCATTGTCACCGCTAAAACCGCCGCCTTTGCTACCCGTGCGACCACTACCCGCAATGGTTTGCATACGTGGATAGGTTTTGAGATTGGGCTTGAGTTGACGCACGCGGTGGTTATTGGCATCAGCGATATATAAGGTGCCGCTGGCATCCACGCTGATATCCTGCGGATAAAACAGGCGCGCACGGGTTGCCAGTTCATTATCCCCGCTAAAAGTGCCATTGCTCAGGCCGGTAAAGCTGCTACCGGCAATGGTGAAAATCCGTCCATCATGGTTAATCTGGCGAATCCGCTGATTGTAAGAGTCGGCAATAAATACATTGCCCTGTAAATCAATGCTCACACCCTGCGGATGATTCAATTTGGCCTGGGTTGCGGGTAAACCATCGCCCTCATAACCCGCGCTGCTGCCGGCAATGGTTTCAATCATACCCTCAGGGCTGATACGGCGAATCCGGTGATTACCCGCATCAGCGACATAGACAAAACCCTGCGTATCAACGGCAAGGCCCCAGGGATATTTTAAACGCGCAGCCTGTGCATTATCGCCATCACCGGAAAAACCTGCCGTCGTGCCTGCCAGAGAAGTGATAATGCCTGCATTATTGACTTTGCGTATGCGGTGATTGCCCCGGTCAGCAATGTAGAGATTACCTTGTCCGTCCACTGCCACATCTTCCGGCGAGCGCAGTTGTGCGCGGCTTGCCGCGCCTTTATCGCCGCGCTCTCCCGCCTTGCCGCTACCGGCAACCGTGTCAATCATGCCTTGTGGCGTAATTTTACGAATCACATGATTACCTGTATCGGCAATATACAGCGTACCATTATCATCCACCGCAATACCACCGGGGGTTTTTAATTGCGCTTGTCGGGCATCCCCGCCATCACCAGAAAAACCCGGACGCCCGGTACCAGCGAAGGTGCTGATAATGCCTTGCGGGGAAATTTTACGCACCCGGTGGTTAGAACGATCTGCGATATACACGCTGCCATCTACGCTGGCAGCAATCCCGGTTGGCATGTTGAGACTGGCGTAAACTGCCGCTTCCTGTTCACCGGCAAAAGCAGCGTTGCCATCGCCTGCCCAGGTGCGAATCTGGTAATCCAGTTGCGTTGCCAGGCTGGAGCCTGAAACAAAGGCAAGACAGAATAAGAAATATTTAAACAATTGCATGATAAGTGGCCTGTAGAAATTCCAAATTAACCTGAATTCTATCTATCAATAACTCAGGTTGCTTAGAGTATAAAGAGATTTCACAGGCAGGAAAATATCATTATTAAAAAAAGCTGAAGTATATTTCTTCCAGACATAAAAAAACCTGCAAATTTTTCTAAAACTTGCAGGATAAAGTACTGAAAACCATTTTCACCGAATTCAGGTTAGTTATTTACTGACCATTTCTTAATTAAAGCGATAATTTTTCCGGTTACCCAGATAATCTTCCAGTTGCAGGCTTTCCAGTTTAATGCGTCCCTGATTATGTAGTGGAACGACAACCTTACCCTGGTAGCAGGTTTTATCAGGACACAGACGTACATAACCCGATAATAATTGTTTACCCACCCGCACCTGATAAGTCGCACCTGACTTCATGCCGCTGTCATCTTTAACCTGTACATGCAATTGCACTACATCACCACCTTTGACGTATTTTTTTGAAAAGTGATGCTTTAATAATTGTGGTGGATTTTGATCCAGTATAATATTTTTTTGCCACAGCCGACTATTACCCGCCAGATCTTTGGCAGTTAATTGCAATGCATTATTGCCTTGTTGCAAATGTAGTGTATGCTTGAATCGCCCGGTCTGTAAAACCACGGCTTTAGCATTGATATGCAGTTGCGTTGCATCCTGAACCTCACCTTCGATTAATAGCTGTGCTTGGCGCGTGCTGCTTGGCAAGGGCTGTAAAGTGATTTCAGGTGGTTGCTGATCACGTTCAATCAATAAACGCTTTTGGTTTTGAAAACCACTGTTCTGGGTAAGATAAACTGTAAATGCCTGTACACCTTCTTGCAGGGGTAAATTCAGTTGGAAAGCACCTTGTTTATCACTGATTGTTTTAAAGTTTTTCCCTTGTTCTGTTTTTAGCTCAATTTTGAGATTTGGTGCAGTGTGTCCGCGCAGCGTAAATAAATCGCGGTTGGTCAGCAAATGTACCACGTCTGTATCGGGCCGGTGCGTTAATTGTGAATCGTATTGAATCGCTTGTTTTTGATCGGGTAAATAAGAAATTGAGCGCGACAATTCAGTTTGATTACCCGCCGGATCAATCGCGGTTAAAGTAATCTGGTTATCACCTTCTTGTAGTGCTAATTGCAATTGAAACTGACCATCTTCTGCATATGCTAACAACTTGTTATTAAAGCGCAGTTCGACTTGTTGTTCGGTTTTCCCGGATACGGTAATGCTATCCTGGCGCACAATGACTTTATCTGCCGGTTGCTGGATAACCAGATAAGGCGGCTGCTCATCGTGTAACATTTTAAATAAGCGCACCTTGCTTTTGGGGCTGGGTAAACTATCGCTATCAATGCTTGCAACCCGCCAATAATATAAACCATTATCGGGAAAAGGCAGTATAAAATATGTGCTACGCAGGTTTTTTTTATCCAGAATTAAATGTTCAAAGCCCTGATCTTTGGCAATTTCCAACCAATAATTCCGTGCTTCAGGCTGTTCTTTCCAGCTAAATGATAAACCTTGCTTGCTGCGTTTGCTGGCATATAAGGTTGCGTAATTTGCAGGTTCACTTAATAAGGGGGCTGGTAATAGTTCTTTGATTGCAGAAGGTTGTTGGTTTTCTTTAACCACTGCGCCCTGATTACTTTTTAACCTGACCGTGTGACCACCGGAAGATAGTGCAATTTCGCCCTCATAATTGGCAAAACGCGCAGTTTTTCCACGTTTATCTATCCAGAAATCTTTTGATTTAATCTCTGTCCTAACGCCTTTAACCTCAAGATTAAATTGCTTATGGTTTGGTGTGCCGCCCAATAAGGCATGTAAATCCCCTTTATTCAGTAACACGCCAGTATTATCTTGCTTGCTTAGGCGATCTTGACGCATTTTCTGTATCACAATCTGGGTATTTTCAGATAAGTGCAGTTTGCTGTCATCGCGGAACCGAATTAAGGCATGGGAGGCATTAAGTGTGCGCAACTTTTCCTGTTCATCCAGTACCTGTTTGGGGATGGCTTTTTTCCAATAAAAAGTATTGATTTTACGTTGTTGGACATCGCCATCCAAGCTTTCCAAAACCGCCTGTACTGGCTCATTACGCTTTTTCTGGGTTTCTGATAAGGCTTGTTTTGCTTCTTTATCTGCTGCATTGATATGATTTAAGGATTTTTGCCAAAGTCCGGCCTGGCGCGCGTCTACTGCCAGATTTTGTTGATCAATGGCGCAATTAAAGGCTTTTTTAGCTAAAATTTTAGCGCCCAGTGCGGCTGCCTGATGAATGGTTTTCTGAGATTGCTTAAAACCTTTATCCACGTTTAAAATTAAAGAAACCGGTATTTTTAAGGCGGTACCCGGCTTTAATTCATGAACTGCCTGCAATTGATTGGCATGTAGAATATCCGCCCAGAGATCAGGGTTATGCAGATGTTTTTGCGCTAACTGGCGAATGGTTTCTTTACCGGTAAAGGTGACAGATAGCGTCTTTGAGGGTGATGCCGCTTGTAAGGTGGCACTGAACAAGAGGCTAAACAATAACAATATGGGTTTATTCATGCCTGGTTTCTCAGTTTTTACAGAGTACTTATGGGTATTTTTATTATTTTAACCAGCGATTGTATATTGAATTTTAGTCATTTACTAATAGATGTTACATAAAAATAACAGGTGTCATATAACAATAACAAATACCCTATAAGCTTTTTTAAGAACAATAATCAAACTCGGCACAGATTATCAATAACTTAGCGTGAGGAGGAAGCTTTTTTTCAGCGCCATAAGTGCTGAAAAAAGCTTGCTCCGAATTCAGATCGGTTAAGCCGATTGAATCCCCCAGATATCCCGCGCATATTCCAAAATTGTGCGATCACTGGAGAATTTCCCCATTCTTGCCGTATTCAGAATCGCTTTACGTGTCCATAAATCTTCTTGCATGAACTCTTCATCAATCTGTTGATGAATTGCAATATAGGATTCCAGATCGGCCAGATGATAAAAGTAATCACCGCCATCTAACAACATATCAAAAATTGGGTTGAAAATACCGGGTTCACCACGGCAGAAGCGATTATCTACCAGGCTGTCCAATATGCGTTTAATTGCCGGGCTACTTTGATAATATTCTTTAGATATATAGCTGTTTTGCAGGCGCATTTGTTCCACTTCTTCAGTGCTCAGGCCAAAAATATAAATATTTTCCTGGCCCACTTCTTCCAGAATTTCAACATTGGCACCATCTAGCGTACCCACCGTTAAAGCGCCATTCATGGAGAATTTCATGTTGCCAGTACCGGAAGCTTCCGTACCCGCCGTTGAAATCTGCTCGCTGAGATTGGCGGCAGGAATGATTTTTTCCGCCAGAGAGACTTTATAATCAGGAATAAAGGCCACTTTTAACATGCCGCCAACGACAGGATCGTGATTTACCACCTCGGCAACGCTGTTGATCAATTTAATGATCAGTTTTGCCATAACATAACCCGGTGCGGCTTTACCGGCAAAAATACAGGTTTTGGCAACTTCTGGGGTTTTGCCATCTTCTACAATACGCAGATATTCATGAATCACCCGTAAGATGTTCAGTAACTGGCGTTTATATTCATGAATCCGCTTGACCTGCACATCAAACATGGATGCGGGGTTTAACATAATGCCGGATTGCTCGCGCACCACTTGTGCCAGGCGTTCTTTATTATCCAGTTTGGCCTGGGCAAAGGCTCGCTGAAAAGCGGCATCATCGGCGTATTGTTCCAGTTTTTTCAACTGGCTTAAATCCAATACCCAATCCGTGCCAATGGTGTCATTAAATAAATGAGTTAAGGAGGGATTGGATTGCACTATCCAGCGACGTGGCGTAACGCCATTGGTTTTATTGTTAAAACGCTCAGGATACAGTGCAAAAAAGTCCGGTACCAGACGGGTTTGCACCAGTTTTGAATGCAAAGCGGCAACACCATTAACCGAATGACTGCCAACTATCGCCAAGTGCGCCATACGCACTTGTTTTTCATGACTTTCTTCAAATAAAGACAGAATGCGTTGGCGGTTTTCATCACCGGGCCAAAAGGCCTCAACTTCCATCAGGAAACGGCGATTGATTTCATAAATCAATTCCAGATGGCGGGGTAATACATGCTGTAATAAGGCGACCGGCCATTTTTCCAGGGCTTCCGGTAATAAGGTATGGTTGGTATAAGCGCAACAGGCTTGCGTGGTTTCCCAGGCATCTTTCCACTCATAACCATATTCATCCATTAACACGCGCATCAGTTCTGCCACGCTTAAAGACGGGTGAGTGTCATTTAATTGAATGGCTGTTTTGTCCGCCAGATTATCCAGGCTATTATTTTGTTCCAGATGACGGTTAAGAATGTCACGAATCGCGCAGGAAACCAGAAAGTATTCCTGAATCAGGCGTAGTTCTTTACCGCCCCAACAGGAGTCTGACGGATATAAGACTTTGGTGATTTTTTCAGAATAAATTTTCTCTTCCACCGCTTTGATGTAATCGCCGCCATTAAAAATCTGAATATCAAACTCATTGGAAGAGCGTGCGGAATATAAACGCAGATAATTGACAGTACGCCCACCATACCCCACCACGGGAATATCAAACGGTACGCCAACGATTGTCTGCCAGTCCACCCAGGGGCCAAAGCCATTATTACACTTACGGTTGTGATCAATATGTCCGTATAAAGGCACATTACAAGTTGCTTCGCTGCGTTCTATCAGCCAGGGTGCATCCTCATGCAGCCAATGATCAGGACTTTCCCGCTGATAACCATGATCAATATGTTGTTTGAATAAACCATATTCATAGTTAATACCGTAACCAAATCCGGGCATATCCAGGGAGGCCAGGGAATCCAGGAAGCAGGCCGCTAACCGACCCAAGCCGCCATTACCCAACGCAGCGTCAGGTTCTGCTTCTTCAATGTCTTGCAAAGTCACGCCGTATTTTTGCAGCACTTCCTGAGCCAGTTTTTCTAATCCGAGGCTGTGTAAATTGCTTGCCAGCAAACGCCCGATTAAAAATTCCATGGACAGGTAATACATCCGCTTACTGTCTGCTTTCTGGTAACGATCCTCGGTTACAAACTGATTATCGATCAGATGATTACGTATAGCCAATGACAGCGCATTACAAATATCATGTTTTGAAGCTTGCGCAGGACGAATACCGGCAACATAATTTAGATAAAAGTGTAATAAGGCATCCAGATCCTTGGCAGTAACAGGCGTAGAAACTGGAACAGGTGCAGAAAGCGGCTTTGACATAGCGAAAAAGATTCCTTCTATATGATTGGAAAACTCTGGTAGTAAAGAGAATTTTTTAATACAAAACCGCCTATTTTAGCACAGACTGTCAATAAGCCGGAATCAACATGGAACAAAAGTGGTTTTTTCACATTTCAGATCTTCAAAACCTGTGAAAAAGAAGCTTTTGAGTAACACCAAATATTAATTAAACACTTGGTTATTTTTTTGTATTCAATACTTGGTAGAATTATTACACAAGACAAAGTTTTTTAAAGTGACATGCCTTACACGGAGATATTTTACTGCCCCCCCCTTTTTTAACTTGTCAAAATTCAGGGACTTTATCATATGAAAATTTATACACTTGGATTATGCAGCACTTTGTTATTGGGTACATTGCCTTTAGTCGATGCTGCTGAAAGTGATGGTTTAGCCGAATTACTTAAAGTATTACGGGATAATGGGACTTTGACTGCTGCGCAATATGACAAATTGCAACAAGCTGTAGCGCAACCCGTAGAAACGCCAGCACAGCCTGTCAGCCAAGCCAGTACGGCTAAAGATGACATTTTTGGCGATAGTGGCGGGGATGGTGGTGAAAATCAGGACTTATTAATCAGCTCTGAAGGTGGGCTGGAAGTGGCCAGTTATGATGGAGAATTCAGTTTTGAGTTAGGGGGGCGTTTGATGGTTGACAGCGCCTTTTACCAGCAGGATAAGGCTGATTTAGGTAATGGTACTGAACTGCGCCGTGCACGTATTGAGTTGGAAGGCACGATGTTTACTGACTGGGCCTATGAACTGGGTGTAGATTTTTCAGATGGCAATGCGGATGTGAAAGATGCCTATATGGCCTATAACGGTTTCTGGCCCGTGCAACTGAAAGTAGGGCAATTTAAAGAGCCTTTCAGTTTGGAGGAACTCACCAGTTCCCGCTACAGCACATTTATGGAAAGGGCATTGCCCAATGAATTTGTAGCGGGCCGACATATCGGTATCGGTGCTAAAACATTGGGCAAAAACTGGACGCTTGCAGGTGGTATATTTGGTGAATCATTTGACGATGATGCGGATGACGAAGGGGATGAAGGCTGGGGTCTCAGCGGACGCTTGACTTTTGCGCCCTATCAGGCAGATCGCAAAGCCCTGCATTTTGGTACTGCGCTGGCCTACCGCGTACCGGATGATGAGCAAAAAGTAAAATATAATGTACGTCCTGAATCCCATATCACCGATGTTAAATTCCTTGATACGGGTTCGATTAAACAGGTGGATAACACCCTGTTAGCGGGCCTGGAAATGGCGGGGATATGGGGGCCATTCTCGCTCCAGAGTGAATATATGCAAATGCGGGTGAAGCGTTTGCAAGATAAACAGAATTACAGTTTTGATGGCTGGTATGTCTATGGCAGTTGGTTTATTACTGGTGAGTCCCGTGCTTATAAATTCAAAAAAGGCGTATTTGCTCGGGTGAAACCGCGCAGTCGTAAGGGTGCCTGGGAGTTGGCATTACGCTACAGTGAACTGAATTTGAATGATACTGATATTAATGGGGGACTGGGGAAAAACTGGACGCTGGGTCTGAACTGGTACATTAATAAACGTTTCCGGCTCATGGCTAATTATATTCGGGTGGATAATGATCAATATGCCGATGCAGATGGTGATGTCACTGGCAATGATGATCCCAGTGTCATGCAAATGCGTATGCAGGTGGATTTCTAAAAGGGGAAAGTCATGCGTTTTCGCTTATTGTTATGTCTTTTATTTTGTGCGCTGGCATTGAATGTCCAGGCCGCGCAGGATGTTCTGGTGATTGGCAAGGTTAGCAGCAACCCCAAAAAACATTACCGTTATTTAAAACCAATGGCGGATTATGCGGTCTCAAAAATGGGGGACTTGGGCATAAAACGCGCAAAGGTATTGATGGCGCGCAATAATAAACAAATGATTGGCTATTTACGCAGCGGTAAGGTCGATTGGGTGACTGAAACGATTTTTAATGCTTTAATTTTTCAAAAAAAAGCCAAAGCCCAATTTATTTTGCGTAAATGGAAAAAAGGTGTGCCAGAATACCACACGGTTTTTTTTACTCGCAAAGACAGCGGTATTAACACGCTGGCACAATTAAAAGGCAAAGTTATTGCCTTTGAAGATCCGGGGTCAAGCACGGCATTTTTCTTACCGGCTATGGCCTTACTACAAACTAATCTGGAACTGCTGGAATTGGGTTCACCACGAGAGCAGGCACCGAAAGATAGGGTGGGTTATGTATTCTCGCGTCAGGAAATCAACACCTCAACCTGGGTACATAAGGGGCTGGTTAATGCAGGGGCTTATAATAACCTGGATTGGGAAAAGGAAGATCATAATCCCGGTTTGTTTCGCAAGGATATGCAGATTATTTATCAAACCAAACCCTACCCCCGTGCAATTGAGTTGGTACGCAAGGATTTGGATGCAGTCATCGTGCAGCGATTAAAGGAAGTTTTGTTAAATGCACACAACGATCCTGATGCGAGCGCAGCGTTACGCGCTTATCAAAAAACAACAAAGTTTGATGAACTGACACCTGATATCCTGATGAAACTCGATAATGCGCGAAATGTGCTGCAACAAGTTCAGGACAGTCTCAATTAATGATAGGCATTATGCTGAATCATAAAAAAATCACTTTGTTATGCGTCTAAAAACCCGTTACTTTCTACAAATTAGCTCTATGATTATCAGCATTGTGCTGATTTTGTCCAGCGCGCTGGTGTGGCAATTTCGCAGCACCTTACTCAGCCTCAGTGACAGCAGTGCCGAAATGATGGTGCAAGGACGCATTGAACAGGTTGAGCATGAAGGCCAGGTCATTATCAACGCACTGGCAGAAAATCTATTAAACCCCTTATATAACTATAATATGCAGGCAATTTATGAGTTGCTCACGGTTGCCAAGCAAAATGATCAGGTAGCTTATGTGCAGGTCTATGATGCCACAGGCAGCCTGGTACACAATGGTGATGAAAATATTCCCGATTTTGGCAAAGCCGTTGCTGAGCCACTTTTGGACAGTACACCCCGCGATATTCAGGTCACTTTGAGCCTGGATATTTTAGAACTCTCCCTGAGCATGTGGATGATGGATGACCCTTTAGGTGGCGTCAAACTGGGTTTGTCTTTGCATAAAATGCAACAGGAAGTTTTGATTATTCATGAGTATATGAAAGAGCAAGGTCGGCAGAGTTTATACCGTAATCTGTGGACAGTTATTTTCAGTACGCTGGGGTTATTGCTGGTGGGAGGACTCTTTGTCATATTAATTGTGCGCCAGTTAGTTCAACCTATTCGGCAATTGATGCACTACACAGATGAAATTGGGCGTGGACATTTTACACTGGACATCAAAGCTGAGCGCCATGATGAAATTGGTGATTTGCTTAAAGCCTTTGAGAAAATGAGCAAGGCGTTGCAACAACAGGAAAAGCTGCGTAAAGAAAAAGAAGAAGCTGAACAAGCCAATCGTGCTAAAAGCACATTTTTAGCCACCATGAGTCATGAAATTCGCACACCGATGAATGGGGTGCTGGGCATGGCTGAGTTGTTGATGGGGACCGAGCAAAGCAAAGAACAACGCGAGTTTACCGCCACCATTGCCCGTTCAGGGCAAGCTTTATTAAGTATTATTAACGACATTCTCGATTTTTCCAAAATTGAGGCCGGAAAACTAGAGCTGGAATATATTGATTTTAATTTGCCGGAATTGCTGAAAGATGCTTTAGAATTATTTCACGAACGCGCAGACAGCAAACAATTGACTCTGGAAGTATTAATACAACCCGGAGTGCCGGAAAATCTGTATGGCGATCCCGGACGTTTGCGTCAGATTATTATTAACCTGGTAGGCAATGCCTTTAAGTTTACTGAACAGGGGACAATCAAAATACATGTCTCGCACTTGAAACAAGGTGCATTACATCACATGAAAGCACTGCCTGAACGTGCAACCTGGCTACATGTTGAAATTCAGGATACGGGCATCGGCATTCCTGAGTCCATGCAGGCTAAAATTTTTGACTCTTTCTCCCAGGCTGATGATGCCACCACCCGAAAATATGGTGGCACAGGCTTGGGTCTGGCAATCAGCAGGCAACTGGTGGAACTCATGCATGGACGCATTGGTATTCGCAGTCAGGAAGGTCAGGGTACAACATTCTGGTTTGACATTTGTCTGGGACAAGGTAAATCTCAGGATACAGGCTTACCACTGGAGAGCGAACAGCATTTAAGCACAGCAGACAAGCAAGATGATTTAAGGATTAAGGCTTTAAGCGGCTTGGTATTATTGGCTGAAGACAACAGAGTCAATCAACTGGTTGCGGTGAATATGTTAAAAAAAATGCACCTGCACGCAGATATTGCCAATCATGGACTAGAGGTTTTACAAGCATTGGCAAAACAGCCTTATGATTTGATTCTCATGGATTGTCAGATGCCGGAAATGGATGGGTTTTCAGCAACCCGGGCCATCCGTCAGCAGGAACAACAAAGTGGACGGCACATCCCGATTATTGCCTTAACAGCCAATGCCATGAAGGGGGATCAGGCGATTTGCATTGCCGCAGGCATGGATGATTATTTAAGCAAACCTTTTACCTTAGATGCCTTGTATGTACTATTAAAAAAATATCTGGCCCCGGCAGATATGCGATGCAGTGCGACATCACAAACTGATATGCCACCATTAAACCTGGAAATACTGGCGGAATTAAAAAACCTGTGCGCAGGTAAAGCAAATATTTATCAGTCACTCATCAAGGTGTACCTGCATAAGTCTGAGGAAAGCCTGGCGCAATTAACAACGGCTATTGCGCATAATGATATGGCAAGCCTGCCGCGTATTGTTGATAATTGGCAAAAAAATAATGCACGCTTTGGTGCAAAAACGCTAATGGCCTTATGTAAGCAGCTTAGCAAACTATCAGAAGCACAACAGGCCAGGGATTTACTGCCACAGATTCAACAGGAATTTCTGCGCGTGCAAGCCGTTCTGCAAAAAGAAACAACCAACCCAATTGCTGAAAAGCCATTTAATATTACCTAAAGGAACCCCATGTCTACATCTCGCCGCCCATCCCTGTTGCTGAATATGATGAGCAACTGGAGTGGCTTAGTCGCCGCTGTTTTAATCGGCTTTTTTCTAACTTCTTATATCATTGGTGAACTGGGAAAAACCGGTTTTGGCATCTGGATGCTAATCAGCTCCATCGTGGGTTATTACGGTATTCTGGATTTGGGTATCGAATCAGCCATTAGTCGTTATGTTGCCAGATACGCCGCACAAAAAGACTATGAAGGACTCAATAGCACAATTAATACTGCGCTGGTTTTATTTTGTATTATCGGGGGCGGTATTATTCTGGCCTCTTTCTGGATTGATGGCTTTCTGGCACAGTTTTTTGATGTGGCAGAGGCTGATGTAGAAGCTTTCAAAAAGCTGATTATTATCTTAGGCATCAGCGTGGGTTTATCGTTTCCCGGCAACTTGTTTGGTGCCATCATCAAAGCCCATGAACGTTTTTTGGAAGCCAATCTGGTTGATATTATTATCCTGGTGCTGCGTGCGGGGATCGTGGTTGCCTTGCTGGAAATGGATATGGGCGTGGTGGGCATAGGCTGGGCGAATCTGGTCAGCGCGGTATTGATGTTAGGCATGAACTATTATCTCTGTCGCCACTTGTTTCCTCATGTGCAGTTTAATTTATTCGGTGGACACTGGAAAACTTTGGTGATGTTGATGGGCTTTGGTATTGCAACCACCATCATGGAAATTTCCAACATCATGCGCTTTAATCTTGACAGTTTTGTTATTGGCAAATGGCTGGGGCTTGCAGAAGTCGGCATATACGGCGTGGCAGCAGTGCTGGTACGTTATTATTTACAATTCATCTCAGCCGCGACCATTTCCGTGTTTACCCCGCGTTTTTCCAGTATCGCGGGAGAACAGGATCGCGCATATTTGCAGAAACTATTTCTAAAATCCTTGTCCATCGGTGCTTTTTTAAGTTTTGCCATTGCCACGCCGATGCTTATCTGGGGAGAGCCTTTTGTACGTTTATGGGCTGGCGCTGAATTTGTTGAAGTTTTACCCACATTTTGGGTATTAACCATTGCTTATGCGGTCACCTTATCGCAAAGTACCAGCGTGGCAATGATGTACGCTTTGAAAAGGCATCAACTGTTTGCTGTTATTTCTCTGATAGAAGGTGTTGTGAATGTGGCCTTAAGTATTTATCTGGCACCGATTTATGGCATTTTCGGGGTAGCTTTAGGCACCGCGATTCCCATGCTTATCTTAAAAGTCTTTCTACAACCCTTGTACCTGACCCGGATATTAGAAGTTCCCTTAGCTGCGTATCTGCGTCAACTCTATTTGCCTTTATTGCTGGCTTTATTTTTCTGTGGTATCTGGTTGTATTTCCCGCACTGGATGCCAAATATTCAAGGTTATTTCGCCTTGGTATTCTGGAGCCTGCCCATGTTTTTAGCTTTTGCCGCATTATATGCTTACCAGCATCCTGAAGATCGCCAGCGCTTTTTATTCTGGCAATCATCATCAGCTTCGTAATATTTAAAATGGGAATTAGCGTGAAGCAAAAGCGGTTTTTTTGTATTTCAAAACTTCAAAACCTGCAAAAAAGAAGCTTTTGTGTAACACTAAATAATTATCTCCAATTCCCAATTAATACAAACGATGCCCAAAACACTGGATGTTTTAAGGAGTGAGGATGAAATAAATACAGAAACTGGGCGCAGGATTTTTATTCATTTTCAAGGCGTGAAAACAGGCGCATAGCAAGCTATGTAACTGTTTTCACAACGTAGAAAATGGAGAAAAAGACCAGCCAAGTTGCTGAAGTTATAAAATTCTCACTCCTAAGGTTTATAAACTTTTCCAAATACAGGCACCGTCACTGGCCTTGTCTATCAACTCAAGGTTTTTCTGGTGGGCTGCCAGTTCTTCATCTGTGGGTTGTATCAATGGCAAAGGCGTGCGTTGGGTTGAAATCGGGCGGATACCCGCACTGGCATCTGCTTGTTCATTATCCTGGCTCATAAACAGGGTTGTCTGTCCTCCGGTCATCGCCAGGTAAACATCGGCAAGAATTTCCGAGTCTAATAAAGCGCCGTGCAAGTCGCGATGACTGTTATTAATGTCATAACGCTTGCACAAAGCATCCAGGTTATTTTTTTGTCCCGGATGTTTTTTTCTGGCCATCACCAGGGTATCTGTCACCGTACAGAAATGTTCCAGGGTTTTGGCATTGGCATCCAGACTGTGCAGTTCGTGATTAATAAATCCCACGTCAAAGGGTGCATTATGAATAATTAATTCCGCGCCTTGAATAAAGGCAAGAAAAGCTTCTTTGATGTCACTAAAACGCGGTTTACCCTGCAAAAATTCATTGTTAATACCATGCACCCTGATTGCGCCTTCATCAATTTCCCGATCAGGTTGCAGGTATTCATGATAAGTTTTCCCCGTCAAACGGCGATCTAGTAATTCCACGCAACCGATTTCAATAATTTTATGTCCGGCTTTGTGATTGATACCGGTGGTTTCAGTATCCAGCACTACTTGTCTCATGTGTTTTGTCCTGTTTTGCTTAAATTTTGGAGTTATGCAAAAGCTTCATTTTTGTGCTTTAAGGCACAAAAAAGCCGCTTATTGCTCCACGCTGCTGTTTGAATAAACAGATAAAACTCAGGTTTGAACTAAAAATAATCAGCTTAGGCCGCCTCAGTTAAATGTTGGATCACAAATAAGCGGAGTTGTTTGAGTAGTTGTCCAATGGCCTGATTCATCGCTGTGACACCGCCTTGCATATCGTCAGTTTGCGTGGGCAGCTTAATTTGAAATAACTGTGAGCCTAAAACCCGCTGTTGTCCCACATCCAATAATTGCGCACGCAAGGCCAGGACAATCTGGCTGGGTTGCTGCTGATAGTCCTGATACAGCCTTAATAACTCAGTTTCCAGGCGTAAGGGGCTGGAAAGCGCTGCTTCAGGCGCAGCTAACACCACAGAAAAAAAACCACTGCTTTCCAGTTGATTAATCAATAAGGGTTGCAGCATTTCCGCAGGTGCGGCACTCCAGAGATTATGGGCATAAGGCTCAATGCGGTGTGGTGTCTGACGATAATAAATAGCCGTATTATCCAATAAACTGGGGCTGCGCGGCATGGCAACGCTGATACTGGGGCCGTCACTGACAAAATTGGGCTTTTCTAGTGGAATATCCAGATACCAATGTTGCAGGTGACTAATTTCATTACTGCCAGGAAAAATTGCACAGCCTGATAAGCTGAATAACAAAAAGATTAATAGAGATAAACGCATTAAACACTACTCCCCCGGGCCTGGTTGAATCATCGGCTTACCAAAAATCAATTGATTGGGGTTACGTTGTAATTGTTGCGTTATGCGGTTTAAATTAACCAATGTTGTGCGCAACTCCAATACCGTACTGTTCAGCCCTGGCAGGGTCTCCCCCCCCACCCGTTGTAAATCAGGTTTTATATCTTTAACCAGGCTATCAATTTGCTCGCTGATACGTGCCGTTGCGGATAAGGTACGCTGTAATGTTTCCTGATTGTTCAGCAATGTCTGCTCAGATTCTAACACCACTCTATCAAAGTTTTTAAAACCCGTTATCGCCATTGCGGTTGCCTGATTAAACTGATTAATCGTACCTGGCAAGGCCTGTTTGATATTTTCACTAATCTGTTGGGTGTTTTTTGTAGTCTGGTTAACGGCTTGTATCACCTGCGCCAGCGATTCTTTATGTTGCAGCAAGTGCTTACCCAAATTATCCAGATGCTGTAAAGTCTCACTGAAATGTTGAATATTTTCTGTAGATATCAACTGGTTGGCACGTTCAGAAACGACTTTAAGCTGCTGCATGAGGGTTTCAGCCCCATTGCTCATGGTTTCAAATTTTAATAATAAATCAGTAATTGCCGTATCAATACGCACAAACAAAGATGGCCCGGTTTGGATTTCCAGGTATTCTGCCCCCGCTTGCGCTTGTAATCGCGGGGCTTCAATCGTACTGCCACTCAGCTCAATAAAAGCCAGTCCGGTAATGCCCTGCGTTTTTAAGGTGGCAATGGTATCGACATTAATCGGCACCACTGCATCAATACGCATCAGTACCCGGATTTTTTCCGGTTGTGCTGGCAGCAGTGAAATACCGGTGACTTTACCCACTTCAACGCCACGGTATTTCACTGGCGCATTGTGATTCAAACCGGAAACGGATTCATTAAAATGTGCCTGAAAAGTCAGCCATTGTTTATTTTCACGATCTGAAGCCAGCCATAGGGCAATAAAAATGAAAGCACCACCCAAAAACAAAACAAAAAAGCCAACCAGAGCATAATTAACCTTGTTATCCATACTGTCAAATGTTCAACCAGTGATTTAACTGTTGATGGACTTCTTCTATGCCGTGCCGTTTTAGTGCTGAAAATAATTGTACCGTGATGGGCGTATGCTCGGTTTCATTTTGCTGGCACACCTGACGTACCTTCTGCAATACCCCCAGACCTTTACCACGACTTAACTTATCGGCTTTAGTCAGTAAAATATGTGTGGGCATATCAGAATTTAACGACCACTCCAGCATATTCTGATCATATTCAGTCATTGGGTGGCGAATATCCATCATCAACACCAAACCACGCAGGCTCTTGCGTGAAATCAAATAATTTTGCAGCACCTTTTGCCAATGATTTTTAACGGACATGGGTACCTTGGCATAACCATAACCCGGTAAATCCACCAGATGCCGGGTTTCATCCAGATTAAAAAAAATGATTTGCTGGGTGCGCCCCGGTGTTTTACTGGTGCGAGCCAGGCGTTTTTGCTGGCAAATCGTATTAATGGCGCTGGATTTCCCGGCATTTGAGCGCCCGGCAAAAGCCACTTCCAAACCTTGATCTTGTGGCAATTGCGCTAAAGTGTGGGCACTGCATAAATAATTTGCTTGCCGATATAATGAAGACATGGTAAATCCTTAACTAACCTGAGTTCGACGTAAGCGCCTTTCAGTGTTTAATGTACTGAAAACTGCTTCCGCCTTACGCTAAGTTATTGATAGTGAGTACAGACATTCACTGCTTTTTCTTAAAAAAACCTGCATCGAGTTCAGCTTAACTAACTGTCTGGGTAAAATCTGAGAAAAATAAACAATGATGACAATTCTAAAAAAATTATTAAACCTAAAAATCTGGAGACGCCTGTTACTAGGCATCAGCGCCGCCTATTTCTTAGCCGCATTATTTCTTTTACTTTATCCCAATATGTATGAAGAAAATCGCATATTGCTGGGTTATATAGCCCCCAATCATTTTGGTGAATTGGTCGCGCTGATTGGTCTGTTATCGGTGGTAATTCCTATTTTACTGGATAATACCAGTAATCTTTGTGAACCCATTACCGCCAAGCGTATTTTTAACATGGCCTTACTGTTATTGATACTGGGCATCGCTTATGCGGTACGCACTCCGGTACCGCCAGCAGGCTCAGTCACTGACGGTTTAGCCTATATTTACCTGGATGAAAGAATCCAGCTTGCAGTCGCCTGTGGCATGGGTTTATTAACCATTGGCCTGACGCATTACGCCATGAAACAAGACATGCCACGGGTGAGTATTGTATTACTGATGAATTATTTATTGTACTTTTCTTCCGGTCATTTATTTTTTAACCCCAAAAGCCTGGAAATTCCTGCGCTGTTTGTTGCCATGTTAGCCTTTGATTTGCTGGTGATGATGATGGCAATGAAAGCACTGATTGGTTTAACACCCGTACAAGACAAGGAGCTGGCAGATGTGATCGCCCTTGAAGGCTTGCGCGAAAAACTTAAAAAACAGGAAAATAAACTCAAAGAATCTTTTATTGCCCAGCAAATTCAGGGTATCAGCCGCCGCCCTGCGGGAAAAGAAAAACCCAAGGAAGTTAATGTGGTGAATATTGAAGATGCAAAATCTGAAATGGCTTTGCCACCAATGATGCTGGGTGGCGGTGGTGGTGGTGGCATTCCCAGTAAAGAAATGGAAGAAACCATTGCTGAATTTCGCGCTTTTAAGGAAGAAATTACCATGCTGCGCGAAGAATATAAAGCGGCGGAAGCGAAAAAACTGGAAGAAACGGAAAATGCGCTGCAAAGATTGTCTGAAAAAATGGATCAGATCCTGTACTAAGCTGAGCTTAACCTAATGAATGATGAACAATGGATGTTACAAGCCTTGCAACTGGCTGATCGCGCGGCAGCGATGGGGGAAGTCCCGGTTGGTGCGCTGGTCGTCAGAGACGATGTCGTATTAGCTGAAGGCTGGAATCAACCCATTCACTTAAATGACCCCTGCGCCCATGCTGAAATTTTAGCCTTGCGCCAAGCCGGACAGCAAGCGGGTAATTATCGTCTACCCGGTACAACCTTATACGTCACGCTGGAACCTTGTATCATGTGCGTGGGCGCGATGATTCACGCCCGTATTCAACGTCTGGTATTTGCTGCCAGCGATCCCAAAACCGGTGCGGCAGGCAGTGTTTTTCCATTGCTTCAAGACCCGCATCATAACCATCAGGTAGTGGTTGCCGGGGGCGTGTTGGCAGAAGCCTCCCGCCAGCGTTTACAACAGTTTTTCCGGCAACGTCGGGCAATGAAAAAAAATCTAAACCATTAAAGCCACGCTTTTCACCTGTGCATATACCGTCATCCCTTCGCATATCCCCAGGCCTACCGCAGAACGCCGGGTGATGCGTGATAACAGCATTTGACCATCCACTAATTGCAGGCGCAGCAAAACCTGGCTGGGATTGATGTCACGGCTATCAATCACCTTGGCAGGCAGAATATTAATAATGCTGGTATCACTATGCGCACGTAATGACAGACTGACATCACGCGCCAGAATCTGCACGCGGGCATAGTGGCCTTCCGGCAAGTCTTCACGGCTGACCGCGACACGTCCGCAATCCATGCCTATCCAGGTCAGATGATAAGTAGGGTCATGAGTGGATACCCGGCCTTCCAGAATTGCTGCCGCATCATCATAACGGGAAACCGGTAAATCCAGACGGGTCAATAAATCTGCGGCCAAACCACAGGCCTTTACCCTGCCCTGCTCCAAAAATACCAGATGATCCGCCAGTCGTGCGACTTCATTGGGATCGTGGGAAACATACAAAGAAGGAATGCCCAGCTCATCATGCAGGGTTTCCAGATAAGGCATAATGCTTTGTTTCGCATTATGATCCAAGGCTGATAAGGGTTCATCCATCAGCAATAATTGTGGACTGGTGAGCAAGGCGCGGGCAATCGCCACGCGCTGGCGCTCGCCACCGGATAAACGATGGGTGGCGCGTTTTAACAAGGGCGCTACACCCAGCAAGTCCACCACCGTATCAAACTGTACCCGGCGTTGCTCCTTCGCCACCCGCCGCCAGCCATATTCCAGATTGCGCCGTACCGATAAATGGCTGAACAAACTGGCTTCCTGAAATACATACGCAATAGGGCGCTGGTGGGTGGGTATAAATTGTTCGCGCTCTTGCCAGGTTTCCCCGTTAATGCACACGCGCCCCTGATCAACGCGCAATAAACCGGCAATCGCGCGCAGCACTGTGGTCTTACCGCAACCGGAATGCCCAAACAAAGCGGTCACACCGGATGCGGGTGTGGTGAAAGCCGCATCCAACTTAAAATCACCCTGGCGATGTGTCAAAGACACTTCGATCTGGCTCAATAGCCTTTCCTCTGTAAGCGTTTTTCCAGATGATACATGCTGAAGACCACCACAAAAGAAAACACCAGCATACCACCTGCCAGCCAATGTGCCTGCGTCCATTCCAATGACTCGACATGATCATAAATCGCCACTGACAGCACCTTGGTTTCTCCGGGAATATTGCCGCCTATCATCAGCACCACGCCAAATTCTCCCACCGTGTGCGCAAACCCCAGTACGGAACCGGTGATAAATCCCGGCAAGGCCAGCGGCAAAGCCACCCCAAAAAAACGATCCAGTGGACTGGCGCGCAGCGTTGCCGCCACTTCCAGCGGACGCTCACCAATGGCAACAAAAGCATTGCGAATGGGCTGCACCACAAAAGGTAGAGAATAAATCACCGACCCCACCACCAGTCCGGGAAAAGTAAAAGGCAGAGTATCCAGCCCCAGGCGTTGCATCAGGCTACCAACAGCACCATCAGGCCCCAACAGCAGCAGCAAATAAAAACCCAGCACCGTAGGCGGCAACACCAAAGGCAGCGCCACCAGAGCGCCGATAATCTCTTTCCACCAGGCGCGGGAATGCGCCAGCCACCAGGCCAGCGGCGTGCCGATAAGCAGGAGTACAAAAGTTGTGGTTGCGGCCAACTTCAGTGTCAGCCAGATAGCTTGCCAGTCCATGCGCTATTCCATGTCCTATTGCGGGATTGCATAACCAAACTGCTGAATAATGGCTTGCGCCGCCGGACTTTGCAGATAAGACCAGAATGCGCTGGCTGCCGGATTATTCCTGCCACGTTTGAGCAAAATGGCATTCTGGCGAATAGGCTCATAATAGCTTTGTGGCACCAGCCAGCGCGCGCCGCTATCATTAAGACTGACTTGCGCCAGCGCCACAAAACCCAGTTCCGCATTACCCGTGGCAACAAACTGGTAAGCCTGGGCAATGCTTTCACCCAGAACCCATTTTTTACGCAAGGCTTGTCCCAGTTGCAAATGCTTGAGCACCTGCGCCGCCGCCGTGCCATAAGGCGCGGTTTTGGGATTGCCCAGCGCCAGACGTTTAAAGTCACCGGCTTGTAATGCTGCCAGACTCACTTCTCGCTGAGCATCACGGCTCCATAACACCAGCTTACCAATGGCATAGGTAATGGGCTTTTGCTCTGAGACCGCTTGTTCATACAACAGACGCGGGCGTTCCTGACCCGCCGCCAGAAACAATTCAAAGGGCGCATTGTTGACAATCTGCGCATACAGTTTGCCAGTAGAACCAAAGCTGACCCGTGTTTTATGCCCACTTTCCCGCTCAAAAACGCGGCTGATTTCTTTCATTGCCGCAGTAAAATTTGCGGCAACCGCAATATGTACATCTTCGGCGGCGACATAAGGGGTAAAGATTAAGGCCAGCAGTATACTGAGCCAGATTTTTTTTAATGCAATCACGATATTTTCTCACTTTTTAGCCGCACAACGGCTAAAAAAATCAAGTCGGCCAGGTTTTGCCAGTCCCATGTACAATGGTATTGTAGCAATCGTACCGAAATACCGTAAAAAAGCAATATATGGTGTATTGAGAAAAGAATCCACTCATCTATATCTGGATTTAAGGAGCAAGAGCGAGAATGAAATAAGGAGCGAGGATGAAATAACGTCAGAAACTGGGCACAGGATTTTTATTCATTATATTTTTCACTAACGGTAAAATAGCCTGAATTTGAGATAACAGCCTTGCAGAAAACTAAAAAATTAAAAGATGACATAATATGACTATTAAATTATTTGTAACCGGCGGTACGATTGATAAACGTTATAATGAACTTAATGGTGGATTAAGTTTGGATGGTACACAGATTCCAGACATGTTGGCACAGGGACGTTGTCTGGCAGATATTTCCGTAGAAACCATCTTGTTAAAAGACAGTCTGGATATACATGCTGAAGACAGAGATTATATTTGTACGCATTGTTTACGTTGTGACAGCACGCAGATTATTATCACCCACGGCACCGATACCCTATCAGAAACGGCGGCAGTATTAGCACAAAAAGTCCATAATAAAACCATTGTATTGCTGGGTGCCATGATTCCTTTTGTTTTTAAGGGATCGGATGCCTTATTTAATTTAGGGGGTGCTATTACTGCCGTACAATGCCTGCCAGTTGGCGTTTATATCAATATGAATGGTCAGATTTTTGACTGGGATCAGGTAATTAAAAATACACAAAAAGGGATTTTTCAAGTAAAAATATGAAATCAGTTTTCCATATCAGTTTATTATTTTCACTTATTTTTTTAACTGCTTGCGGCACTTCTGTGCCAGAGCTACCGGCTTTAGATAAAGAGGCTGTCATACTGGCATTTGGGGATAACTTAACCTTGGGCGCACATGTGCCAACAGCGCAGACTTACCCTGCACAGCTACAAAGCCGGATTCCTCAGCGGGTGATAAATGCTGGCCTGGATGGTGAGGATCTGGCTGTCGCTGGAGCGCGCCTGAGCACTTTGCTGAAACAGCATCAACCCAAAATTTTGCTGTTATGTCACAGTGGATACCAGAGCGATGAAAAAGATGATGGGGTGCAAACAGTTGAATATTTCCGGCAACTGATTAATACCGCCTTGCAGCATCAGGTCAGTGTGGTATTAATCGGCTTTCCCGGTGAAGGCAAGCACCGGGCACCGCCGCATTTTTACAGACGTATGGGCAGAGCATTTAAGATACCTTATCACGGCGCGGTTCTGGGTAGAATTTATACAGATATCGACAAAATGGATAAGCAAAGCAATCTGCCTAATGCCGGTGGTTATCAGTTCCTGGCGGAAGAACTGGAAAAACTTTTACGGAAAACAGGCGCGTTACCGGAATTGTCATCTTAAATTGTCTAATCGGGCCTACACAAAGCCATGCACCCAATCACTTATGTTACGCTCCAGCATCGGGTGATGGCGCATAGCAAGCTATGTAACTGCCTAAGTCCAAACAGGCATAACGCAGAAAATGGAGAAAAAGACCAGCCAAGTTGCTGAAGTTATAAAATTCTCACTCCTAAGTATTAGATATGCGCCTGTAACATTTCCAAAAGTTGTGGATAATGACGCAACTGGGTTTGCATACCAGTAATATCAAAAGTCTGGATCGATTCACTCAGGGTCTTTGCATAATTATGCAATATACTGATTTTACTCTCTTTTGCAAGTGTATCAAGATGCGTTGAAAATATCTGAATCGCAGCGATGTTATTTGTTTTCTGGATTTGTTGCAAATCTGGCAGCAATTGTTCCAGTGATATCAGAATCTGGGGTAATATCTGGCGCTCCTGTTCAGAAAGTACAAGTTTTTGTGTTTTTTCATGCTCAGTCTTTATTTGTTCATAAGGTAAAAATTGAATCAATTCTTTGATTAATTCTGTTTTTAAGACTGGTTTTCTTAAATAGGCATCAAAGTCCTCGCTTTTAATGCGTTCGTATTCATCATGCATAACTGAAGCGGTCAAGGCGATAATTGGCACTTTAGAAAATTGCCGAATGCTGTTTGCGGCCTGATAACCATCCATTACCGGCATACGAATATCCATTAAAATCAAATCAATGTTATGAATTTTTACCATCTCAACAGCTTGTCGACCATTTTCAGCTTCCATCACAGAAAGCTGCGTATTGGCAAAATTTTCAATCACCAAACTGCGGTTGCTGGCAATATCATCAACAATCAACAGGGTGGCAGGTTTGAGTTTGATGCCTTGTGCCGTGAATTTGTCTTCTTCCAGCGCTGACTTGGCCTGAATGCTGGCAACATGAACTGCGTGTAGATGCAGACTGAATTTGGTACCCAGCCCCGGTTGACTGGTGACGCTAATCGCGCCACCCATCATTTGCATCAGGCGGCGGCTGATGGTCAGCCCCAAACCCGTGCCGCCATATTTCTGAGCATGAGATTGTTCAAATTGATTAAATATCTGTTCCTGTTGCTGCTGTGGAATACCGATACCGGTATCTTCAATTTCAATTAATAAATCCAGCTTACTTTTAATTTCATTGCTATTTAGCGGCTTAGCTGTCACCCGGATATAACCGTGGTCAGTAAACTTCACCGCGTTGCCGATCAGGTTAAATAATACCTGACGTAAACGGATAGCGTCCAGCATCAGGCTTTCCGGGATTTCAGGAGCTACATCCAGGATTAAATCCAGTTCTTTTTTACGAATATTCATCATAAAAATATTCGATAATTCAGTGAACAAGTCGTGCGGATTGGTGGCTGTTTTTTCAATGCACATTTTCCCGGATTCAATTTTTGATAAATCCAGAATATCGTTAATCAGGGAAAGCAGTGTATTGCCCGCCGATTGAATGGTTTTAACAAAGGCGCGCAGACGGGGTTCTTTAACCTGTTCATTTAAGAGTTCAGTAAAACCAATAATCGCATTCATTGGTGTGCGAATTTCATGACTCATATTTGCCAAAAATTCCGATTTTGCCCGATTTGCTGCTTCTGCGGTTTCTTTGGCTTGTTTTAAATCGGTTTCTATCTGTTTACGATCTGATATATCCCGAATAATTGCATAAATATGCGGTACATCATGCAGCATCACCAGCGCCAGATGCACTTCCGCCATAAAGATTTCGCCCGTATCCTGTTTCCGGTAAGCCCACTCAAAAAAACAGGTGCCAGTTTCATAAGCGATGGCAACAAATTTTTGGATCAACAGTAATGATTTTTTGCCATTGGGTTGGGTTTGTGGAAAAAAAACCAAAGGGCTTAAATTTAGAAAATCATGTTTATTGTTTAGCCCAAAAAGTTGTAAAGCCGCAGGATTGCAATCAGACCAGGACTCGCCACGTAACACCATAATCGCATCCGGTGACATATTAAACAGGGATTTAAAATTTTCTTTTTCCAGATGCAACTCTTGTTGAATCTGCTTTCTGAACTGTATTTCAAAAGCAAGCTTACGGTTCCAGATCACAATAATGAAAATAATCAGCAGGCCAATACCCAAAATCTGAATAATTAAAAAATAATCTGTTTTTTCAATATATTGATGCTTAATCCAGGCATTTTGGATCTGTTGTTTCTGGCTTTTGCTGATGTGTTTGATAGCCCGGTTAAATAAAGGAACCAGCGCTTGTAACTCTTTACGGATACCAAAAGCAAGCCGGGTACTGAAACTGGTTTTACCCACGATACGAATATTGTTAATACCCAGTGTGGCAATATGATAACTGGCCTGCGCCAAGGTACAAATCAAGGCATCCTGCTGACCAGTAGACACCGCTGTCAAGCCTTCCTGAATCGTATTGACCCGATGAAAATCAATATCAGAATGTTTTCTCAAGATTTTAGGCACATAACCATAGTCTTTAATAACCGCCAGTTTACGCTCCTGAATTTGTCGGATATTTTCGACATAATCCTCGTCATCACGCATAACAATTACAATGGGGCTGGAGAGATAAGCCTGCGTGAAGCCCAGTTGCCTGCCTAAATCTGAATCCACCGTTTCCGATAAAATATCAATTTCTCCTTGTTTGACCTTTTGCAAGGATTCCGCCCAGGAGTTCGTTGGAACGATCTGAAGTTTAATATCCAATAACTGTTGGATTAATTGCAGATGTTCTGCAACCATGCCGATATGGCGTCCATCGCTATCAAAAGCTTCATAAGGCAACCAGTTGGGATCACCGGTAAAAGTCAGACTGGGATGCTGTTTTAACCAGTTGCGCTCATTTGTGCTGAGTTGCAGGTGTTGTTGCGAGGATTCTGCCTGGGTTTTAACCCCCACCCATTTGCGTATCATCTGGCGTTTTTCTTCAGCACTGATGGCGGCCAGGGCTTTATTTAAAATATCCCGAAATAGTGGCCAATCTTTACGTACCGCAAATTTGAACTGGGTTAAATCCAGGCTGGTTTTATTCACCATTTTCAGATTGGTTAAAACATGACGTTCAATCCACCAGTTAGCAACCCCCTGATTGCCAATATAAGCGTCAACCTTACCATAGGACAGTGCATGAAGGGCCTCAACAGTATTTTTAACCAGATGTATTTGAATATCAGGATAGTGAGTACTAATCAGTTCCTGTAAATAAAACCCTTCCTCAATGGAAATGGTTTTATTGGTTAAATCAAATAAATCCTCTATCAGAAATTCATTTTTACGGGTGAAGATAACGGTGGGTGAGCTGAAATAGGTATCTGTGAACAACCAGTTTGCTTCACGCTCTGGTGTTTGGACAATGGTGCCAACCATGTCAATTTCTTTGTTGCGGGCTTTTTCCAGCATTTCAGCCCAGCTATATTGGGTAATGACTTGAAAATGAATATCCAGATAGTGCTCAATACGTTTGATAAAATCTGCGGTCAGGCCATGATAGCGACCGGATTCATTCACAAAATCAAAGGGGGGCCAGTCAGATTCCCCACCCATCGTAATCACAGGATGCGCTGCCAACCATTGTTTTTCTTCAGGCGTTAAGGCCAGTTTGGCATCCGCTGCTGGCTGTACCTTTACCTTATCTTCCAAACGCTCCCATTTCCTGTGAATTTCCAGATATTTCTCTGTCAGGTTTTGCAGGAATAGTGTTTCTTGCTCATTGGCAAGAGGTATTTGCTCACAATAGGCGCAAGGTATCCACAATAAAAAACCAAGCGCAAGGAACAGCGGTAATATTTGCAAACGCATAAGCATCAATTTTGTTGGGATATTGCAATAAATTCATCAACATGGTCGAGAAACAAGGCCACTAAACTGGGATCAAAATGGCTACCCTGTTGCTGCTCAATATAAGCAACTGCATCTTCGACGGCCCATGAGTCCTTATAAATACGTTTATGCGTCAGTGCGTCAAAGACATCGGCAATACTGGTAATACGTCCATAAATATGGATTTCTTCACCTTTCAAGCCCTGTGGATAACCTTCTCCATTCCATTTTTCATGATGCTCATAAGCAATCACCGCAGCAGCTTTGATGATTTTGCGTTCGGAATGACCCAACAAGGTGTGTCCGTGTAAGGTATGTTGTTGGATGAGGTTGAATTCTTCAACTGTCAGCTTATCGGGTTTATGTAGAATATCTTGTGAGACCATCATTTTGCCAATATCATGCATGGGTGCGGCATGATATAACACCTCGGCATCTTCATCATTCAGGCAATCGTGGTAATGCGCCATTAAACGGCAATATTCAGCCACACGCTTAATGTGTTTACCGGTTTCATCGGAGGTGGATTCCATCAATTCTGTCAAAATATAAATAATATCTTTTTGATTGGCTTCCAGTTCACTGAGCAGACGATTATGCTCAAACTTCATTTTGGTATGTAAATTAATATTATGTTGTTGTAATAATTTTTTTGAATGATAAAGCTGGATATGATTTTTCACCCGCGCCAGCAGCTCGTTGGCATGGAAAGGTTTGGTAATATAATCCACGCCACCAACCTCAAAGCCCTGGGTAATCGACTCGACATCCACTTTGGCACTGAGAAAAATGACCGGTACATCCTGGTGCAGGGTTTTGGTCTTTAACTGCCGACAAACCTCAAAGCCATCAATTTCCGGCATCATAATATCCAGCAAGATCAGATCAAATCCACTGCCATTACTTTCTACCAGATCTAATGCCTGTCTGCCATCCATTGCAAAAGAGAAAGCGTAGTTGTCTTCTTTTAAAATATTCATCGCCACCTGAATATTATCAGGTACATCATCTACGATAAGAATATGATTGTTGTAGTTCATAATAAATTTTTACTGGCTTAATACTAATCTGACTTTCACTTGATTATCAGTGGCTTGATTTGATTTTTTTTGCGGCTTATTATGACGTTTCAAATTCAGACGTTCCAGATTCAGTTGCTTGGCTTGAATACCATATTGATTATATAAACTTGCCAGCCATTGTAACAAAGTATCCAGTGCGATGGACTTAAAACGCACAGCAATCTGTGGCTCAGCCCCATTATCACCATGCGGCTGCACTTGTTTATTTAAGGCCTGCAATGCCCCCTGGCGCAGGCTTTGATCCACCACGGATAATAAAGACATGCCGACAGGCAACGTGACTTGACGCACATTTTGCTTGTGTTGCAATTTTTGAACTTCCATTTGTGCCTGCTGCATCCAGTGTAATAATTGCTGTTGCTCTGCAAGCTGTGTGCGTAATACCTGGCGATTTTGCAGCAGGGGTTCCCACACCAGGAAGTAAGCCAGGATTAAAAATAAACTCAAGCCGCCAAACCACAAAGCGCGCTGTTCACGTGTATCTAATTGTTGAAATTTTTCTAACATAATCGCTATTGTAATGCCGTAATGATTCTCATGCAAAAATGGCGTAAACTGTTTTGACATCGATAATTGCAATAACTCATAAGCGGGGAAAGGGGATTTGATATGCCACAATTATTAACCGTATCCCGTGCCGCACGCCTGGTTGGCGTTACTCGCGGCGCATTACAAAAAAAAATTCATCAAAATGAGTTGCCAACCTTTGAAGGAATGGTTAAGGCTTCTGATTTATTAAGGGTTTATCCGCAAACGCATCTGGAAGATGAGCGCATGCTGGAGAAGGTGCAAAAAATTCAGCGTAATGCGCAGCGTGGCGATCATGACCTGCCAGAGTTACCGCCTTCGGAAGTCCTGGCCAGCCGTTTGAGTAGTCTCAGCCGGGAATTGGTTGAAAGCCGTGCTTTACTGGGACATTATGCGGAATTAATTGAGGGACTGGAAGCAAAACTGGTGGAAGTGGAGCAATCCTGCCCCCCGGAATTTCTGGAAAAACTAAGTGATCTGAATGCCTGGATTGCACAGAATAAAACAAAATGCCCTAAAGTCCCTCGTCAGAAAACAGAACTACTGGTTAAAGATACCTTTTTACGCCTGCTGGCTGCACAGATTAAGCTGATTCCCAGCGGTCATGAGTTTTTTGCAGAAGGCACCGGCTCCATTCTGGAAGCCGCCCTGAATGCTGGCGTAGCGGTCAATTATGGTTGTACACAGGGAAATTGCGGTGCTTGCAAAGCGCGCGTGGTTGGCGGGGAGGTTTTAAAGGTTCGCGATCATGAATATGAATTGAGTCAAACTGAACTCAATCTGGGCTATATGCTGATGTGCTCTTATACCGCAGTCACAGATGTGACCCTGGAAGCGGGAGAAGCGCATTGTCCGGCAGATATTGCTGAGCAGGAAATTGAGGTTGAAATCAAGCAAATCAATCGACTCAATGATCGTTTACTCATCTTAAAAATTCAAACCCCTGATACTCAGACATTGCGCTTTATGGCGGGACAGGATGTGGTGCTGAGTCTGGAAGGTGTCGGGCAACATCGTTATCCGGTTGCCAGTTGCCCTTGTGATGGTAAAAATCTGGAATTTCATATTCCACGACTTGAACATGATCATTTAGCCACTTATTTATTCACTCAGGCACAGGCCAAAAAAAATCTGCACTTAAAAGGTCCCAGCGGTAATTTCACCTTACCCTTTGATGTGACGGCACCGTTATTATTGATTGCCTGGGAGACAGGTTTTGCTCCCATTAAAAGTTTGATTGAGCATACAGTTTCAGTAGATAATGCAGAAAGCTGGCATCTCTATTGGCTGACAGAAACTAGTGGCGAGCAAATGCCGGGACATTATATGCATAATCTGTGTCGTTCCTGGCAAGATGCGCTGGATAATTTTTATTACACACCATTACATCTGGGTAATCTGGCAATCAATGAAAATGACGCATTAGACCATTATCTGCAAAGCACTTTTTCAAAATTAACAGATTTACGGCGTTATTATATTTATGTTGCCATGCCTGAACCTTTACAAACTTTAGTACAAGATTTTTTATTATCGCGTCAGGCCAATCCTGAGCATTGTTTTTTTACAGAACACGCAAATACTTGTGATTGAAAAAGGACGAGCAGCTTTATGTATATCATCATGGTGGCTTCCGAATGCGCCCCGGTTGCCAAAGTTGGAGGGTTGGCTGATGTGGTTCACAGCCTGAGCGGTGAACTGGATCAACGCGGACACACTGTTGAAATCATTTTGCCTAAATATGATTGTATGCGTTATGACCATATTTATGACTTGCAGATTGCTTACCGTGATTTATGGGTGCCCTGGTATGGTGGCGCAATACATTGCACGGTCTGGTTTGGTTTCAGTGATGGTAGACGGTGTTTTTTTATTGAACCCCATTCTCAGGATAACTACTTTAACCGCAATAATTTTTATGGTTTTCATGATGAAGTGATGCGCTTTGCTTTTTTCAGCAAGGCTGCGCTGGAATTTATGCTGAAAACCAACAAACGCCCGGATATTATCCATGCCCATGACTGGCAGACAGGCTTGTTGCCGGTATTGTTATATGAGCTGTATCAATATCATGGTATGCAGCAGCAGCGGGTGTGTTATACCATTCATAACTTTAAACACCAGGGTGTATGTGATGAGGAGGTATTGTGGGCCTCTGGTTTGCAGCGTCCTGAGTATTACGGCAACCGTGATCGTCTGGGTGATGATTTCTCACCACGACGTATTAATCTGATGAAAGGCGGCATTGTCTATGCTAACTATGCCAATACCGTTTCCCCCACCCACGCCTGGGAAGCACGCCATACCGAACAGGGTTATGGCTTAGGGCATATTCTGCATGTCCATCAACACAAGTTTGGCGGCATACTCAACGGCCTGGATTATGAAGCCTGGAATCCTGAAACCGATACACTGCTACCGCATAACTACACAGTTAACAATCTTGATGGTAAATATGCCAATAAAATTGCCTTGTGCAATCGTTTATTGCTAGAGGAAGCCTATAAACCAATTATCGCTTATATTGGGCGACTGGATACACAAAAAGGCATCGCTCTCATCCGCCACAGCTTATTTTATGCCTTGGATAATGGTGCGCAGTTTGTATTATTAGGTTCTAGCCCGGAAGCGCGTATCAATGATGAATTCTGGAAACTAAAATTTGAACTCAATGATAATCCTGACTGCCATCTGGAAATTGGCTTTAATGAAGAACTGGCGCATTTAATCTATGCTGGCAGTGACATGGTTGTGGTACCCAGTTTGTATGAGCCTTGCGGTTTAACCCAACTTATCGCCTTGCGCTATGGCACGGTGCCGATTGTACGCGCCATCGGCGGACTTGCTGATACGGTATTTGATTGGAATGATGAGCATAAATCACCCAATCCGAATTGTCAGCGCAATGGTTATGTGTTTTACGATGCCACGCCAGAAGGGCTGGAATCGGCCTTACACCGCGCTATTGGTTTATGGAATTCACACCCGGATATTTTCCGTAGATTATTGGTGCATGGCATGAAGTGTGACTATTCCTGGAAACAATCCGTACAGAATTATCTCAATGCCTATGAGCATATCTCCGTAACCAAGGTTTAAACAACAGGATTTCCCATGTCTCATTCGCCCCAGTTAGCTGAACAAATTAATGGTTTACCGAATATTTGTGGTGAAGAACAATACCTCAGCACACTTATTGCTGAACATCGGTGCAAACCAGTTTCTTTGACAAACAGCCCTATTGCCTTTGAGCGGATTAAAAGTGCTTGCGCGATTGCCCTGCACATGCACCAGCCATTGATTCCCGCCGGTGGCGATGAGCTGCAAACGGCTGAAATTATTGGTAACTTGCAGGATATGATGGCGCACCAGAATATTGGTGACAATCATAATGCACCCGTGTTTCAAGACTGTTATCAACGCATGGGACGTTTTATTCCCGAGTTGATGGCAGAAGGCAAACAACCCCGTGTAATGCTGGAATATTCCGGTACTTTATTATTTGCTCTGCGGCAGATGGGCGCTGATGCCGTTATAGAACATTTGCAAACCATTACCTGTGATCCACAATACCAAGATGCGGTAGAATGGCTGGGATGCCCCTGGGGACATGCGGTTGCGCCTTCCACACCAGTGCAGGATTATCGCTTGCATGTACGCGCCTGGCAGCATCATTTTGCTGCCATTTTTGGCGCGGAAGCCTTGGCACGGGTGCGGGGGTTTTCACCTTCTGAAATGGCTTTACCCAATCATCCTGATGTCGCTTATGAATTTGTCAAAACCTTAAACGATGCGGGTTATCAGTGGGTGCTGCTACAAGAGCATACCATCGAAGATCCTGCAACCGGGAACGGTATCCGCAATCCACATTTGCCACATCGCCTGGTCTGCACTAATTCCAATGGCGAAACAGCGGAAATCATCGCCATTATCAAAACCCAGGGCAGTGATAGCAAGCTGGTTGCACAAATGCAGCCCTGGTATGAAGCGCAAAGCCTGGACCGACAAACATTGGCAGGACATGCCGTACCGCCTTTGGTGACTCAGATTGCCGATGGGGAAAACGGTGGCGTGATGATGAATGAATTCCCTCCTAAATATCAGGATGTGGTGCGCGAAGCCAGTGGTTCTCAAGTGCCGCTGATGAACGTTTCCGAATACCTGGATCACTTGTTTGCTTTAGGTATTCAAATGTCTGATTTGCCGGTGGTGCAGCCCGTCTTGCAAAAACACATCTGGGAACGCTTTGATGCGGGATCAGGTGCGGAAAAACTGGAACAAAGTATTAAAAAGCTGAAGCAGGAAGATGATCGTTTCCATATGGATGGCGGTAGTTGGACTAATAATATTTCCTGGGTTGCCGGTTATGAAAATGTGTTAGGCCCGATGGAGCAAAGCAGCGTTTTATTCAGCAAAAAAGTATTAAGCCAGCAACCAGATACCCGTAGCCATGCTTATCGTAATGCCCTGTATCATCTAATGGCCTCGCAAACCAGTTGTTACCGTTATTGGGGGCAGGGATTGTGGACTGATTATGGGCGGGAAATCTGTCGCCGCAGCAGTGAAATTATCCTTCACGACTTTTAGTTAGATTCAGCGTGAAGCAATAGTGGTTTTTTTGCACCTCTTTTTTGTACATCAAAGTACAAAAAAGGAGCCTTTGCATAACACCTGTGATTTAAAAAAATAAACCCAAATCAAACCCAGGTTCATGGGGCGGTTTGGAGGAGACTGTCATGAAACACCAAATAATTTGTTTATCCAGTTTGTCGGCACTGATGGCGACGGCTTTCCCCACTATCAGCATGGCAGATAATAATTTTATGAGGCCGCCACCACCGCCGCCTGCTGAGGTTTTTGAAACAGCGCAACCACAGCCCAGCCCGATTAACAACCCCTGGCGCAATCAACAAACAACGCCAGCTTCTGCCAATCAACATTATTGGCAGCCTGATGCCAGCCCCGGTTATTATCCAAATCAGGGGCATAGCCAATCATCAGCACAAAGGCCATTGCATCACTACCCAACGCAACAGCAGGGAGCGTTCCCCCAACCAATGGGACAAGTGGGACAACAAATGCCTTCTTATCGTGGACAAGCCTACCCACAACCGCTAACACCAGGTTATTCACAAGCTTCAGGTCGTACCTATGCTTATCCGCAGCCTTCCGTTGCACCGCAGCAGGGCTATAACGCGGGGAATAACAGCCAGCCTTATTATGGCAATCAACAAATACCAGCAAGACAACCACAGCAGCAACCACAGCAGCAACCGCGTTATAATGGTCAATATCCACAAAACCCGCAGCCGGCTTATTACCCTTCAGCCCCTACACCGGGAAATAAGGCACCTGATTATTATATGCAACCGGATATGAGTCGCCAGAACGCACCAAGACCGGCCTCAATATATCAAACACCGCCAGCGAGTACTGCTAATTCCTATTACACACAACAGCCCGCAGCAATACAACAATATCAGGCACCGACAAACCCTTTGCAGATGATGGGGGATGGCATGAAATCTGTTACCCCAAACATGATGCAACAGATGCCCAATCCTGCTTATAATCCTATGCCGACAACAATGATGCCGAATATGGGAACGGGACAACAACCCGATATGGGAGCCAATCGTCCACAACTTTATCCGCAGACAACAAGACAAAACATGCCGCAGCAAATCCCACAAGCACCTGCGCATCAACAACCTTACCAGGTGCGTGAAATATTAGGTCCGGCACCGGGTGATCCGGTGATGTATCAGCAACGCACTGGCGAACCCCCAGGCAAACAAAAGCAATTACTGGGGCCGGCCCCCGGTGATCCCCGCGCTTATCAGGAGCGCACCTTGGCCCCATTACCAACCACCGCTCAGGTACCGCATACTCAGGCTGAAAAACCAGTTTCAATGCCCAATAGCGGTTTTCATGAATTGGAAAATGTTGTACCAGGCATGGTTTTAGAGCCACCTGTCACGCAGCCCGTGATTGTGGAAACGACAAAACAGCCTGCGCCACCGGTATCTGTTGCACCAGCAGCACCAGCCCAGGAAGCCGTTGTTAAGCAGCCAGTTGCCAAGCCACCAGTTGTAATAACAGCACCTGCGGCAGAAGCGCTTATAAAACCCGAATTAGAAATACCAAAGTTACCTGCTACCGGTACAAAAACACCATTGCCCGTCACCCAACCCATTGTTAAACAAGTGGCTGCACCCGTTACCCCGAATAATGAAGCTGTTGTAAAGCAGCTCGCAGACACGCAAGTACCCACTACAACAGCAGCTCAGAAAAGTGGGCAGGAAACTGTGCCAGAAAATCCAAAAACAGCGGTTACGCCAAAGCAATAAAAAACAGGTATGACAGGTATAAAAAGAACTTGCCTTGAATTAACAAATGTTAAGCTATATAACAAGCTGAGTTCGAGGTAAGCTTCATTCAGCACTAAAGACGCTGAAAGCCGCTTTTGCCTCACGCTGATTTTTATTAATGTTCATAGTTTTTTAACTCATAAATAAAAAGGAATCTTCATGGAACATACATTACCTGCGCTGCCTTATGAAAAAAATGCACTGGAACCTCATATTTCTGCGGAAACGCTGGAGTTTCATTATGGCAAACACCATCAGACTTATGCGACCAATCTTAACAAGCTGATTCCAGGCACTGAGTTTGAAAATATGAACCTGGAAGAGATCGTGAAAAAATCCAGTGGTGGCATTTTTAATAATGCAGCGCAAGTCTGGAATCACAGTTTTTATTGGAATTGCCTAAGTCCAAATGGTGGCGGTGAACCCAGTGGCGCTTTAGCGGATGCGATTAATGCTTCTTTTGGCTCTTTTGCAGCATTCAAAGACGCTTTCAGCAAAAATGCGATCACCACCTTTGGTTCCGGTTGGGGCTGGCTGGTGAAAAAAGCCGATGGCAGTCTGGCCTTAGCCAGTACCAGCAATGCTGCGACGCCATTAAGCAGTGATGACAAACCACTGCTGACCTGTGATGTCTGGGAACATGCCTATTACATTGATTATCGTAATGCGCGTCCTAAATATCTGGAAGCTTTCTGGAATCTGGTGAATTGGGATTTTGTTGCGGCAAATCTGACAGATTAATTATCTATCATTTTTTAATGATAACGCTACGGATAACACCCCTTCAGAAGGGGTGTTATCCGTCATAGGTAAGCTTACTTCACAGAAGCAGCATACATTTGTACCGCTTTATTCATTTCTTTTAATAAGGTCATATTTAAGCTTGTTACCTGACTGAAATCTGCATTGGCATCAGCAGCATTTTTTTCCAGTATCGGCTGATATTCTGCCCAGATTTTACTGACAACCGCCAACTGCGTTAAAATCGCCTGATCAGTAGTTCCTGGCAGACCCATAGCTTTATCAGCTTTAACCAGACCGTTTAAGGTGCTGCCAAACAGGTTGGCTGTCTTTTTCATATTAGTAATATTTGCTTGTGCGTCAATGCCATTTGCAGCCAGCATTAATTCCTTGGTCATTTTCTGGGTTAACATACGTTGTTTTCCCGCAAGGTTAATAGTGGTTGCCATACCCGCATCTAATGTAGAACCTGCTGCTTTTTCATACATTTTAACGGCTTTGTTCATTTCTTTGAGCAGTGGCAGATTTTGTGCAGCAATATTACTCAATACTTCCGGGCTGGTCTTACCTGCCAATACTGCGTCAATATTTCCCTTAAAGGTAATCCATAATTTTGCAACCACGTCTAATTGCGCGAGAATGCCTGCATCAGTAGTTTTTGGTAAGCCTAAGTCTGCATCACCATCTTTAAGACCTTTTAAGGTACGATCAAATAAATTGGCAGTTTTTTTCAGATTACCCTGATTGCCAGTTGCGTCAACGCCTTTAGCAATAAATAAGGCTTCTTTACTCATTTTCTGGGTCAGCATACGCTGCTTACCCGCAAGGTTAATAACCTTGCCCATCTCTGTTTTGCTGCTTGCCTGTGCAGAAAAAGCGAGGCTTAAACCCAGTAATGTAGCAGCGGTATAACGAAAAAATGCTCGTATCATTAGAAAACTCCTGTTATAACAGTTAAAAAATTCATTTTAACCTGAATTGCAGTATGAATAAATTGATAAAAGTTAAGATATGACATTACACAGAGACTTCATTTTTGGCGAGATTGATTTTCTTTCGTCAAAAAAAACTGTCCCTGCGCAATGCTGTTTGATATGAAATCAATCAATATCCCTACTTTTTAAAACCTACCACTAGGCCAGCAGCAGCCATGCCAGAAGAAGATAAATTACTGGTGACAAAATCCTTAAAGCTGCCGATTTGTGGTTGCAGCCAGGCGATAAAGTCATTATAAATGCCTTCCATGCCTGACCAATTCACCTGAATCAAGCCAACATACTGCAAACCGAATAAAACCAACGCAAGCACGCCGGTAATAAAAAAGGTTAATTTGGCAAATCCCGCAAGCGCATACCCCATACTAAAACCAATAAAAAAGCTAAAACCCAGTTTCATCATAAACACCGACCAATCATTAAGCTCTGGTTGCGTGCTGGACTTTGAGGTGGTGCCAGGAATCGAGCCACCTTGCCATTGCGTGGGATCAATTCCATTATCCGGTGCAAAAGAATGGGGGGCAAACGCGCCAGGGCCTGTGGATTGCGCGCTGATTGGCGGCGGCATATCGGGTTGCGCTTTTTCTGGTGTCATCAGATACAATGCGCCTCCAGCGATAAAAAGCAGCAGAGCCAGAACCAATAAGCCTTTTTTCCAGATCGGAAAAGGCGGGCTATCGATTTCTGATTCATTATCAGCGGAAGATTCCGAAGCTTCTGGGGACATGATTTTACTCCATTTTTTTATAATGATTAAATAAGCTGAATTCGGCGCAAGCTTTTTATACTTTTTACAGTATTTTACGAAGCGTATATACTTTATGCCATGAAAATTATTGTATACCTTTTCCAGCTCAACTTATGCCTTCTCTTAACTGTTGCGATGACGCTTTCTGCTCAGGCAGCGAAGCAGCACACAGAACCCGAAATATTGATTACTGAAATGGTGCAGCAGCATGGTTTCGATAAAAAATATTTAGAGAAATTATTTGCTCAGGTGAAAATCAAGCAAAGCATACTCAAAGCCATGCGCCGTCCAGGTGAGGCAAAACCGTGGTTTGAGTACCGCAAACTATTTGTCACCCCCAAACAAATCCGGCAGGGTGTAGCCTTTTATAAACAGCACCAAAAAGCTTTACAAGCGGCAGAACGTCAGTATGGTGTGCCAGCGCCCATTATTGCTGCAATTATTGGCGTGGAAACCCGTTATGGTCGCAATACCGGCAGTTACCGGGTATTAGATGCCCTCAGCACCCTGGCTTTTCATTATCCCAAACGTGCGACCTTTTTTCGTAAGGAATTGGTGGAATTTTTACTGTTAATGCAGGAAATTTCCATGCCGCCGTTAACTGCAAAAGGCTCCTATGCAGGCGCAATGGGTATCGGGCAATTTATGCCCAGCAGTTACCGCAAGTACGTGGTGGACTTTAATGGCGATGGCAAGCGCAGTATCTGGGAAGTTAATGATGCCATCGGCAGTGTTGCCAATTACCTGCAAGCCCACGGCTGGCAAGCGGGACAGGCAATTATCGAAGCAACACAGGTACAATCAGGCACTGCCGATGCACTGCTGGCACTGGGCTTAAAACCTAAATACAACCTCACGCAATTACGCAAAAAAGGGCTGCTGTTTTCCGGAAAATTACCTGCAAAACAAAAAGCCTCATTGGTGATGTTAAAAACTGAAACGGGTGAGGCTTACTGGCTTGCACTGCCCAATTTTTATGTCATTACCCGCTATAATCACAGCCGTCGTTATGCAATGGC
Source organism: Candidatus Venteria ishoeyi (assembly GCF_030378065.1). Lineage (GTDB taxonomy): Bacteria > Pseudomonadota > Gammaproteobacteria > Beggiatoales > Beggiatoaceae > Venteria > Venteria ishoeyi. The sequence goes on along the minus strand of NZ_JAUCGJ010000007.1, from coordinate 36,370 downwards.
TGTGAATCAACTGGCTGAAAATATTGACTTTCAATTTCATATTCAACAACGCTTTTAAGGCGAAATAAGACATGACTGATTCTGCAAACACCCGTTTTGTGCCCCCTTCCCCGCCCCAGACAGGCACATTTAAAGCACCGGAGCCAGCAGCGCCAAAAGCTGCGCCCCCACCTGCAAAAGCAGAAAACACAAGCGTACAAACGCCCCCAGAAAGCAGCACGCTAAACAGCAAAAAATCCAGTCGTGATCCCGCCATTGCCAGTAGTTTAAACCGGGTGACTATCGGCAATAAAGCCCCTCATGCCGATGATATACGGATTATTGGTGGTAAAAACTATGATGTGCGCCAGCCAGTACCGATTAAATACCCGGCAGTGCGCGAGCATTTTCTCAGCGCCCGCAATAATTTCTGGACGCCACATGAAATTGCCATGGGCGATGATAAAATTCAATGGAATACCGGCGATTTGACGGAAGAAGAAATATGGATGTTCAAATGTAATATTTCTTATCTCACCGCCTCGGATAATCTGGTGCCGGATAATCTGGATAATGCGATTTTAGCGCAGATCACCGCCAGTGAAATGCGCCAGTACATGCGCTGGCAAATTGCAGAGGAATCCAATCATATTGAGTCTTACTTTTTTATTCTGGAATCTTTCGGTCTGGATGAAAAAGGTCAGGGCCAGATTTTCAGCCTGTATCAGGATGTACCGGAACTGGTCAATAAACTCAACTGGAATCTGGATTTCACCAATAATGTTGTGAACTGCGAGCATCCACAAGGCTCCAGAGAAGCCAACCGCGCCTTGATGGAAGATTTAATCAGTTATTATGTGTTTGAATACCTGTTTTTCCCGCTGGGGTTCTCTCAGGTATTTGCCCTGGCAAGACAAGGCAAGTTACGCAATACCGCGCAGCAATACCAATATATCTGGCGTGATGAAAACCTGCATGCTATCAATGGTCGCTGGATGATTCTACAAATCATCCGCGAAAATCCGGAACTCTGGGATGCTTCCATGCAGGTGCGTACCCGTGAAATTATCAATGAAGCGGTGAAATTAGAAACTGCATTCGGCAGTGCTTGTATGCCAAATGGCGGTATACCTGGTTTATCGGTCAAAAGTTACACTCAATATGCACAACTTATGGGCGATAATCTGTTAAAAACCCTGGGCCTGAATCCTTTATTTAATATCAAGGAACACCCCATGTCCTGGTTATCAGAATATGAAATGAAACAGGAAGTGAATTTCTTTGAAGGCCGGGTGCGGGATTATCGGGTAGGTAGTAGTTTAGATTGGGATTAGGCTTGAATTTGAATAGCCTGCAAGGAACATGGTTTTTATGTCTTTTTTCAGTCAATATCCCATTTTTTTTAAATCCTTAAAATGGATGATTTTTCTCGGAATTGCCCTGGTCATTATCAGCAATGTTTATATTTATCTGATGACCAACCCTTATCTTTATGCTGATGAAACCCAGGTGCCCAGCGCTTATACCGGCGTTATCCTCGGTGCCTGGGTCGCACCTGATGGCAGGTTGTCAGACATGTTGGAAGATCGGGTACTCACGGGCCTGCGACTCTATCGGCAGGGGCGGGTAAAAAAATTATTATTATCCGGCGATCATGGTCAGGTGGGGTATGACGAGGTCAACGCCATGCGTCGTTATCTACTCAAAGCCGGTGTGCCACCAGAAGACTTGTTCATGGATCACGCAGGTTTTAAAACCTATGACAGTTTTTATCGTGCCCGGGATGTTTTTCAGGTAAAGGATGCGCTGGTGATAACCCAGGGTTTTCATCTGGCACGTTCGGTATACACCGCGCAGACTTTTGGGCTGAAGGCATTTGGCGTAGAGGCCGGACATAATACCAATTACACCCACCGAAGTTTAGTCAGAGCCAATTTACGTGAAGTGCTGGCGCGCACTAAAGCCATGATAGAGTTACATATACTCAGATTTCCACCCAAATATCTGGGGGAAGTGATTCCCATTATAGGTGATGGGCGTAAAAGTTGGGATTAGACACTGTTACACAACAGCTACTAAGAAACGAAAATTTAATAACTCAAGCGCAAAGAAGCTTATATCGAACTCAGATTAGTTAATAAATAACTTAAAGAATGCTTGATTAGTTGTTGCTTAATATGAAAAAATAGCAATACACGGCATGGATGTAAAATCCTGGGAGGCTGTCCGAGAATAGAAACTGTAGTAGGTATTGTATTCTCGGACAGCCTCCTGGTTACTGCACAAGCAGCAAATTCTGAATTTTGAGCATCACCCAAATTGGGGGAAATTATGAAACGACAATATCTGAGCGTTGCAGTCTTAACGGCATTACTCGCTGGCTGTAGTCAATATTATCAACCGGTACCGGTAGAAACCATTCGTCCGCTAAGCAATCAACTGGATATGCAGGCGGCCCACCATTGGGAGCGTTTAGCAGAGCAGGTTGCCAGTAATATTCAGGCAAACCTGCCTAATCAACCCGGAACACTCTCTGGCATGAGTGCGCCTGCGCCAGTAGAACCGATGGCAATGGCGGCTTCAGGCAGTGATCCACTGACGGATTTGCCGCCCGGCACACTACCACCACCCGGCCCGCAACCTGAACAACAACCGCGTGTTGTACACCTGGATATGGATGCGCCGGTATTGACAATTCCGCCCATGCCGGAAAGCAATTATAGTGCACCAACACCCAGTTTCAGCGCACCTGTGCGTCCGGTAATTTATATTAATCCCCCACGCGGTGGTCAGGAAACCTTATTTGCACATAGTTTTGGCGATTTATTACGCGCCCACTTGGTACAAAAAGGGGTGGCGGTTTCAACCAACCCCGGCAGTGTCAACAGTTTCTGTACCCAGGCTAGCTACTGTAAGCCTTTAGTGTTGGATTACAACGTAGAACTGGTACAGCACAAAGATCGCTGGCGGGTACGGGAATCGTCATCAGAAGTTTTGATTAGCACGGCTTTAACCGATGGCGATCTGGTGGTATTTAGCCGCTCAGATATATTTTATATTCGCCCCGGTGATGGCGATCATTATGATCATGGACGTACAACTTTGAGAGTGGTGGATCAATAAATGAATAAACCAAGTAAAACCCTTGTCTTAGCTGGTTTACTGGCATTTGTTCTGAGCCTGTCTTTAACTGGTTGCGCATCCAGATCACACCATAAGTCCATGCAAAGCACCCATTTGATTCAAGCAACTTATCAGGCAGTGGATAAAATTGTTGGCGCGGTCAATCATAATAATCGGCATTATCAGTTCAGTAAATCCCGCCCCATTATTGTGACCAGTCTGGCAGATGTTGATGATGTGCGCTATTCCTCAACCTTTGGCCGTACCATTGGGGAACAGGTGGGATCACGCCTGACTCAAAATGGCTATAAGGTTATTGAGTTAAAAATGCGCAGCAATATTTTTGTGCCTAATCCTGAGCGTGGGCATTCCAGTGGTGAGTTTATGCTCTCCCGGGAATTGCGCAACATCAGTTTTGAACATGATGCCCAGGCTATTTTAGTGGGTACCTATGCTGCGGCTAAAGACATCGTTTATGTCACCTTAAAAGCAGTTGATGCGCGGGATAACAGTATTATTGCCTCAACTGATTATTCACAGCCCATTGATGAAAACATGAAGCAATTACTGAAAGATAATCGCCGCCGCCGTAATTGAACAATAGATTTTTCAGATATTAAATCTCCAATACGAGTATGGAGTGAAGATAAAATAAATACAGAAACTGGGCGCAGGATTTTTATTCATTTTCAAGGCGTGAAAACAGGCGCATAGCAAGCTATGTAACTGTTTTCACAACGTAGAAAATGGAGAAAAAGACCAGCCAAGTTGCTGAAGTTATAAAATTCTCACTCCTATGCAGGTGGTGCGTTATGATTGGCATAATGTCATGAGGGATGCTGCGTATCAAGTAAAGCCATAATATACGGAGGCACAGCCTCACTGCCATATTTTTTTAAGTCCTGAAGGGGCGCAATAAAGTTTCTGCTTGGACTTTATTGCGTCCCTTCAGGGTTTGGCACATTAATTTCCTCATTCTGGGGTATTGCCCCAAGCTTTATAAAAGCCCCTGTCTTTATCTATTTTCCCTCATCGCAATATCCTCTATCAAGTCAGCCCCCAATAAAACATATCAGATAAAACGATACCTTCAATGGCAGTCCAGAATATCAGCATAAAATTTTTTATATTAGTTAACAGTTATATGCTTTATTTTGTACTATGCTTTAGTGGTAAGGAAAATCTATTTATCAGCATGGAACAGGTTCAAGGAAATGAAAATGTACCCCCCGGATATGATGCCAACTGCTTTTTCCTCCAAACTTTTATCAACTACGCCCTATTCCACAACAACGCTTGCTATGGAAGGGGAAAATCCAAAAACACTGGTACTGGCAATTGGTAATTTGCTGCTCAGTGATGAAGGCACAGGCATTCACGTACTCCATTATCTGCGGTCTCATCACACTATCAACGATGTATGCTGGCTAGATGGTGGTACTTTGAGTTTTTCCATTGCTGGCTTTATTGAAAACAGCCCGGAACTAATCGTCATTGATGCCGCAGAATTGCACGCCGCTCCGGGTACGGTGAAAACTTTTGTCGGCCCGGCGATGGATGCACAACTGGGGGCATGTAAATTAAGCGTGCATGAAGTGGGGCTGGTGGATTTGATGGATATGGTGCGTTTGAGTGAGCGCCTGCCAGCACGTCGGGCTTTAGTGGGTATTCAGCCACTGACAATGGCGCAATGGGATGATAAACCCAGTCCCGCAGTGGCAAAAGCCATTCCTCAGGCCGCGCAAGCTGTGCTGGATTTAATACAGGAGTGGCACTCATGAGCCACTTAACAGACATTCCTGTTGCACTGGAAAATCTGCCATCCACCCACAACGTCACCCCGCTGTTAAATGAAGTGCGACATGCGCTGCAAGCCTTATTGACAACAGGTGAGGCTACGCAAATTGATTTACGCAGCATTCCCCTGAGCGACAGAGATGTGGCACAAATTCAGGATGCACTGGGCGTAGGCGAGGTGGAAATTCAAATCAATGCCCTGGGTCCCAGCATGATTAAAGAAACCACGTTTGCCGGTGTCTGGTGGGTGGAGCATCGCAACAGCAGCAATGAATTAACCGGGCGTTATATCGAGATAACGCCAGTGCCTGATATTGTGCCCAGTGCTATGTCCGACATACAAGACGGGCTGGAACGTTTAAACCGTAGGGTGGAATAGCGACAGCGTATTCCATCATCAAAAGGAGTCTAAGTCATGACGACACGTAAAGACTTAACCGTAGGCGAAGCCTTGCGCACACAGGGTATCAGTCGTCGCGGTTTTCTGAAATTCTGCGCGGCAACTGCCAGTATGATGGCACTGCCACCCAGCAGTATTCCCGCGATTGCGGCGGCCTTGGAAAAAGCTCGTCGTCCATCTGTGATTTGGCTTTCTTTTCAGGAGTGTACGGGATGTACCGAGTCTTTGACCCGCTCTCACGCACCGAGCATAGAAGGTCTGATTTTTAATGTAATTTCTTTGGATTATCATCATACCTTGCAGGCTGCTTCCGGTGATGCCGCAGAAGAAGCCAGACACACTGCCATGAAAGAAAATGATGGCAAGTATATCGTGGTGGTAGATGGTTCAATTCCAGTCAAGGATGGCGGGGTTTATTCCACCATCGCCGGTATGACCAATCTGGAAATTCTTAAAGAAACTGTTGCCGGTGCCGCTGCGGTGATTGCCGTGGGCAGTTGCGCGGCATTTGGCGGCCTGCCCGCAGCCAATCCCAATCCCACAGGCGCTGTTTCTGTGAGTGAATTGGTCAAGGATAAACCGGTGGTGAATATTCCCGGCTGTCCACCCATTCCAGTGGTTATTAGCGGTGTTATCGCTCATTTCCTGACCTTTGGTTTGCCGGAACTGGATAACTTGGGACGACCCAAGGCATTTTATGGCACCAGCATTCATGATCGCTGTTATCGCCGTCCATTTTATGACAAGGGTTTGTTCGCCGAAACTTTTGATGATGAAGGCGCGAAAAAAGGCTGGTGTCTGTATAAATTAGGTTGCAAAGGGCCTACCACATATAACGCCTGTGCCACCATGAAATGGAACAACGGCACCAGTTTCCCGATTGAAGCAGGTCATGGCTGTATCGGCTGCTCTGAACCGCAATTCTGGGATGCCGGTGGATTCTACAAGGCTCTGGCAGAACCAACCGGCAACTTTACCACCACAGCAGGTGTCGCGGTTGCAGCGGGTGCCGCCCTGGGCGCTGCTTCCGGTTTGCTCAATCGCAACAAGCAAAAACAGGCTGGTGCGGAACATGAAACCGTGACGGCTGATAATCTGGAAAAGGAGCAGACGTCATGAATGAGGTGAATTTCTTACTCTGGGTACGCGGCATCGGTTTTGATATTGCGCTGGCAATCTTTGTATTTGGGATCATGCTGCGTTTCATGGAAATTCTGTGGCTGGGACGCAAGCCCGAATTGGCCGCAGTGCGTGGTAACGGCGTGGCATCCGGTATGCGCACAGTCTTCAGCCGTTTCTTACCTGCCGACAGCAATACCCTGAAACGCTCTTTGTTTATGGTGGTTGCAGGGTATGGCTTCCATATTGGATTGTTTGTGGTGATTTTTTTATTTGCACCGCATGCAGAGTTGATTGAATCTGTCACCGGCTTATCCTGGCCTACACTACCCAGTCCTATTGTGGACTTTTTTACGGTGTTGACCATGCTGGCTTTGATGGCCTTGTTATGGCGTCGCCTGACCCACCCGGTATTACGTTTTTTGTCTACCGGGGAAGATTATCTGATGCTGTTGCTGACATTTCTACCGGTTTTGACAGGTTATATGGCATTTCATCATTTGTTTTTGTCTTATGGCTGGATGCTGGGTCTGCATATACTCAGTGTTGAGTTATTGTTGATTGTGATTCCCTTTACCAAGCTGATACACATGTTTACCTTATTCATGGCGCGTTGGTATAGCGGATTCATGGCGGGACAAAAAGGAGTACAGTCATGAGCGCGGCAACATTAAAACGTGGATTGCAGGCATTGCGCGAAGAAATTGATGCGCCGGTTGCAAGTTTTTTCAGCAGTTGTATGCATTGCGGCCTGTGCGCGGAGGCTTGCCTGTTTTATACCGAAACCGGTAATCCTGAATATACCCCCATTCATAAACTCGAACCCATGCGGCGCTTGTGGCAGCAGGAATTTACCCTGCTCGGACGCCTGCAAAGCCTGCTGGGTTTAAGCAAGCCGGTGACGGATGCAGAACTTGAGGCCTGGCAACCGCTGGTATATGACAGTTGTAGTTTATGTGGGCGTTGCAGCATGGTATGTCCGGTGGGCAATGATGTGGCCTACATGATACGCAAAATGCGTGAAGGCATGTCGGCTTCAGGTAATGCGCCGGAAGGCATTATGGGTGCAACGACACGCGCAGTCAAAATCGGCAGCCCCATGGGGGTGCGCTTCCCTGCGGTACAGGCCCAGGCGCGGCATGTTAAAAACGACACTGGTATTGACATTCCCGTGGATGTTGAAGGCGCGGAATACCTGATGCTGATGTCTTCCATGGAAATCATTAACTTCCCGGAATACATGGAATCGGTTGCACGGATATTCAAACAGGCTGGTAAAACCTGGACGATTTCCTCTACAGCTTTTGAGGCCACTAATTCGGGCATTCAATTGGGTAATTCAGATATTGCCAAAGAATTAGTGCAACGGGTGGTTGATGCTGCGGAAAAGCTCAAAGTAAAAACCGTCATCAGTCCCGAATGTGGTCACGCTTATACCGCCATTCGCTGGGAAGGCCCTAATCTGATTGGCAAACCGTTCAGCTTTGAAGTGAAACACATCGTTGAAGTGCTGGATGAGTTTCGCACCGCTGGTTTATTAAAAACCGAAGGGCTGGAAGAAGCCCGTCTGACCTTCCATGATCCCTGTCAGTTAGTGCGCCGTGGCGGTGTGATTGAACCACCGCGTAATCTGCTGAAAATGGTTTCTCAGAATTTTGTGGAAATGGAGGATAACGGCAAAATGAACTGGTGTTGCGGTGCAGGTGGTGGTGTCAGCGCCAATGAAGATGCCGCAGAACTGCGCTTGACAGCCTTTAAACGTAAAAAAGTCCAACTGGAAAGCCTGCATGTTGATACGCTGGTAACTGCCTGCGCTAATTGCCGTATGCAACTGGAAGAAGGACTGGAAGTCAATCAAATGGATATGCCGGTTGTGGGCTTAACCGAAATGCTGGCAGAACATCTGGTGGAAACGCCCGATGATGAAGCCTCTGATGATAAAATCAAAATACCGGCAGGAGACTGATCATGGCACAGATTACAAATGACAAGGCCCTGAAAGCCGCCTTGAAGGCACTGCCTTCCAACGCATTGCGCTACGTCACTTCGCTGTTCGTGGAAAACCTGATTACTGAGCAAACCGATCAACGCGTGGTGAGTGCCGTGGTACTGGCAAAAAACCCCAATATGAGCACCAACGAACAATTATCGGCATTTAAAGCGTGCCGGGCCGCAACCATAGAAAGTCGCACCCAGTGTGGTGCGGATTGCAACTGGAATGAGCAGGCTGCACATTTTATTGCGCGTGCTTCTGCTGCAATGATAGCACCGGCTGGTATGTGTCAGGCAGCCGATCCGATCTGGCAGGTGGTGATGAGTTGTCGCATGGCAAAAAACTGTTTGCTGATTGCTGCCGATGATGACGCAGTGAACCAGGAAAATGAAGTGCAATATCAAATTTTTGAAGCTTACCGGAGAACAAACTCATGAGTGAACGTGTTGTTGTTGATCCGATCACCCGTATCGAAGGCCATTTGCGCATAGAAGCTAAAATGGAGGGAAACCGAATTGATCAGGCTTATTCCGCCGGTACTATGGTACGCGGCATTGAACTGATTCTGAAAGGGCGCGACCCGCGTGATGCCTGGGCTTATACTCAGCGTATTTGCGGCGTCTGCACCCTGGTGCATGGCATTGCCTCAGTGCGGGCGGTGGAAAATGCATTAAATTATAAAATTCCACCTAATGCGCAGCTTATCCGTAACCTGATGATTGCCGCGCAATATGTGCATGATCATGTGATGCATTTTTATCATTTGCACGCCCTGGACTGGGTGGATGTGGTTTCGGCCTTAAGCGCCGATCCTAAAGCCACTTCAGAACTGGCGCAGACTGTTTCGCCAAGCTGGCCGAAATCTTCTGTGGGATATTTTTCCGATACCCAGAAAAAGCTGAAAAAATTTGTCGAAGCGGGGCAACTGGGCATTTTTGCCAAGGCTTACTGGGGACACCCTAGTTATAAATTACCTGCGGAAGCCAATTTAATGGCAGTTTCACATTATCTGGAAGCCCTGGAATGGCAACGTAATGTAGTGCAATTACACACAATTTTTGGGGGTAAAAATCCACACCCCATGTTTCTGGTCGGCGGCACGCCCAGCCCGATTGACTTAAATTCTGATTCTGCGATTAATGCCAAACGCCTGGCACAGGTACAGGATATTATCAACCGCATGCGCAGCTTTGTGGATCAGGTGTATGTACCGGACACCCTGGCAATTGCCGGATTTTACAAAGACTGGTTTGGACGCGGCGAAGGTCTGGGCAATTTCATGAGTTATGGCGACCTGCCCGGTACGGATATGGATGATGCCAGCAGTTATTTCATTCCTTCCGGGGTGATTTTAGATCGGGATTTGTCCACGGTACATCCGGTGGATATGGCGAACCCTGAAGAAATCCAGGAATTTGTCAGCCATTCCTGGTATGACTACAGTAATGGTAACGATGCAGGTCTGCACCCCTGGGAGGGGGAAACCAATCTCAATTACCAGGGCCGTGGCGGGCCGGAAACCCCTTACAAACAACTGGATATTGAAAAAGGCTATTCCTGGATGAAATCTCCGCGCTGGAAAGGCAAGGCTATGGAAGTCGGCCCCTTAGCGCGGGTATTAGTATTGTATGCCAAGGGTCATGAACAAACTGTGGAACTGGTTAACCATGCATTGACTACACTGGGCGTGGATAAACGCGCCTTATTCTCCACCTTGGGCCGTACTGCGGCGCGCACGCTGGAAAGTAAAATTATTGGTGATGGTATGCAGGGCTGGATGGATCAGCTATTAGCCAATATTAAAGCCGGTGATAGCAAAACCTTTAACGAGAAATTGTGGGAACCTTCCACCTGGCCCAAAGAAGCTAAAGGCGTGGGATTTATGGAAGCCCCACGCGGCGCGCTGGCACATTGGGTGGTGATTAAAGACGGTGTGATTGATAATTATCAGGCGGTCGTACCCAGCACCTGGAATGCTGGACCGCGTGATCCGGCAGGTGTTGCAGGTGCTTATGAAGCAGCCTTGCAGGATAATCACGAACTGCACGATCCCAAGCAACCGGTAGAAATTCTGCGCACTGTACACAGTTTTGATCCCTGTATCGCCTGCGCGGTACATGTCACTGATCCGGAAGGTGAAGAACTGATACAGGTTAAAGTTCGCTGAATCAAATAAATAAACAGGCCGGTTGGGTTTTATAAACCCGACCGGAACGCTTCACTTCACTCAAGTTTTATTTTGATAAAAAAAATACGATTGAGGTATATAACCATGAAAATCATGCAAAACATTATCTGGCTGTCTGTTGTTTTATTGCCTGCAACTGCATTTGCGCATTTCGGGCATGATGCCCCGGAAGGCTTTTGGTATCAGTTGATGCACACACTGCCGGGTATGGAGTACCCACTGATTACACTGTCTATTGCGCTATGGTTGTTGCTATTGCTTGGCTACAAATTGTATTTATGGCTGCAAGAAAAGCCAACAGTACAAGCCAGGCAGCAAAAACAGAAAGCTGAAATTAAAAACTGATGTTAAAGATGCGCGCTCGCGCATCTTTAATTTTAAGCTGCAACCACAGGTATTTCCAGTCGTTTGAGAATATCACTGCCAATTTGAAAATCCATGCCTTCTTCCCGCAGTATTAATTTATAAAATTGACATTGCATACAATGATCGAGCTTTTCAACGTAATTGCCTTGCACCCGGTTTTCACACAAAGATCCGGGAATGGCCCAACAACTGCGGCCACCATTTTTACCGTGATTGACTGTATCGGTTCGGTTTTCCTGCGTTACCGGGCAAATACCCAAGTCTTCCACTTTATAACCGCCAGCTTCCCTACCGCATTGTTTATATTCCCAGCAATTCATCTTATTCACCAGCAAACACTCCTTGTGCATTAGAAAAATAGAATATAAGCAATTTCAATAATACAATAAAAATAAAACAGTGTCTGATTTTTTACTTGAAAAACTCAGCTTGAACTTTGCTGTGTTAAAAAGCGATAAGCCCCTTGTGGATTTTCCTGGGTGTATTTTTCAATATTATTATGGTAACGGCGGCTACGACCTAACAATAAACGCGTGGGTTTATCTTCCGGCCAGTCATCATGTAATTGCTGAAATAAATTTTCAGCTTTTTTGAAATGATTTTGTTGCAATTCGATGCGCGCCTGTTGATAACGTTGCAACAGATCTTTAATATTTTCCCGCTCATCACAGGCAGGTAGAATTTCATAGATATTCAGGGGCTTAGCTTCTGAATCCAAATCAATGCAATCCAGTTCCCGATGCAGTGGATAATCCTTTGCAGGTATTTCTGTTTTCAGTGCATCCCAGGCAGATTGGCTGATTAAAATGGACACACCATAATGCCGGGTCAGTTTTTCCAATTGTTGAGCGCGTTTAATGGGTGAACCAATAATTGAATAATGTTGGCGATTTTCAGCGCCGATTTTACCCGCAATCAAGCTATTGGTATCAATACCAATGCCAATATTAATCGTATTTTGCTGGTAATTTCCAAACCCGTGTTGGGTTGATGAGATTTGTGGAGAAATCACCTCCAGGTTAAACAGTGTCAAGGCATTAAGCATCTCCTTTGCTGCCAGCACTGCCGCATAGATACCTGTATGGGGTTCACTGCTGTTGCCAGTAATACCAAAAGCAGCGGTGAGTTTATCGCCGGAATACGCATCGACAAAGCCTTCCTGCCCTGCGATACAAAACTGCATACGGGTAAAATAATTGTTTAACCAAGACAGTAAGTCCTGCGCAGAACGCCCCGCAGTATGCCGTGAAAAATCCTGAATACCAACGACCAAAACAGAGGCAATGCGGGTTTGTCCTTCTCCAGAAAGCCGCTTTTTTAAGATATCCATTACCAATTCTGGCGAAACCAGATGTTCCATTGCCTGACGCACATGTTCTTTGCCTTCCAGGCTATGCATCATTTGATTAAAGGCATGGCCTAAGCTTTCCAGTTCGTCATAAGTACGAATACGGGCACGAAATTGATAATTTTCCTTTTCAATTTGATCCGTGGCGGTATGTAACATTTGCACTGCGGCGGTCACTTGCCTGAACAAAGGGCGTATCATCAGGAAACTGAGAATCAGCAATAAACCACCCAGCATTAATAGATTATTCTGAATACGTGCGACAAAGCCCTGATGATCATCCAGTGGCTGAATAAATAAATGCGCAGGTACTGAAGCCTTTTGTGTGGTTTGTATATAATGCCAGAGGCGGTTACTTAACTGTACCTGCTGCAATTTCAAATATTGTTGTTTTAATTGTATCGGCGTGCGTGATTGCAGATGTATTTGTAATTGGTTCAACAGTGGACGTTGACTCAAAGCACTGAATAAGCCACTGGTTAGTGTAATTTCCTGTGCATCCAACAGCAATATATCCACCCCCAGCAATTTTCGCAGGTGATTAAGATAGGTTTCATCAAAAAGATGCGCCAATAATAAAGTACCAATGATTTTACCTTCATTTTGATGATCGCTGATAGGTACAACTAAAACCTGAACGGGTATATCACTGAGCATCAACAGATGTAATCGCTCTTTATCAAAAGAGACTTTATTCTCCACGCATTGCTTGTTCAATTCTGGTGCCCAGGATCGGATACCTTCCCCTGCTTCCAGAATTTGCCCCAGAGGATTGAGTAAAATCGCCTCGTTAGGTAATGCTTTGCGCAAATTTTTATAGACCTGACTTCCCGGTGTCAGTGCTTTGGCATATAAAGCATCTGTTATCCACGGGTGCGTTCTGGTATAACTGGCAATATTATATAAAGCTTTAACAGGCTGTTGCACCAGTTCTGAAAATTGCTCTTGTGCCTGTGAAAAGTGCTGGGCCAATTGTTGCTCTAGCACATCATTTAGCGCCCCTCGGATCAACCAGAAGGCGCTGCCTAAGGTGAAAAATAACAATATCACCACAATCAGACTAAATTTATATCGTAACGAGAACACACCATGGTTCCTTCGTAAGCTCAGAATTTCATCATACCTGATATTCTAAAATGAAATATTCTAAAATATCGGGTAAATCATTGGTTTTTGTATTAACCTGAATCGAAATCAGGTTATATTAGATTTAGTCTGCAAAATTGTGTCCAAAATAAGTACTCAGGAATGAGAATATAATATTTCACCCCTCTCTTTTTAAAATCTATTGTAAAATGCTTGTTTTTTATTATTCTCAGTATTTATTTTAAGGAGTAAAAGCCTATGTTATCGATGGATGACCGTGATGGTGTCATCTGGTTTGATGGCGAATTAATACCCTGGCGTGAAGCAAAAATTCATGTCCTCACCCATACATTACATTATGGCATGGGGGTATTTGAAGGCTTACGCGCCTATAAAACCGAACAAGGGGCCGCTATTTTCCGTTTGCAGGAGCATACCCGGCGTTTGTTTGATTCGGCAAAAATCATGAATATGCCGGTGGCTTTTGATCAAAAAACGATTAATGAAGCCTGTCGCAGCGTGGTTCGTGAAAATGATCTGGAAACTGCTTATGTTCGTCCTATCTGCTTTTATGGCTCCGAAGGCATGGGCCTGCGCGCTGATAACCTGAAAACCCATATGGTGGTTGCTGCCTGGACCTGGGGCGCTTATCTTGGACAGGAAGGCATGGAAAAAGGCATTCGTATCCGCACTTCCTCCTATACGCGCCATCATGTCAATATTACCATGTGTAAAGCCAAAGCTTGCGGTAATTACATAAATTCCATGCTGGCGCTGCAAGAAGCGATCAGCTGTGGTTATGATGAAGCTTTGTTATTGGATGCTGAAGGTTATGTCGCAGAAGGCAGTGGCGAAAACTTTTTTCTGGTACGTGATGGTATCATTTACACACCTTTTCTGACTTCAGCATTAGATGGCATCACCCGTAATACCATTGTGCAATTGGCCAAAGAAATGGGGCTGACAGTACAAGAAAAACATATTACCCGGGATGAAGTCTATATTGCCGATGAAGCCTTTTTCACAGGTTCTGCGGCAGAAGTCACGCCGATTCGTGAACTGGATGGTCGGGTTATTGGTAATGGCGCGCGTGGGCCAATCACCGAGCGCCTGCAAAGTCGTTATTTTGATTTGGTGCATGGTCGTATTCAAAGCAATCGCCCGGAACACCAAAATTGGCTGACCTTGGTAAAATAGCCGCTTGCTAAAATCATGCTTGGAGGCAAACTGTAGGATGGGCAAAGCAGTGCATGCCCATCACCTCCAATAGATTCCAAGCCATAAAGATGGGCACACTGCGCTTTGCCCATCCTACATTACTCATCTTGAGAGAAACACCATGCCTTATTTTCTGTATAAAGTATTCCCTGATAAAAAACTGGAAAAAATCACTGATTTTGAAAAATTCCAGGATGCAAAAAAACAAGCACGTGATTTACGCACAAGTATGACTGAAGCGGATAATTACACAGTAAAAGTCATGTTCGCTAAAAATGAGATGGAAGCGGAATTATTATTAAAGGAAACCCGGGAACCACGACCACGCGGAGATGATTAAAAAAATACGCTTATTCCAGCAGGAATTGTATTTATCGGGTAGCCTCCTACAAAACTCAGACCCTCTCTATGGGCGTTATTTTTTATTTGGATTTTTTATGACCAAATATCTAAATATTCTGTACAGCCTAACTGTGTAATAAGGCTTCCAGTTTTTCTCCCATATTGGCTGCCTGTCTGGCATGGCGCAAACGCTGGCTGTAAATAATATGCTGCAAATCCAATAAGGCCTGGTCAAACTCATCATTAATAAGCAGATAATCAAACTCTGCGTGATGGCTCATTTCACTGATGGCATCACGCATACGGCGGGCAATAATTTCTTCGCTGTCCTGACCACGCCCACACAGGCGTTTATCGAGTTCCATGCGCGAAGGCGGTAAAATAAAAATACCAATGCTTTCCGGTAATTGTTCCCGTACCTGACGTCCACCCTGCCAGTCAATTTCCAAGATAACATCGATGCCTTGTTCTAATTGGGACGATACCCAGGCTTTCGAAGTGCCATAATGATTATCGAAGACCTGCGCTTGTTCAAGAAATGCCTGTTGCGCCTGCATCGCTTGAAATGCTTCGTGACTGACAAAAAAATAAGCCTTGCCATTTTCCTCACCGGGGCGCGGGGCGCGGGTGGTGTGGGAAACGGAAACGCAGATATGCTCGGTTTGTTGAATTAAAGCACTGACCAGACTGGTTTTGCCCGCACCGGAAGGTGCGGCGATGATATATAAACTGCCCCGTTGCATTGATAAGCTCCGTGTTATAATTTTGTTTAATTTAGAAAATACGTGGGCAACTTGTTACTAATTTTGCCCCTATTAACCCTGTATCGTCGTATATGTCCATTAGCATTTGCTCTCCAGTATAATTAATAGTCACATCGAATTTAAATTATTTCTCCCGCAGAGGTGCAGGGGCGCGGAGGTAAAAGCTAAAGTCCTCTGCTTTGTAGCGTCTCTGCGGGAAATCTATTGCAACTTAACAAAAGTGCTTTTCGCGCCAATTATGAGAATATCAGGGATGAAAAATCATCAATTATTTGCCACGCCATTTGTCATTATCTTATGGCTTTACAGTACATCTACACTGGCAGCATTTACGGCAAAACTGGATCGCCAAACCATCAGCGAACAAGATAGTTTTCTATTAACCTTGCAGGTTGACAAACAATCTCAGGAAAGCCCGGACTTGTCGATTCTGGAGCAGGATTTTGATTTGATCAGTTCTTCGCAAAGTACTGAGATGCAAACCATTAATGGGCGCTCCAAGTCCTTAACCCGTTGGCAAATAAGCTTATTACCAAAAAGTAGTGGCGAGTTGGTGATACCAGCCATTCGACTGGGGCAGGAACAAACCCAACCCCTGACTTTAAAAGTCACGCCAGAAAAAACCAAAGAACAAAGCGGGGCTTATCCTGAAATTTTTCTGGAAGTGGAAGTTAAACCGGAAACTGCTTATTTACAAAGTCAGATTACTTATATTTTGCGTTTATATCATAGTCTGCCGTTGAATTCCGGGCAGATTACCCCGCCGCAACCCAACCATGCACGAGTGGAAAAACTGGGGGAAAATAAGCGCTACCAAACCCGCCTGGAAGGTAAAAATTATGGTGTCGTTGAACAGTATTATGCAATTTTCCCAGAGCAAAGCGGCAATTTACAGATTCCTCCCGTACAGTTTCAGGGACTGGTTATGGGCAGTCGCACACAAAAGCGCCCATTTATGGGTTTTTATTCAGATTCAGGCCGCACGGTGCGTAAAAAGTCCAAGGCGCTGAGTATTAAAATCTTACCCCGTCCATCCGTTTTTCCTCAGCAGGCAGTATGGTTGCCTGCGCGTGCAGTGAGTCTGGGCGAGCAATGGTCGGTTAATCCTTTAGAATTTCAGGTCGGTGAGCCAGTAACGCGCACCATTACTTTAAGTGCTCTGGGATTGTATGCCGAGCATTTGCCCACGCTGTCACCGGCAAATCCAGAAACATTTAAGCAATATCCAGATCAGGCGCAAACCGAGACCCGCCTGACGGATAGTGAGCATTTGCTAATGGCACAACAACAGCAGCCTATCGCTTTAGTGCCAACCCAGGCTGGTCAATTTACCCTGCCTGAAATCAGTCTGCCCTGGTGGGATACGCAACAAGGAGAATTACGTTATGCACGTTTGCCAGCGCGCACGGTAACGGTTTTACCTGCCGCTGTAAGCGATAAGCCGACACCTGTTACCACCGCACCAATTACTAGCACACAGACCAATCAGGCAAATAACCAAGTCGTCCCGGTTAAAGCAGAGTCTATCTGGGGTTTATCGATTATTTATTGGTTTTGGTTGGCTTTGCTGCTTACTGGTGCCTGGATTTTAGGCTTATTATTTTACTGGTTATCCCGCCATTATCAGCAAAATCCTGACAAAAAAATCAATCCCCGACTGGGCAACTTAAAAGCAGCCCGTAAAAATATAGAGCGCGCCTGTGTGGCAACCGATGCAAAAGTAGCTCGCGAAGCCTTATTAGCCTGGGCAAAATTACAATGGCCAACACAACAACCACGGGGATTGGCGCAACTTGCCAATTTATTATCCGTTACAGCCAGTCAACAGGCGATCTTGGAGCTGGAGCGTTATCTTTATGGTGGCAGCAGCACAGCATCAGACTGGGATGGTGCTGAGGCTTGGCAGCGTATACGCATGGGACTGCATGAAGACATTCAGGATAATGACAAAAGTAATCCCTTACCCGAGTTATATCCAGCAGCATGAGGTTTTTTTTACTGTTCACACCATTGCTGTTAATGGCTTTGCTGGTGCAATCGGGCTTTTGGGTGCCGAGCTATTCACGGCAGAGTCAGGCGAATCCACAACGCTTGCAGCAGTTTATTCACGCCAGTATTGGTGATGCCAAAATACTTAACCCCATCTTAAACGCTGACAGCGCCAGCAGTGACATTGTTGAAAAAGTTTTTGATGGCCTGCTGGATTTGGATGACAATCTGCAATTACGTGGACGCTTGGCAACAAGCTGGGAAACTCATGAAGTCTTATATTTACGCATTAATCACAATGCAAGCATTGCTGATGGCAGCCAACCCAATGCCAGACAATTGCGGGAAAAAATTCAGACCTGGCTGAAAACCCAGGCTGATTTACAAAAACTGTTGCAAGCAATACAAATTCTGCCAGCTCAACAGCAAAGTTTTGAGGTATTTTTGCCCGATAAAACCCGCATTGCGGTGAATTTAAATATCCCGGAAACACTAC
Organism: Candidatus Venteria ishoeyi; assembly: GCF_030378065.1. GTDB lineage: Bacteria > Pseudomonadota > Gammaproteobacteria > Beggiatoales > Beggiatoaceae > Venteria > Venteria ishoeyi. Next base: position 18,162 of record NZ_JAUCGJ010000007.1, on the reverse strand, counting down.
ATTTTCAATTATCTCAGGTGGTACCGGACTTTTTTAAGCGACTGACCGCGCTGTTAGGTGACAATTACGAAGAAAACCGCCCCTGGTTACAATGGCTGCCAAAACCAGAACAACACAAGCCAGTAATACTTAATGCCGTAAAAAAAGACTTTCCAATTTTTGAACATAATCCGGTATTACGTTTTTATTTACGCAAAAATGTCTTGTTTCATGATGGCGAAGTTTTTGATGCTGAGGATGTGTTATTTACTTATCAAGCCTTGATGAATCCTAAAAATCTCTCACCACGCACGTCTGATTTTGAGCCAATTAAAAGTCTCAAAGTTCACGATGCACATACCGTGGATGTGATTTATAAACGGCTGTTTTCACCTGCCATTAATGCCTGGATGATCGGTATTTTGCCGGAACACCGTCTCAATCAGCAGGCATTGTTACAAGAGCAGCAACAGCGCGGCATCAGCGGCAAGGCTGCGGAAAACTTTGGGCTGCGTGACAGTGACTTTAACCGCCATCCCATTGGCACGGGGGCTTTTAAGTTTGTGTCCTGGCGCAGTGATGAACAAATTCATTTACAGCGCAATGCACATTATTGGGAAGGCGCGCCGCTGTATCAGGATTATTTCTATCGCATTATTCCTGATACTGTGACCCGTGAACTGGAATTTCGCAGTGGCGCAATTGATGCCTATAATCCGCAGCCTTATCAGGTTAAGCGTTATCAGCAAGATCCGGATTATCAATATTTTTCCAGTCTGCAAACCGCCTATACTTATATCGGTTACAATCAGCGCCGCCCTCTATTTCAGGACGCTCGTCTGCGCAAGGCATTAGGGCTGGCCCTGAATGTTGAAGAAATCATGGCTTATGTGTTATATGGACAGGGTGAGCGTATCAGCGGCCCTTACCCGAAAAATACCCGCTGGTACAACCCTGAGGTAAAACCGCTGGCATATGACCCGGCAATGGCATTAAGCCTGTTGGCAGAATTAGGATGGCAGCGTAACCGCGAAGGCTGGCTGGAGAAAGACGGCAAGATATTGGAATTTACCTTAATTACCAATCACGGTAATGCGCTGCGTAAAGCCATTTTAAGCATTGCGCAGGATCATTGGCGGCGCATCGGCATACGCTGTCATACCCAGGTTTTTGAATGGGCGGTATTTTTACAGGATTTTGTCAATCCAGGACAATTTGATGCCGTGGTTTTAGGTTGGAGCATGGGCATTGATCCCGATTTGTATCAAATCTGGCACTCCAGCCAGTCGGGCAAACATCAGCTTAATTTTATCGCCTACCAAAATGCCAAAGCCGATCAGTTGATTGAACAAATTCGTGAAACCTATGATTTGAATAAACAACAACAACTCACCCGACAATTACATCAGCAAATTGCAGCCGATCACGCTTACACTTTTTTATACGCCCCATTAAAAACCCAGGTGCTGGATAAAAAAATTGTGATGCAGACAGCCGATGGCAATTATGTAAAGATTCCTGAACCCCGCAGTGGGGATTTAATGTTTCATTTTAAGCGTTGGAAAAAGCTGGAAATAATGCCCAGGTTTTAAAAAGCAGTCATACCGTTAAAACTGCTGTGTACGCAACATCACCAAAGTACAGCCCCGTACAACCTCAATCCCGCGCTTTTCTGCTTCGGCTTCCAGTTTGTCATTTTCCGCGCCGGGATTCATAATCAGGCGTTTGGGCTTTAAGGCAAAAATACTTTCTGCCAGCGTGTCAGAACGCGCTGCACCGACATATAAAGTGATGGTATTTACGGCCTGGTCGATTTTATCCAAAGCGGTATAACAGGCCTGCCCGTGAATTTCTTCTGCCAGTGGATGTACCGGAAAAACCTGATGTCCATATTTAAGCAAATCAACAACCGCCTGATTGGAATAACGTTCAGGTTTGGGGGAAGCGCCCAGAACAACAACATTTTTAGCACTATTTTCCTGATTCATAATGTTTAACTATCCTTTAAAAATGCTATGCATTTTTAATTATTCAGCCAGAGGCTGAAAAAAATTTATACCAACCCAATTGCTCACTTCAAGGCCGAACTGAGTAACTGCGCGGTGAGATCGACAATGGGGATCACCCGCTCATACGCCATGCGGGTTGGCCCAATCACACCTAATACGCCAACGGTTTGACCATCAACCCGGTAAGGCGAGGTGACGATGCTATACTCATCAAGAATATCGTAACCGGATTCTTCCCCGATAAAAATCTGTACACCGTTACTATTTAAGGCTTGATCAAGCAAATGCAGAATATCCTGTTTCTGGTTAAACGCATCAAATAAATGGCGCAGTTTATCCATATCAGCAGCGCCTGCCATGCCCATGAGATTAGTCTGTCCGGCTAATACGTAATCACCCGTATTGGCAGCAGGTGTCAGGGGTTCTTCAAAAGCCTTGGTCGCCACTTCTTCCAGTGTCTGCATCAGATTATTCATATCAATGCGCGCGGCTTTCATCTCTTTTAACAGATTTTTGCGCACTGCTTTAATATCTTTGCCCGCAAAAGCGGCATTTAAATAATTGGCGGCTTGTTGTAATTCACTGCTGCTGAAATCTTGCTGGGTTTGAATAATGCTGTTTTGTACATTGGTTTCATTAATCACCAGAATCACCAGTACGCGCTTGCCAGAGAGGGATAAAAATTCAACATGACGCAGCGTTTGTACTTCCTGGCGCGGCAGCATCACCACCCCTGCCAGGTGCGTGGTATCCGCCAGCAGTGCAGAAGCCTGGGACAGCAGGCTTTGACTGTTGTATTCCGTAGGCTCCAAAAGTTGCTGACGCAGGCGTAAACGCTCTTCAATTTCTACTGGTTGAACCTGGATAAGGCTGTCTACAAACAGACGATAACCCTGTACAGTTGGCACGCGCCCTGCTGAAGTGTGTGGCGAAATAATCAGCCCCAAGTCTTCCAAATCCGCCATAACATTACGAATCGTCGCCGGACTTAAGTCCAGTGAACAATCCCGCGATAAGGTACGCGATCCAACCGGCTGTCCCTCTTTGATATAACGGGAAACCAGCGTCTTGAGCAAAGACAGCGCGCGTTCATTTAGTGGAACTGATTTTAATGGTTTGGTCATTGCTTTGTTTGATGAAAATACAAGTGATACGCAGTAGAATCTATTATGATACCTTAGGAGCGAGAATTTTATAGACAACATTTAACGGATGTTACGTAATTGCCATTTTTTGTACAAATCATAAGGTTTGGCAAGACAGAACACCAAAGTTTAAAAAACAAAAACCGAAAGGAAGCCTTGCTTTTGTTTCAAAATATCGGACTGATTGCTAAACGACACAGCAAAGAAGCCAGCCACACTTTGCGGAAAGTCATTGCTTATCTTAAACACCATAATAAACATACCATGCTACATCAAAATAGCCTGGAAGCCTTGCCTGACTCTGAAATACCGGTGGTAGACAGCATTGAGCTTGGTAAGCGCAGTGATCTCATTATTGTCATTGGCGGCGATGGTACGCTGTTACATGCCGCAAGAATGCTGACCTCTTATAAGGCGCGTTTACTGGGCATTAATCTTGGTCGCCTGGGTTTTCTTACCGATATACACCCCAAGCAATTATCCGCTTGCCTGGATTTGGTTTTTGAAGGCCGCTTTTCCCAGGAAAAACGCTTTTTACTGGATACTCAGGTATATCGAAAAGATAAACATCTGGGGACTTGTCGGGCGCTTAATGACGTGGTGATTCAGCGCTGGAATAATGCACACATGTTATCATTTACCGTCAGTATAGATGGAAAATTGCTGGGTGGACAGCGCAGTGACGGCATACTGATTGCCACGCCCACCGGTTCCACTGCCTATAATCTTTCCGGTGGCGGCCCGGTACTGCACCCTTCGGTTGATGCCTTGTTATTATTATCCATGTTTCCGCATACTTTAAGCAATCCTCCCATCGTGGTGCAGGGGGACAGTGAAATTGAAATCCAGGTCTGTGCCAATCAATCTGTGGAAGCACAACTAACCTGCGATGCTGTTCCCAGTCAAAGTCTGTTTCCAGGGGATCGCGTTGTGGTTCGCAAAAAACGCCATATTTATTTAATTCATCCTGACAGCTACGATTATTTTTCAACTCTGCGCGATAAGTTGCATTGGGGGCGGGAACCTTAATAAGCTGCCTCGGAAATGACACACAGTAGATTTCCCGGAGCTGTCCGGGAAAGCCTTGGAGCATTCCCAAAACAAGCGTGATTATTTCTTGTAAACGCTATTACCCTACCGCATTGCCTAACGTAAAGATTGAATAAATTGCCATTCCTGTTCACTGACAGGCATAACGGAAAGACGATTACCACGACGCAGCAATGGCATATTTTCAAGTTCCGGGCAGGCTTTCAGCGTCTGTAACGCAATGGTTTCCGTGAAGGTTTCCACATAAGCAACATCCACCAGATACCAACGCGGTTTATCAGGATCACTTTTTGGATCATAATGCCCATCGTTGGGATCAAAGGCCGTCGGGTCAGGATAACTTTCTGATACCACTTCCATGACACCGACAATACCCGGTACCTTGCAATTGGAATGATAAAAAAAGATTAAATCACCGATATGCATTTGATCACGCATCATATTACGCGCCTGATAATTGCGCACCCCATCCCAGGGTTCGCGTTTTTTGCGGGCCAGGTCAAGAATGCTGAATTCATTGGGTTCTGATTTCATCAACCAATATTGCCGTTGCGTGCCAGCCTGCATATCAGTCACCTGCAATTCAGTCAATTTGCAGACCTTCCCGGTGAGTCCAGTTAATATCTTCTAATAAGCGTTTAAATGGCAAGGTTTGTAAAGTCTGCATCTTAACAATTTCCATAAAGGGTAAATCTTTATTTTCAAACTGATAAGTACCATCAATCATTGATTGTTTTATGGCTTTAACTTTCGTTTCCAGGTTAGTAATAAACGCAATTGCCGGCCCCATGCTATCTGCTTCAAATTCAATGGCTTCACGGGTATCAGCAATTTCAAATAAAGCCTGCTCAATCAGATCAATATAAGCTTCGACTGTTGCGGGCCGTTTGTGTTCAATTTTTCCAATTTTCATTGCCCTTTTCTCCTTCTGAAAATCGCCATAATTAAGTAAGAATCAGCCATATTAAACATATCGGATTTCCAGAATCTCAAATTCTTTACTGCCACTTGGTGCCTGCACCACGGCAACATCACCTTCTTCCTTACCAATTAAAGCCCTGGCAATCGGGGAGGCGATTGAAATACGGTTTAATTTGATGTCTGCCTCATCTTCGCCAACAATCTGATAAGTCACTTCTTCTTCAGTGTCTTCATCAGCCAGATCAACCGTTGCGCCAAATACAATACGCCCATTGGCATTGAGTTTGGTGATATCAATAACTTCCGCCATTGCCAGTTTATGTTCAATTTCAGCAATACGGCCTTCATTAAAACTCTGCTGCTCACGCGCCGCGTGATATTCTGCATTTTCCTTTAAATCACCATGCTCACGCGCCGTGGCAATGGCCGCAGTGATTTGTGGGCGTAAAACAGTTTTGAGTTCTTGCAGTTCACCACGCAGGGCTTCTGCGCCTCTGATAGTCATTGGTGCTTTTTTCATGCGCCATTTTCTCCATGTAATTCTTGATGCAGGTCTTGCAGACAGTTAATAGTTTTACCTTCTTGCATGGCGCGCAAGGCTAACACTGTCGCGCGCGCACCGGCAATGGTGGTGGTGTAGGTGACTTTATTTCGCAAAGCATTAGTGCGTATGGTGTCAGAATCTGCAATTGCGTGTTTGTCTTCTGTGGTATTGACAATAAAGGCAATTTCACCATTTTTGATTTGATCGACAATATGTGGACGGCCTTCATGCACTTTATTCACATGCTGACAAGGTATTTTTGCTTCTTCCAGCGCGACTGCCGTACCGCGCGTGGCAACCACATCAAAACCCAAATCAACCAATTCTCTGGCAACGTCACAAGCACCCATTTTATCTTCGTCACGCACGCTGACAAAAGCGCGTCCGGCTTTTGGCAAGGCCATATTCGCCGCTTTTTGCGCCTTCAAAAAGGCTTCGCCAAAACTACGCCCAATACCCATCACTTCCCCGGTGGATTTCATTTCCGGCCCTAATAATGGGTCAACGCCGGGGAATTTAACAAAGGGAAATACGGCTTCTTTGACAGAATAAAAGCTGGGAATACATTCTTTGGTGATGCCCTGCTTAACCAGCGATTTACCTGCCATGCAACGCGCAGCAATCTGCGCCAATGACAAGCCGGTGGCCTTGGACACAAACGGCACGGTACGCGAAGCGCGGGGATTGACTTCAAGTATGTAAATGGTTTCGCCTTTGATGGCAAACTGGGCATTCATCAAACCCACCACATTCAAAGCTTTTGCCAGACGCTGCATTTTATCACGCAGCCGATCCTGAATCATGGGTGATAAACCGTAAGGCGGCAGGGAACAGGCGGAATCACCAGAGTGAATGCCAGCTTGTTCAATATGCTCCATAATACCGCCGATCAGGAAATTTTCACCATCACAAATCGCGTCTATATCCACTTCAATGGCATCATCCAGGAAATGATCCAGCAATACGGGTGATTCATTGGAAACATTAACCGCTTCACTCATATAACGTGCTAAGTCTTCCTCATAATGCACGATTTCCATCGCCCGACCACCCAATACATAAGAGGGACGCACCACCAGGGGATAACCGATTTCAGCCGCCAGGGTCAGTGCTTCTTCTTCGTTGCGGGCGGTGCGGTTGGGGGGTTGTTTAATACCCAAATCCTGAATAAGCTGCTGGAAACGCTCACGGTCTTCCGCCAAATCAATGGAATCCGGTGAAGTACCGATAATCGGCGCGCCAGCGGCTTCCAGATCCCGTGCTAATTTCAGTGGCGTTTGCCCACCGTATTGCACAATCACGCCTTTGGGTTTTTCCAGGTCAATAATTTCCAGCACATCTTCCAGGGTCAGTGGCTCAAAATACAAACGATCTGAAGTATCATAATCCGTTGAAACCGTTTCCGGGTTACAGTTGATCATAATGGTTTCATAACCATCATCGCGCAAGGATAAAGCCGCTTGTACGCAGCAATAATCAAACTCAATACCCTGTCCGATCCGGTTGGGGCCTCCCCCTAAAACTACAATTTTTTCACGCTCAGAAGGTGAGGCTTCGCATTCTTCCTCATAAGTGGAATACATATAGGCAGTGCTGGCGGCAAATTCCGCAGCACAGGAATCCACCCGTTTATACACCGGGCGAATATTCAATTGCTGGCGCAACAGACGAATTGCTGACTCTTTAGTATTTAAGAGTGCTGACAGGCGTTTATCAGAAAAGCCCTTACGCTTTAACTGCCACATGCGATCTTTGTCTAAACTGGCTACCCCCCCCATGGCAATCGCCGCTTCTTCATCCATCAAATTGGCAATCTGACATAAAAACCAGGGATCGATGCCAGTTTCTTTTTGCACCTCTTCCAACGCCCAACCCAAACGGAAAGCCTCAGCAATGTAACGAATACGCTCGGCACTGGGAATACGCAAGGCTTTGCGCAATGTATCCGTGGCATCTTCCGCCTCAGTATCGAGAATCGGGCATAAACCATAAATACCGGTTTCCAGGCCACGCAACGCTTTTTGCAGCGATTCCTGGAAGGTACGCCCCATTGCCATTACTTCGCCAACAGATTTCATCTGCGTGGTTAAGGTGGGATCAGCGCCGGGAAATTTCTCAAAAGTGAAACGCGGAATTTTGGTGACGACATAATCCAGCGTTGGCTCAAATGAAGCCGGAGTCACGCCGCCGGTCATTTCATTGGCGAGTTCATCCAGGGTATAACCCACTGCCAGCTTGGCAGCAATTTTAGCAATCGGGAAACCCGTGGCTTTAGAAGCCAGTGCCGAAGAGCGGGAAACGCGGGGGTTCATTTCAATAATGATCATGCGCCCGTTTTCAGGATTAATCGCAAACTGCACATTCGAGCCACCGGTATCCACGCCAACTTCCCGTAACACCGCAATCGAAGCATTACGCATGATTTGGTATTCTTTATCAGTCAGCGTCTGAATCGGCGCAACCGTGATGGAATCACCAGTATGCACGCCCATTGCATCAAAATTTTCAATGGAACAGATAATGATGCAGTTATCTTCATGATCCCGCACCACTTCCATTTCATACTCTTTCCAGCCGATAATGGATTCTTCAATCAGCAATTCGTTGGTGGGCGAGGCATCCAGGCCGCGCTCACAAATCAGCGCAAACTCTTCTTTGTTATAAGCAATACCACCGCCACTGCCGCCCATGGTAAACGAAGGCCGGATAATCGAAGGAAAGCCAATATCAGCCTGCACCTGCTGGGCTTCTTCCATGCTGTGCGCAATTGCAGAGCGTGGCATATCCAGGCCAATTTTACGCATTGCCACGCGGAACTTATCCCGATCTTCCGCCTTATCAATGGCTTCTTTGGAAGCACCAATCAGGGAAACGCCAAACTCTGCCAGCACCCCTTCGCGATCCAAATCCAGCGCGCAGTTCAACGCCGTCTGCCCCCCCATTGTCGGTAACAAGGCATCGGGTTTTTCTTTTTCGATAATCCGCGCCACAGTTTCCCAATGTATGGGTTCAATATAGGTCGCATCCGCCATATTGGGATCGGTCATGATGGTGGCGGGATTGGAGTTCACCAGAATGACGCGATAACCCTCCTCGCGCAACGCTTTGCAGGCTTGCGCGCCGGAATAGTCAAATTCACAGGCTTGACCAATAATGATCGGACCAGCGCCAATAATTAAAATACTGTGTATGTCAGTGCGTTTAGGCATGTTTAAGCTCGTTATGAGTAAAGTTAAGCGGTGTAATCAGTTGTTGTATGCAGTGTATGATTTCAATATCTAAAATTCAATAACGACTACCGTTACTTTCCATTTGGAATATAACAAAAAATGGGCAAGTAAATATTTTTCAGGATTAATTTAAACACAAAAACACCTGTTTTTATCATTTAATTAAGTGCCGGGAAAGTCAATGGATAACACCCCTCCGAAGGGTGTTATCCGTAAAGCATTTACCTGAGAACCTATAAGCGCGGCAGGATGCATAGGTGCTATCACTTATCCACCTTACAAGTTGCCTTAAGCGCCAAATTATGTGCTGACAAACTCCATATGATGAACATTATCAAGATTCGTGTTTTGTTTTGCTTGCCAGAGGTTGTAATGATCCTGCATTGTTAGCCAACTTTCTGGAGAACGCCCCAAGGCTTTTGACAGGCGTAACGCCATTTCAGGACTAATGCCACTTTTACCGGAAATTACACGGTTAAAAGTTGATGCCGAGACATCAAGGTTTTTAGCCACAACACGCGCACTGATATTAAACGGTTCCAGGTAAACGACCCGGATAAACTCACCTGGATGGGGTGGATTATGCATAGTCATCAGTGATAATCCTCATAATCCAAAATGTATACATGGCCTTCACAAAATTCAAATGTAAGTCGCCAATTACTGCTAACAGAAATAGACCAGCAGTTTCTGAGTTGCCCTTTCAATAAATGTAAGCGAAAGCCAGGGATATTCATGTCTTCAATTACTTGCGCAGTCTCAAAAGCAATAAGTTGCATACGAAGATGACTGGCATGGTTAGCCTGTATGCCTGACGTGCTGCCTGTCTCGTAAAAATTCTTAAGCCCCTTGTAGCGAAATGATTTAATCATTCAGTAATTATCGCATGTTGCGCGACGCGCTACAAATTTTTGCCTATGATACCTGAACTCAGCGCGGTAGGACGCATAAGCGATAGCGCTAGTGCATCATATATGACACCAAAATGGTCGAATCTATAGCTTATATACTGGCGCAAGGTCTGGCGAGGTCTTAAATTTAGAATGGAGCCGGATAGATTTTGATAAATCACGGGTTTACCTCTATCCAAAAAACCAAAAAAGCCGCAAGCACGGCACTTTAATTTTAATGCCACCTTCAAGGATAGCGTTACTCAATCGCGAAGCTTTTCACATGGAGCATTGTTTGGATAGCTCTTGGGTATTTTGTCAATGAATTGTTGGCTGGTGCAAGCTGGGCAAGATATCAATCGTGTAAAGCAAGTGGCAAGACACGCAAATATCAATACAAGCATGCGCTATTCTCATTTATCGCCAGATGAAGGCCATAAAACACTGGAAGCTCTTTTTAAGGCTTTGATTTTATAGATTTATTTTTGAAAACACTGATTTTTCAAGGCGGGGTTCCTTGAGAAAAGGGATTTTTTAGAGGTAAGTGCTTGATTTTATTGGTAGGCGCGAGTGGATTCGAACCACCGACCCCCACCATGTCAAGGTGGTGCTCTAACCAACTGAGCTACGTGCCTGTATTCCTATCAAGGCCGCGAATGATACACAGATATTTGAAACAATACAAGAAAAAAGTTAATTATTTTCGCCGACTGCGTTTTTTAATCGGGTGATGACTGATAAAACGCACAATCTTGGAATAAGGTAATTTACTGAGATCCTGGTATTGCTGTTCAGCTTGATCTAATAAGGCTGCAATATCATCAACGGGGTCAGGTGATTGTTGATTGGACTCAATGACTGCTGCCTGCCTGGACAAAATTTGTTGCAGGCCTCGTGGCCCGCCACATTGTACTTTTATGGCTTTGGCATGGGGTTGGGGGGCGTGGGTGGCGGCAAGTTTTAAAGCAAAACGCGCATTATCATAGAGCATTTCCAGCCATTGTTCACAGCGGTGGTGTGCTTGCTGACGACTACAGGCTACTGCGTCGCGTTCAGCAATACTGAGACGCAGACTGTAACTGCATTGACAGCAACGGCATAAAATCGCCTTGGCAAAAACACAAGGGCGATGGTTGACGTCATGGTAGGTGCGTTTATATTCTAGTTCTTCCATAACAAGTGCTGTACCACTATCCCGGATAACATCTGCCCAAACAGGGCCGGCATGTAAGCAATTGTGCCATTAACCGCACGGGGGCGGCCTGGTGCATCGCCTTCCAGGGGTTGATGTGGCAGTGGTTTACGCGCATGTTCATGAGAATAAACCACGGGATAGCGTGGTGCCACACCCATTTTTTTCAAAGCTGCGCGCACTTCCCGCGCCAAAGCGCAGCCATGCGTCTGATTCAGGCTGGCAACTGCAACTTTACTCACATCCAGACGGTTGCCAGCACCCATGCTGGAAGCTACCGGCACTTCCTGTTGTAAACAGGCGGCGACTAATGCGGCTTTACAGGCAATGGAATCAATACAGTCCACCACGAAGTCGAATTGCCCTTGCGCAATAAAATCAGCCACCTGATCTTTTTCTATAAACTGTTGTAGCGCGTGTAATTCCACATCTGGATTGATGTCTCTTAAGCGCGCTGCCATCACCTCGGTTTTAGGCTGCCCCAAAGTGGAGTGCAAAGCCAATAATTGCCGGTTGAGGTTGGATGCTGAAACCACATCATGATCGACAATAGTGAGCTTTTGTATGCCAATGCGAGCAAGGCTTTCAGCCACATAAGCGCCAACACCACCCAGCCCGGCAATTAAAATATGATGTTGGTTCAGTTTTTCCAGTGCTTCATTTCCCAGTAAAATTTCAGTTCGGGAATAGGCTTCCCGAGAAAATTCTTCAGGGTTACTCATGGTTTTCTTTTACCGATTCTTTTTTTATGTTTTTTCCCCGATTTTGAGCGTGTGCTGTCTTTAGATTTTGCTGCATCTTGCTCACCACGATTACCTTTGCGATGTGGTTTAGGTTTTCGCGATTTGCTCTGTGACCTTGGCTTGCCATCAGAACGTGATTTTTTATAACTTCCCGCATCCTGATCGGCATCCGCTGCGCGTTTGATATCAATGCGCTGTCCACAAATCCGGGTTTTTTTCAATTCCTGTAATAATTCATCGGTGATTTCCGCCGGTAAATCAATTGTGCTGAAATCTTCATAAATTTCAATATGTCCAATATATTGACTTTCAACCCCGGCTTCATTGGCAATGGCACCGACAATGTTACCCGGTTTGACCTCATCGTTATAACCCACGGCTAATTTGAAACGTTCCATTTCAATATCCGGGAAATTTTTTAAGGGCTTGGGTTTTTCAGCACCCTTGACCCAGGTTTTTGGACTGCGTTGAAAGTCTTTTTTCTCACGATAAGATCTGTCGCCCCTATCCCCTCTATCTTCATCCTGGTGACGTTCACGGCGTTTTTTCTGTGGCTTGTCGGATAAGAATAAAGGCTCTTTGCCTTGCGTCATATATGCCAGCGCTGCCGCCATTTGCAGTGGGTCAACTTCAAATTCCTGTTCATACTCCGTGACCAGGCGAGAGAATACATCCAGATTCTGATTGGTTAACACGTCATTAATGCGTTGTTTGAAACGCGAAACGCGCTGCTCATTAATGGTTGAAGCCGTTGGCATTTGCATTTGTTCGATTTTATGCCGGGTGTTGCGTTCAATGGCGTACAACAGGCGGCGTTCGCGTGGTGCGACAAATAAAATGGCATCACCACTGCGTCCAGCGCGGCCCGTGCGCCCAACACGGTGGACATAGGATTCGACATCGGAAGGAATGTCATAATTGATGACATGACTGACCCGTTGCACATCCAGTCCACGCGCAGCGACGTCGGTGGCAATGATAATGTCCAATTGTCCATTTTTAAGTTTATCAACTGTGCGTTCACGCTGCTTTTGGTCTATATCACCATTAAGCGCAGCACAGGCATAACCGCGTGCTGCCAGTTTTTCAGCTAATTCCAGGGTTGCAGTTTTGGTGCGCACAAAAATCAATATGGCATCAAACTCTTCAACTTCCAATAAACGGGTCAGTGCATCCAGTTTATGTAAACCACTGACTTGCCAGTAGCGCTGACGAATATTGGTCGCGGTAGTGGTTTTGGCAGCAATTTTAATTTCCACCGGATCGTGGAGATATTGCTTGGCGACTTTACGAATCACGCTGGGCATGGTTGCGGAAAATAATGCAATCTGGCGGGTTTCCGGAATTTGCTCTAAAATCCACTCAACATCGTCAATAAAGCCCATGCGCAACATTTCATCAGCTTCATCCAGCACCAGCGTTTTCAGGCCATTAAGCTGTAAAGTACCACGCCGGATATGATCCATCACCCGCCCCGGTGTACCCACCACCACATGTACGCCACGGCGTAACTGGCGCAATTGGTTTTCGTAAGACTGCCCCCCGTAAATCGGCAGCACATGAAACCCTGACATATAATGCGCATAACGTTGAAACGCTTCTGCAACCTGAATCGCAAGCTCACGGGTTGGCGTTAAAACCAAAACCTGAGGCGTCAGATCATCCAATTGAATGGATGATAAAACTGGCAAGGCAAAGGCCGCTGTTTTACCCGTACCGGTTTGCGCCTGACCTAAAACATCCCGTCCTTCCAATAATGGAGGGATGGTGGCTTCTTGGATAGGGGAAGGGGTTTCGTAGCCGACAGCCTCTAGTGCCTGCAAGATAGAAGGAGAGAGGTTAAGCGCTTGAAATTGAGTTGTCATGAGGTTTGCCAGAATTATTGCAAAAACATTTTATTTTACGCGATTTTATTAGGATTTGTTTGTTTTTGTTGCAGATATTTTTATTTAACCTGAAGCCAAACTCAATTTATTTAAGAAAAGATAGCAAAATCTGTTACGCACTAAGGCGCGAGGATGAAAGAAGTGCAGAAACCGGCCAGGTTGCTGAAGTTATAAAATTCTCGCTCCTAAAATTCCCGCTCCTAAGGAGTGAGGATAAAATAAATACAGAAACTGGGCGCAGGATTTTTATTCATTTTCAAGGCGTGAAAACAGGCGCATAGCAAGCTATGTAACTGTTTTCGGAACACAGAAAATGGAGAAAAAGACCAGCCAGGTTGCTGAAGTTATAAAATTCTTGCTCCTAAGTAGGTGAGCATCATTATGATAGCTATTTATCTATAACTTATGAAACTCAAAAAATGTTGCGCTCCTCAGTCAGCGCATCCAACAGACGCTGGTGTAAATTACCAAACCCGCCATTACTCATAATTAAAACCTGATCGTCAGGCTGAAGCTCTGATAGTAAATGCGCTAACAAATCTTCAATTTGATGAAATTGCGCAATCGGTAAATGCTCACCAGGAAATTCCCAGTTTTGTTCGGCAGGCTGATATACCCGCACCAAATCAGCCACTTGCAGAGAAGCTGCAAGTTTGTCTCTATGTACGCCTAATTTCATGGTATTTGAGCGGGGTTCTAAGACAGCGATAATCCGTTTTGAGCCAACCCGGGCGCGTAATGCTACCAATGTTTCGGCAATTGCTGTTGGATGGTGGGCAAAATCATCATAAATTCGAATCTGATTGATTTCTCCACGTAGTTCCAAACGTCGCCGCACGCCTTTAAATTGCCCCAGGGCTTCACAAGCAATCGCTGTTGGTACACCGGCATGACGTGCTGCGGCAATCGCGGCAAGGGCATTATGCTGATTGTGTTTGCCAGGTAAAACGCTGTGTACTTCGCCTTGTAACTGACCCGCAAAAAAAACCTGAAAATGACTGCCATCGGCATTTAAGCTATGGCTTAACCAACCTGTTTCAGAATCATTCAGTATTTCGGTATCAGACCAACAACCTTGTTCCAATACTGATTTTAAGCTATTTTGTTGTAAATACAGAATTTTACCATTACCGGGTACGGTGCGAATCAAATGATGAAACTGGCGCTGAATCGCCGCCAAATCCGGGAAAATATCCGCATGATCATATTCCAGGTTATTACACACCAATGTGTGCGGGTGATAATGTACAAATTTAGAGCGTTTATCAAAAAATGCCGTATCGTATTCGTCCGCTTCCACCACAAAAAATGGACTGTCTCCCAGACGGGCGGAAATATTGAAATTTTGTGGTACGCCACCGATTAAAAACCCTGGGTTTAATCCCGCATCTTCTAAAATCCAGGCCAGCATACTGCTACTGGTGGTTTTGCCATGCGTACCTGCCACGGCTAATACCCAGCGTTTTGCCAACACCTGCTCAGCCAGCCATTGCGCACCGGAAGTATAAGCCAGACCTTGATTAAGCACGGCTTCCACTGCTGGATTACCGCGACTTAAGGCATTACCAATGACCACCATGTCAGGCTCCGGTTCAAGCTGACTGGCATTATAACCTTCAACACAAACAATACCTTGTTGTTCCAGTTGGGTACTCATCGGCGGATAGACATTGGCATCGGAACCGCTAACATGATGTCCCATTTGTTTGGCGAGCACTGCCAAACTACCCATAAAAGTGCCGCAGATACCAAGAATGTGAATATGCATCTAAAAATTATAATCCCTGAGTTCGGAGTAAGCTGCTTTCAGCAGTTATGATACAGAAAACGACTTCTACCTCATGCTAAATTTTTGATCATCTGTGCCAGATTCAAGTCATTTAAACTCAAATTCTTATATTGAATTCAGGTCATTAACTTGTTGGGCGAATTCCCGGATTTTCTCCGTACTTTTAATGCCTTTTTTGACTTCCACACCACCGCTGACATCCACCGCCCAGGGGCGTACCGTATGAATGGCGTGTGCCACATTGCTCGCGTCCAAACCACCTGCGAGAATAACTGGTTTAGCCACTTGCGCTGGAATCTCTTTCCAATTAAAAGCGGTACCCGTGCCACCCTTGACTCCCGGCACATAAGCATCCAGCAATAAACCACGCGCACTTTGATAAAGCGCCGCCTGTGCATAAACATCCGTGCCGGGACGCATACGAATCGCTTTAATATAAGGGCGTGAAAAGGCTGCGCATTGCTGTGGTGTTTCTTCACCATGAAATTGTAATAAGTCCAGGGGAATATGTTTTAGTACCGCATGAACGAATTCAGGTTCAGGATTAACAAACAAGCCAACACTGGTGACAAATGCTGGCACCGCGCTGATGATCTCTTGCACCTGTTTGATACTGACAGCGCGCGGGCTTTTATCATAAAATACAAAACCCAGCGCATCCGCACCGGCATGACAGGCGTCTTGCGCATCTTCCAAACGGGTGATGCCACAAATTTTAATACGGGTACGTGTCGTCATTAATAAAGCAACCTGAGTATTGGTATTGATTTTGCTGATGGATTAAAAAATCTGGAAAAGTTTAACACAACAGGATAAAAGACTCATGCACCCCCGTCCCAAAACCCATTATTTAAAATCTCTGTTGATATTGGGTGGCTGCCTGTTGATACTGACTTTAAGCGCTTGCTCCAGCATATTATTACCCAGTAAAATCACAGTTGCCCAATCACCCTGGCAAAGTTTTGATGAGGCAAAAACCAGCTTTGATCGCATCATACCGGGTAAAACTTCGGTACAGGAACTGGAAAAGATGGGTTTTGATCCATTCAAAACTCCGAATATCAAACGTTTAACTTATCTGGAAGTGATTGAGCGTTTCATGCCGCACCAATCCATGCAGGTTAATGATCTGGATAAGCCTTTGCAGGTTTGTATCAGCGCCCGTAAAAATTGTTATGCCTATCAGATCAGTCCCGTGGTCAGTCATGAGCAACGTTATGGCAATGTGATGCTGGATGTGTTTAATTTCCGTCGTCGGAATCGCAAGGAAGGCTGGCGTTTTATGGCTTTAATTGTGGTTAATAATGACAAAGTGGCTTATAAACTCTGGGGTGGCGAACCCCACACGCTGGTATTGGAAGATCATAAAAAGCCATTAGGCCCGTTTCAGGATATTAAAAGTGGCTTCAGTATTAATTTGAATTCAATGTAAGAAACTGTTGCTGCATCATCAACAATCTAACCACAAATTTATCTGGATGATATAAGTACTGAAAACTCCGAAGAACTTTTTTACCTCTAATAAAATCAATAGCTTACGGACTTTTTCAGGGTTTTCAGATATAGGGTGAAAATAATAAAAATAGGAATGAAAGGTTGAGTTTGTCCGATACCAATAAAAAAAGCGGGAAGCATGACTTCCCGCTTGTAATTAAGCTAAGTTCAACGTAGGCATGTATTATCAATCAGTTACTTTTTAAACAAAAAGCTGCTACTAAACCATCATGAACGTAGATTTACTCAACAGCTTCTGATGCGACTTCTCTTACACTAAGGAGTGAGAATTTTATAACTTCAGCAACTTGGCTGGTCTTTTTCTCCATTTTCTGCGTTGTGCCTATTTGGACTTAGGCAGTTACATAGCTTGCTATGCGCCTGTTTTCACGCCTTGAAAATGAATAAAAATCCTGCACCCAGTTTCTGCATTTATTTCATCCTCACTCCTAAGTTTATGCAGGTTCCTGTATCCCCTCAAGCATCTGCGCAGCCCGGGATTTCTGCTCATCATCACCCTCGGTAAGAATTTCTTCTAAGGTACTCCGGGCGCTATTCATATCATCAATATTGATATACATTTGTGCGAGATCAAATTTCCCATCAACTTCATTCCCACTATCCAGCATATCCAGCGCCGAATCGTCTTCATCATCATCACCTAACTGACTTAACAGGCTATCCAAATCATCATCGCCAGTACTGTCATCACTCAGGTCCAGACTCATGTCGTCATCACCCAGGCTCAGCTCATCTTCAGCAACGCTGTCTTCACCCAGGTCCAGACTCATGTCATCATCACCCAGATCCAGCTCGTCTTCAGCAACGCTGTCTTCACCCAGGTCCAGGGTCATATCGTCATCGCCCAGGTCCAGCTCGTCTTCAGCACCAATCTCTTCACCCAGGTCCAGGCTCATATCGTCATCGCCCAGGCCTAGCTCGTCTTCAGCAACAGTCTCTTCACCCAGGTCCAGGCTCATATCGTCATCACCCAGGCTCAGCTCGTCTTCAGCACCGCTCTCTTCACCCAGGTCCAGGCTCATATCGTCATCACCCAGGTCCAGCTCGTCTTCAGCACCAGTGTCTTCACCCAGGTCCAGACTCATATCGTCATCGCCCAGGTTCAGCTCGTCTTCAGCAACGCTGTCTTCACCCAGGTCCAGGCTCATATCGTCATCGCCCAGATCCAGCTCGTCTTCAGCAACGCTGTCTTCACCCAGGTCCAGACTCATATCGTCATCGCCCAGGCTCAGCTCGTCTTCAGCAACGCTGTCTTCACCCAGGTCCAGA
>NZ_JAUCGJ010000078.1 GCF_030378065.1 Candidatus Venteria ishoeyi | reverse complement strand
TGTGACTTGCATGGTCAGCTTATTTCCTTTACGTGCTACAATTTTAGCCATAAATTTACTCCCTTGTAATTTTTACGTTGATGAAGGAAGTTTACCAAAAATACAACATCAATAAAAATCAGCACCCGGAGCGGATAATTGGTTGGCACAAGCTGTCAGGACGTTCCAGCAGGCTTTGGAGGGTGCGGATTTCATCGGCTAAACCTGGCAGAAAACGCTGCCAATCGTTGGCGAAAGCGAGGAAAAAGATTGGCGCGGAGGACATATTGTTTCCCATTTCCGTAAAAATTGTTTAACCTGACTGGATTTTAGGCGTGAACCAAGTCGCCGTCAAATTCATATGCGCATTGCACATGTTATACTTTTGAAAAGCCAACCGCTCTGCTCAGAGACAATATTTTTCCGCATTTATGAAAATCCTAAAAATCACCCTGCAAAATCTCAACGCCTTAAAAGGCACTCATAGCGTTAATTTAAACGTTGCCCCCTTAAAGAGCGCCTCTTTATTCGCCATCACTGGTGAAACTGGCGCGGGTAAAAGCACCTTGCTGGATGCCATTACCCTGGCTTTATATGGCAAGGTGGCGCGGGGTTGTGACAGTGCGAAAATGATGAGCCAGGGTACGGGTGAGAGCATGGCAGAGGTGGAATTTGCCTGTAACGGGCAATGTTACCGCGCTAAATGGCAGCAACGCCGCGCCAGAGGTAAGGCAATCGGTACGGTGCAAGCGGCAAAATATGAGCTGGCGCTCTTATCAGAAGACGGGCAAAAAGATAAAATCATTGCCGAGAAATTCCGTGAAGTGCGTGACAAGATTAAAGACCTGGTGCGGCTGGATTATGAGCAGTTCACCCGCGCCATTTTGCTGGCACAGGGGGATTTTGCACAGTTTCTGGATGCAGATGAGAAAGAACGTGGCGCTTTACTGGAGAAAATTGCGGGTAATACAATTTATGGAAAATTATCCAGTGCTGCTTTTCAACGTGCCAAGGCGGAAAAAACCAAGGTGGAACAACTGCGGACAAAAATTGACAGCGAGCGCCTGCTGGAAACGGAACAGCGCGATGCCATGACGCTTGAATATCAGCAATTACAGGCAAACAGTCAGACACTGAGCGGACAAATACAGGTTTTGCAGCAACAGCAGGCAGATTTACAAAGACAACAGGATTTAACTCAGCAGTTGCAGGATTTGACGGTGGAATTCACGACACTGGAGAGCCAACAACAGGCATTTAAGCCGCAACAGCAAAAGCTGGATTTGCATACACGTTTTATTGTTTTTAAAAGTGACTGGGAAACCCGGCAGCAGTTATTCAGCAGCATTGAGCAAACTCAGCAGGCGCTGGCACACTCAGAACACGAAAAGAAGCAACTGGACAAAACCGTTAAAGCCGCGCAAGACGCGCTGCAACAGGCTGAAAAAAGACAGCAACAGGCCATGCGCGAGCTTGAGGAACAACGCCCCTTGATTCAACAGGCGCTGCAATGGAATGTACAAATCAAACAACAACAGGATATATGCGATAAAAGCCAGCAAAGCTGCGATAAGACTAAAAAACACTTAAAAAGCAAACGCACGCGGCACAGCAAGCAGGAAAAGCAACTTAAAAAAATTCAAGGCCAGCAAACCGAAGTGGCAGACTGGCTGGAGGAGCACGCGGCGGCGGCAACGCTGGAAGTGGAATTATTTGCTTTACAGGCGCAGCAGGAGAAGCTGGCGGAACAGCAGCAGGATTTAAGCCATCAACGCCAGCAGCAGGAGGACTTAAAAACACAACAGGTGCAGTTACAGGCGGCACTGCTGACACAACAAAAAACCCTGCTCAAAACCCAAAAAAAATGTGCCCGGGAAAAAGCCGCTTTTGAGCAACTGCAACAGGATTGCCAACAAGCCTATGACGCGCAGCAGCCAGCGGTATTGCTGGAGCAGCGTGATGAACTGTTGAGCAAGCAGGAAGACTTAAAAACCGGCCTGAATCTGGCTTTGACTCTGGAAAAACAGACACAACATCTGGCGCGAGACAAAACGCAGCAGCAGGACAAAAACACGGCCTTACAGCTTTTGCTTGATGCGGAAAGTGACCTGGAAAAACAACTGGCAGCGCAGAAAACCCAGTTGCAACAGGCACAAAGCTTATATGAGCAGGCGCAGCAATTAAAAAATTATGAGCAGGCGCGGCAGGCATTAGAGGAAAACCAGCCCTGCCCTTTATGTGGTTCCAAACAACACCCGCTTAAAACCGATTACGTGGATCACAGCGATGCCATAGGCGAAAGTCTGGAACAGGCAAAACAAAGTCTGGCAGACTATCAGCAGCAGTGGGATAAACAACAACAAACCCAGGCAGGATTGCAAGCAGAAGTCACGGTTTTAACCCGCCAGGTGCAGGAAACCCAGGAGGATGTCACAGGTCTGCAAGAGGATTTTGCCGTGCTGGATTTAGTATTTGCACCCGCTGATATTAAAATACTGCAACAGCATATTGAGCAAAATGAGACAAAGATAAGCGGGCTGAAAACCGCCATTAAAAAGCTTACAAGCAGCGAGAAAAAACAACAAAAAAGCAAAGATTTGCAGCAGCAACAACAGGATGAACAGGATAAACTGGCACACAAAATCAATGCCTTAAACGTTGAAGAAAAACACTTATTAGAGACTTTGGCAGTTTTGCAGCAGGAACAAAAGCAATTCCAGCAAGCCTGCCTGCAACTGCTGGAAAAACAGCAATTAGTGCCTGAACCAGAACAGCAACCAGAACAACAGCCGGAACAATGGCTGGCAAGCTTGCAACAGCGGCTTGAGAAGTGGAGCAGCCAGCAGCAAAAAGCAGAAGATTTGCAGTTGGAAAGCGTACAGGTGGCAAGCACCCAGACGGAACTGGCAGCGCAGATTGCCGAAGAAAATAAACAATTAAGTACCCTGCAAAGCACCCATGAAAGCGATGCGCAGGCATTAGCGCAATTGCAACAAAAACGCCGGGATTGTTTTCCGGCAGACAATCCGCAGGCTGTGCTGGAAACTTTGAGCAAAACACTGGAAACCTGCCAGCAGCAGTTAAGCGAACAGCAACGCTTATGTCAGAAACAGCGTGATGCTTTAACCACGCTCACTGAACAACAACGCAGTCAGCAACAACTTTTACAGGAGCAGCAAGCTCGTTACCAGACGCAACAGACAGTGCTGGAAGATAAGGTTCAGGCAGCGGGTCTGGAAACGCTGGAACAATTGCCCCGGCAATGGCTGGATGAAGAAACACTGGCAGGGGCGTTGCAGCAGCAAAAAGACCTGGAAACCCGTGTGGCGCAATGTCAGCGTTCCGAGTTGGATACACGCGCGGCGCTGGAAAAACTGCAAACGCAGTTGCCACCGGATGTAACGCTGGAAGCAGTAAATAGCGAGCAGCAGAGTTTACAGGAAAATCAACAGGCACTGCATCAGCACATGGGCAAACTGGAAGAACAGTTAACTGCTGATAAGAAGCTGCGCCAGCAATTTGCAACAATTGAACAGGAAAGACAGGCGCAGGAAAAAATCTGGTCGGACTGGGCGAAACTCGATCAGCTGATTGGCAGTGAAAAAGGTGACAAGTTTCGTAAATATGCCCAGGGTTTGACCCTGGAGCAATTGCTGGGGCTGGCAAACCAGCATTTGCAAAAATTAAATCCACGTTATCGTATGCGCCGTGAGCCGGATAAGGAATTGATGCTGGAAATTATCGACAGCTATCAGGCTGATTATAATCGCCCGATGAACACGCTCTCCGGTGGCGAGCGTTTTCTGGTCAGTCTGGCTTTGGCATTAGGGCTGTCGGATTTGGCGCGGCGTAATGTCGAAATCGGCTCATTATTTATTGACGAGGGTTTTGGCACACTGGACGGGCATACCCTGGATATGGCGCTGGCAACGCTGGAAAACCTGCAAAGCCAGGGCGCGAAACAAATTGGTATTATTTCTCATGTGGAAATGCTGAAAGAACGTATTCCGGTGCAGATTCAGGTGCAAAAGCAGGGACAGGGTCACAGTGATATAAGGATTGTGGCTTAAACCTTGTTTTTTGCAACAGACACCCTTATCCTTAGTAAATCTCTGATATACATAACAGGTAATTGAAAATGAGCGAAGTTGAAACTGAAATCCCACAACCATTAATCTTTACGGATAACGCAGCGACCAAAGTGCAGGAGCTGATCAATGAAGAAGAACAGGAAAACCTGATGCTGCGCGTGTTTGTGCAGGGTGGCGGTTGTTCCGGTTTTCAATATGGTTTTACATTTGAAGAAAATTTACAAGACGGCGACACCGTGGTTGAAAATCTGGGCGTGAAATTACTGGTTGATCCCATGAGTTTTCAATATCTGGTCGGCGCAGAAATCGACTACACTGAAGGGCTGGAAGGCTCACAGTTTGTAATTCGCAATCCTAATGCCACCACCACCTGTGGTTGCGGCTCTTCCTTTGATTCTTGATTAAATTGATAATTAAAGAAGCATCCCGGTTTCTAAACCGGGATGCTTTTTTTATGCGTGTTCCTTCAAGAAATATAAAAAATGCTGCCTGCATTAGATTAAGCTGAGTTCGATAGAAGAAATGGATACCAAAGGAATTCCAGTCCTAATGATGGGATTTTAGCCTTCAAAATCAGCTTAGCAGCATTTTTTCCAGGATGTTTTCATATAACAAGGATAAGGTCTCTAAATCGGCAATCGAGACACATTCATTCACCTTGTGTATGGTGGTGTTGAGTGGCCCCAGTTCCAATACCTGGGTGCCGGTGGGAGCGATGAAACGCCCATCAGAAGTGCCGCCACTGGTGGACAATTCGGTCTTAAAACCACAAATTTCCTGAATCGCCTGTTGGCTGGCACTGAGTAACCGACCACCAGGCGTTAAAAACGGCTCGCCGGAATGCTCCCAGCTTACGCTATAATCCAACTTAAATTCATCCAGCAGCGCGGTTACTTCTTTTTGTAAATCATGATGGCTTAATTCCGAGCTGTAGCGAAAGTTAAACACCACATCCAGATCGCCGGGAATCACGTTAGTTGCGCCGGTACCGGCATTAATATTGGAAATCTGAAAACTGGTGGGTGGGAAAAAGTCATTACCCTGATCCCATTCGATTTGACATAAACGCTGCATTAAGGGCGCAAATACATGTACCGGGTTTTTTGCCAGATGCGGATAGGCCACATGGCCTTGTATTCCGTGAATGGTCAGCCGCGCATTGAGCGAGCCACGCCGACCATTTTTAATGGTATCACCGAGCTTGCTGCTACAGGAAGGCTCGCCCACGATGCAGTAGTCCATGAACTCGTCACGCGCCTGCAAATGTTGCACAACTTTCACTGTGCCGTCTGTTGCCAGACCTTCTTCATCACTGGTGATTAAAAAGCCAATTGCGCCTTGATGTTCAGGATAACGTTGTACAAAACGCTCACAGGCAGTAATCATTGCTGCCAATGAGCCTTTCATATCCGCCGCGCCACGCCCGTATAACATGCCATCTTTACAGGTTGGTGTGAACGGTGGATAAGTCCACTGCTGCTCATCGCCACTGGGCACGACATCAGTGTGTCCGGCAAACACTAACAATGGCGCAAGCTTGCCGCGCCGCGCCCAGAGATTATCCACCTCAGCAAAGCGCAACGGCTCCAGTTCAAAGCCAATTGCACCAAGGCGTTGTGACAGCAATGCCTGACAACCGGCATCGTCAGGTGTCACCGAAGGGCGACTGATTAAGTCTATAGCCAGTTGCAGGGTTGCTGAATGAGTCATAAGTTAATTTCGATAAGTAATCTGAGTTCAATTCAGGCTTCATTCATCGCTTATAGCGATGAAAGCCGCCAAAATCTCACGCCAGGTTTTGATTGTGTGTCAGCTTACTGCATTCCCAATCTCCAGATTAGGAATGAGAAAATAAAAATAATTTCACGGATACCCCCCTCAAGGGGTGTTATCCGTCAGATGGCTGGAAATTATTTCGCCGCTTTCGCTACGCCTTCGCCACGTTCTGCTTTACGCTCAGCACTGTCAAAAATAGCCATTTTTTCCTTAAATGCTTTGCTTTCCATTACCTTGGCTTTACGATCCAGGCTTTCTGCGTAATCTGCCAGGGCCTGGGTTTTCATGCGGTTCACAACCTGTGCTTTCACCTGTTCAAAGTCAGGCACAGCGGCGGGGCGCATATCGTTCAGCAAAATAACGTGCCAGCCAAAACGTGATTGTATCGGGGTTTTGCTGGATTCACCTTTTTTCATGGCAGCCACTGCTGCACCAAAAGCAGGTACCATTTGCTGGCTACTGAACCAGCCTAAATCACCACCTTTTTCCGCAGAACCCTTGTCGGTGGATTGCGCTTTTGCCAGTTCCGCAAAATCTTTGCCTGCGGCTAAATCAACAATGATCTGCTTGGCGGCTGCTTCAGTTTCCACCAGGATATGTTGAGCGGAATATTCATTAGGGCGGTTTTCGGCAATAATGCGATCATATTCTTTTTTGGCATCTTCATCGCTGATTTTATGGTTTTCCATAAAGTCATTTTGAATATTTTCTGCCAGCAGATTGTAACGCAGGGTTTCCATTTTTTTGACAAATCCAGGCTTTTTATCCATGCCTTTGGCAACAGCTTCCTGATAAAACAATTCCCGACCGATCAATTCATTGATCAAACCAGTCGGATCAGGCATCACGTCAGACACTTTGCGCCGTGCATTCATATAATCATCATAATCCTGACGGGTGATGGCCTTGTCATTGACCTGTACCAATACGGTGTCTTTAGCCATGCCATCATTGGCAACGCCTTTCGCATCAGCAGCTTCGCCAGCACTGACTGTGACATTAGCGGTTAATAAAGCCAGACTTAATACCGTCATTGAAAAATGAGGAAATTTCATTATTTTTTATACTCCACGTTTTATTTTGAGAATCAGGAAAATTGTAGCGCAAAGCTACAGTAATTCAGCTTTTCTGACAATTGATAATGAAGATTTTGTAATTCTATGGATTTTCATTTGCAATGAATTCATGTCTTTACATAAACCTTTTAAGGCGTATACAATATCTGTGAAAACTTTCTATATCATGGTCAGGCAATAACAACGGCAAACCTGACCGAATCCATCACGGAATTGATTATGCCAG
This sequence comes from Candidatus Venteria ishoeyi, assembly GCF_030378065.1. Classification (GTDB taxonomy): domain Bacteria; phylum Pseudomonadota; class Gammaproteobacteria; order Beggiatoales; family Beggiatoaceae; genus Venteria; species Venteria ishoeyi. The sequence goes on along the minus strand of NZ_JAUCGJ010000078.1, from coordinate 6,160 downwards.
ACAAACTGGATAAGGTGGTTGCTGAGGCCATCAAAAATAAAGAACAACGCGCTCAGGGGTATCGGGAAAAAGCACTGAAAATGTATCCCTGGATTTGTGGACGCTGCGAGCGCGAATTTACCCGGACAAATGTACAGGAGCTGACTGTTCATCATCGCGATCATAACCATGACAATAACCCGGAAGATGGCAGCAATTGGGAGCTACTGTGTGTCTATTGTCATGATAATGAGCATCAGCGACAACTGGAGTATGATACACATGGTCATGTGGATGTCGATTCGACAACAGGAGAAGCGACTTTTAACCCGTTTGCCGATCTACGCTCAATGATGAATAAAAAATAGCTGATGTTACGCATTAGGAGTGAGGATAAAATAAATACAGAAACTGGGCGCAGGATTTTTATTCATTTTCAAGGCGTGAAAACAGGCGCATAGCAAGCTATGTAACTGTTTTCACAACGTAGAAAATGGAGAAAAAGACCAGCCAAGTTGCTGAAGTTATAAAATTCTCACTCCTTAGCATGAGGTGAAAGCGGTTTTCAGCGTCTTTAGCGTTGAATGAAGCTTTCACCAAATTCAGACTATATGCCCGCCCAGTTAAACAGAATCGAAAATAGCGCATCAATCACGATAACCAGGAAAATGGATTGTACAACGCTGACGGTGACCTGTTTACCAACGCTGTCCGCCCCGCCTTGTACCCGAAAGCCCTGATAACAAGCGATTAGCACAATAATTGCGGCAAATATCGGGGCTTTGCCAATCCCGATAATAAAGTGCCGCAGTGCGATTGCGTGCTGAAAACGATCCAAAAACTCAAAAAAACTGACATCCAGGGTGAGACTGGCAATCAGCATCCCCCCCAATACTCCTGTTATATCCGCAAATACGCATAGCAGCGGCATGGCAATCATTAAAGCCAGTAACTTGGGTAAGACCAGCAGTTCCATAGGCGCAATGCCCATGGTGCGCAAAGCGTCCACTTCATCATTAATTTTCATGGTACCAATTTGTGCGGTAAACGCAGAACCTGTGCGTCCGGCAATCATAATGGCTGTCAGCATGGGAGCCAGTTCACGCAGCAGCGTGATACCCACCAGGTCAACAATAAAGATATTCGCGCCATATTGCGCCAGTTGCGTGCCACCCTGATAGGCCAGCACGATGCCGATTAAAAAAGACATCAGCCCAACAATTGGCAAGGCGTTAACCCCGGCTTGCGCCAGCGTCACCCAAATGGCCTGCCAGCGAATGCGCGCAGGTTGCAGCATACTGTGAAAAATGCTGTTCGTAGTTTCACCAATAAAACTGATAAAGTCAATGGTGGCAAGGCTTTTGCGCCAAACTTGGCGTCCTATATTTTCCAGCAGCCCAGGAGCTTGATGGGGAACGTTATTGCTCGTCTGACCGGGGGTTTTGGAATGTACCAGTTTGAGCAGCGCGCTGTGAGCAGGTTTTAAGCCGGTTAAGGTGCATTGGGGTTGTTTTTTCTGTAATTGTTTCTGAAGTTGAAACAATAACCAGGCACCTGCCGTATCCATGCGCTGAATCTGGCTGGCATCCAGGATACAATTTTCGGGACAGTGCCTGATGGTTTTTGTTAAGCACCGATCCAGATGCTTGCTGCCATTCAGTGTCCAGTCGCCACGACAAAACAAGCGGGTGCGTTGCGCATTGAATTTTAGTTGCGCATGTTGGGTTTTATGTTCATTTGAAAATATCATCAAAACCTTTTTCATCCAGCGAATTTTCTGGACTGAGTTCGGCAAAGTCTTCAGCAATCCACAAGGTTTTGGGTATAGTCAGCTGGGTTTCATTATTGTCTGGTTTTTGTAACTTTACCGCTTTCTGTTTTTGCCTGTTGGCATTTGCCTGTTTGGTTTTGTTGTTTTTTTTCTCTGGCGTGATTTTAGCTTGCTTCGTGGCCCAGGCTTTTGTTTCCAGTTCGGTTTCCATCACTTCAATGATTTCGGGCGCAGGCGGTACAGCAGGTGCAGGGTTCGAAGTTGCTGGAACAGCAGTTTTGCGTGACAGGTGTCGAACCAGCAATGTCAACAATCCAAGCAGTGCAATAACAATTAACAACCAGCGATACAGGTCTTCATAAGTCATTGTCAGGGGTTTTTCAGGTGCAGGTACAACTGGTGCAGGTGCAACTGGCGCAATGGGTTTGATTGCTGCACTGCCGGGTATTTCAGGTATGGGTTTATTAATAACAGGATCCAGCGTACCACCTGGTCTTGCCTTTATATCGGATGTCGGGGCGTTTGCTTGCTGTATTGCTGGCACATCACGCGGCAGATGGCTTATCGCTGGTGCAAGCTGAAACATTGTCGGCAATACTGAACTTGAAACTGCGGGGGAATCAGGGGACGTTATTGTATTGACTTTGGGCGCGGCTTTCACGCCACCCGGTCTTGTATTTATATCGGATGTTGGGGCATTTGCTTGCTGTATTGCTGGCACATCACGCGGCAGATGGCTTATCGCTGGTGCAAGCTGAAACATTGACGGCAATACTGAGCTTGAAACTGCAGGAGAATCAGGGGACGTTATTGTATTGGCTTTGGACGTGGCTTTATCGCTAATACTTGTAACAGGTTTAGGGGTGTCTGCTGGTGTTGTTTGCGGACAAATAATAGGTTTTTGCTGGCGCTTGCTCCAGGCTTGTTCCTGACGCGCAAATTCAGTCACTGCCTGCTTGCGGCTTAAGCGTTGAATACGGGTCAGCGATGGAATGCGCAGCAGACTGCCGGTTTTCATGGAGTTGAGATTACAAGGCCGTTCAAAAGCCTGGGGATTCGCCTTAAGCAAAGCCAGAATCATTTGCTGGTGGCTGATGCTTTTATTCGGGCGCAATTTCCCCGCAATACGCCACAAAATCTCACCTTTTTTAACCGGGCCATAAACGGTCTTATTTTCTGCATGAACTGCGGAAAACACAGACAATAACAAAACACAAAAAATTAAACGGAAGCTGAACATACGCATAAGGGAGAGGATTGTTCAAAAAAATTTTGGGTGATACGCAGTTGCGCCTCGCTGCTTTCAACCCGATTAACCGTCTGGCGGAAACGGTTGCCATCACGTTGGCTTTTGCTATACCAGGATAAATGTTTGCGCGCCATACGCACACCCGTATATTCGCCATAAAACTGGTACAAGGCGTGTAAATGTTCTAATAAAATATTCAGTATTTCTGTATTATCCGGTGGCGGCAGGTGGCTACCAGTTTGCAAATAGTGTGCAACTTCCTGAAATATCCAGGGATAACCCTGCGCGCCGCGTCCAATCATAATCGCATCAGCGCCGGTATAGTCTAATACACTTTTCGCTTTTTCCGGCGTGGTAATATCGCCATTGGCAATAATCGGGATATTCACAGCGGCTTTGATGGCGGCAATGGTATCGTATTCCGCTTCACCGCGATAAGCGCAGGCGCGGGTGCGACCATGTACGGCAAGTGCTTGTATACCGGCATGTTCTGCAATTTTGGCAACGACAACGCCGTTGCGTTGCTCGGGTGCCCAGCCGGTGCGGATTTTCAGGGTCACGGGTATATCAACGGCATTCACCACCGCATCAAGAATTCGGGCAACACGGTCTTCATCTTTGAGCAGCGCGGAACCGGCCATGACATTACAGACTTTTTTGGCGGGACAGCCCATATTGATGTCGATGATCTGCGCACCCTGCGCTTGATTAAAACGCGCAGCCTCAGCCATTTGCTGCGGATCGGAGCCTGCAATCTGTACACTGCGGGGATCGGGTTCGCCTTGGTGGTCGATGCGTGAGCGGGTTTTTTTGCTACCCCACAGCAAATTATTTGCGCTGATCATTTCCGACACGGCAAGTCCCGCCCCCATGCGCCGACAAATCTGTCGGAACGGGCGATCAGTAATGCCTGCCATCGGTGCCAATACCAGGCGGTTTGACAGGGTATAAGGACCAATAGACCAGGTGTTCGAGGATAGCGTAGCCATCAATCTGACAATCGATTAAGTGGGTTTATCCTGGTTTTCAGCATTGTCTTCCATGTGTTTTAACACCTGCTGCAAACCACTGTCGACTAAATCCAATACAGATAATAACTGGCCTTCGTCAATCTCCACCCCGGCTTTTTTTAATGCAGCGATTTCACCAGTGATGGCTTGTAAAGACTTGACGATAGTTGTGTGGCTTTCTTCTTGATTTTCCATATATTTTTCTCCCAGTCGTGGAATTCCTTTTCCAGAAAGGACAGGATACAGCGATGTAAAATTGAGTACAAATCTAAGACAATTTATAGTGTATTTCCAGTTATAGAATACTCGCTAAAATAAGTAAAGTGAATATTGCAACACTTTAGCTTACCAAGTTACGCATTATCAGTTTTTTGCCTGCGTGATTGTGCGTGCAAATCTTCCACCGCCTCAACCAGTTCCACAATAACACCATTAAGTGATTGCACGCCCTGACTTAAACTTTGATCCAGTTGACCGGTGAAGGCTTCCACCTGATGCCGGTATTGATCCAGACCATGTACCAGTTCCTTAAACACCTTCGCCATACTCTCATCCACTTGCATAAAATGACCTTCATACTGCTGCCAGACTCTGCCCACAGATTCGCTGCCTTGTTGCAGTGCCTGCGCGGCAGTGACACTGCTTTGATTTAAATGGGTGCCGGTTTCCTGTAATTGCAGCACCAGTTGGTTTAACTGATGCAAACTGTGGTTAAAGTTTTCTGCTGTCTGCTCCAGGGGCGCGCTGGCATTTTGCAGCAATGCTGCGCTGTCCTGCAAACCCTGCGTTAAATGGTTAAGCTGATACAAAAAACCAGTTTCATTCTGGCCCAGCGCATTTTGTACCTGCTGTAATTGTTGCGCCGCATTGCTGACATGTTGTTCCATGCCATTGCCGGTCTGTTCAAAACGCTGCTGAAAGGTTTCCAGGCTTAATGCCAGTTGTTTTAAGGTCCCTGCCAGTTGGCGTAACTCATCCCCTGCCAAACCCTGCATTTGTTTTGCAAAAGATTCAATTAAATCCTGCAAGGCAGCATGATTCAGAGACCCCATTTGTTCAGTCAATTGTTGCAAACCCTGTTTAATTTGCTGCTCTAAAGGCTGCAATAGCGACTGCCAGTTTGTGGATAATTGGTTGAGCTGCTGATTTTGTTTCTGTGCCTCCTGTAGTTGTAAGGCGCTGATACGCTCTGCCGTATACAACAATAAACAGGCTTCCAGGTGTTGATTAAAAGTTTCCAGTTGCTGATACAGACGATGCAGACGGGCCTTTTCCGCCCAGGAAAACAAAATAGAAGCCAATAAACCAGCAATAGAAGTGACAAACTTAAAAGTCGCAGCATGTAATAATTGTTTCAGCGCGGTTTGTGCCTGCACGATGTCTTCTGCCGCGACCCCCTGACTGGCAAACCATAGCGCGGCAACCAGACCGATAAAGGTAAACCAGATACCAATGCCCACTAAAATATTGGGAATCGCCTGATATAAACGCAAATTGATATTTGCCGCAATCAGGCTGTGTTCATTAAAATAATGCCCCGGCGCAACCGTGTACCAATACGGTTCCCCACTCTGGCGCGGCGGTAACAAGGTTTGTTGAAAATTATGCCATTGCCGGGCGGTGAGTTTGTTATTGCGCAGTTGCTGGTTTATGTCCTGAAACTGCTGCGCAAAAAGCTGGGGATCAAGTTGATGGAAATGGCGATTGAGCACCTGTAATTGGCGTTCAATACCCCGTATCAACCAGCTAAAACGCAGCCAGAACAACAGGGCAATACATAAAATGGCAATGGCAATCGCCCAGGGCATTTCCGGGTGATTAATGAGGGCTAAAAATTCATCCATATGACTATATTTCTCAATGGTCTAGCAGTGTGTCCCCCTGTATCTTGGAGGTATTACCGTGCCTCAAGCAACTAAGGCAATGAAGACGGCATAACATCAGTGAGTAATAAAAACTTCCTGTTCCAATTGTTTGTCATTAAATGACTTACTTTCAATTAAATTTAATACTTTTTTAAGAGAAGGTGATGCTGACAATTGAATTATATTTATATTTTTTTCATCTGGATCAGTAATTAGATTAATAATCTTAATTTGTTTTTTATCATATTCATATATCCTCTTAATACCAGTATGAGTCTTAATAAGT
>NZ_JAUCGJ010000077.1 GCF_030378065.1 Candidatus Venteria ishoeyi | reverse complement strand
TAACCGTTAACTATCTTGCCATCCAAGGTTCGAACTTTGCCCTGGTTTTCCTGCTTTGAAGCATGAGGTTTGCGAATATCACAATGGTCACTAAAAATATACAAGCGACTGTTATTACATAGCTTTTTAACGCTATTTTTAATCAAGGCATTGGATATTTTTTCATCATCTAAAACCGATTTTAAAGAATTATCTATCAACTTTTTACTTCTCTCAAACTCACGTTTGTCATCACTAATTTGCCATAATTTTATCGTCTTATTTTCAACAATTTTTTTAAAAGGTTTTCAGTTTTTTCTACAACTCTTTTATCGGTAAAATAGCCTGTGATCTTGCTGATATATCCTGTTAATGTCATGTTTTATCCCTACTTATAGTGGTTTAATTTAGTGATTGCAGTCAATTATAACCGCCAATTATAACTGCAATATAGTTTTTCGGAGTTTTCAGAGATATTATTAGAGGACTTTAAGGCAGAATGTGAGCGGATAAAGGGTGAATCCAAGCACAAGAAAGCCCGTGCGCTTGCTGTGGAGTTTCTCAATGACTGGGAAGCTATATTTATGGTATTGCGCCACCCGCACATGCCCTTAACCAATAATGAGGCCGAACACGCGTTACGGCACTGGGTGATTATGCGCAAAATTACCTATGGTACTCAAACGGAGGTAGGAACTCGCGTGTTTGCGGTGTTGGCATCGGTGATTGATACCTGCCGTAAGCGAGATGTTTCTCCTTGGCGTTATCTGGAAAAGGTTATTGGAGAGCGGCGGGCAGGGAGAAGCGCTCCGGCTTTGCCTGCCGCTCAGGTGGAGGGGGTCTGAATGGTTACCATTGAGCAACTGATTACTCTAAGGGAGGGCACGCTGATCCCTCTGGGATTTCAGAGGGGTCTACTTTAAAAAGGAGTGGTTCACTCAAATTAGCTGATGGAATATATTCTAATTTTATTTTTATACACTCCATTCCCCCTGATTCTGTTGGAATTTTTAGTTCTGGAATATCAATAAATATAGCTGCTTCATTATTAATTAGCTCCGTTGTAAATGCTGGCAGCAGACCAGATACCTCTGCTTTATGCGCTTCTATCAAATTAGCATTCGCTGTTTCAAGCGTGATTTTATCAGCCTCGTATAGCTTTAACCTAGCCTTGTATAGATCCAGTACGAGGGGATTTATTGGTGCATTGACTCTAAATCTGATGGTTTCTGAGTTCTTTGCATCGCTACTTCGCATCATAATATAGTAATACTCACCATCATTTGTTTTACCCCGTATTTTACCGTTCAAAGGCGTATTTGAAGAAGTTGAATAACTAAAGCATTGGAACGCGCTATCTCTTATCTCGGAGGTGTCAATATAGCCATCGCTTGTATATTGAGAATACTGAGAATCCTTCGCATTATGACAACCTACAATTTGTTCTTCGTCTATAGAGGTTGCTAATCCAATAACCCATTCCATTATTTTCCCGTCAGAAACAGTGGAGCTTGCTGTAATTTCAGTGCCTGTTCCATCTAGTAGCCATAATACGTAAGCGCTATCTTGCTGGGTATATAAAGATTCAAGCGTGAAATTAATACCAGAATCAGAATTTGTGGAAACAGGGTATGCCGTTGTTGCATCACGGCAAGTACAGCAAGTGGCAGCTGTGCAAGTCGAAGTCAGAATATCCCAGTTGCCATTAACGGCTTCACAACTTGTCTGGTTGTTACAGGCTTCTATATTATTTGCATCACATGCTGATGTAGTGGATATAAAATCAGCACCACAAACTTTATTTTCAGTCATTGACACTGACAGCGAGGTATTGGTACCACTGCATGACCCCGTCCAGTTCTGGAATGCATATCCCGTATCGGGGGTGGTGCTCAGGGTAAGCAAGGCACCTTGGTCAAAAGAGGCACTACAGATACTTCCGTTACCACCACAGGCAATGCCTGTCGTGCTGACCGTGCCGCCTGTTGGCTTGGGGTCGATTGTCAATGTCACTTTATCGGAATCTATAGGCGTAAACACAGCCCCACAGGTTTTATCTGCCGTTAATGACATTGCTAGTGGATTAGAACCGCTGCATGAACCCGTCCAGCTCTGGAATGCATAACCCGTATCGGGGGTGGCGCTCAGGGTGAGCGAAGTATTTGCGGTAAAGGCGGCGCTGCAGGTGTTGCCGCTACTGCCGCAGGCAATATTTGTCGTGCTGACTGTGCCGCCTGTTGGTTTGTTGATTGTCAGGCTGTAGTTGGCGGCGGGTGTTGTTGACATTGGACAACCTTGTGCTACCCAGTTTTTGTAGAGATCAACGCCTTGAGTTGTATCTAAAACACCGTCTCCATTAGTATCAATTTTTGTATCAAAAAGAACCTTAATTGTGTACGAATTAATATTAAAAGAGCCAACATTGAGAGGATCGGCGTAAATAGCAAGATAGCCTTGCCGTGCATAGTTGACGCTATGAGTATCGTAAAAGAAAGAAGTTAATAAGTAATCCCCCCCAGCTTTAAAATTATTGCCATATAAGCTAAATCCTGAGCAACCTTCTTCCGCACAAAAAGGGAGAGGGTAATCACCAATGAAAGCTGTAGTAAAATAACCTGTACTACGTATTGATGTTGATATATCCATTGATATAACTCCTGGAGGAGCTATAAATGGCGCAATCACCGCCTGACCTGGGGCAATATTAAATTCATCTTCAGCACTAGGATACAGTAAGGTTACAGAAGTCTTTGTAGCTTCAGTTATATATGTTTCCTGAAATTTACTACATGGAGTCAGATCTGCAATTGGATTTTTTGCCGTCCAACCATAAGCATTAGCCAAGGTTGGTAATAGGAACCATGACCAAAGTAGAATAAAGAAAAAAAGAGTCTTGTTCATTAAAGTTCTCCATTAAAATTAGTTTTTTTGAGTATAAATTGTGTTTAGCTTCAGCATTTTCAGATTCAGTTTACCCTTAATTTTATGAGAAATAACTTCATAACAACATATAGATGACGATTTTTTTCTGATTATACTGCTTTGTGTGAGATGATTAATAATCAATAACCAATGATCATGCAGGTGACCGACCCCGGACAATGAAAGTTAATTCATACTAACGGGAGTTTTTGACCTCTTGCGTTATATGAGTTTTTAATATTATTTATAATCACTGGATTATGACTACTTTCATATTAACAATCAATCATTTAGCGATAATATCAGCAATTCCCAGTCAGAATCGCGTAATACACTAATATTGAATGTACATTAGAATATTAGTGCTCACTAAGTTGTAAAAATACAACCTGGTTTATCAATGACTTGTAAGGCGACAGGGGTTTTCTGCGATAATATTATTTCTGATTTTCAAGGTATGACGTGTATCCCATACAAAGTGCTATAATCAGTATTTTTTAATTGCAAACTCGACTGATATGAAGCCCATACTCCATATAAAAGATAAAAATGAAGGATGAAAAGTCTCTACATCCGTAGATGATAGCCTCCATTACTAGTCAAATCATAAAAAATGGGATAGAAGGTAATTTACATGATGCAAATGGATTGTTTTTTAATAAACCCCGTCTAAGTAGAAAACCGCAGTTTTTGTCATTCCCGTGTAGACAGGAATCCAGCCCTCGTGAACAGCGACTGGATACCTGCCTGCGCAGGTATGACATTAATAGAATATTTTTGTCGATTTCAAGGTGGATGGGGTTTATCAGATAAAAAAACCCCTTGGATTTAATCCAAGGGGTTTTGATAAAGAAGTTTTACCAAAAAACAATAAAACTACTGGTCGGTATCAGAATCCTTAGTTAATGGTACTAACCAAGAATTAGAGAAGCCAGCTGCAGTTGGTTTGGTTTTATGCGCGTATGCCAATACGGGAACTCCCTGATACTGACAACCTACTTCAGCAGTAAGACCTACTTCAGCCCAACCTTGAGTAAAAGGCCAGTCCACAAACATGTAATTAACTTCATCAGTAATCGCCAAATCTTGACCAATAAAAATCTTACCAGAGAAAGGATCAATACTACCTACGCTAGTTACTACATTCTCTTGATTATCATAAGAAGTAATTTTACGCAATACTGAGCCAGTTTGCTCTGAACGGAATGGAGGATAATAATAGCGCCCTCTCAAACCACCGCCACAAACATCCCCCTCATCATCAAGTAGGACATTATTTTCGATACACATACGGTCACCAGCAGGATCTCTATCACCAAAACTACCAGTACACTTATCTTTTGCCTGATAACCTAAAGCGGAAAGATGACGATACTTAGTGGGGAAGGTAATAATCACATTGGTTAAATTTTGACCATCATTTTCATAGGTTAAATTCATAGCATTAGCAGCTAAAGCATGCTCAATCTCAATAATATTATCATATATTCCAACGTCCCCAAGTCCTGCTCTCGAGGAACCAAAAGTGAAACCCATAGATAGTGTATCACCCGTACTTGCATCAAAGAATGGGTTACTAATTAAGCGACCATCAAAAGCAAATCGATATTGACCGAGGCCTGACTGTTGATAGCTATTCATACCATATGAAGGCACATTATCACTAGGGGGTAAATTATCCCATACATCTCCATCTAATGCAGACATTTGCAGACCCATGCGGTCACTAGTGGATGCACTCTCCATCTCCACCATACCTGTCAATCGAATCCAGCGAGGATCAGTGGAACGAATTTTACTGCCAATCTCGGCAGTGCTAGCTGGAGCTTTGTAAGGTAAGATACCTCCACCAACTACACATGGCTCACCGTAATAACTAGCCTTAACAATGCTAGAGCCTTGCAATGCATCTGCTGCAAGTATAGGGTCAATTTGGCAGACATTATTAACCATTCTTCCAGTTGCATAACCACCTGCTTCATTTTGGAGTTGAGTTGCACCATCATTTTCTACATAACCCGCTAATCTTTGACGGTTTTGACTCACCCCTATGCCAGTTGCGGTTTCGGGAACTAAGGGTCCCATAATCTTATATAGGTCTGCTTTAGACATACCGCGTTCAATTAAAACTCTATTTTGTAAAGTGCCTAGACTGGCTGCAACGGCAGCATCAGAAATACTATTAAATTTAATAGAACCTTGAGCACCCCATGCCCCAATTACTTCAATATGACCAAGTTCATTATCATCAGCATTGGAAGTATGAGCATGCGCTGCAAATAATCTACGCTGCCCCTTAACTTCTTCTGTTAAGACACCATCAGTGTTAGTTGGTAACTGGTCATCATACATTTTCACATAAAGATAACCATCTTTACAAAATTCACTTGGCTCGGTAGCACACTGGGAAGCAAATATTGGGCGATAATCATTTGCAGTACTGGGGCGATTAGCCAGTATAGAATCATCGTTAGATTTTAGGTAAGCCTGACCATCATCACCACGAACAATCTCAAATTGACAAACATCACCTGGTGACATATAACATAGAAAGTCAAACTCAATAGAGTTAACACGTGAGCGTAAAGCAATACGCGCTTTAACAGCAGTATCAGTACGGGTATTAACAATAGAAACCTTGCTATTGTACCCATAGTCAGCCATGTACAGCGGTGCCATCAGTACCTGACCAATACCTTTTTCACTTACATGAATCGCATTAGCATTGCCGCTAAGCATAGCCCCAGAAGCCATTGCTACAGCCATTGCCGAGGGCAATAATTTCTTTTTAAAAGAAGAACTCATCATTATATTTACACTCCTTAAGCGAAAATAAATAAAATAAAAAAACTGGAATTCACCGCTCATAGCACGTAAGCATACATAATTTGCTTATCCTGCACAAGTACCTACAACATTAAATACAATGATGCAATAGACGGCGCACATTACTAATGTGGTCGAATTCAACTGCTGACAAGATTACCACAGGTTCTAAATAAATTGCAACACTAAAACACAACAAATCCGAAAGAATGTGGCAGCCTTACAACAGTTCAATAAATACAGGGGCTGTCAAGTAGTTTGCAACATTCTAAAAGGTGAAAAACAGGGGATAAACGGTAGTCTTGTTGCAAAAAAACAACAGCATAATAAATCTGGATAATGACCTGAATATTGCTGTACCACGCCTGCTTGCAGTAATATGCAGGCAACATATGTACCATTACTGTACAGGGAAACAGAAGCCGGCAATAAAATCTGTTATTAATTGTAATTATGGCCAAAAATCAGGATTGGTAAATTGCGTATAGGGCCAGGGGCATTGTGCTGGAAAAATATCAATATCCAGACCCGTTTCCCGTATTGCACCCGTAATGGCATAACCATAAGCTTTTTCAATTAATTCAGGTAGTTTGCTTTTCAGGCCGGGATTTTCCTGCAAATGGCTTTCAATACGTTTGCGCTGTTCAATAATGGTGAACTTCCAGCTTCTGCCCTGAAAGGCTGGCTGATATTGCCATTTCAGCAGGTGCATCAGCAGTGTTTCCAGAAAAGATTGCAGGGCACGTTTTTCTGATTTACTCATATCTTCAATTTCTTCAATAATATGTTCAAGATCAATCTGCTCAAATTGACCGGCCCGCAACAGTTTTGCTTGCTCTAATGACCAGGTATAAAGGTCTTCATCGTAGCTAGTCTGGCTCATAATACTGTTTTTCCCTTTGAATATATATTGCTTTAGCTAATTTGTAAGGCGGATAAGGCGTAGCCGTCATCCGCCATGAGTTGTGAATGTCGCATGACGCTGCGCTTATGCGACCTACATTTCTACATTTCTACGAATCAAATAGCGTTTGCAATATTTTATAGGCCGCCTTTTCAGGATAATAATTTGCCATATCCAATAATGCCTGCATACCTAAATCTGTTCTCAAGTCTTGGTTTTCAATGAGTTGTTCCAGTGCTTGCTGGCATTGTTTTGCTTGGGTGGTATCAATAACCAGGGCGTTTTGCTGATGTCTGGCAAAACTCTCCCCACCGCCATGTTTAGGTAAAACCACTGCCAAACCACAGGCCATTGCTTCCATTGCGGTTAAGCCCATGGCCTGAAAGCTGGATAAATCAACAAAAATATCCATTTTGGAAAATAAAGCAGCAATTTGTTGTGGTGCCTGTAAGCCCAGGTGATGGTATTCAAAATCATGGGGTAAGCTTAAATAAGCGGGATCTTGCGCTTCCACGCCAAATAAATAAATTTCTATGGCTTGTTGATAGCACTGTTTTAGTGCGCCAAGCACTTGCATGGTCAATAATGGTGCGCGGCGTAGACTGGAAGGACGAATCATTGCACAAATATGAATTGTCTCTTGTTCGCTATGCTCGTTGTGCGGCTGAAATAAATCAATATCACAACTTGGGCCGACAATATGGGCCTGAATTTTAAGCTGTTCATACAGTTCGTTCTGATTCCACTGGGTTTTTGTCAGGCAAGTCATTTCCGGCAGGTGTAGATAGGAAAGCCAGGCGTGACGAAAGCCAGGATCGCGCCGAAAATAATAACCCGCCAAGCGGCGGCGTAACCAGGGGTATTCCCAGAATTTACCGTATAGCGCAGGTTTTTGTACAAAAAACCAGGGTTCAAAATCCTGAATATAATAAGCCAGTTGGGGTTTGTTTTTTTGCTCAGCCAGAGGTGTCAGCCAGTCCACTGATTGATGCGCAGTGGCAATGACCACATCAAATCCCATGCAGGTTTTTGGAATATCAAAGTGGGTATGCACATAGTTAACTGGCAAAGGCAAATCAGGGTAACTGCGCTCAAAGGCCGCTTGATTGCCATAAAAATTCAGCAGTTGCACATCCACGCCCATGCGTTGCATGGCCTGTGCCTCAGAGATGACTATATTACCGCCACCACCCGCATCGGTAATTGGCAGGATAAATAAAATCCGCTTGCCTGCCCAATGATATTGCCCCTGTGCAATCAGATGCCAACGATCAAGCAGGTGCCGGGTGCGGTTGCGGATATTACTCATCAGGCGACTATGGCGGCACTGAAATACCCCTTGATCAATAATCGCCTGCCCATGTTTTTGTGCCAATGCCTGACCTGCGGCATCAGCCAGTTGTTTGCGGCGCTCATGGGAATAGCTTTTAGACTGGGCGTGATAAATGTAAACATCATCCGCCACTGCCAATTGCCAGCCCGCTTTTAAGGCACGAATACTGTAGTCATTTTCTTCACCATAACCACGGGCAAAGGTTGCTTCATCAAAATAACCAATGTCATCAATCAGCGCGCGTTTAATTAACAGGCAAAAACCATTAAGAAAAGCTAAACGTGGATAAGCGCGGATGGATAATGCGCCCAGGCGCTTACCCATTTGCGCTACCGTTAAATCCAGTGGTAGCGGATTTGTTGCCCAGTCACCGTTATGTTCAATTTCCGGGACTGATTGCCAGGAAGCGGTATTGCTTAAAGGGCCGACCATGCCAATATTTGTTTCTGAATTGGCGCAGGCCAGCATCCGATCCAGCCACCAGGGGGTGACGATGGTATCACTATTTAAAAGGATAACCGCCTCTGGTATATTTTTACTGTTAATGGCTTGTTGCATACCCTGATTCGCTGCCAGGGTGTAACCTTTAGCCGAATCATTGCGTAATAGCTGCACCTGAATGGTTGTTTGCTGTTGTACCCAGGTGTTTAAATAGTCACGTGTTGGCGTTTGACTGCCGTCATCAACCAGAATCAATTGCCAGGGCGAGGTGCTATGCTGAGTGAGGGAAGTCAGGCAGTTTTTAACATCAGCCAGCGCATTATGAATACAGACCACAACGGCAACAGCTTGCTGATGTAAAGTGACACCCGCTTGCTCCAGTTGGTAGCGCGGTGAGTGAATCGGTGTTGTTAGAGGCACAGGTAGAGACACGGGTAGTTATTCTAATTTAAGTGAAAAGCGCGCAAGCCTAAAGCTTTATAATAAAAGACTCAAGCCAAAAACAATCGAAGTGCGTAAAATACACGCTATGAAATTGATTATTGTAACGGGTTTATCGGGTGCGGGTAAAACTATTGCCTTGCACAGCCTTGAAGATCGTGGTGGTTATTGTATTGATAACCTGCCGGTTAATTTATTACCCGAAGTTGCTGCGCAAATGGCGCAACTAGGAGATGATTATACTTGTATGGCGGTGGGCGTGGATGTGCGCAACATTGCGCTGCAAAATATGCCTGAATTATTAAATACGTTGGCACGGCGTAATATTGATTATGAAATTTTATTTCTGGATGCCAGTGATGCCGTTTTATTAAAACGTTTCAGCGAAACCCGCCGCAAGCACCCGCTCACGACACAAAACCGCTCTTTAGCCGAAGCCATACAAGAGGAACGGGGTTTATTGTCAATTTTATGTACCCAGGCAGATATTCATATTGATACCTCAAACAGCAATGTGCATCAGTTGCGGGATATGGTGCGTTTGCGGGCGGGCTTGCAAAGTGGCGAACCGATGCCATTATTGTTTCAATCATTTGGTTTCAAATATGGCGTACCGCAGGATGCGGATTTTGTATTTGATATGCGTTGTCTGCCCAATCCTTATTGGGAGCCTCACTTACGACCTTTGACTGGACAGGATCAAGCGATTGTTGATTTTTTACAGCCACAAGAGGCCGTGCAGCAAATGACAGAGCAACTGATTGCATTTTTAACCAATTGGATTCCTCAGTTTGAGGCCAGTAATCGCAGCTATTTAAATATTGCGATTGGTTGCACCGGTGGTCATCACCGTTCCGTCTTTATGTCAGAATGCCTCGCAAGACATTTTCGCGGCATTCATCCTAATGTATTGGTTCGGCACCGGGATTTAAATGGATAACATATTAAACTCTATGATAGGCATATTATTAGTCACGCATGGTCAGATTGGCGAGAGTTTGCTGGAATGCGTCCGTGAAATTCTAGGCCCATTACCCATATCTATTATCGCATTGGGTATTGAACCTAAAGAAGTTGATACGGAAACGCTTTGTCAACACATCCAGATATTGGGAAGGCAGGTCAATCAGGGGGACGGTGTATTGGTATTGTCTGATTTGGTGGGCGCAACACCGGCAAATACTGCAACCAGCGCCTGCAAGTCGATGAAAGCCTATCCCTCGCATCATATTGCGGGATTGAATCTTTCCATGTTACTGCGGGTTTGCAGCTATGCCATGCAAGACTCAATGATTACACTGGATTCATTGGCTGAAATTGCTCTTGAAGGAGGACACCGGGGTATTATTGAACTGATGTAACGGGCGTTATTACATAAAAGCTCCTTTTTTGCCCTTTAAAGCACAAAACAACACATAAACGGGTTAAAAACCGGGTGTTATATTCATAATATTAAGATAAATAATAATGATGATGTTACAAAAAGAATTAACTATCGTGAACAAGCTTGGGCTTCACGCTAGAGCTGCTGCAAAACTGGTGCGTTCGGCCTCTGCTTTTGCCAGTCAGATACAGATTCGACGCGATAATCAGACGGTCAATGCCAAAAGCATCATGGGGGTGATGTTGCTGGCTGCTGCTAAGGGAACACGGATTGAACTGCAAATCAATGGAGACGATTCACAGGAAGCCTTGCAGGTATTATCGGAATTGATTCAGTCCGGGTTTGGAGAAGACGAGTGAGTTTTACCCTGCACGGGCTGGGGGTTTCTAGAGGTCTGGTCATTGGTGTCGTACATATTTTACGACCCCAGATCGAATTTAATGAATACCCGATCACTAAAACTCAATTATCGGCAGAAATTGTGCGTTTTCAGAGTGCTTTGTCTGCGGCATTACACGAACTCAAACAGATTCGTGATCAGATTCCTTTGATTTATCCTACGCAGTCTCAGCCTCAGATTCAAGGTCATATGAACACAGCGGCAGAAATTGCGTCTTTTATTGATCCGCATATTCTGATGCTGGAAGACGCCATGTTGACGCAGGCTCCGGTGGAGATTATTGAAAGTCGTTTGTGTAATGCCGAATGGGCCTTAAAAATCCAGCGTGACAAGTTAATGAGCGTATTTCAGGCTATTGATGATCCTTATTTACAATCGCGCTCGGTGGATATTGAGCAGGTGGTCAATCGGGTACAGGCCTGTCTGGTCAAGCAAGCTAATAAAGCGAAACGCCATAACAGTAATGAAATGGACTTATCCGGGCGGATTGTCCTGGCAGATGATCTGACGCCGGCAGATACGGCACTGATGCCGCATCACGGTATTAAAGCTTTTATCACTGAGTTTGGCGGCATCAACTCACACACCGCGATTATTGCCCGCAGTTTAGGTATTCCTGCGATTGTAGGGGTGCGTAATGCGCGGCGCTATATTGACGGTGATGATGTGCTGGTACTGGATGGGCGACGTGGCATCATTCTTGGCAACCCGGACAGTCGCAGTTTACGTTATTACCGGGTCAAACAAAACGAGCAACGGCGTTATCATCAGACGCTTAACCGTTTATGTAAAGCGCCTTCCATTACGCGTGATGGTACCACGATCAGTTTGCAGGCCAATATTGAAATGCCCACTGATCTGGAACCGGTTTTACGCAGTGGCGCGGACGGTATCGGCTTGTATCGCACCGAATTTCTGTATATGAACCGAAAAGAGAAGCCGCCACCCGATGAAGAAGAGCATTACCGGGCTTATGTCAAAGTCTTAAACAAACTGTCGGGCATGGTGACGATTCGCACTCTGGACTTAGGCGGGGATAAACAGGCTGATGATGATAGGCGTAATAAACTCTCCATGCCGCTGAATCCGGCGCTGGGCTTGCGCGCCGTGCGTATGTGTCTGAAGGATTTGAATCTGTTTCGTTTGCAATTGCGCGCCATTTTACGCGCTTCCGTGCATGGCAAAGTCAGCATGATGATCCCGATGGTGGCCACTTTAACTGAATTACATCAAGTCAAACAAATTATTGCCAATGTACAAAAAGACCTGCGCAGCCAGGACATTCCTTTTGATCCCGATATTCCTGTTGGTGTGATGATTGAAGTGCCTTCAATTGCCATTTGCGCGGATATGTTTGCCCCGCATGTGGACTTTTTTTCAATCGGCACGAATGATTTGATTCAATATACTCTGGCCATTGATCGCCTGGATGATGAAGTCAGTTATTTATATGATCCATTAAATCCGGCTGTTTTACGGTTGCTGAAAAATATTCTGGATGTGGGCAATGAGCACAAAAAACCTGTGAGCATGTGTGGTGAAATGGCCGGTGATAGCCGTTATGTGCGTTTATTACTGGGTATGGGCTTGCGCCATTTCAGTGTCACCCCGGAATCCTTGCTGGAAATCAAACAGATTATCCGCCATAGTGATCTGGGTAAATTGCAAGCCCTGGCAGATCGGGTGCTGCGCACCAGCAACCGGGAGCGTATTGCCAGTCTGGTGGCACGGATGGAGGCTTAAGGCGGCCTCTGTTAAAGTATAGCTTTTCTCCATTTTCTGCGTTCCGAAAACAGTTACATAGCTTGCTATGCGCCTGTTTTCACGCCTTGAAAATGAATAAAAATCCTGCGCCCAGTTTCTGTATTTATTTCATCCTCACTCCTTAGTATTCGCGTGTGCAATGTGATTGCCTGTTTCAATCAGACTTGCAAGCGGCAAAATAAACATTGCACCTTGTTGCTCTTCTTGCGCAATCACATCATCTACCCGCACTTTATCCCAGTGGTCGTTGCTTGTGCCACAAGTGGTTTTACCAGGAATTTCCAGCCAGACACACAAAATACTGGTGTCGATAACCAGTATTTTACGCATCAGCTAATGCCTGTGCTTCCAGATTTTCTTCCAAGTTGCCGCGCGTGGTAATTTTACCCAAGGAGCCTGAAGCCAGCAGTTTAGGCAACTGCTCAATGTCATCCAAAGGGGTAATTTTGCTTGCGCCTGTTTTTGGATCGCGATGCACCACCTGTACAAAGGGCATCATTTCAGGTTCTAAATCATCCAGCAATGCAGGATTATGTGTTGTTACCAGTACATCAATATTGCGTTCGCGTCCGATTTCCTGCATGGCCTGAATCAATAAGTGCATCCGTGATGGGTGTAAGCCGTTGTCCACCTCTTCAATCACCAGCAGGCTGCCTTCAGGGCGTGTCAATAAAGCAATGAGAATGGCTAAAAAGCGTAGCGTGCCGTCAGACATGCCGCGCGCATCAATGATTTGGGGTTCTCCTGCTATCCATTCTTCTTCGCAATACAACATGGCATCGCTGCCTAAACGACCAACAGGTTCTGCCCAGACCTTTTTGATATCACGTTCAGGAAGATGATTGAGATATTTGGGAAGCGTTGCCTCAACTCTGCTTTTATCTTTTTCTGATAAAGCAGCCAGAAAACCAGCCAGATTGCTGGCATCCTGGAGTAGATTTTGAGTGAATCTTGAGTATGAACGAATTTTAGAAGGCATTGGCTCATAAACAAAAATTGTTTTGTATTCCTGCCTTGAAAACCCCCTTCCTATAATATCAAACAGCTTCTGTTTGTCATTGATTATATCTTCAGTAGAGATGTTGCCAAATAAGACAAAAACATACAAACTTGTAATTTGAGTCATCCACAGAGCCAAAAAAATGTTGAATCTTGACAGAATACAGAAAAACGAACGCCTCATGAGAGCTATGTTTGGCTT
>NZ_JAUCGJ010000076.1 GCF_030378065.1 Candidatus Venteria ishoeyi | reverse complement strand
ATGATAAATTTATTTTTCTAGCGGCTGGATTATGGAACTTCAATCTGGAATGTAGAGGGTAATTCATAGGGTAAACGGGCATGGGGCGGGAGTTTTTTTAATTTAGGTTATTTGGCAACATCTCTAATATGGGTTTTAGCACTAACACCCCAAAGGGGTATTTTAATATAGCCTGGGACAACGTCCCAGGGTAGAAAATGACATGTTTACGCCCTGAAAGGGCAGGTTAAAATGATGGCAATATTTTAATTTGCCCTTTCAGGGCGTGAATGGCACGGATACAATTCCAGGGGTGTTACCCCTGGCTATATTAATGCGCCCCGTTGGGGCTAAACAACAGGGCTTGTCTGCCCTGTATCTCGGCTTTCAGGCACCAAACGCTCTAACCCACCCGTCTTTTAGTGGGTGCTTGTTTAGTTATTTTCTATTTTTTCAGAATTCATTGAAAAAATAGGAATGATGTTAAAATCTGTTATAGATAAAATTTTTATTGGAGATGAATATGCGTTTAGGTATTGATTTTGGCACGACACGCACGGTGGTTGCAGTTGCTGATCGCGGCAATTACCCAATCGTTAATTTTCACAGCGAAGAAGGGGATGCCCAGGCTTGGTATCCCTCCCTGTTGGTCGTGCAAGGCGAGCAACGTTGCTATGGTATGATCGCACAAAGTTTAGAAAATAATGATAAATGGCAATGTTTTCGCTCGTTTAAACGTATGCTGGGCAACAGTGGTTTACATACAACGGTAACGATAGACCAACAGATAATTAGTTTACATCAGCTTTTGGTTGAATACCTGCAAAGCCTGCATCATGATTTGCGGCATCATTCCACTTTGGAACTGGAACCCCAGGAAGCCTTGGAAATTTTTATTTCTGTACCGGCTAATGCCAATAGCAATCAACGCTTTCTCACCCTGGATGCGTTCCGGCAGGCGGGTTTTCATGTTTTGGGTATGATTAACGAGCCATCTGCGGCAGGTATAGAATATGCGCATCACTATGGCAAAAAAAGCCAGAAAACCCGTTATATTGCAGTTTATGATCTAGGTGGTGGCACCTTTGATGTGTCTTTAATCAGAATGCAGGATCGTCATCACCAGGTACTCAGTAGCGAAGGTATGCCGCAACTGGGGGGGGATGATTTTGATCGGATATTGTTATCACTGGTGCTGGAAAAACTGGATAAGCCCTTGAATGAAAGTCAGCAACGCCGCTTATTGCAGGAATGCCGTGAGAAAAAAGAAGGCTTACATCCCAATACCCGCAGCCTTAGTATTGATTTATCCGTTATTGGCTTAAAAAAGGAAATCCGTTTAACCACCGCAGCATTTTATGAACAATGTAAAACCTTGCTGGAAAAAACGATTACTATGGTTGAACACGCCATATCCCAGGCTGTGCAACGCCTGGAAATTGACAATACCAGCATTCACGCCATTTATGCGGTAGGGGGTTCCACCGCGCTGCCTGCCGTTGGTCGCATGTTGCGGGAAGCCTATGGTCGGCGTCTGCGGCGCTCCCTACATCCTTATGGCGCAACTGCGATTGGTTTAAGTATACGCGCAGATGCGCAGGCAGGTTATTCATTGCGCGAGCGTTTTACCCGGCATTTTGGCGTATGGCGTGAAAAAGAAGCCGGTAGTGCTGCCAGCTTTGATCCGATTTTTGAAAAAGATACCTTGTTGCCAGCGGAAAATGAACCGCCACTGGAGCATGTGCGTAGTTATTGGCCCACGCATAATATGGGATATTTTCGTTACCTGGAAGCCAGTCATCTCAATGCCAATGGTTTGCCTTGCGGCGAACTGACGCCCTGGGAGGAGGTTTTATTCCCGTTTGAACCACAACTTCAGGCCACCAAAAACCTTGCCAGTGTTGAAGTTCACAATAGTGGACAAGCTTCAGGGCAACTCATAGAAGAGCGTTACTCCTGTGATGCGCAAGGTATTTTAAGTGTCACGATTCGCAACCAAAATACAGGCTATGAGCGGACTTTTAACCTGCTATAATCCGCTGCGTCATATCAGTTACTATTCAAAAAACAGGTTAAATTTATGGGTCTTGCAAAACGTATTATTCCCTGCCTTGACGTAGACGCGGGCAGAGTCGTCAAAGGTGTGCAGTTTGTTGATATTCGGGATGCCGGTGATCCCATTGAAGTTGCGCGTCGTTATGACGAGCAGGGTGCAGATGAGATTACTTTTCTCGATATCACTGCCAGCAGCAATGAACGCGATACCATCATACATGTTGTGGAAGCCGTTGCTGAACAGGTGTTTATTCCATTGACAGTGGGTGGCGGCATTCGCAAACTGGAAGATATTCGCCGCCTGCTGAATGCTGGCGCGGATAAGGTGGCGATTAATACCGCAGCGGTATTTAACCCTGAATTTGTTGGTGAAGCCAGTGAACACTTCGGTGCGCAATGTATCGTGGTTGCCATTGATGCCAAACAAGTCAGCAGCGAAGATGAAGCGCTGCGCTGGGAAATCTTCACCCACGGCGGTCGCAAACCCACTGGCATTGATGCCATTGAATGGGGACAGAAAATGGTGCAACTGGGTGCAGGTGAGATTTTACTGACCAGCATGGACAGGGACGGCACCCGTAATGGTTTTGATTTGCCCCTGACCCGCGCCATGAGTGATGCTGTCACCGTGCCGGTGATTGCATCAGGCGGTGTGGGGAACTTGCAACATCTGGTGGAAGGCGTCACCAAAGGTGGCGCGGACGCGGTACTGGCTGCCAGTATTTTCCACTTTGGCGAATACAGCGTTGCTGACGCAAAAACCGCAATGGAAGCGCAAGGCATTGAAGTGCGCTGGTAATGCGCCCAACCCATGCCCTGATTGATTTACAGGCAATTAGTGATAATTTTCGTTGCGCGCAAGCTGCTGCACCTTTATCAAAAAACTTTGCCGTCATCAAAGCCGATGCTTATGGGCATGGTTTACTGCCAGTTGCCCAGACGCTTGCCAGCGCAGGCGCAAACGGCTTTGCCGTAGCCTGCCTGGAAGAAGCGCTGGTTTTACGGGAAGCCGGGATTCAGTTACCGATTTTGTTGCTGGAAGGTTTTTTTGAAGCTGCGGAATTGCCGATAATCGCCCAACAGCAATTACAAATTGTGCTGCACAGCCCCTGGCAAGTAGCACAATTACTGGACAGCCAACTCCCCACGCCCATTGCAGTCTGGTTAAAACTGGACACCGGCATGGGTCGCCTGGGTTTTCGCCCGGAACAATTCAAACAAGCCTGGCAACAACTGCAAACCGCGCCCACGCGGGCCAGACCCATCCGCTTAATGACACACCTGGCCTGCGCTGATGAGCGCAATAACCCAATGACACAACGCCAGGTCACGACATTCCAGCAGCAGATTCAACATATATCCTGTGAAACCTCTATTGCCAATTCTGCGGGTATTCTGGGTTGGCCTGAGAGCCACGCGCATTGGAATCGTCCCGGCATTATGCTCTATGGCGCAGCACCGTTTAATGATGACCTGCCCGCAGTACAGGGTTTAACCGCCGCCATGTCTTTAAGCTCCAGGATTATCAGCATTAAACAATGTCAGGCCGGGGATACTTTAGGTTATGGTGCAACCTGGGCCTGTCCGCAAACCATGCCGGTTGCCGCCGTCAGCATCGGTTATGGGGACGGCTATCCACGCCATGCACCGCCAGCTACGCCGGTTTGGCTGAATAAGCAGCGCGTCAAACTGGTCGGACGAGTATCAATGGATATGATCACGCTGGATTTACGGGACTGCCCCGATGCCCAAGTGGGCGATAAAGTCGAATTATGGGGGCAACATATTCCGGTAGATGAAATTGCAAGGCTTTCCGGCACCATTGGCTATGAATTATTAACCGGGGTGACAAAACGTGTGCCTCGATATTATCAATAACTTAGGAGTGAGGATGAAATAAATGCAGAAACTGGGCGCAGGATTTTTATTCATTTTCAAGGCGTGAAAACAGGCGCATAGCAAGCTATGTAACTGTTTTCGGAACGCAGAAAATGGAGCAAAAGACCAGCCAGGTTGCTGAAGTTATAAAATTCTCGCTCCTTAGCATGTTAATCTATGAAATATCATATACTTAAAAATATTATACTCTCTGTTGTTTATAGTTTTTTTTGCCTGTTCGCTCTGCATTTACAAGCCGAAAACCAAACAGCCTCACGCCCCGGCATTGGTCTGGTCTTATCCGGCGGCGGCGCTTTGGGATTTACCCATATTGGCGCATTGCAGGCGCTGGAAGCCTTGCATGTCCCTGTTGATTATGTCACCGGTACCAGCATGGGTAGCATTGTTGGTGGATTGTATGCCGCTAAAGTCGATGTGCCAGCACTTGAAAAAGCCGTGATGGAAATCAACTGGGACAAGGTGTTTGATGACAGTGCCGAGCGCCAGTTGTTATCTTTTCGTGAAAAGCAGCGCCAATTAAATTTTGCCCAGTTTGAAGTCGGTTTTTCCAAAAAGGGGTTTTCCACGCCCGCTGCGATTGTCGGTGGACAAAATCTGATTATCCAATTGGAACGCTTGACGGGCGGCCTACAACTGGATGATTTTAACGCCTTACCAATTCCATTTAAGGCGGTTGCCGTTGATTTAAAATCCGCCAAACAATATATTCTGGAAAAAGGCAATCTGGCAATGGCGATGCGCGCCTCAATGGCAGTGCCTTCAGTGTTTGCACCCATCGCCATGAACGGCGCTCTGCTGGTTGACGGCGGCCTGCTCAATAATATGCCGGTGCAACTGGTCAAGGACATGGGCGCGGATTTGGTCATTGCCATTAATGTCTCCAGCAAACCTTCAGATATTGACGCTTCAGCCTCTTTGCTGAAACTGGCACAGCAATCCACCGAAGTGGTATTGATTCAAAATATGCTGGTTTCCATGAAAAAGGCCGATATTGTTATTGCACCGGATTTAGAAGGACACACTTCGCTGGATTTTGATGCCAAACATGCACAGGACATGATAAAACGCGGTTATCAGGCAGTGATGGACAAGGCGGTTTTATTCAAAGGCATGGCTTTATCCCCAGCCGCCTATGCCCGGCATAAACAACAACAAAAACAACGCATCATTTCTCAGGAAAAAGTCATCAACCCGCAATTTATCCGCTTTCAGGGCATCACGCGCGGCAACGAAAACTTATTATATGAGCGTAGCAAAGACTTATTACAGCGCACACTCAATCGGGGTGAGATTGAAAATAAAATCAAACAACTGAACCAGATTAACGAATTTGAACGCATTACTTACGATACGCTGGAAAATGAACAGGGTGAAACCGGCTTATTGTTTGATGTTCGAGAAAAAAGCTGGGGGCCAAATTACCTGCGTTTTGGTGCCAGCGTCAGTTCAGCGTTTGATGACCGCACCCTGTTTAATCTGGTATTGCGCCATGAGCGTTTAAGCTTAAATGCCTTAGGCGGCGAATGGATTAATGAGTTAAGTTTTGGCCGGGGTTATCAGATTTCCACCAAACTCTATCAACCGCTGGACTATCAGGATCGTTTTTTTGTTGAACCCACACTGGCTTTTGGTCGCAATTTTCAGGATGTGATTATCAATCAACAAGCATTGGAGTATCGGGGGCCTACGGTTGCAGGTGGTTTAAAATCGGGTATTAATTTCAGTAACTGGGGGCGTTTAAGCACAGGCGCTTTTTATCAGGCATCAAATTTGAAACAGCCTGAAAACAGCGTTGTACTACCGGAATATTATCGCATCAAAAGCACTGAAGCGGGTCTGCGCCTGTTATTTGAATACGACACACTGGATCAACGCCTGTTTTCAAGGCACGGTTTATTAATGAACCTGATGGGGGAAGTCAGTTCTTTTGATTTCAAACTCCCTGGCGAGCGCCATGAAAAACTCAAAAATAACCGCTTATTCACCCTGTATGCGCGTTATGTCACGCCACTGGCAAAAGCCCACACCTTAATCACTGATATCAATCTCGGCACTTCTTCCGACACCTTATTATCCATGGGACACTACCGCCTGCTGACGGGCTATGCAGAAAATGATTTGCGTGTCAGCGGCGCAGATGTTGCCTTACTGCGCATGGGCGATATGTACCGCCCACAGTGGCTGCAAAATGCCCTGAGTAACTCTGGGCTGGAAATCATGTTCCACGGCGGTAAAATATGGGACAACCCCATACGTGAACAGCAAAAAAACCTGTATTACGGTGGCAGCATTGCGCTGTTGTGGGATACCCCGATGGGCATTTTACGCATGGGCAGCGGTTATAGCAACGGCGGCGAACTGCAATATTTCCTCAGTTTCGGGCATATTATTGAATACCGCGCACGCAGCTTGCGGCGGGTGTTTAGTGGGCAGGCGAACCCGCAGTGACGTTACACAAAAACTTTTTGTTTTGTACTTTAAGGAGTGAGAATTTTATAACTTCAGCAACCTGGCTGGTCTTTTTCTCCATTTTCTACGTTGTGAAAACAGTTACATAGCTTGCTATGCGCCTGTTTTCACGCCTTGAAAATGAATAAAAATCCTACGCCCAGTTTCTGTATTTATTTCATCCTCACTCCTAAAGGAAATAATATGAAAAATAAACTGCAACTTTCCGATATGCTGCGCGCGCTGCGCAGTGAACTTCAGCAATCGCAAATCCAGGCAAAAGATGAAGACCTGAAGTTTTTACTGGAAGATATCGAGGTGGAAGTTCAATTCACTACCAGCACCAAAGAAACGGGCGGTGCTGGCGTAAAATTCTGGGTGGTGAACGCTGAAGCTGGTGCTGAAACCACCTCGCAAACGGTGCATAAGGTCAAATTGAAAATGAAGCCGGAATCTGCGGATGGTGGTGACGTGAAAATTTCCAGCAAAACTAAAAAACCTAACTAAACAACCACCCGCTAAAAGACGGGTAGGTTAGAGCATTTGGCGGCTGAAAGCCGAGATACAGGGCGGACAATCCCTGTTGTTTAGCCCCAACGGGGCGCATTAATATAGCCAGGGGTAACACCCCTGGAATTGTATCCGTGTCATTCACGCCCTGAAAGGGCAAATTAAAATATTGCAATCATTTTAACCTGCCCTTTCAGGGCGTAAACATATCATTCTCTACCTTGGGGCGTTGCCCCAAGCTATATTAAAATACCCCTTTGGGGTGTTAGTGCTAAAACCCATATTTTAAGTTTTACCGTTAAACATCAGAGATAAATCTGTTCGCCTGAAAGGCGAAAGTTTTAACCTTGTGCATGGAAAATAAAGATGAATTATAAAAATCTTCTGGTAGAGATTTTTGTTGATGTCGGTGGCGAGGGCTATATCGCCACTGCTTATCCGGTGGCTTTCAATCGCGTTATCACCGTTCATCACGCGCTTTATCCCGATGGCAAACAACCCGTAAGCATTGAACTGCGCTGGCATCATCAAAAAGGCAAAACACGGGATTGGCAAGCCCTGGAACTTGCAGACTGTATTGTTTGGGAGAATAAGGAACTTGATGTTGCCTTGCTGCGTTGTGAGTTTCCGGTCAAAGGCAGCGCGCGTTTATCCCATAAAAAACCTGCCGGAAACGAACACTGGCAAAGTGAAGGCTTTCCCGCAGCCGGAGAGCGCGATGACAATCTTCGGGAAGCGGTGGGTTTGCAAGGCAAAACCTATCAGGCCGCAGAAACGCAAGACTGGTTTGAACTTGGCGTTGATAACCCGGTAAAACAAGCAAAGCTCTGGGAAGGCGCATCCGGCAGCCCGGTATTCGTAGATAATGAAATCATTGGTATTATTACATCCTTTCAGAAACCGTTTGGCGGTAATCGGTTTAAAGCCACGCCAGCCTGGAAACTGCTGGATATTCCGGAATTTCGCCAAAAACTTTGTGAAGAAATTGATGAAGACCAGGAGCGTGAACAAAGATGGCAATGGGCGCTGGAAGAAATCACCACCTTATTGGAAGAACAAGGTGCGAACTCCCCGCTTTTAAAGCAGCTAAGGGATCGCCTGGATTTTGATATTGAACTGGATACCGAGCCACAACACATTAGCGAACGACTGCTGGATGACTGCGCCTTGTCGGAACGTCTTGATTTACTCAATGAACTGCGGGTTCGTTTTCAAAAACAAAAAGATGATAGTGGCGTGGCCTGTATTCGCTCACTGCTGAATATTCTGTTGCCCGCGCTATTCGGTCATCGCCTGATTGCATTATTGCGCAACCAGAAAGACAGCCTGACTCATTTAGCTTTTACTGCGGAGATTGCCACGGAAACCGCAGCGGAAATCATCATGGCGGGCGGGGATGACAGAGCCGTAAAATTTGAGATGCTGGAACAAGAAAACGAACTGCCGCGCGGAAAATTTAACCATGATAATGAACTGCCACCGGAAGGCGGCTTTCGTAACAAAACCAAGGACAGTTATATCCGGGATTTTCAGGCGCATATAATAAAAACTTTTGCGCCGGGAAGAATCAGCGACAGCGCGGCATTACGTATCAGGCAACTGGCTACCCGCAGTTACGGAAAACAAACCCAATACTGCACCTACAAAATACCCGATAAAGAAGCGGACAAAAAACACTTCACCGAACTGATTGCAGAAATCCAGACCAAATATCCGTATCTGGTCTTTATCAATCTCGATACTGATGAAGCGCGGTATTTAGAAGAAATCGACAACATGTACAAAGTCTCAGACATGCAGGAACTCAAACCACCTTCCAAAAATACGGAAAATGCCTCATGAACTTTTTAGAAACGCTGGAAATTAAAAATGGCAGCGAAATCACCCTGCAATCACACGGCGAGTTGGAGCGTGTTCATGTATTCGATACACTTTCCATCCGGGCTGTTGATGCCGCGCTGGCAGCGAAGCGACCGTTGCTGATTCGCGGTGAACCGGGCATTGGCAAAAGCCAGTTGGCACGCGCTGTGGCTAAGGTATTAAAACGGGTATTCGTGCAACACGTCATTGATGCTCATTGTGAATCCCAGGATCTGATGTGGCGTTTTGATGCCGTGCAGCGTTTGGCTGATGCACAATTAGGGCAGGCTGCGGACCTCGGTGCTGACGCGCTGGAACAAAAACTGCGCCTTAAAAACTACCTGCATCCCGGCCCGTTGTGGTGGGCGTTCGACTGGAACACTGCTTTGAAACAAGCAAAATTACGCAACATTCCCGCGCCCATGCAGGAAGAAGACAGCAATCCCGACAACGGCTGCGTATTACTGATTGATGAAATCGACAAAGCTGAAATGGACGTGCCTAACGGCCTGCTTGAAGCCTTGGGCGAAGGTTGTTTCACCCCCGACGGCTGGGGCAAACCTATTTGCGCATCCGGCATAACCCCTTTGGTGATCATCACCACCAATGAAGAACGCGCCCTGCCTCCGGCATTTTTGCGGCGTTGTCTGGTGCTATATCTGGAGTTGGTGAAAGATGGCGAAGATCTGGTAGAACACCTGATTAAACGTGGACGCGCGCATTTCAAAGATATGGATGAAAAGGTGCTGCGGGAAGCCGCCGAACAATTACAAACTGATCGCAAACAAGCCAATGATCGGCAATTAAAACCCTTGCCCGGACAAGCCGAATATCTGGATTTGTTACGCGCGCTGAATTATATTGCGCCGGGGGATGCTGACAAACAACGAACAAAATTAAAAGAAATAGCCCCTTTTGTAGTGCAAAAGCACAGCGGCAGCGAATAGAGCAAGATTTATGGACAAGGGCAAACCTGAGCAACACCCCGGCATGGGAAAATCCCTCTGCGGACGCGCTGAATTACTCCTCGCCCTGGCTGATGGCGCACCTGCGGATTTGCTGCCGGAAATGGCAAACCTGCTGGGGTTTACGGCGCTTACAGCGAAGCCGCAAGCGGACATCGATGCGACTGCTCACAGCCAGGGTAAAACCCAGCTTACAAAAAACCGGGAAACCACCGAAGAGCCGGAAAAAACGCTCGCCATCCCTTTCTGGCGGGTAACGGCCTGCCAATACCACCCTATCAGCCTGCTGGAAGAAGAGGAAACAAGCACTGCTCACACGATACCAGCACCACCGGAATATTACCCGGAAGAACGCGCCGCGCCGCCCACTACCACGCCACTTAGCGCCTGGAGTGTATTGCTGCCGTATTTACGGCGCGCTGCCATGCACGCCGTACCCAGTTCCCGTCCCGACATCAAAGCCACCGTGCGCCGCCTCAGCCGTGGTGAACTACTCCCCACACTGCCGCGCAAGCCACACCGTGCCTGGGGAATGCAGGCACATGTCATTCTTGACCGCAGTCGCCGTCTGATTCCCTACTGGCAAGACCAACTTGATATACTGACCCGGATTCAACAACTGTTTCCCGTGGATAGCGTGACCAGCGCCTTGTATTGGGACGGCATGGATGCGCCGGTTTTTGATGATGAACAATTACAAAGCTACCGCCTGCCTGATCCCGGTGCCTTGGTGCTGGTCTTGGGAGACCTGGGTTTTTTTAGCACCGATAAGCGCACCCGGCAAGTATGGCGAAGTCTGGGTGAACGCCTGCAAGAACGCGGCTGCCGCCCGCTGGCACTGTTGCCCGCTGGTAAACAAATGTCCGATCCGGTGTGGCAAACACTCGCCTGGGAGTGCCATACACCACCGCGTCTCACGGCTTTTGCCAAAGCTTTTCCCAACAAAAAGCCGGTGGAACAATTGCTCACCCTGCTGGCTCCCGCCATTCGCATCGAACCCGGCCTGTTACGTGACGTGCGCCGGTTATTGGGCGTTGATGCTGCCGTTGAAGCATTTTTCTGGCAACATCCTGATTTAACCGGGATTTCCAGCATTGCCGCTACCTTGGAGCAGACCCGTGTTAAAGTCCTCCGCGCCCGCTTTGACAGTCTGGATGATAAATGCCGAGAAATCCTGCTTGAACGTGTATGCGCATGGCGGGACGGACTCCCGGCAGAAATCTGGATTGAAGAATGTTATGCCTCCTCGCCCCATACCCGCAAACTGTTGGAAAAACACCCTGACTTAAACAAATACATTCGCCGGGCCAAACAGTTCTACGCCTATCTGGGAGAGACCCTCAGCACTGAGTCAGCAGATGCGGATGCCCGCGCCTGGGTACGCCGCATGGAGCCGCGTATTGCCATCCGTACCGAGCAACCCGAAGCATTGCAACGGGATTTAGATCGCTTGCACCATATCGCTCATGCTGATGAAACCAAAGGTACGGTTCCACCTGGCTACGATCCCGCTCACATCCCCAGCCGGTCTCCACTGCGCACCTGGCAGCTATACCACCAGAACGAATCCTTGCTGCTGCTGGAAGCACCGCATCCTGGAGCAGTTGAGAAACAACGCGGCGCAAGCTGGTTAGGCCAACTGCAAAGCCGTAATGGTCAAATCAGCCTGGACGATGAACCGCTGTTCTGGCAAGAGGTAGCGCCGCCTTGGGCAAGTGCCTGGGGAAAAGACGAATATGGTTTATGGGTGGAGTTTGTGCTTAAAACTCCTTCCCCCTCAATGGGGGAGGGCCGGGGAGAGGGTGAAGTCAAACAACGCCTGCGTTGGATACCTGCCGGTTCTTTTCTGATGGGTTCGTCGGAGTCGGAACCGGAGCGCTGGGATAGCGAAGGCCCACAACACCAAGTCACTTTAACGGAAGGTTTTTGGTTGTTCGATAGCGCGGTGACACAAGCACTGTGGGAAGCGGTGATGGGTGATAACCCAAGCAAATTCAAAGGCCCGGACAGACCGATGGAAAATGTAAGCTGGGATGATACCAAGGACTTTATCGGCAAATTAAACGGCATCCTGCCCGGTCTGGAATTGACGCTACCCAGCGAAGCCCAATGGGAATACGCTTGCCGCGCGGGGACGCAAACACCGTTTTATTTTGGCGATAACATTACCCCGGAGCAAGTGAATTATGACGGCAATAATCCCTATACCGATGGTGAAAAAGGAGTTTGGCGGGAGGAAACCGTGCCAGTCAAATCCTTGCCACCCAACGCCTGGGGCTTGTATGAAATGCATGGCAATGTCTGGGAATGGTGTCAGGATTACTGGGGAGGCTATTCCAAGGATGCTCAGCTTAACTCTACGGGGCCTGTTGGCGGTGACTCGCGTGTTCGCCGCGGCGGCTCCTGGCTCGGCTACGCGCGTCTCGTGCGCGCCGCGTGCCGTCGCTACGGGACGCCAGTCTACCGCTACGGCGACCAGGGTTTGCGTTGTGCCCGAGTTCAGGTCGGGGCCAGGCCGGTAGCAGCGGAGCCGGTTGCGAGCGTGGAGTCCGGCCCGAAGGAAAGCCGGACTCAGCGCTCGGAACAAGGCGTAGCGGCGTTGTTGCGCTGGCGGGAGGGCGCTGCCGACCGCTTGGCTTTGCCGAGTACGCCGGATTTCATCTTGCGCAGCGATACAGGTCAATTGGAAGTAAGCAACCTGTACAAACCCGACTGGGCAAAAAATACAGGTCGCGACCGTTACGGCCTGTGGGCGGAATTTGTTTTGGAGGCCCCGCCTTTTCACAAAGGCAGTGAACCTCAGAAAGTGCGCCAGCGCTTGCGCTGGATTCCGCCGGGGCGCTTTTTGATGGGCTCGCTGGAATCGGAGCCGGAGCGCTGGAAAGAAGGAGAGAGTCCGCAGCATGAGGTGACTTTGACGCAAGGTTTCTGGTTGTTCGACACGGCAGTGACGCAAGCACTGTGGGAAGCGGTGATGGGAGAAAATCCAAGCCACTTCCAAGGCACGGATAGGCCGGTAGAAAACGTAAGATGGAACGAAACTAAAGCATTTATCGATAAATTAAACAGCATCCTGCCCGGCCTGGAATTGACACTACCCAGCGAAGCACAGTGGGAATATGCTTGCCGCGCAGGGACGCAAACGCCGTTTTATTTTGGTGATAACATTACCCCGGAGCAAGTGAATTATGACGGCAATAATCCCTATACCGATGGTGAAAAAGGAGTTTGGCGGGAGGAAACCGTGCCGGTCAAATCCTTGCCACCCAACGCCTGGGGCTTGTATGAAATACATGGCAATGTCTGGGAATGGTGTCAGGATTACTGGGGAGGCTATTCCAAGGATGCTCAGCTTAACCCTACGGGGCCTGTTGGCGGTGACTCGCGTGTTATCCGCGGCGGCTCCTGGAACGACGACGCGCGTGGCGTGCGCGCCGCGTACCGTTACGGCGGGTCGCCAGGCTACCGCGCCGGCTACCAGGGTTTCCGTTGTGCCCGAGTTCAGGGTGAGCCAGGTCAGGCAGGTAAACAGGTTTATCTGGTTAAACAGGATTCCCCGTTATCGAGCAAGGAAGCGGAAGCGACCGGCGAGGAAACAGGAGGTTTGCTTCAACGGGTGAGCCAATTTTTTAAACGTAAAACTTCATAAAATTCAAATTTTGAAAAAACCGTTGGAATTGTATTATGCTATCTAAATTAAAACTTCCGACTCTCGCGGCGGACGCTTGCGATTTTTGGAGAAAAAAATATGAAACTTGCCTTTTTCACAATTCCCGTACAATCCCCGCAAGCGGCCTCGGAGCAACTCAACCGCTTTCTGGAAAGCCATGTCATCCTGAACATAGAACGCCAATTTATTCAGGACGGCCAAAACAGCTTGTGGGCTGTATGCGTCAGCTATCAAAATAGTGCCGAGGTGGCGACCAGCGTGGGCGGCAAAGCGAACAAAGTAGATTACAAGGAAATCCTGAGCGAAGAAGATTTTGCTATCTATGCCCGCTTATGCTTTGTTCAACACTAAACAACCACCCACTAAAAGACGGGTGGGTTGGAGCGTTTGGCGGCTGAAAGCCGAGATACAGGACGGACAAGCCCTGTTGTTTAGCCCCAACGGGGCGCATTAATAAACACCCCTGGAATTGTATCCGTGTCATTCTCTACCCTGGGGCGCTGCCCCACTACCATTAACTTAAGAAAATATTCAGCCAGCCCCAAAGGGGTATAACATACCAGCCCAGGGCAACGCCCTGGGT
>NZ_JAUCGJ010000075.1 GCF_030378065.1 Candidatus Venteria ishoeyi | reverse complement strand
ATAAGAGTGCTGAAAATTTAATCCGTAGTTATGCATTAATCCATAACTTTTCACCGTCATGCCCACAAACAATAAAAAAGTATGATGGAAAAATTAGCCCTGCCGAAAGACTTAATGAATTTAGATAAACCCCATCCACTTTGAAATCGACAAAAATATTCTATTAATGTCATACCTGTGCAGGCAGGTATCCAGTCGCTGTTCACGAGGGCTGGATTCCCGTCTACACGGGAATGACAAAAACTGTGGTTTTCAACTTAGACGGGGTTTATCATGACAACTGGTTGCATAATTTACTGATAGCCGCCTCCAGGAATGGCTACAGGTGTATCCCACACAAAGCGGTATAATCAGTGCTTTGGGGGTCTGAATGGTTACATCAGTGTTGCATACGCTGATCGGGTTTATACTCTAAATAAAAAAAACCGCAAGGCGCAAGCCTTGCGGTTTTTTTATTTAGAGCGCCCTCAAAAAGTAAGAAATTAAATAAAAACAATAATTTGAAACTTTAGTATCTAATATGTGTAATATTATTTACACACTTGTTACAATTTATGTCATATTAAGCATAATCATTAAAAATAAATAAACATAAATCCACCATCACGGGAGCAACACAGTATATGACTGTGTTTAAGCAGTTTCGTATTCTTATTGTTGATGACAATCCTAATAATTTGTTTACCTTACGTGCCTTGTTAGGAGAACATTTAGAAGGTATTCAAGTCATTGAGGCAAATTCAGGGCAGGCTGCCTTAGGTTGTTTATTGGAAAATCCTATTGATTTAATTTTGCTCGATGTTCAGATGCCAGAAATGGATGGTTTTGAAACAGCTAAATTGATCCACTCTTTCAAATCTACCGCATATATCCCTATTGTTTTCTTAAGTGCTGCTTATAAATCTGAAGAATTTCAACGCAAAGGTTTTGAAGTGGGTGCTGCTGATTATTTGACCAAGCCTATAGATACCCCGCAACTCATCAGCAAAATACGTTTATATTTACGCTTTATTGAACAAGAAAATCAACACAATTTAAAACTTGAACAAAAGGTTGCTGAACGTACTCAAGAATTGCAAGCTGCGCGAGATGAACTTGAACAACGTGTTATTGAACGTACTCAAGAATTACAAGAAATCAATAAAAAATTGATACTCACTAAAGAAGTTGCAGAGCAAGCCAATGTATCTAAAAGCCGTTTTCTGGCTAATATGAGTCATGAATTACGTACACCTTTGAATGCGATTATTGGCTATAGTGAAATGTTATTAGAAGAAGTGATGGATGAAGCAGATGATAAATGTGTAGACGTTGAAGAAATTGAACGCAGCACAGATATTGAACATATTTTAAATTCAGGTAAACATTTGCTGGATTTAATTAATGATGTATTAGATATTTCTAAAATTGAAGCAGGTCGTATGACAGTTTTCTATGAAACTTTTAATATTGTCGATTTGTTAGAAGATATTGTCAGTACTATTTATCCTATGGCAGAAAAAAATAATAATAAATTAAAAATGTATTGTGGTAATCAATTAAAAGAAATGCACAGTGATTTGACTAAGGTACGCCAGGTTCTACTTAATTTGTTAAGCAATGCCTGTAAATTTACACAGGATGGTACAATTTCTATTTATAGCGATATACAGCAAGACCATGAGCAAGATTTTATTGTGTTTCGGATTCAGGATACCGGTATTGGCTTAAATGAAGAACAAAAAGTAAAATTATTTGAACCTTTTATGCAGGCGGATGTGTCAACCATGCGTAAATACGGTGGAACAGGTTTGGGATTAGCAATTACACGGCATTTTACGCAACTACTAGGGGGGAATGTAGAAGTTGAAAGCTTGCCTGAACAAGGCAGTGTGTTTATTGTATATTTTCCTGTACAAGCACCAAAGATTGAAGTTTTGGATGAAAACTAAGCAATGGGAATAAAATGCTAGAAGGATTCTTACAAGCAATAATATAAAAGCATTATCCATTAAGGAGGAGTTATGTCTCAATCAAAAGAAATCCTGTTACAAGTACAACAAAGTCGTCGGGAATTTCTCAAATACAGCGCACTTGGTGTGGTCTTGCCAACGGTGTTGAGTATGCTGCCATCGCCTGTGGGAGGACAAGCGTATGCGCAATCAGAGAAAAATATCAGTGATGACTGGTTAGAAATCAGTAGCAAATACGGCAAGCCGACAGGCGCTTTCGGTAAAATTGGCGAGCCGGTGATTATGACGATTGGTTATCAACCCTATGGCACGATTCACTGGACAGCCAGCGTCAATAAGCAAGCCCAATTGTTGTTGAAATACTTGCCTAAAGGTAGCCGTGTCGTATGGTTTCGTGCCTTGTCGGGGCCGTTAATCAACAATAATATGTTTGCAGGTAAAAATCAGTTTGGTTATATGTCCGACACGCCAGGATTGAGCAATGGCGATAAGGTGCGTGCTGATTTTGTTGCTGCCAGCGGTTATGATTTAGGTGAATTTGGTAGCCTTTGCGTGCCGAATAAGTACTTGGAAAATGGCTCGGTTAAAGACCCCAAAGACTTACAGGATAAACCTGTAGCGACTGCCTTTGGCTCTTTTTCACACCGCCAAATTCTCACCTGGATGCATGAGTTTGGGGTGAAACCCCAATTGATGAATCAATCGATTGATCAACAAATGGCTTCTTTGCGCAGTGGCGCGATTCATGCTGCTGCATTTTGGGAACCCTACCCGTCATGGATGGAAATGAAAGGCATAGCAAAACGCTGGATGACAGGACAAAATATGCCAAATACCAGTCAGCAATATTATCCTGAACTGGATGTAAAAATGTTTCATGATGTTGGTGCAACGCTGGCGATTCACGATTGGTTACGTGAACGCCCTGATGTGATGGCGGCGTATTTGAAATCGGAAGAAGAATGCCGTGATATGATGACCAATGATCCTGATACAGCGGCGTATTTTATTTGGACGGATATCTCTGAAGTACCGCCACCAGTCATCCGCGCCACCATCGATATGATGGTGTGGGATGGGCGCATTAATGGTGAGATGATTAAACATCTGAAAGCCTGTGCACGGCAATGGAAAGCACAAGATATTCTGAAAAATGAGCGCAGCCAAGACCCTGATAAATACGTGGATGAATGGGCTGATGATAGCCTGCTGCATTTGGTGATGAAGCAGTTGGAAGCCGAAGGGCGCTGGACTTCTAATCAGTTGCCTGGTTTCCCCAATCCTCGTGTGCCAGAGCAAATGCAGCGCCAAAGTTGGGAAAAACATAAAGATTTCCGTCCTGAACCAAAATTGTGGAAGCCAACACAAGTCTAAGGGATGAAAATTTAATTACAGCAGAATGGGCTACTAAGGAGCAAGAATTTTATAACTTCAGCAACTTGGCTGGTCTTTTTCTCCATTTTCTGCGTTCCGAAAACAGTTACATAGCTTGCTATGCGCCTGTTTTCAGGCCTTGAAAATTAATAAAAATCCTGCACCCAGTTTCTGTATTTATTTTATCCTCACTCCTAAATTAAATCGGGACAATTCGATAGCATAAACCTTCCAGGTCTTTAAGACCTGGAAGGTTTTATCCCTTGCTACTGCTTAATAATCAGAAAAAATTATGAAAATACGTACACGTTTGTTGGCAACAACCTTAATTATCAGCATCCTGCCTTTGACCTTGGTGGGAGGCTTGAGTTTATGGAAAAGTCGTCAGGCACTTTCCGAACAAACATTTAGTCACCTGCAAAGTGTGCGGCAAATTAAAAAAAGTCAAATCGAAGGCTTTTTTAAGGAACGCCGTGAGGACGTGTTAGTGCTGATGCACATGGTCGCGCTGTTGCGTCAGGATGCTGAGCAAAAATTAAGCTCGGTACAGATGAATAAAATTGCACAATTAGAAGCTTTTTTTCAAGAACGTTTAAGTAATATCGCCGTATTATCACAAGATGAGTGGATCGCTCAGGCCCTGGAGCAATTTGACGGCGCCTTCCAGAATGAAGGCAAGATTGGTGGTTTAGCCTGGAAATCCATTGAAGGTCGGTTGGGGCAGGGGCTGAAAAAAATTCAGCAAGAATATGATTATTTTGACCTGCTGCTGATTTCCAAAGATGCCAATGTGGCATATTCAACCCGTCAAGGTATAGATTTGGGGCAGAACCTAAACACTGTCGTACCTGAAGAAAATGCCTTGCGTCGTGCTTTTAATAAGGGTTTAGAGCAAGTTGCCATTGAAGATTTTGTACCTTATGCCGCTGCTGACAATCAAGCTATTGCCTTTATCAGTGCGCCCCTGTACCGCTTCGGTGAACTTACCGGCGTATTAGTCTTGGCCCTAAGCCTGGATTCCCATGCGCCTGCTTCGGTGAACGGCATTGTGCAACGCAGTGAAGGTTTAGGTGAAACGGGTGAAAGCTTTTTAATTACACACCAACAAGAACAGCACGTTTACCTTAGTGCGCTGACAAGTGCATCGACATTGCCTGATAGGAAAACTGCAAAAAGTATTGATGTGCAGTTGGGCTTGGATAGCGAAACCGGGGTCATGATTAAAATGACATCGGATAAGTTACTCAAGCTAAGTGCATATGCCCCGGTTAAAATCCCCGGTTTGCACTGGGCGTTAGTCAGTCAAATTAATTTGGAAGAAGCCATCACGCCGAAGTTAGGCAAGGAAAAATTAGATTTTTTCAGTCAATATATTGTTCATTATGATTATCATGATTTGGTATTAGTGCATCCTGAAGGACAGATTTTCTATACCGTACTCAAAGAGGATGATTATGGTACGAATCTCTTTGAAGATGAATACAGTGATACGCATTTAGCGACCTTAGTAAAGAAAGTCCATAATAGTGGGAAACTGGGGGTGAGTGATTATGCGTTATACGAACCCAGCAATAACGAACCTGCTGCGTTTATTGCCCAACCTTTGCTGTCTAGTAACGGTGATGTTGAACTCATCGTTGCCTTACAATTGCATGACAACAGCATGGGGGAAATCATGGCAAAACGTACCGGTATGGGCGAACAGGGAGAAAGTTATTTAGTTGGCAGTGATTATTTGATGCGTTCTAATGCATTTCTTGATCCTGAACATCACAGTATTCAGGCATCATTGCATAATCCTGATAAAGGCATAGTCAAAACCCCCAGTGTACAAGCTGCATTAGAGGGTAAAACGGGTGAGCACATCAGCGAAAATTATTTGGGGCAAGCCGTGTTATCCGCCTATACGCCACTGAATATTGCAGGCCAGCGTTGGGCTTTGATTGTGGATATAAACAGGCATGAAGCCCTGGCTGAAGCGCGCAAATTACAAATAATGATTGCTGGTTTGATGCTGATTATTATTTTATTTTGCTGGTGGTTTGCCTCACGCTTTACCACGCAAATTGTCTCCCCGTTGTTACTGGTGCGTAATCAATTGAAATCCTTATCACACGGTGAGCTGCTTGACACTAAG
The DNA here is from genome assembly GCF_030378065.1 of Candidatus Venteria ishoeyi. Lineage (GTDB taxonomy): Bacteria > Pseudomonadota > Gammaproteobacteria > Beggiatoales > Beggiatoaceae > Venteria > Venteria ishoeyi. Next base: position 10,363 of record NZ_JAUCGJ010000075.1, on the reverse strand, counting down.
CTGGACTATCAGGGGAATAATGAAATTGCAGAAATTATCACCGCCTCTAAACAACTTGAACACGCTCTGCGTAGTATCATTGTGCAAGCGAACAATATTGCCGCAGGTGATTACAATAATGAAATCAAGCTGCTTTCAGAGAAAGACGAGCTAGGTCAAGCACTGGTGGATATGATCACGACGCTACGTGGCGTGGTGAGGCAGGCAAATTTGATTGCTGAAGGTGATTATTCAAGCGAAGTGCGGGTGTTATCCGATGCTGATCAACTGGGGCTGGCACTGGTAAACATGACCCGCACCTTACGCCAAATGCACGAAGAAAACAGTAGTGCATTGCGTAAACTTGAGCAGGAAAATGCACAGAAAAACCGTCAAGATTGGTTTAAAACAGGGATAAGTCAACTTAGTGAGTGCATGAGTGGGCAGCAAGACATTGCCACCTTAAGTAAAAATATTATCAGTTTCCTTGCTAACTATTTACAGGCGCAAATCGGCACTTTTTATATCTACCAAAGTAACCAGCAAACGCACCAAGGCGCGTTAAAGTTACTCGGTAGTTATGCTTATACCCGCCGTAAAAATATGAGTGGAGAAGTTGTTTTAGGTGAAGGTTTAGTAGGACAAGCCGCGTTGGAAAAACAATTAATCATTATCACGGCTGTCCCTGAAGACTATATGCAAATTCAATCCAGTGTTGGCGAAGCAGTACCAGAAAATCTGGTCATTGTACCTTTCAACTACGAAAATCAACTGGCTGGTGTCTTTGAACTGGGACGCTTCACCGCCTTTAGCGAAGATGAATTAAACTTTTTACAGCAAATTACACAGCCCATTGGTATTGCTGTCAATACCGCAGAATCGCGGCTACAAATGCAGGAATTACTTGAGCAAAGCCGTGCTCAAGCTGAAGAATTACGAACTCAATCAGAAGAACTGCAAAACCAACAAGAGGAACTGCGCCAGAATAATGAAGAACTACAAAGCCAATCGGAAGAATTGAAAACCCAACAAGAGGAACTGCTTCAGGCTAATGACGAACTAGCTGCTCGAAGTCATGATTTAGAACGTCAAAAAGAAGCTATTCGAGAAAAGAATAAAACTTTAGAAAAAACTCAAAAATCGATTCAAGCCAAAGCAGAGGAACTTGAACTTGCGAGTAAATACAAATCTGAATTCCTCGCCAATATGTCACATGAATTACGCACCCCGCTCAATAGTATGCTGATTCTGTCACAAATGTTGATGGAAAATAAAAACAATAATCTCAATGAGCAACAAATTGAATCAGCACAGACCATTCATCATGCAGGGGCAGATTTACTGCAATTGATCAATGACATTTTAGATTTATCCAAAGTTGAGGCGGGCAAAATTGAACTGGTGCCTGAAATCTTCGCAATCGGTAGCTTAATGGAAAACCTGCAACGTAGATTCCAGCCTATTGCAGAAAATAAAGGTCTGAGCTTCAACATCCATTCAGAACTCCCTCCCGATAGTACCTTACATACGGATATACAACGCCTGAGTCAAGTTATCAGTAATTTACTCTCTAATGCTTTCAAGTTCACTGACCAGGGTGGCAGTGTCACCTTGAAAATCAGCCCAAGCACTGAAAATCTATGTAATTTTGCAGTTATTGATACTGGTATTGGTATTTCTACAGCACATCAAAAATCCATTTTTGAAGCCTTCCAGCAAGCGGATGGAACGACCAGTCGGCGTTATGGTGGTACCGGCTTAGGCTTATCGATTTCACGCCAATTAGCCAAATTATTACACGGCAAAATCACGCTACACAGCGTCAAGAACGAAGGCAGTACTTTCACTTTAAGTATTCCCGCGCAAATCACTGCAAATACAGCAAATACAGCAAATACATTGAGTGAATATGAAACCCCAGCCACCCCCAGTCCTGAACAAACTCAACCGAGTCCTGCCAACCCCGTACCAGTAGCTCCCAAACCACTTCCAGATAGTACATCAGCAACACCGAAAAAAATGCAAGCAGTGCAGGTTTGCGATGATGATCGAAAACAATTGCAAGCGGGTGACAAGACTTTATTAATTATTGAGGATGATGATAAATTTTGTCGGATTTTAGTAAATTTAGCGCATCAGCATGACTTCAAAGCCTTGTATGCGCTTGATGGCGAAAGCGGCTTAAATACGGCAAAAGAATACCTGCCCAGCGCCATTGTATTGGATATCGGTTTACCTTTAATTGATGGCTGGACAGTCATGGAAAAACTCAAAGATGATCCCAAAACACGCCATATTCCCGTACATTTTATTTCGGGTAGTGATGAACAAGTTGATGCACGGCGCATGGGTGCGATAGGTTATCTTCTTAAACCCGTGAGCATGAATGGACTTAGCAAAGCTTTTCAAACCATAGAAGGCTTTGTTCAAAAAGAACTCAAACATATTCTTATTATTGCCGATGATACATCGAGTAGTGAAGATATTCTGCAACTCTTACAAAGTGAAGCGGTTCAAATCACACAAGCCCTCAATAGAACCGAAGCTGAAAATTTGCTAACCCAGGCTGAAGTAGATTATGACTGCATTATATTTGATATTAATAATGAACCAGAAACAGGGCTATTATTGCTTAAAGAACTGCGTTTACATGAAGCCGAAGCCACACAATCGATTCCCATAATTATTTATGCTGAGCGTCGCCTCACGAAGAAAGAAGAACTTTTACTCAATGATTGCATGAACCAGTTGGTGGTTAAATCCGTGCGCTCCCCCGAGCATTTGCTGGATGAAGCGGTGCTATTCCTGCACCAAATTGAAAGTCAATTACCCGAAGCACAACGCCAAATCCTCAATCGATTTCATGACAAAGAAGCCATTTTTCAAGGTAAAAAAATTCTTCTGGCAGATGATGACATGCGCAATGTATTTGCGTTAGGCTCAATTTTAGAAGAAAAAGGTATGGAATTGGTATTGGCAAAAAATGGGAAAGAAGCCATTGAGCAACTACATCAAAATTCCAACATAGATTTGATCTTGATGGATCTCATGATGCCTGAAATGGACGGATTTGAAGCCATGCGTCAAATTCGTAGTGACTTGCATTTTCAAAAAGTACCGATCATCGCACTGACTGCGAAAGCAATGAAAAAAGACCGCAGCAAGTGCATCGAACTCGGTGCCAATGATTACTTATCCAAACCCATCAATATGGACAAACTACTCTCGCTGATGCGAGTGTGGTTGTATGGCTAAGATATTAGAGGCGTTTTACAAGCACTAAAAACCCGCGTAACACTGAGTTACGCGGGTTTTTTTATGCTGTTGAACTTAAGCTTTGACTTTTTCAATCAAGGCATAAGCTGAATGGTTATGAATCGACTCAAAATTTTCTGATTCGATGGTATAGCTATCAATCCGCTCATCCTGATTGAGCTTCGCTGCAATATCACGCACCATATCTTCAACAAATTTTGGATTTTCGTAAGCACGCTCAGTGACCGCCTTTTCATCTGGGCGTTTCAGTAGGCCGAATAATTCACAAGAGGCTTCTTTTTCAATAATATCAATTAAATCTTCTATCCAGATAAAACTATTGGTACGCGCAGTGACAGTGACATGCGAGCGTTGGTTATGCGCACCGTATTGGGCAATTTTTTTGGAACAAGGACATAAACTGGTAACAGGAATCACCACTTTAACAGTAATAACCGGTTTATCCCCACAAATTTCGCCAATAAAAGTGACATCATAATCCAACAGGCTTTCTACCTTGGAAACCGGTGCCGATTTATTCACAAAATAAGGGAAGTTCATTTCAATATGACCGGATTTGGCTTCCAGTCGCGCCAACATTTCTGTCAACATGCGTTTGAAAGATTGTACGGTGATTTCATATTCATTTTCGTTGAGAATTTCAACAAAACGTGACATATGCGTACCCTTAAAATTATGCGGCAGGTTCACATACATATTAAAATTGGCTATCGTGTGTTGTTCTTTTCCCGTGCGATCACTGACCAGTACCGGATGTTTAATGTCTTTAATGCCTACTTTATCAATCGGTAAGTGGCGAGTATCTGCCGTATTTTGTACGTCAGGGATGGCGGTGTCGGTCATATCGTTCTCTCCTGAGAATAATCATTAAAATAAAAAGGGTTTTGTCGCATTTAAAATGTTGTTTGAGGGGGAGACTTAATCAACGTCCGGTATTATGCGCTCAATGGCTGCACAAATACCTGGTGCATCCAGTCCGGCTTCTGCCAGCAAAGATGCCTGTGAACCATGATCCTGGAAATAATCAGGTAAGCCCAGATTTAATACGGGTGTATTTAAGTTTTGCTGGTGCAGATATTCATTCACGGCACTACCCGCACCGCCCATGATAGCGTTTTCTTCAATAGTGACCAGCAGTTCATAACGATTTGCCAGAGTTTTTAATAAGTCTTCATCCAAGGGTTTGACAAAGCGCATATTAACAACACTGGCATTTAATTGCTGTGCGGCGTCTAAAGCCACTGTCAACAGGCTGCCAAACACCAATAGGACTACTTTACTGTCGCTATCACCGGGCAGACAGACATCCGCCTTACCTATAGGCAGAGGGTTCAGCGTGGGTTCGATGGTCACACCAGCCCCGCTGCCACGCGGGTAGCGCACGGCTGCTGCGCCTGGGTGCAGGAACCCCGTGGTCAGTAGTTTGCGACATTCATCTTCATTCGCTGGTGTCATGATCACTATGTTAGGTATACAGCGCAAATAACTCAAGTCAAAGCTACCTGCGTGGGTTGGCCCGTCAGCACCCACTAAACCGGCGCGATCAATGGCAAACAATACGGGTAAATCCTGCAATACCACATCATGAATTAATTGATCATAAGCACGCTGCAAAAATGTGGAATAAATGGCAACAACAGGTTTTAAGCCTTCGCAGGCCATGCCCGCAGCCAATGTTACGCTATGTTGTTCAGCAATACCGACATCAAAATAGCGCTCAGGAAACTGACGGGAAAAGCGTACCATGCCCGAACCTTCGCTCATAGCTGGAGTGATGCCAATTAAACGCTGATCCCGCGCCGCCATATCACACAGCCAGTCACCAAAAACCTGGGCATAGGTAGGGGCAGTACTGGTTTTTACCGACATTTCCCCGGTATGTTGATCAAATGCGCTGACCCCGTGATAGCTGCAAGGATCGGCTTCGGCTGGGGGATAACCCTTGCCTTTGCGGGTAATCACATGCAAAAACTGTGGGCCTTCGAGTTCATGGATGTTTTTTAAGACTGATAATAATGCCGGTAAGTCGTGTCCATCTACCGGGCCGATATAATTAAACCCAAATTCTTCAAACAAAGTACCGGCAACCAACATGCCTTTCATATATTCTTCGGTACGCTGGGCTAATTTCATCAGTGGCAGCGGTGCATGGCTTAATAATTTTTTGCCCCCTTCCCGTACACCGGTATAAAAACCACCGGAAAGAATTTCAGCCAGGTGATTTTTCAGCGCACCGACATTGGGCGAAATCGACATGTTGTTATCATTGAGAATGACCAGCATATTGGCACCCAAATCACCGGCATGATTCAGTGCTTCAAAGGCCATGCCTGCGGTCATCGCGCCATCACCAATAATGGCGATGGATTTACGGTGGCTGCCCACTTGTCTGGCGGCAATTGCCATGCCCAGGGCGGCGCTGATAGAGGTACTGGAATGACCAACGCCAAAGCTGTCATAAGGACTTTCGCTACGCTTGGGGAAGCCTGCCAGACCTTCATTTTGACGAATGGTTTTGATCGCGTCCCGGCGTCCGGTCAGAATCTTATGCGGATAAGCCTGATGGCCGACATCCCAGATTAAACGATCCTCCGGGGTGTTAAACACATAATGCAGGGCAACAGTCAATTCAATCACCCCAAGATTGGAGGAAAAATGACCGCCGGACTCGCTCAAACAGGCAATCAGAAAATTTCGCAGTTCCATTGCCAGTTGCGGTAAATCCGCTTCCGGCAGACGGCGTAAATCCTGGGGAAAATGGATTTGATCCAGTAGTGGCGTTGTTGAGGTATTGATGCTCATGTTAGCAACTTGTTTAACCTGAGTTCAGTATGAGCTTCTTTTAGCGCTAAAGACGCTGAAAACTGCTAAGCTCTTGAGAGTGGATACTGCTGAATTTCATCGTTTTTTCTTATTTTATTAAAAATAATCTTACGTTGAATTCAGGTTATTTACGCCATTGATCGGTTTCTTCCAGACTCAACCTGCGTGCTTCACCTTCTATTAATACCGGAATTTGATCGCGAACGGGATAGGCCAGTCTGGCCTCGACGCTGATAAGTTCCTGCTTGTTTTTATCGTATTGCAAAGGTGCTTTGGTCACGGGGCAAGCGATGATTTCAAGTAATTTTTTATCCATGACGGGAATTCCTGGGATTGTGAAGTGATGCCAAAACTGTTTTGATAAAATGATCGGGTAAGCGAATCTCTAAAGGTACAAACCAAAAAGCAGCAGACGCAAAAGTCTGACATTTTACCGCATCTTTTTCTGTCATCAAAATCGGGAAATCATCAGCGAAGTCTAAATCAGCTTTTTGATACTGATAATGATCCGGGAAAGCATGGGTAATGAGCTGTATACCAGCCGCACTTAAGCAAGTAAAAAAATCCTGTGGTTGGGCAATACCCGCAACAGCATGTACGGTTTTTCCAGAAAAATCACTTAATTGGCAGGTTTTTTGTCCATTCAGCAAGGCGTGGGCATCTCCAAGCAAACGCTGTGCCGACCACTCGCCAGCATGGGCCGTTTTATTATTCGTTTCACCAACTACAATAAAATCCACCTGGCTGGTGCGCTGCATAGGCTCCCGCAATGGCCCGGCAGGCAGGCAGCGTTGGTTGCCATAACGTCGATGACCATTCAACATCAAAATTTCAATATCCCGCCGCAAGGGGTAATGCTGTAAACCATCATCGCTGATTAATATATCGCAAGGATAGGATGCCAGTAAATAAGAAACCGCAACTGGACGATTCGGCCCGACAACTAGCGGACAATTGGTGCGTTGCGCCATTAATACCGGTTCATCGCCAACCAGATGCGGATCGCTGCTTGCGCTGACTGTTTGTGGCCAGGTTTGAGATTGACCGCCATAACCCCGGCTGATAATACCGGGTGTATAACCTTGTTTTTGTAATTGTTGAGTCAGCCAGACAACCATCGGTGTTTTGCCACCGCCACCGACAGTGAGATTACCGACAACAATAATCGGAACAGCAGCTTGATGACTGCGCAAATAAGCTTTTTGGTATAAAAAACGTCGCAATTTCACCAATGTGCAAAATAACCAGCTCAGCGGCAATAACAAAACAGATAAAGGGTGTTTGGCTTGATACCAGATTCGGTTCGGGTGCCAGAAAGGCTCAGGCATTTGCTTTCTCGTTAATCCTGTTTTGCCTGATTGACCGCCTGAATACCCTTATGCGGGATAAACAAACCAAAACCCTGTTTGCGGCCTTGACCTAAGCCTGCCTGTTGTAAACGGATGGCATCTTCAAAGCTTAAATCAGCCAGCATCAGGCTGCGGGTAAATACCGTGCCTTGCCGTGTTTGAAATTGGTGTCCACGCCCCGGCATCAGTTTACGACAATTGATTTCCAGGCGCTTAATTTCAGCCATTGCCGTTTTCAGAAAATCTTCATCACTATCCTGCTCGTTAGATAAGACGTAACGGGAAAATAAGATGTCCGTTTTTGCCAGTGGTTTTTCCCTGGCCTTGCCAATCTGTAAAATATGACCGGCAATATCCAGGGCTTCCCCGCTTAAGGCCTGCGCCTGTTGTAAATGGCTGCGCGGCAGGCGCAAGGTTAAGCGGGTGCGACGTGACACATACAACACTGCATCAGAAGCTTCCGGGCGTATCCAGCCATTGCCGGAAGCCGCGCCGTGAATCAAATGCAAGCCACTTTGTTCTAATGCTTCAAACCAGGGTAGCAATCCCTGTATTGCGCTGGATAGCGCATAACTGTGATCCAAAGGCAGACTTTTGCATTCAATATTAAATACCAGATCCACCACATCATCAGCCAGTTTAACGGGTACTTCCGGTTCATCTTCTTCCCACATCATAATGCTGTACCTCTTATGCTGCCTCATCTTCAGGCAATAAATTACGCAGTTGATCACGCTCAAACCACCAGTCGTCCTGCACCAGCACTTCAATCACCTGACGCAAGCGACCTAAAAAGGCTTCCGGCATGTCCAGTTCCAGGCGTGAAATCCAGGCATCAAAACTGCCTTGGTCTTCAATATTACTGTGTCTGCGCGCAACCTTGCCCAATAATTGATTGGTAAAAAACTGCATTTTTTCACGGGTCTTGCCTTCACTGCGCAAATCGGCAATATAACAGGCTGTTGCCGCTGCAACCGCGCCACCATCAGAATCATTCGGGGTTTCATCCACGATATGCTCAAGCATGACGATACTCAGTTCGGGGTCCATAGGGAAAGTTACCGCCAGCCATACACCTTGACCTAAAGCAGGCAGGGAACCGGGTTGTTCGCTTTGAAACAGGATATTACACGCCCCAACTGCCGCTTCCCAGTGCTGCTGCTGCAAAAATGTATCAAATGCTGTTTTTGCATGTACCCAGGCATCCTGATTTTGTTCCAGCGTAATGTTGGCATGAGCAATTTCCAGCAATAAATAAGCGCGCTCTAAGGCATCGCCATTTTGCTCAAGCGTTTGTAATTGCGCCGTTAGCTCCTGTAAATGCGATTGCACCAGGGCTTTTGATTCTTGTTCGTCAGCCATGTCCGCGCTGATAGCGGGTTGTTCATTTAAGTGATTCATATTAATAAAAAGCTGCTTCCAGGCGATCTTCCCAGTTTTCCGGGGTATCTTGAAAAGGGGGTTTCACGTCAATACGGAAAAACCGTTCATTTTTTTTGACCTTATCAATGAGTGCCAGGAGCTCGTCAAAATTCTCCAGTTCATGATGTTGAATGAGTAACTCGCTAAGGTATAACATTAAACCTCTCTTTATGTGGCCTGTAAATAAAGTGTGGTGAGTAAAATAAATAGTGCTTTTTAGTGCCGTGTACGTTCTGGATTTTAGCGATTTAAGCACAAAATGCTTATGTCAAATTCAGGTTATTTAAAGTCTGTGAATGCCATTATTTAGCGCTTTGCAAGTATGCCAAAAAGCACAGCTAAAATTTCTTTAGTATCTTGAGGAAATCTAAATAAGTTGATGTCTTTAATAATTATTTGTTCTTGCCTTTTCAAGATACAAAATCGCCAGACTTCACCAATGGTTATCGCACCATACAATATCTCTGGTGTATCATTATCTTCATACGCATCCAGGGCAATGAGTTCAGCAGCCAATTGATTAAAGCCTCTATCCAAATCACCTTTTTTAGCTTCAATAACAATCAGCTCTTGTTGTGAGCGAATTAAATAATCAATAACACCATTGAGTTTGTCATTAATATCAATCGGGTATTCAATGTTTAATTTTGCATCAATATCTAAAATCACTTCATGTAAAAGCGGCGCGATCATAAATTCCCGCTTGGCAATTTCTGAATTTACGGTGATTTTAGGTAGCAGCTTATAATAAAAGTTTTTTAATTTATCAACCGTATTTTGGTTTATATCCTTTGCCAGGGAAAAGTGTATTGCTTCAAAATCCAGTCGATACCCCAATTCGGCAATAATTTCTTCAGCAGGGTTACTCATATTAAAGTAATCGCTGAATGAATAGCGTTTATCCTGAGTAAAAATTGACTTGCTCATCATCTGAAACCTTTTAGGGTCTTGCTCACTCATTAAACCATCAACATCTCCCACGGAGGCACGAAGGAGGTATAAAAAATTACCGAAACTCACGCAACCAGCCGAGCAAAATACCGTGCTCGATACATCAAGCCTTGCGACTGGGTTTCCTGGTCAAACCTTCATTTGCCTGCATTTTGTAACGGAATATGTAGGCGCAATCACTGTGAAACAAGTCTATTAAAAACTGACATGCGGCATCATCGGCACAAAGATTATGCTCCAGTCGCTCCAAGCCAAACTGTAAACCCAAGGCGTGAATACTTGCCTTGTCTACGGTTTTGCTTTGCTCAACGCGGTATAATGCCGTACCAGTTTTGCGCAGGCTTTATAATATGACAGCATGTTCCGCCGGGCTTAACTGCGCAGGATTGTCTACCTTAAATAACAATTACGCGGCTTGCTGCGGGTAATTTTCCAGTTTTTATTTTCCATGCACAAGGTTAAAACCTTCGCCTTTCAGGCGAACAGATTTATCTCTAATGTTTAACGGTAAAACTTAAAATATGGGTTTTAGCGCTAACACCCCAAAGGGGTATTTTAATATA
>NZ_JAUCGJ010000074.1 GCF_030378065.1 Candidatus Venteria ishoeyi | reverse complement strand
GTGTTACCCCTGGCTATATTAATGCGCCCCGTTGGGGCTAAACAACAGGGCTTGTCCGCCCTGTATCTCGGCTTTCAGCCGCCAAACGCTCTAACCCACCCGTCTTTTAGCGGGTGGTTGTTTAGTAACAGAGATAAATTACCGTGAATAACTGGGAAGTCGCTTTACGCCAACTTTGTCAGGCCCAGCCATCAGTGCTGCTGACCTGGCTACATAATGACAAAAGCAAGCTTTACTTAAGCCTGGTTTTTATCATCATTGGCGGGATGTTATATGGCGGGTCGCTGGGGATATGGCGCGCACCTTTGCAAGGCATTTATGTCGCCATCAAATTTCCCTTGTTACTGATCTTAACGGCGCTGGGTAGTGCATTAATTAATGGCATGTTAGCGCAATTACTGGGTGCGCCTATTCGTTTTCGGCAAAGCCTGCTGGCGGTATTGATGAGTTTTGCCTTGCTGGCGGTGATTCTTGCTGCCTTTGCGCCACTGAGTCTGTTTTTGCTCTATAACCTGCCATCCGCCGGCAATCTACAGCAAAATTTTGGCTATGAGGTTTATTTGCTCACTAATACCCTGGTCATCGCATTTGCAGGTATTATCTCCAATTTATCTTTATACCGTTTGCTGAAATATTTATGCCCACAGCCACAACAAGCCAAACAGATTTTATTCAGTTGGCTGGGGGTTAATTTGTTTCTTGGCGCACAACTTTCCTGGAATCTGCGTCCATTTTTCGGAAGTCCGAAATTACCTGTGCATTTTTTGCGTGACGATCCTTTTGCCGGCAGTTTTTTTGAAGCACTGTTTAACATACTGCGTTATTCATTATAAAGAAGGAAATATAACGATGAGTACAGATAAAGTTTTTGACGAAGAAACAGCCTCCACGCAAGACAAAACGTTGGATTTTTCTCTGGATGAAGAAAATAATGCCCACCTGCCAACACAGGCGAGGTTTATGCAATTGATTGATGCGCTGCTGAAATCACATCGCAGTCTATATCGTCATATTTATGGCGATAGTTTAAGATCAAATGCCTTCAAACTACTTTTATTGGCACTGTTTTCCTTACTGGTTTATGGCCTGATTATGGGTGCGTTCAGCGGTGGTATACAATGGTTTGCCGCGCCTTTAAAAGTGGCACTGGGTACCACCTTGGCCGCTTTGCTGTGTTATCCCAGTTTATATATTCTGGTCGCCCTCAGTGGTGCGGATTTGCGTCCAGGCCAGGCAGCGGCTTTATTAATCAGCAGCCTTGCATTGATGACAATCCTGCTGGTTGGTTTCGCGCCGGTTGCATTTGTGTTTACTTTTTCTATTCAGGCTTTGCCGTTTATGGGCATGGTACATTTATTGATTTGGCTGGTTAGTTTATATTTCGGACTGCGTTATTTTATACAAGGTGTTATTACCTTAGGCGGCAAAGATCCGATGATGCTGAAAGTCTGGGTATTTATTTTTCTGTTGACCTTGATGCAGATGTCTACCACCTTGCGTCCGATACTGGGAACCGGTGAGCGTTGGTTTACCCCGGAAAAACAATTTTTTATTTTGCACTGGCTGCAAAATATGCATGTCATCTAGTGCTAAAAAAATGATTATTAAAATTGATCATTTTGGCACATTGATGAATACTATAGGGTATGCAAAACACTGACCTTACCAACCATTTTTTAATTGCCATGCCCATGCTGGCTGATCCTAATTTTTACCATACGGTTGCTTATGTCTGCGTACATGGTGAAGAAGGCGCAATGGCTATCGTTGTTAATCGCCCGCTGGATGTCATGCTCAGTGATGTGTTGGTGCATATGAATATTAATCCCCAGCAGCGGCAAGCGAAACAAACCCCCATTTATCATGGTGGGCCAATCGAGCCAGAGCGGGGTTTTGTATTACATCGTCCGGCAGGTGATTGGGAAGCGATGATCCGGGTTTCTCCTGAATTGGGTATTACCACATCCCGCGATATTCTGGAAGCTATCGCAGTAAATAAAGGCCCGGAGCAGGTGCTGGTGGCTTTAGGCTATGCGGGGTGGGGTGCGGGGCAATTAGAAAAAGAAATTGCTGATAATGCCTGGCTCAGTACACCGGCAGACCCGGATATTCTGTTTAACACCACACCTGCACGCCGCTGGCAGGCAGCAGCTACCCAAATGGGCGTGGATTTAACCTTGTTATCAACTGAAGCCGGGCATGGTTAAACGTAGGTTTTGACATGAGTTATAGCGATTTCAGCATTGCTGATTTACAAGATAAGTTTCAATTAACTTTTATTGAAGATCAGATGTTATTTCCTGCAATATCGGATTATCAACTTCCCGAGGCATTCAAGGCGATGTTGCTGCAATTTATTCCTCTGGCTCTGGCTATTGATACCGAAAAAGCCCGTTCAGAATTAATTGTTGCCCCATTTTTAGCACAATTAAAACTGAGTTTAAAAGATATTAGTTTATTTTCCGGTATAGAGTTTAATGTCGATAAAAATCTTGGGCTTGCTGGTCGCTGTGATTTTATTATTTCCAAGTCAAGAGAACAATATCGTTTAGACGCCCCGATTGTGGTCATGGTGGAAGCTAAAAATGACAATATTAAAAGTGGTATTGCGCAATGTGGCGCTGAGATGATAGCAGCGCAACGGTTTAACGCTGAAAAAAATAATCATCTCGACACGATTTATGGCTGTGTCACCACGGGCAGTTTATGGCGTTTTTTGAAACTGTCGGGAAAAGATTTTTATATTGACACACAGGAATACCATATTCAAACACCCGAAAAAATTGCTGCCATTTTGGTTTATATCACCGTCGGTGACGTTTCACAGTAGCCTATACGATGGAACAAGCATATTTTCTGGGCTTTGATTATGGCAGTAAACGCATTGGCGTGGCGGTTGGGCAAAAAATCACCAACACCGCAACCCCCTTGCAGATTGTGACCGGTAAAAACAATAAGCCTGATTGGGATGCCATTGAAAAAATCATCCGCAACTGGCAACCGGCAGCATTGATTATCGGCCTGCCGTTGCATGCTGATGGCAGTGACAGCCATACCAGCAAAGCCGCCCGACGTTTTTCCAGACAGCTTGAGGGCCGTTATCACTTACCCGTATACTTGATCGAAGAAACCTTATCTTCTCATGCGGCTGCCGAATATACCGAAGGTGCATTGGACGCCGCATCCGCACAAATTATTTTGGAAACCTGGTTTTGTACACATTAGATAATATCCCCGCCGTTTTGGAAAAAATGGCAAACACGCTGAAAACAGAAATGACCGCCACTCCGGCAACGGATAATGCCAATACGGAAATGCCGCTGATGATAGGCATCCATACCGGTGGCGTATGGATTGCCGAGCATTTGCATGAATTGTTGGCGCTACAGGAACCCCTGGGGCGTTTGAATATCGCTTTTTATCGAGATGATTTTTCTGAAATCGGTTTACACCCCCGGGTTGAAGCCTCCGATTTGCCAACAATGGATATTACGGGCCGTCATATTATTCTGGTCGATGACGTGCTCTATACCGGGCGCACCATTCGCGCCGCACTCAATGAAATTTTTGATTATGGTCGTCCTGCCAAAGTTACGCTGGCTGTGCTGGTCGAGCGCAATGGTCGGCAACTGCCCATCCAGGCGGATGTGGTGGGTATGCATATTGAACTGTCCAGTGAAGAGTATCTGCAACTGGATGGCCCTGATTCATTTGTATTATCGGTATCGAAGAAAAGCTCATGAAAACCATGCAATTTAATGAAGCCGGTCGCCTGCAACATTTTTTGGGCATTGAAGGCATCAAACGTCCATTACTGATGAAAATTCTGCAAGTGGCACAGTCTTTTGTCAGTAGCACTGAAGATGGTCAGCAAACCGTGCGCAAAGTCCCTTTATTGCGTGGCAAAACGGTGATGAATCTGTTTTTTGAAAACAGCACCCGCACCCGTACCACCTTTGAAATTGCTGCCAAACGCCTATCTGCTGACGTCATTAACTTTAATATCAATGCCTCCAGCACCAGTAAAGGCGAGTCACTTACCGATACGCTGCATAATCTTGAAGCCATGTACGCGGATATGTTTGTGGTGCGCCATACCGCCAGCGGCGCGGCGCATTTTATCGCCAGACATGTCAAACCGCATGTGCATATTGTTAATGCTGGCGATGGCAGCCATGAACACCCCACCCAGGCATTACTTGATGCCTTAACCATTCAACAGGTGAAGGGCGAATTTGCACCACTGCGGGTAGCCATTGTCGGTGATATTCTGCACTCACGCGTTGCCCGTTCCCTGATTTTTGCACTGAATATACTCGGGGTTTCGGAAATTCGCGCTGTGGGGCCTAAAACCCTGCTACCCCGCCATATTGAAACCTTAGGCGCACACCCCTATACCAATTTAAAAGCAGGGGTTACGGATGTGGATGTGGTGGTGATGTTGCGTTTGCAGCGCGAGCGTATGCAAAGCGCCTTATTGCCCAGTGAGCACGAATATTTTCAACAATATGGTTTAACCGAAGCCGTTTTGGAATACGCTGCTCCTGATGTCACAGTCATGCACCCCGGCCCGATTAACCGTGGTGTGGAAATCGCCTCCAGCGTGGTTGACGGCTCACACTCAGTGATCCTGCAACAAGTCAGCAATGGTATTGCCGTGCGTATGGCGGTAATGGCGATGAGTATGGGCGTTGCTTTGTCCTGAGAGCGTATGTGCTTTATCACACTGTTTTGTTCAATACCTTCTACAGCATTTCATGGTTGAAGGGTTCCGCAACCCCAAGTCTAACATCTTATGAAAATCCTCCACGCATTCTGGCAGCCGCAAGAAACTGACAACTTTATTCAACCCGGTACGTTTTATTTGTGGGCAGAAACTTCCAAGCCGTGTAAAACCCACGGACGCGAAGCAAACCTGCATCCCTTTCATGTCCTTGACAAGGTTTGGCCGGAGTTTCTCGGCACACTGAGCCTGCCGCTTACAGCGGCAACTGAAAACCCTCTGGTATCACAAACAATCTGGCTGCCCAGTGGCAAGAATGGGCCACTGCCATCACCGGAATTGAGCATGGCGGAGGATGTGTTTGTAGCATCTGCTGCTTGGCGCGTGGATTGTTATGCGCTGGAGCAGCCCGTCAAACAATTCAGTGATTTTCACTTCCTGGCGACATATCAGGCGCAAGATGTGCGCCTTGGTACGGATTTTCTGTTTTGGTACTGGTTCACTCAAGGCTTGAAAGGGCTATTACTGCGTGACCACTACATTCCCGCGTTGCGTTACTACAAATCCACATCAACCGATAAATTGTATGCCGGTTGGCAGTGGGCATCTTCGCAGTACGAAGATTTTATTGCCCAAGCCGTAGCAATGATGCCACCCGCCTGTGCTGCCAGCCATGAACAGGGCGTTGCTGCCGAGAGCCTGTTACGCCATTGCAGTGCTGTATTGCTGGAACAAATTGTACGCCAAACCAAAATTCCCAAAACCTTTCATAAAAAAATTCAAAGCACATTACTGGAAGACTGCCTGATTGAGGGGCCGTCAAAACACCAGCATTCTGGCGCAAGTTTAGACAGCTACCGGCAATGGCTGAAGTGGCGCGCTCAAATTGTCACGACTGCACAACAAGCCGCGTTTACGCTTACTTTCCAACTCATAGATGCGCCACCGGAACAGGTTGACGACTGGACACTGAATTTACAGGCAATCCCCAAAGACGATCCCTCGTTGCGTATTGACCTGGCGGATTACTGGGCCATGTCCAAGACGGCTAAGCAGAAAATCCGCAAACAGTTAGGCAAGGACTTTGAAAAACACCTGCTGCTGAACTTAGGACAGGCTGCACGCATGTTTCCCAAACTCTGGCAAGGCATGGATACTGCCGAGCCACATAGTATCCAACTGAACCTGGATGAAGCCTTTGCATTTCTCAAAGAATCCGCCTGGATATTGGAAGATGCTGGATTTAAAATCATCGTGCCCTCCTGGTGGACACCGCAGGGACGCAGGCGAGTCAAAGTACGTCTGCGCGCTTCCGGGAGTAAAAAAGCAACTGCCGCAGGTGCCAACAAAAGCCATTTTAATCTCAAAAATATCATTAACTACAGTTACCAACTCGCTATCGGTGACGATGCTATGAATGAAGTGGAATGGCGGCAACTGGTGGAAGCAAAAACCCCGCTGGTGCATTTTCGCGGACAGTGGGTCGAATTAGACCGCGACAAGATGCAGGAAATGCTGGAATTCTGGCACAAGCACGGTGATGAACAGCCAGAAATGAGCATCCAGGAACTGCTGCAAAAAACGGCTGAAGACGATTTATTTGAAGTGGACAGGAATGATGCGCTGGCACAGATGCTGGACAGCCTGCGCGACCAAAGCAAACTCGAACCCATCACCAACCCGCCGCAACTCAAAGCTGAGCTGCGCGCCTACCAAAAACGCGGCGTGGCCTGGTTGAACTATCTCGAACAACTCGGTCTCAATGGCTGCCTTGCCGATGACATGGGTTTGGGTAAAACCATGCAGGTTATCGCCCGCTTGCTGGTAGAGCGTGAACAGGACAAAGATACCGCGCCGACACTGTTAATCGCCCCCACTTCGGTCATCGGCAACTGGCACAAGGAAGTAGAGAAATTTGCACCACATCTGCGCACCCACATTCATCATGGCAGCAAACGAGAAAAAAATGCCAGGGCCTTTCAACAACTCGCCGCACAACAGGATATTCTCATTACCTCCTACACCCTGATACGCAAGGATGAGAAGCTCTTCAACGCGGCAGATTGGCGACGTGTGGTACTGGACGAGGCGCAAAACATTAAAAACCCCAAAGCCGCACAAACCAAAGCCATTCTCAAACTTCAGACCAAACACCGTCTGGCGCTGACCGGCACCCCGGTGGAAAACCGCCTGATGGATTTGTGGTCAATTTTCAACTTCCTCAATCCTGGCTATCTCGGCACCCAGGCGCGTTTTCGCAAGGACTTTGAACTGCCGGTACAGCGTGACAACGATCCCATCAAAACCACCACCCTCAAACATCTGGTGGAGCCTTTTATCCTGCGCCGTCTCAAAACTGACAAAAATATTATCCAGGATCTGCCGGACAAGGTGGAAGCCAAGCAATACTGCAACCTCAGCAAAGAGCAAGCCTCGTTGTATGAGGCAGTGGTGCGTGACGTGGAACAGCAACTGGAAGAAAAAGAAGGCATTGAGCGCCAAGGTCTGATGCTCTCCACGCTGATGAAACTCAAACAAATCTGCAACCACCCGGCGCAGTTTCTCCAGGACAACAGCGATTTCACCCCGCAACGCTCCCACAAGCTGGAACGTTTGGGGGAAATGCTCGAAGAAACCATGTTGGAGGGCGACAGCGTGCTGATTTTTTCCCAATTTACGGAAATCGGCAAGAACCTGGAAAAATATCTCAAGGGCTTTAACTACCCCACCTACTACTTACACGGCGGTACCACGCGCAATAAACGTGAGCGCATGATTGATGAATTTCAGGATCCTGCCAGTCCACCATCCATTTTCATTCTCTCGGTCAAAGCAGGTGGTGTCGGCATCACTCTAACCAAGGCCAATCACGTCTTCCACTTTGACCGCTGGTGGAATCCCGCAGTGGAAGACCAGGCTACGGATCGCGCTTTCCGCATCGGTCAGGATAAAAATGTCTTTGTGCATAAGTTTGTAACTCTGGGTACTTTGGAAGAACGCATTGACCAGATGATAGAAGATAAAAAAGCCATTGCCGGGGCGATAGTTGGTAATGATGAATCCTGGTTGAGCAAGTTGGATAATGAAGCATTCAGGGAATTGATTGTTTTGAATAAAACCGCAGTTGTGGAGTAGAAAAAATGGCAAGACCTAAATATTATCCCGTTGAACTGACAGAATACGAAATTGGCCTTATTTTGAAATATGTATTGGCTATCAGTCCCTTGCTCAAAAGACGCTTGAAAAACCCAAAACCAGGTACCTATGACCCGGAACTTCTGCGTGCAAGCATGAGCCTGGCGGAAATTACTGATGTAATTGGCTGGTTGGCAGGTGAGGCCAACCATACCCGAAGTCGTAACCTGGCGTTTGACTTGAACGGACTCTGTGAAAGTCTTGAATGTGTTGAGAGTGATATTAAGCACGGTCACTTGTGAAAACCCATCGTTTCACAATAAAATTTACATCTTAAACCTGACAGGTCTTGAAGACCTGTCAGGTTTAGGAGCTGCACGAAATGAGGGGGATACATGTCAAAAACCATTCCACTGATTGCTGGGCAGTTTTACCATATCTATAATCGTGGCAATAATGGCGAGGATTTGTTCTGCGAACCATGTAATTATGCATATTTTTTTGAGTTGTATATTCGTCATGTGTATCCGCTTGTGGAGACTTTTGCTTATTGTTTGATGCGCAATCATTTTCATTTGTTGGTGCGTCCGAGAACAGACCTGACAGGTTTTCAAAACCTGTCAGGTCTTGGCGCATCGTCAGGTCTTGATGAACCCAATTATTCGCAACATTTCTCCAATCTTTTTAATGCCTATACCAAAGCCTTGAACAAGGCTTATCAACGCTCAGGCAATTTATTTGAACGCCCGTTTAAGCGTATTCTGGTAGATTCCGACCGTTATTTAATCCATCTGCTTTGCTACATTCATCGCAACCCACAAAAGCATAGTTTTTGTGATGATTTTCGGGATTATCCTTATTCTTCGTATCGAGCCATTGTGCAGGATAAAAATACTCGTGTGATGCGAGCGGAGGTGTTGTCATGGTTTGGGAGTTTTAAAGCGTTTGAGGAATACCATGCGCAGTTTGATGAACAGCAAATTCAGCATTTGATTGAGGATGATTGTTAGATTTACCCCCAGACCTGAAAGGTTTTAGAAACCTGATGGGTCTTGGTGTTATGGTAAATATCTTTGCTTACCGGGAAGCCCTTAAAATTTATGAAAACTTCTGAATTGCAAAAAATTCTCACCCAAGGCGAAGACAGCCGCCACCAATTCAAAGCCAATATCACCAATGTGAATGCACTGGCTGCGGAGTTTGTCGCCTTCAGTAATGCTGAGGGTGGGTATCTGTTGATTGGCATAAGTGATGATGGCAGCATGGCAGGCCTTACGCCAGAAGACATACAACGGTTGAATCAATTAGTGTCTAATGCCGCATCACAGTCAGTGCGTCCACCGATTAACCCGTTTACAGAAAATCTAAGCCTGCTGGATGGTATGGTGATGGTGGTCAAAATTGAGCGCGGCATCAGCAAGCCTTACATGGACAATCAAGGGGTCATCTGGGTAAAAAGTGGCGCAGACAAGCGCAAGGTGACGGCGCGTGAGGAATTGCAGCGCATGTATCAGAGTGCCGCTTTGTTACATGCTGATGAAACGCCAGTTGCTGGTAGTCGTGTGGAAGATTTGGACTCGGCTTATTTTGATACTTTTTTACAAAAAGCATTTGAGGAAAGCTTGGCGGAGCAAGCGATTGAATTGGGTCAACTGCTGGAAAATATGAATTTAATGCGTGATGGTTGTTTGAATATCAGCGCATTGTTATTGTTCGGTAAGCAACCCCAGTTTCGTTTACCAACATTCATCGTCAAAGCAGTATTTTTTCCTGGAAACTCAATAGATGCACTGGAATATCTGGACAGCCAAGACATCAGCGGACGCTTGGCAGAAGTTTTCCAGCAGTCATTGAGTTTTGTGATGAGAAACCTGCACCACCGACAGGCCGGACAAAGTGTTAATTCACTGGGGCAATTGGAAGTTCCCCGTATCGTGTTTGAAGAATTGCTTGCTAATGCATTAATTCATCGTGATTATTTTATCTCTGCACCAGTGCGTCTGCTGATATTCAAAAACCGTATTGAAATTATCAGCCCCGGTCATCTGCCGAATAATCTCACCATCGCTAATATCAAACGTGGTAATTCCAATATCCGCAACCCGGTGTTGGCATCTTTCGCAACCCGTTTGCTGCCTTACCGGGGGCTGGGCAGTGGTATATCCAGAGCGTTAAAAGCCTGGTCGCAAATTGAGTTCGAAGACGACCGCGAAGGCAATCAATTCAAAGTCACGATATTTCGTGATTTAGCCAACAATGAGGTTCAATAACATGGCTAAACTCAGCAAAACCTGGTGGGGGCAAAAATTTATTGAAGCGCTGGAAGACTTCACCAACAGCGGACGTTTATCGCGGGGGCGCAGTTATTCCAGCGACAGGCGGATTCTTAAGTTTGAGATAAAAAAGGGCGGTATCGTCACCGCCACTGTGCGCGGTAATAAAAACGCTTATTTCGGTGTCTATAAAGAACCCAAATACACCATCAAACTACAAATGATGCAGGTTCCAGAACAGGACTGGAAAAAAGTCATCAATTATTTGGGCAGTAAGGCAAGCCTGGTATCAAGGCTGTTGATGAACGAAATGCCGGATAATATTGATGCAGCATTCTCTGATGTTAAATTGCATTTGTTGCCGCGCAGTCGCGAAGACTTCAAACTGACCCAGTGCTCATGCCCGGATTATGCCAATCCCTGCAAGCATATTGCCGGGGTTTATTATCGCCTTGCCACGCAATTAGACCAGGATCCGTTTCTGCTGTTCGAGTTACGCGGCTTGCCGCGTGACAAATTGCATGATGCTTTGTGTCAGTCGCCCCTGGGTGAAGTACTGGCAAGCACGATAGATGAGCGGGGTGATGCGATAGAGGAGGTTGTGGATTCCTATTATCCGCGCCCTTTGCCTGCCGGTGGTATTGCTGATTATCATAGCTTTTGGCACGGTCATAAACGCCTGCCAACTGATATTGAAGCACCGGCTCCCGCTGCCGTCCCCGCCATTTTAGTCAAAAAAGCCGGAGATAATCCGGCATTTTGGCATCAGGACAACTCGTTTATCGAGATTATGGAAGATGTGTATGCGCGGGTACGGAAAAACCGGGCAAAAACGGGGATCTAAGGAGTGAGAATGAAATAAGTGCAGGAACTGGGCGCAGAATATTTATTCATTTTCAAGGCATGAAAACAGGCGCATAGCAAGCTATGTAACTGTTTTCACAACGCAGAAAATGGAGAAAAAGGCCAGCTTGGTTTCGGGAATTATAAAATTCTTGCTCCTAAGTCGAGAGTCTTCTCTCTTCAGTTGCTGCACTTGTTAGTATTGGTTAAACAACTTTGCGCATCACGTAAATAGGCTAAAATATTGTCCATAAAACGGATACGCTCACAACGACTGCGCCGTGACTGATAAAATAACTCTAAAATCAGCGGGAAGGTTTGACTGAAAATAAAGTCCTTTAAGCCGCACTGATAATACAGTGATTGATTTTTCAGATCGGGTAATAGTTGCGCAATGTCCAGTTTTTGCTGGGTAAAAATTAATTTTTTTAAATGCGCATTCAGTAAATAACCAGCCATTTGGCCTTCAAGAAAGTCTTGTTTAGCGTGGTTATTTAATAATGCAGGTAATTGGATGCCCATATTTTCACTTCTCAGGGTCGCATCCAAATTCAAAGCAGCCGACATGATACAGTCTCCTTGGGAACGGGAATGAAATAAAAACCAAGTTTCGAGTGTCGTAAAATTTCCGTTCCTTAATATATAACCAGGGTAAAATCACATGCACGTCTGATAAGGACGCTGTAATGGGCAGTTTTGACGTGTTTTTAGTGTTTCTGAAATTTAACTAAGCAAAGTTCGTACCTGTATATTTCTAAGGATAAGGAAAAAATAATGTGATTCATCTCAGTTGGCTGGATCTGACTTTAGCAGCGAGCTTGCTGGTGTTATTGATGCTGCTGTGTGTTGTTTTAGGCTTGGCGGCAATGAATCGGCGGATTTTAATTGCAGCGATTCGCACAGTCGTACAATTGTTGGCTTTAGCCTGGGTGTTAAAATGGTTGTTTGCTCAGGCAACACCGGGCTGGGTGGCTTTGATTGCAAGCGTGATGATGCTGGCTGCGGGTTATGAGGTCATGGGGCGGCAGCAACGCCGGTTTCGTGGTTGGTGGGGTTATGGCATGGGGGCTGGTGCTATTTTTTCCTCCTCTTTTGTGATTACCTTGTTTACATTATTGGTATTAATCCAGGCTGATCCCTGGTATATGCCACAATATGCCATTCCTTTGTTAGGTATGCAGTTGGGGAATACCATGAACGGTATCTCACTGGGGCTGGATCGTTTGACCCAATCAGCCTGGCAACAAAAAGAAGTGATTGAAGCACGTTTAATGCTGGGGCAAAGCTGGCACGAAACCATTGCAGATATTCGGCGTGACAGTATACGCACGGGACTCATTCCTATCGTCAATGCGATGGCGGCGGCGGGTTTAATCACTTTACCGGGCATGATGACCGGACAGATTTTAGCGGGCAGCCCACCATTGGAGGCGGTTAAATATCAGATTTTAATTATGTTTTTAATTGCAACCGGTACCGGATTTGGTACGGTGCTGGCTGTTTTTCTCGGTGCCAAGCGCTTATTTGATGAACGTGAACGTTTATGTTTACACCGGTTAAAATAAACTGAGTTGCTAGCTTGTGAAAATCACTATCAAATACAGGCTGTTTGCCAGCTTTTTGTTGTTATGTGGAATTTCTGCCGGGGCGGTAGAAAAAATGCCCACGCAGCATAAAACAGAACCCAAACAAGAGGCAGCAAAAGTAGAAATCCGCATTCATGGCGTTGATAAAACACTGGAGAAAAACATCCGTGCTCACCTCACTTTGGAACAACAACGTTTTCACCCCAATATGGGCTTGTCACGTATCAAGCGCCTGCTCAAACAAGCCAATACTGAAACGCGCAGAGCATTAGCGCCTTTTGGTTATTATCAAGCTGAAATCCAAATTCAGCATCAAAAAAATACCCTTGCAGACAAACCAAACAAAGCTCCGGCATGGCTGGTTGATATTCATATCAAAACCGGTGAAGCGCTGAAACTGCAAAAGCGGGAGATTAAACTGCAAGGTGCGGGAGAAGATGATCCGATGTTATTGCAAGTGGTAAAACAGTTTCCACTGAAAGTTGGTGATGTTTTACTACAAGCACAGTATGAAACAGGCAAATCCAGCTTGCTGAATGCTGCGCAGGAACAAGGCTATTTTGATGCTAAATTGCTACGCCATGAAATTCTGATCGATGAGCGTGCTTATACCGCCAGTATTTTTTTGCGATTGCATACCCGGCAGCGTTATCGTTTTGGTGAAATCCATTTCACGCAACGCAATCCTGATAAGCAGAAAGTGGATATTCTTGCTCCTGAACTGTTGCAGCGTTTTGCCACATTTAAACCCGGTGAATATTACAGCAACCAGAAATTACAGCAATTTCGTCAGGATTTAACCGCCAGTGATTATTTCAGTGATGTTGTGGTCAGTATTAACCGGGCGGAAAGTCAGCCAGCAAGCAATCATGCGGGGGAAAAAGCAGTACCTGTCAGGGTTCAGGTTCAGGCAAACAAACCCAACCGTTATTCGTTTGCTTTAGGTTATGGCACGGATACCGGGCCGCGTGCCAATATCGCATGGGATCGGCGCTGGGTTAATCAACACGGGCATTATGCACATGCTGAATTGCACTATTCTCAACTGCGTAAAAGTCTCAGCCTGGTATATTCCATGCCCAAAGCTGATCCACGCAGCGAACATCTGGATTTGCGCGCGGGTTATCGTAATGAAGACAGTGATGGACGTGATTATATTTTATATTTGCTGGGGGTTTCCCGCACCAGGCATCGCCATCTAAAAACGCCCTGGCAGGAACTCAAGCTTAAAGAAAATCTATTTTTAGACTATCGCCGGGAACGCTTTAAAGCCAGCGCGACACGCTATGACACCAGCACCATGCTGACCCCCGGTATTGAATGGCGTTATCTCAAAGCGGATGAGCCATTGTATACACGTAATGGTTACAGCCTGTCACTGATGCTGCGCGGTGCTTCCTCTGCTTTACTTTCCGATACGAATTTATTACAGACGGTGTTTAAGGGGATTTATATTTTTTCCCCGCAACGCAAACACCGCCTGATTTCACGTCTGGAGATAGGCAGTAGTTTTATGGGAAACTTTGAAAAAGTGCCTGCCTCGCTGCGTTTTCTCACCGGTGGCGATAAAAGTGTACGCGGTTATGATTATGACAGTCTTGGCCCCAAAGATGACACTGGCACCCTGATTGGTGGTACGCACTTATTTGTTGCCAGCGCAGAATATACTTATCGCGTGTATGGCGACTGGGATGTAGCAGCCTTTTATGACCTGGGTAATGCTTTTGATGACAGTAAGGTGGCTTTAAAACACAGTTTGGGATTTGGGATACATTGGATATCGCCTATCGGCCCTATCCGCCTGGATCTGGCTTTTCCATTGTATGATAAGGAACATCGCTGGCGTATTCACATTAATATGGGGCCGGACTTGTAAGCTGAGTTCGACAGAGGCTTCTTTCAGCACTTATCGCGCTGAAAACCGCCACTGTCTTACGGTAGGTTTTGATAGCGCATACTAATACATCAGCAAGCTTATTTTGACGGGCTTCAGACTCCTGGATTTCAGTACTTTTTTACCCCAAAACAATACAGAAGCGTAACAGAAATGAAGCAGTATTTTCAGGTTGAAAACTTATTTTGTCATGGTCGCGGCGCGTACCAATTTAGCCTCGGCGCAAGTCAATGTCTGGGTATTTCCGGCCCATCAGGCTGTGGTAAAAGCTTGTTGCTACGCGCACTTGCTGACCTGGAGCCACATACGGGCAGTGTTTGCCTTAAGGGACAGGCAAGCCATGACATGCCCGCGTCACACTGGCGAAAAAAAGTCGGTTTATTAGCGGCTGAAAGCCGCTGGTGGGCAGATGATGTTTATACACATTTTCCTGAGCTTGAGCATACACAATCCACCGCAACAAGCTGGTCATCGGAATTGGAACAATTAGGTTTGCCAGCAGCCATCATGGATTGGCAAATACATCGCTTATCCAGCGGCGAACGCCAGCGCCTTGCTTTGTTACGTTTGCTGGTGCAACAACCGCAAGTATTGTTATTAGATGAACCAACCGCCAACCTGGATCCCAAACACACCGCTTTGCTGGAGCAACGTATTATGGCTTATGTACAGCAACAGCAAGTTGCCGTGATTTGGGTCAGTCATGATGCTGAGCAACTGCAACGGGTAGCGAATCAACGTCTAATGCTTACTTAACTTGACAGTCAAAAGCTTTCACTAACTTAACCTTTTGAATAAAAAGCTATTTTAATAAATATCCGATTTCTGATTATACCGCTTTGTGTGGGATGGGTTTATAAAAAGGGAGGCCAAGATCTATAATGCAGCAGAAATCACAACAAATCGGATACACTAATAACCTCAACCTCCAGTAGTAATAAGACCACAGAAACAGACCCAAAACAAGAAAAAGATCAGCCAATTGCATTATCAAAAGCATTACGCTTTAGGCATATATTGATAGATCCAAAAGGTGTTCGTTCTTGCTACAACGTTTATCCAAGTTTTGTGATGCCTTTTATGCGTGGAAAGACAGATGATTTAGAAAAAATGCTATTTTTAAGTAAGTTCGGCGTGCCGTCTTGGGCCTTAGCTTATGTTTTTGATAAAAGCGTTATGTATTGCTATCGTGCTATAACCAGTATCAGTGGTTTTAGCTTGGTTGGTACGACAATAAAGCAAGCTGAAAAACTGCCAAATGATTTGGTAGCCGATGAAAAACATAGCCGGGTAAATGGTGAAAAAGCTTATGTGGCAACGATAGTGGCGAATGAATGCATTTTAGGTGTTAGGAGTGAGAATTTTATAACTTCAGCAACTTGACTGGTCTTTTCCTCCATTTTCTGCGTTGTGAAAACAGTTACATAGCTTGCTATGCGCCTGTTTTCACGCCTTGAAAATGAATAAAAATCCTGCGCCCAGTTTCTGCATTTATTTCATCCTCACTCCT
>NZ_JAUCGJ010000073.1 GCF_030378065.1 Candidatus Venteria ishoeyi | reverse complement strand
CTGGTCTTTTTCTCCATTTTCTGCGTTGTGAAAACAGTTACATAGCTTGCTATGCGCCTGTTTTCACGCCTTGAAAATGAATAAAAATCCTGCGCCCAGTTCCTGCACTTATTTCATCCTCACTCCTAAGGATCGCTTGAGTGTTTATTTTTATTGGGACGATCAACAATCTTTTGTGCAGGCGGTAAATATTGCCAAAGAACAGGTTTTTGATTTGGAAAATATCCGGCAATGGGCTGAAGAAGAACAAGAACTGGAAAAATTTACTGTATTTGAAAGAAGTTATAAATACCTACAAAAATAACTAAGTTTTTTATAGTAGTATTTAATAAGTGGGTGTCTGGAAATTTATCTGAGTGAAAATTTCATTTCTCAGGGTTTTCGGTCAGACACTAAATATTCCCTCGTTCCCAGCGTCCTCGTTGGGAATGCAGACCTGGAAGCTCCAGCTTCTCCTGTATCCATTTCGGCAAGCTGGAGCTTGCCAGGCAGGCGTTACTAAGCTGGAGCTTGGTAACGAGGGAAAGTTAATTTAGTCGATTCGGGAATACCTGTAGAGGTTTGCCCGAAACTTTGGCTCCGTACTCTGGGAAATTCACGAACGTTCCATTTCCGAATCAGTTTATGAACCTTAAAATGGTAACGTCACCTTTTATTAAGACTTTGCGCCTTGAGTTCTTATGAATCAAGTAGTTGACTGATTATTTTGGCTTAATATGAACTCCAAAACTTTAGAAATAACAGAGGTTTTAAATTAAAATGAAAATTAACTATTTTATAAAACAAAATATTCATTACAAAATTTACAAAAATAACTGGCTAAGCCTAATGATGATTACCTTGTTAAGCATGAGTCATTCAACCTGGGCTGAATTAACAAGCTTCAGCGGCGGTTATGATCATTATTGCGCTGTAACCGATATAGGTAGCTTAAAATGCTGGGGGGGTAATAAAGCTGGCCAACTTGGTGATGGTACACTCAATGATAGTGGCCCAACAACCCCTGTTGATGTCATGGGTATGAATACCGGTATTGTTGCAGTCAGTTCCCGTGGCAGGCATTCCTGCGCATTGCTGGAAACCGGGCAATTAAAATGCTGGGGTGCTAATTGGGCTGGTCAGTTAGGCTATGATACCGGTACTGCAAATGAGAATAGTCAAACCCCAATGGATATTATGGGACTGGATGCTAATGTCACTGCTTTCAGCGCGGGAGATAAATCAACTTGTGCTATTTTGGATACGGGTACCCTTAAATGTTGGGGAGGCAATAATTATGGCATGCTTGGTAACGGAACAACAGAAAATAGTACAACCCCTACAGATGTTATTGGCTTGAGCAGCGGTGTAGTTGCTGTTAATGTCGGAGAATATAATGCTTGCGCCATCATAAATGATGGCGCACTAAAATGCTGGGGAAGCAATGCGTATGGCGCGCTTGGTAATGGCATTGAGACTAATACACCTGAAACATCAACATTCACTGAACCTGTGGATGTCGTTGGCTTAAATAATAAAGTCGTTGAAGTCAGCGTAGGCTATGGATATGTCTGCGCCTTGCTGGATAACAATGCGATAAAATGCTGGGGGCGCAATGATCGGGGACAATTAGGTAATGGAACAAATATTGACAGTTTAATACCTACGAATGTTATTGGCCTGGACAACAATATTAAATCCATCAGCGCAGGTTTTGGCACAGCCTGCGTTGTTTTAAACAATGGAGAAATTAAATGCTGGGGTGCACATCTTGATAGTCATACCCCTGTAGATATGCCGGTAAATGGTACCGCTTACTCCGTAGCTGTCGGTCGAGGTCATATTTGCAGCTTATTGGAGACAGGTAATATTACATGCTGGTGGCCAGAGGCATTAGCTGGTCATGGCGCAAGTCAGGATTTCAATTTGCCTCCCGTGGCAGTCGATAATTTAAGCGTTGCCTTATCAACAGATATAGCAGCACCGGTTACTAAACTGATGCCGATAATAGCACCAGATTTGCCTATGCAGATTGTTGATGCGGACGGTGCTGCCAATGCAATGAAAATTTCTGCTGAATATGTGGGAGAAACATTAACCAGCTATTGTCAGTCACCTAAAATTACAAGCCATGTTATAGATGGCAGAGATAATACAAATTCATCTCAGATACAAGTTATTAATGGGCAGCACCTAGGTGCATTGGGAGATATACTTGATAGTGTTATAAATAATTCTTCTGCACAAAATATTTCATTTGCTGTAAATTGTGCAAATGGTGCTCACCTGGCAACCTCGCTGAACAATGCTGACCTTCTGGCTTTCTCTCCACCGGTATATCAAACAAAGTATCGAATCATGAGCATGACGGGCCTGGGTCAATACAATATCAGCGTTTATGAATACCGGAATTCTATAGCTCCCGAAAGCAGCACCATCATCTGGCGCACAAAACCAATTATAGTAACAGAGGCATTAACAGGTGAAATCGCCCCACTGGATATAAATAAGCTGATTGCAAACAACGCTGTTGGCAAGTTTCAATGGCAACACGGCGAAATTGTGCCTATTGTGGTAACGGCAACCACCCTTTCCCATCCCGTGCTGTTGCAAAAAGCACAGATTTTCTCACTGAGTGATAATACTCAGGTCAAGGCAATTCCCATCAATCATTTTCCTCTAGATTCTGATTTCACCCAGGTTGCCGTTGTATTGCAAGCCCCGGATGGCAGGCTGTCTTTTTTGAACGCCACAACCCGCAAAACGGACGAACGGATTCCGGCAGGTTGGGCAATTGTTGCGATTACTGTAGAACAACCCGTAGCACTGTCAGCAACCCCTGAAACAACGCCAACAGGGCAGGTACGGGTTATCTGGGTTAGAAATAAAAGTATCACAAGCGAGACATTTATGGTTGTATTACCTGATGGCGACCTCAGTGGATTAAATCCCTCACTGGAATACTTGCGGGAAGCGACGCCGCAGGAAGCACAGTCAATGACAGAGGCACACCAGCTCCAGACGAGTGCAACAGGTAATATTATTCCTAAACCCCATCTAAGTTGAAAACTACAATTCTTGTCATTCCCGTGTAGACGGGAATCTAGCTCTTGTAAACAACGGCTGGATACCTGCCTGCGCAGGTATGACATTAATAAAATATTTTTGTCGATTTCAAAGTGGACGGGTTTTATTTATTTTTTTTATCCAGTTATTTAATGTTTGATAGTTCTTTAGTCCTAATAATTTTGCTGCCTGACTTTTTTTTCCACGAGCAATATCCAGGGCTTTTCTTAGATAATAGCGAGTTACTTCATTGCGAATATCCTCTATATTAAATTCATCATTAAAGGGACGCTCCAAAATATCAGATAATGATGATTGGATATCGCTAAGTAAAGCATCCCGTATCTCAATTTCAGAAATCTGAGTTTCATCTGACCATATTGCTGCACGATAGAGAGTATTATGTAACTCCCTGATATTGCCAGGCCAACGATAACGGAACAGCAGGTTTTTAGCAGCAGCAGTTAGGGATTTTTCATAATAACCAGGAATATCTTTAGATTCTAAATTGATTTTTTTAAGTAAAAAATCAATTAATAAACTCAAGTCTCCCTCCCGGTTGCGTAATGGTGGCAACTTAAGAATACCTACTGCCAAACGGTGAAATAAATCTTCTCGAAATCGATGCTGTTGAATTTCATCAAGTAATATTCGATTAGTTGCAGAAATCAGGCGGACATCTACTGGTTTTGCCTGGTTTTCACCCACGCGGATAATTTCTTTTTCCTGAATGACCCGTAAGAGTTTCACTTGGGCATCTAAGGGCAATTCACCAATTTCATCCAGAAACAGCGTGCCGCCATTAGCTGTTTCAAAGCAGCCTTGACGATCTGCTATTGCACTGGTAAAGGCCCCTTTTTTGTGTCCAAATAACTCAGAATTGACTAATTCCACAGGAATGGCACCACAATTTACCGCAATAAAAGGCTTATTATGCCGTGGACTGACTTTATGGATGGCACGCGCCAACAACTCCTTACCTGTACCTGACTCTCCCTGAATCAGCACAGGCACACTAAACAATGCAACTTTGTGTGCGCGTGTAATGAGTTTGTACATTGCCGGACAACGATAAATAATATCGTTAAATTCTGGCGCTGATGGTGGCTCTGCCATAGAGCCACTTATTAATCGGGCATCTGCTGGTTTTAATACATCGGGCAAAAAATCAGCCGCTAAATCAAAAGGAAACTCAGCCACTTCCACTCCTCGTTGTGGTGAAGATTGCACCAGTTGAGCAGGAAAGCGGGTTTTCGCCAAAATAATCCAGATGGCAGCCATAGCCGGTGTGCCAGGGCTGAGATGGTAATACCAGTTAGCAGATGTTTCCTTTTCAAGCTCTCTCAACACAGTTGAGGCTTGCTGATAGATCGCTGAAAAATTAGTGGGGCTTGGTAGTTGAACAGGATGTATTTGCAGCTTGATCCTAAATTGCTCAGCAATCCACTTTTGGTACTGTACAATCTTTTCCTGTTTCTGATCTGCCAGCAATTCAACTGCTTCAATATCATGCCAGGCCTTTAATACCTGATCGATAGGCCCACTTGTTGTTCTGGTTTCTTGTGGATCACTGGCGCGAATATCTGTCATGCCCAGCCAGGCAATAAGTCGTTTAGCCATAATAGCCTCTTTTTTGTATAGTCTGACACCATAAAAAACAGAAATATTTTTACCCATACTATAATATAATTTATCTAATTTTCAGATAAATTGTACACTTATAATATAATGAGTTTATTATTAATTCAATAAAATCAATTAATTGTATTTTTTATACAGGATATAAAAACTTGGCATAAACCTCGCTCTATAACAAATAAATTATTATATAAAATTATGGAGCAAGTAAAATGAATCTGTCTTGTGCATTATCATCTATACCCGGTTATCATTTAACTGACCATGCTCATCAACGTATGCAGTTACGAGGTATTAGTCGCAATAAACTGGAAACCGTTTTATATTATGGACGTTGCATACACACACGCGGTGCATCTATTTATGTGATTGGGCATAAGGAAGTTGAAATGAATGCCCAAAAAGGGATAGATATTCAAGACTGTGAAGGGGTGCAAGTTGTGTGTACATCACAATATACGGTGCTAACCGTGTACCGTAATCGAAATTTTCGTAATTTACGTCCAAGATATAAACACCCCAAGCGTAAACATTTACATAAACAATATACTATTCATTAAAAATAAGGAAAAATTCTCATGGCATTAAAAAACTTTACCATGACCGCAGCCCGCCCTCTTCCGATTATTCTGCTTGCTGATGTCAGTGGCAGTATGAGTGTAGAAGGCAAAATCCAAGCATTAAACCAAGCCGTACGAGAAATGAATATGGCTTTTGCCGAAGAAGAAGCTGAGCGGGCACAAATCCAGGTGGCTATTATCACTTTTGGCGCAGGAGGCGCACACTTGGTTCAAGAACTAACACCTGCCGCAGAAACTTCCTGGCAAGATATGCAAGCTGCTGGCAGTACACCGATGGGTGCAGCTTTCACACTGGTTAAAGAATTGGTTGAAGATCATGAAAAAATCCCCAGTCGTGCCTATCGTCCCACTTTGATTTTGGTTTCTGATGGTGAACCTAATGATGAATGGCAAGCACCACTTCAAGCCTTACTACAATCTGAACGTGCCAGCAAAGCCATACGCTTTGCAATGGGGATCGGTGCAGATGCAGATACGGCAATGTTGCAACAATTTATTGCTGATCCAGAAGGTAAAGTATTTGAAGCACATGAAGCACGGCAGATTCAGCGATTTTTCCGCTGGGTGACGATGAGCGTTACCAGTCGCTCGCGCAGTACCAACCCCAATCAACCACCCCCTAATCAACCTGATATTGATGACTATGAGTTCTGAAATGAAGCAGGGACATTTTGGTATTTCGGTACGCGGCCCGCTTCATCAACAGCAACAACTAACCAACCAGGATGCCTGGCTGGGGCGCAGTTCACGGCTGTTGCGGGTCATTGCGGTCAGTGATGGCCTGGGTTCACGACCCCATAGTGATCATGGCGCAAAAGCAGCCTGCAAAGCGGTGATACAGGCGGCCAAACTCTGGGCAATGGCACAACAAGCTGAGCCTGAAATGTTACCGCGTTTGATCATACTGTTATGGAAGCTTTTGCTTGGCTCAGTACCTGCCAAGGATTGCGCTGCCACTTGTTTGTTTGCGCTGTATCATGCTGATGGTCGCCTACTTTGTGGTGGTTTGGGTGATGGTTTAATCTACCTGCAAAGCCAGCAACAAAATCAGCCTATTCTGGAACGTGATGCAGGTTTTGGCAATGAAACTCTGGCATTAGGTTGTCCGCACAAACTGGATGATTGGGTTTTACATCAAGAAAACTTAGATAAACAAGCATTTCAATTACTGCTGGCTACGGATGGTATTGCCGATGATTTACAACCGGATAAACGCAGTGATTTTATCCAGTGGTTGTATCAGGATTTTGCTTATTTAGCTGCTGATAAACGGCGAAGAATGTTACAAAAAGAACTGAATAACTGGCCAGTACCGCATCATTTGGATGACAAAACATTAGCATTATTATGGCAGTGTGAGGATGAAAATAATGGATAAACCCGAAAAATTACTAGATGAACAACGCCGTGAATATGAATTGGGGGAAGAACTCGGTCGAGGTGGAGAAGGTATTGTATATCGTGTACAAAACAGCCAACTGGCGGTAAAACGTATCAACAACCCGTCTCGTAAACATCGCGAAC
Organism: Candidatus Venteria ishoeyi; assembly: GCF_030378065.1. Classification (GTDB taxonomy): domain Bacteria; phylum Pseudomonadota; class Gammaproteobacteria; order Beggiatoales; family Beggiatoaceae; genus Venteria; species Venteria ishoeyi. The sequence continues at coordinate 10,190 of NZ_JAUCGJ010000073.1, read as the reverse complement.
AGTTGCGTAACCAATTGATCAAAATTAAACGCTTGGATTTACAAGGATTGCCCATTGCCCACCCGCAAGCAATGCTGGCAGAACCTTATCTCGGTTATGTAATGGAGTTACTGACGGGTATGGAACCCCTGAAAACCCTGATGCATCCACCTGAAGAAGATTTTGTGCCCTGGTATGGTTTGCGCCGTCGCCTGCGTCTATTAGCACATACCGCAGATATTCTGGCGCAGGTTCATGGCAAAGGATTGGCGTATGCCGATCCCTCACCCAATAATATTTTTATTTCCAAAACGACAGAAGCGGAAGAAGTCTGGCTGATTGATGCTGATAATCTACACGTTCAATCTTCACCTGCACAACGCTTTATTTATACCCCAGACTATGGTGCACCAGAACTGGTGTCGGCTAAAGGCTGCGTAAATACACTGACTGATGCACATGCTTTTGCTGTGATTGCCTTCAAAACGCTGGCACTGGTACATCCCTTGATTGGTGATTATGTTAATGAGGGTGAACCGGAACTTGAAGAACAGGCAATGCAGGGTAAATTGCCCTGGATAGATGAGCCTGATAACAAACAAAATGCCAGTAGTGATGGTCTTTCGCGTGAAATCGTTTTATCCCCCAAACTGAAAGAACTTTGTCAACGTAGTTTTGGTTTAGGCTTAAAGCGTCCACAACACCGTCCCGGTATCAGCGAGTGGGCGGAGAAACTCCACGCCGCCGCAGATGCGACAGTCAATTGCCCGGCTTGTGAGGGCAGTTATTATTTTTCTAAAAAAATATGCCCCTGGTGTGATGAACCTCGCCCCGCTTTTGCACTGCTGCACCTGACCTTATGGGATCATGAAAACCAAAAAGTCTTTACCAAACCAAATGATAAAAAAGTCCTTATTGGACAATTAGCACTGACTGAAGCAGAAAGTCAAAATATTGGGAAAAGATGGTTATCTGGACAGATGCAAAGTATAGATATACCACGTCTGCATGCTGAAATAAAAAATCAATATCTGGTTTTACGCAGTCTGAATGACCGAGAATATTTGCTAAAAACAACAAAAGGTGAGGAAACTTTACGACAAGGTGAACGCTTCCTGGATTTAAGTAAAGCAGAACAATATCAATTACACCTGGACACCCTGGATAAACCCCATCGGGTTATACGGTTTGCATATCACACTACAAGCTTAAAATATCAAAATGAAAATACATAAACTGATTTATGGGCAAATCACCACTTTAGATATTCAGCCTAATCTGGATAGTGATTTTGGGATACAAATAGCAAAAAACCATGAAGTAAAATTAATTTCCGCTGACCCGATGTTACTTAGCTACAAGGATAAAACCTGGGCTAAGGATAAAACCTGGGCTATTGAAGGGGCAGGTAAACATAGTCACCGCGATGGTAAACGCAACCAGACATTGCTGGAAAAGCTCAACACAGATGGTTTGCCACGTATTTGCTGGGTGATCAATCAACGCAAACAAGAGGGTAAGGCAATATTGAGTTTGCAGGTGCATAGCTTTCCCTCTCAATTTTATTGGACTGAAGCTGTTGAATTGGGTGTTGATGACAAAATTATCGAAGATTTACGACGTAAGCACAAAAGTCTGGATTCTGTAGCCAAACTGGTAAGTTGGTTAAATAAAAAACTCTTATTACCTTGCGGGGAAAAGGATAAGGAAGCCGAAAAAAATGAGCACAGAATGTTACTGTCTGCTAACCCTGAAGAGAATCAAGAAGGTTTACAAAAATTTCGAATTTATGGTGAAGGCTATGCTGCGGATATTGCCAAACAGCCAGATGGTAAACTGCGCGTGGAAAAGGTGATTGCATATCGGCAACAAAATAATAAACCCATATTTTTAAGCCAGGGCAACATTCAGTTTTGCGATATTACCGTTGCTGGAAAAGTACGCGGTATTGCAGAAAATGAATTAGATCGATTAGTACGTGAGGTAGATAGCTATCTGAATATTTGGGCGCAATATAATCAACTGGAAAGGGACAATATCACCCGTCATGCAAAAAACTTGGGTTGGTTAGAATATAAAAAAGTAGAAAAACGTCCTTATGGTATCTGGCGTTTTGAATTGGATGGTGACAGTGATTTCAATGAATTCCTTAACCGTTTACGTCAAAATGAGGAAATAACACTGGAAGCCGGTAAACAATTGCCACCAGGGTTGGAAACCGGAGAATTGACAACAACAAAATTTCGCCGTCCAGAATTTGTGGGTATGTGCGTAGATTACAGCCATAAAAGAAAAACTTTGGATCTCAAGGCAGTTTTTGGAGAATATACAACACCACCACCTGAACGGGGAATGATTTTTGTCAGTCTCAGCGGTGATGAAAAGCGTCTGCAGCGCCGTAACCAGGCCAGAGATGCAATTGCCTCGGCAATTTGCCCCATGCCTAAACTGAGGTTGCTACTTGAAAATCAACCCTTGCCACAGTCTCGTCATCAGGCACAACAAGCCTTGTCTGCCTCAAGCAAACAGCACTTTGGTGGTCATCCTACGGCACGCCAAGAAGAAGCTTTGAAAATTGCACTCAACACTCCGGATATTGTCATTATTCAAGGCCCACCCGGTACGGGTAAAACCCGTGTTATCACCGCTTTGCAGGCGCGTTTGGCAGAACTGGGGGAAATCAATGAAGGTATTGGCGGACAAACTCTGCTCAGTAGTTTTCAGCATGATGCGGTAGAAAATGCTGCTGAACGCAGCAGTGTATTTGGTCTGCCAGCACTAAAAATTGGTAAACGCTGGGGAGATAAAGACGCTCGTGATGGTCTGGATACTTGGCGACAAGCACGTATTGAAGCAGCGCATGCCCGCTTGGCTGATTTTCCGGAAACCCCGATCAGCAAGGTATTAAGCAAGGTACGCCAATATCATGCAGGTTATCTTAATCATCCAACAGATGCCAGAGAAACTCAGTGCTTGCTCAAGGAAGTACGGGAACAAGCTGAAACATACTTACCCAGTACATTATTTGATCGTCTGCTGGACATACAGAAAAATCTATCAGCCACAGGCAGTGTGCTTCAAGCGGATGCTGAGCAGAAATTATTACTCAAAGCCGTGCGGAGCTTACGAATAGAAGCCATTTCATTTGCTGATGACGGGGCTAAAAATGCCTACAAACTAATAAAACGCTTGCAGGCTGCACATGATGCACATGATGCACTGGAATCAACGGATGAAAAGCTGTTACAACAGGCTGCTGACTGGGATAATGAACAAGTACCTGATTTTCTGGATAAACTGGCAGGCATTCAGGACAATTTACTGGATCGTTTACAACCTGATCTGGTCGCACAAGACGGGCTGCGAGTGGACACTGATGTTGCAGCATTACTGGCGGATATGGTCGATAGCTTATACGAAAAAGCTCGCCGGAGCCAAGGCAGTGAAGCGGCGGTATTGGAAGAATACCGCAAAGACTTAGAGCAAGATACGCCTGCAGTACGTGATGCTATCCGTCATTATACGGCAGTGCTGGCAGCCACCTGTCAACAGGCAGCTGGTTATCAAATGAACCAGGCTAAACATGACAACGCCGTTTTTAAAAGTGTTATTGTTGATGAAGCAGCTCGCGCCAACCCGTTGGATTTATTCATTCCTCTTGCTCGCGCTGAGCGACACATTGTTTTGGTGGGCGATCACCGTCAGTTACCTCATTTATTAGAACCGGATATAGAGCGGGAATTGGGTAGCAGCATGAATGAACAGACCTGTGCCGCACTGAAAAAAAGCCTGTTTGAACGCTTGTTTAAGCAGTTGCAACAACAGGAAAAAAAAGATGGTATCCGGCGTGTCATTACCCTGGATACCCAATACCGGATGCACCCAACTTTAGGACAATTTGTCAGTGATAATTTCTACAAGCCCCATGGTGAGTCATTTGATTCCGGTCGTCCAGCAGCAGACTTTAACCATGATTTAACGGCTTATGAAAATAAAGTAGCTGCCTGGGTGAATATTCCCTTCAAAAAAGGCAAAGAAAAGACTGGTAAAAGCAAATCCCGCCCGGTAGAAGCACAATGGATTGCCAAGCAGTTAAAGCCTCTCATGCAACAGCATCCTGGGCTCAGCTTTGGAATCATCAGCTTTTATGCCGCACAGATAACAGAAATTTTCCGCGCTTTGGTACCGCAAGGATTGGTAACAGAGCAAGAAAGCGGGGGCTATCAAATTGCTGAAAATTGGCAATATATTCCATCTGATGACGGGAAAACAAAAGAACGTCTGCGGGTGGGGACGGTGGATGCCTTTCAGGGCAAGGAATTTGATGTGGTTTTCCTGTCCATGACCCGCAGTAATTCATTCAAGGATAGAGATAGCGACCCGATAGTGCAAACCAAGCTATGGCAGCGTAAATACGGGCATTTGATGCTGGAAAATCGTCTTTGTGTAGCGATGAGTCGTCAGCAGCGTTTGTTGATTTGTGTCGGGGATGTAGAGATGGTCAAAAATGCCAGTGCGAAACAGGCCATTCCCGCGCTGAAAAATTTTTATATACTTTGCCAGGGGGAACAAGGTCATGTCATTTCAACGTAATAGCCCGGTTTTATCATTTCGCTTACGGGCTCATCAGAAAACCTTACGCAAGCAACGTCGTTATCTACTGTGGCCAGTATGGGTCTATCAGGTCTGTGCACCACAAATTCGCCAGCGCCGCCTGAATATATTGCAAAAAGCGGCATTGGGTTTATGTGATGCGGGTTTATTTGAACTACAGCGTCTTGCTAAAACACTGGACATCCATCCTAACCTGGCAGGAGAAATCGTGCTTGAATTACAACAGGATGGTTTGCTGGATGAACGGGGTTTACCCACAGCAACAGGGAAAAATTACCTGCATGAAGAAACTCTGAATATAGAAGAAAAACTTCAGGTGGGTTTTGTTTTTCAGGATGCATTAACGCAGACTCTATGGTCGCGTTTTGAACCGAACTTAAATCATGCAAAAGTTGAGTATGATGAAAAAGGTTTTCCAGGTTTGTTAGAGGGGGACAAGGGTAAACCTTTTGTGCAATGGGCTTATCAAATACCAGCAACAAGCAAAATGTTACCCACACAACCTAGCCCTAAACAAATACTTGAAGCGCTACAGCAACAGATGCGGGCACAAAAACAAACTTCAAGCTGGGCTGTAGATGAGGAGGATTTTACTTCTTATGCAGAGCGGGAACTGGAAAATTATCTACAACGGGTTTCACTGATAGAGACAGACCCCAAACCAATGTTTATAACAACCTATGCCTATGCACTGGAAGAAGAAAGGGATTGGTATGTGTGTGATCCCTTTGGTTTTGGCCCCAGTCTTCAGTTACGCAATGCGTTGGAACAACAAATGACTACAGGTTCAGGGGAATTTTTACGTAAGCAGATTCATTCATTACTGGAATATGTGCTGGCAGAAGGGTTTGAAGATTTGGAAGCCTGGCAGGGACAATTACAACAAAAAGCAAAATTAGAAATTCCTGCTGAATTACGCCAATCAATCATTTATCAACCGCTGCTGGATATGGAAACTGCCTGGCAAGAGGCGGCAGCATTAGGTGAAAAATGTTCCCGGCAAAAACTTAATGTTATTCCAGGTTTGATGCGTAAAGTACAGGAGGCTTTGTTTGGTGATATATTGAAAAAATGGCCGGGGGAAGGGACTTGGAGGCAGTTACCAAAAAACGATAAAATACAGTTGCATCAGATTTATAAGGATGCGGCAAAAAAAATAGGATTTAACAGAATTCCTGATCCACTGGCAAATGTACCACCTAATCTTATCAGGTCGGTTACTGATTTCCCTGATAACTGGCGATTACGCCCTTTAATCAGTGCATCTATTCTGATTGCCAATAATCAGCCTGAACATCCGTTATACCAAGCAGCAGAACAACAGCCTGATTTATTGGATATTTTAGAAGAACTGGTGAAAGCAGGAGGAAAATCCACACATCATAAAATAGAACAGGAGAGTGTTAGTATAAATAAAGTAGGTGAATTACGTAAAACCCTATATGCGGTTACAGCTATATTAACTGCATAAGGTAATAAATACTAACAAGTCTGACTTTTGTTAAAAAAACAAATAACATAGTATATAAGGGATAATGTAAAAAATGTCTAAAAATTCTAGAAGAAATAAAAAACGAACCTCAACCCCCAATAACCCCAATAACCCTAATAACCCTAAGCTTGAGTTGGATCAAAAACATCAAACGGAAGCAAAGCAGTTAAATGATATTGCGACTGAACAAGCCACTGAAACACTCTTGGAATCTGCTATAGCAGTTGGTAAACCTACCACTGCAAACAGTGATGATTTATGTACTGCGGTTGAACAAGCTAAACAGGCTCAGCATATTTTTGAGGCTTTGAAAAAAGAAACTGAGTCAGAAAAAAATAAACTTGAAAAACAACAAGCAGATTTAGAAGCACGTATTTCAGGTATAAAGGAAAGAGAACAAAAACAACAAAAAAAACAACAGGAAATTAATAACATAAAAGAGGCACAACAACAGGAACAGGTGTGCTTGCAGCAACAGGCTAAAAGCCTGGATGAACAGGAACAAGACATTAAGAACAGAGAACTTAATGCTGAAGCAGGGTTTACCCAGCAACGTCATGAGTCGTTGTCCCAACTGGAAAAAGAAGCACAAATCCTGCGTGAGACAATGTCAAATCATAGGCAAAAAATACTGGAGGAGCGTTCTGAGTTTGAAATAATATTGGAATCTAAACAAAATGAATTTATAAAAAATCAGGAGGCTAAACGAAATAAATTAGAGTCTGATTACCAGAAAGAATTGCAGAAAATTGATAAGGAAAGTCTTTCATTACTAAAAGAAGAAGCAAAACTTAATAAAAAGCATAATCAATTAAAATGGGATATAGAATCATTAAAGGAAGATAAGCAGAGCTTTAATGAATATCTTGAAAAGTCAATTATTGCTGAAAAAACTGAATTTGAATCAAAGTTACATTCTGAAAAACAACGCCTTATAGCGGTTGAGGCTTATCGAGATCAGTTAGAAAGAAAACTACGGACTTATGAAGAAGCCGAGCGCCGTATTGGCAACCGAAGCCCGGAAGAAGTTTTTCAGGAGTTGGAGTCTGTGCGAAAAGAACGCGATGAAGCCAAAGCTGAACTGGCAACGCGCCCTGATCATAATGCACAAAAACGTCTGCAGAAATTGGAAAATTTATATAAAGATGCACAGCAAAGGGATTATGAACAACAACAGCAAATTCAGGCACTCAAGCGCCAACGTGATCAAAACCAAATAGCCGTTACCGAACTGGAAGCCCTGCGTGAACAAAAACAAAGCCTGAAAAGCAGCAATGATTTATTGCAAGCAGCGTTAGAGGATTTACGGAAAGACGTGGATGAACGCATCCGCCGTGCTGATGGGGTCAGTCCTTTTCCAGCCTGTATTGCTATGGATAGCGAGGAAGCTCACCAGACAAAAACATCTTTGCATGATGAAGAAATAAATCTCAAAACATTTTCTGAAGATTTACGCCAGCGCGTTGCTTACGATAGAGAGACTCAAAAAGAGCTGTTTTACAGCCAACGCGACATTCGTAGTTTTCTTGCCGGTTTAGCAATGAGTCACTTGCATTTGCTGCAAGGCATCAGCGGTACCGGCAAAACCAGCCTGCCCCTAGCGATGGCGCGGGCACTCGGTGCAGGAGATGGGTTAATCGAAATACAGGCTGGCTGGCGGGATCGGCATGATTTAGTGGGGCATTTTAATGCCTTTGAGCGGCGTTTTTATGAGTCAGAATTCTTGCAGGCGCTTTATCTGGCACAATGTCCCCAGTATCAGGATCGGTTATTTTTTATTGTGTTGGATGAAATGAACTTATCTCACCCTGAACAATACTTTGCAGATTTCATTTCTGCACTGGAGCAAGAACCTCAAAACCGTATTTTAACCTTAATGGAATCAGCAGTAGCACCTGCCCCTGATTTATTTACTGAAGGCCGTAAACTAAAAATCCCTGAAAATATCTGGTTTATCGGTACGGCTAATCATGATGAAACGACGGTAGATTTCGCACCCAAAACCTATGATCGTGCACATGTTATGGAATTGCCTCGGCATCAGGAGCAGTTTGAGATAAATCGTCAATTATCTCCTCGTCATCCGATTACCTTGAGCAAGTTAAATAAATCTTTCAAAAAGGCGCAAAATAAGTATCGTCAAGAGGCTGAAAAAGCTTACGCCTTTATAGAGCAACAGGGGGAGCTTCTGGATAAACATTTTAATCTTGGCTGGGGTAATCGTCTGGAACGGCAGATGAAATCCTACGTACCCGTGGTCATTGCCGCTGGAGGCAATTTGGTAGAGGCTACGGATAGTATTTTGGCCACCAAACTATTGCGTAAACTCAAAGATCGTTATGACAACCGCCCAGAGGATTTAAAAAAGCTTCGAAGTCAGCTTAAAACGGGTTTTGAAGGATTACAGCTTACAGAAAAAACTTCACAATCAATTCGTATTCTTGACTATGAATTGCATCGTCTTGGTGAAGACTAATGAAATACCGCAATCGCTTATCAGGTGAAGTACGTGAAGATTTGACAGGTATTTTATTAGCGGGACTCTGGCAAGCCCAAGGCAAAGATCCATCAGTATCCATTCAATTACAGGGTTATGCTTTGCCTCAGGATGCACAACATAAATGCCTGCCTGGTGAATTGGAAACCCAAAGCATCCGTTTAATTGCCAAGAAACTGGAAGAGTTCAGCAGTAATAATAATACCTGGCTGGATTGGAATGAAGTTTCACCATTGGTGCCAAATATTTCTGAGCAGGGGGAGAAGCAGGATTTAGAGCGATTTTTATTGTCTGAGGACTCGCTGCACTTGCACCATTTACAACAAGTTTGTGCTTTGCCGCATACCCATCTGCGTACCGAAGCAGAACGAGTGCATGTCTCCCGCGCCCGTCGTGTAGATAAAAATGCAGTCACTTATCTGGCTGCGCATACCAAAGACTGGGAAAAACGTACCTTGTGGGGAGTACAACCCCGACATATTCTGGCTAAGATTCGCTATGAAATGTGGGATATTTACGAAAACCGGGTAGCAGCGCGTTTGATTGATCATTTATTGGTTTATCTGAATCGACGTATTTCTAAGTTACAAAAAATCATTGATACCCTGGTAAAACTGACCAACTATGATGTAAGTGGGTATTACCGTTTGCAACGGCGAATTTATACACTGTGGGGAGGGCCTAAACAAGACAAACAACAAGACAAACAAGCAGAAGAATATACCCGTAATACTTTAGCAGAACTGCAAAAACTAAAATACCAATTGTTAGGAATGATGGGTTCAGTGTTATATAAACAAGTTCCACGACTTGCCCGGGTAGCCAATCAACTCACCATGACCAACATCCTGCTCAATGATCCCTACTACCGTTCTGTTGGTGTGTTGTGGCAGGAATGGATGAGGCATGGTGCAGAAAAATCCAAAATCACTCAGGCACAATATCAGGATTTATGTCAGGGATTTAATCAGTTTTGTTTGTTACTCGTGGTACGAGCATTTGCCCAATTAGCTTATGAGCCTGTTGATGACAGCCTGGAAACTCCTTTAGATGAAACAAACGTATTAGTTTTAAAGGGTTGGCATGGACAGATTGATTTGGAGATACAAAAGAGCGGCATTTTGCAATTAATTGAAAATGACAATAACAAGCCAGTCGTGCGTTTGCGTATTTTGCCACTATTAGCATCACTGAGTACACAAAGCCTGAAATTACAGCAACAGGCTTATCTGGAACTGGCAGCCAGCCTGGTTAAACCAGAGGCTGCACCACCATTAACCCTGATTTTATATCCAGGTGAATCTAATGACCATCTGTCCTTATGCTTACACAGCCTACCCCATGAAAGTGAAGGTCTGTTTGAAAACCTTGGTCTGATGCCTGTTTCTCCCTGGGAAATTGCCAGTGTTGAGCAAGTTGCTTATGCCTTACGTCGGGCATTGATGGCACCATTTTTATTGCATTACCCACCAAAAATAGAATTAAACAAGCTATTAGAAGCAGACGCAGCAATACCGAATTGGTTAAAAAAAGCTGATCCACAAAGCAAAAAATGGTGTGTCATCCAACCAGTAGCTGATTACGAAGTAATGCCGTGGTTGCAAAAAC
>NZ_JAUCGJ010000072.1 GCF_030378065.1 Candidatus Venteria ishoeyi | reverse complement strand
CTCCCCGCAAGGGGTACTCTTCGGGAAACCGCCCGTTGCCCGAAAGGGGCACGACGGTAAATATAGGGAATTAACCCTATTGCGGTAACGGGGGGGCAGTGGGTTTCCACTGTCCTACCCACTGTAATTTCGGGTGGTTCATCTTTCCAGGGGTGTTACCCCTGGCTATATTAATTTGCCCCTTTGGGGCGGACAATGCAAAATTTATTTATTGGGTTTTGATTGCGTAACCATAAAGCTACAAATAAAATAAAAAAATGATTTTTAATCAAATAGATAAGCCTATTTTAATTTCTTGACCGGGTTTTGATTGCGACTTTGGGCGTGATTATTTGACCAGGTTTTGATTGGTGCGCTAAAAAATACCATAGAAAGCATATAAATTTATTGAAAATCAATATATTAAATTTATAAAATAATTTGATCGGGATTTGATCGCAATAGGAAAAATCATGAACGAAGCCGAAACCCGCGCAGAACTCATTGACCCCGCGTTAAAAGACGCAGGCTGGGGCGTGGTGGAAAACAGCCGGGTACGGCGCGAGATGATTACGCTGGGGCGTTTGCAAGGCGGGGGCAAACGCGGCAAGCAGGACATTGCCGATTATGTGCTGTTTTATAAAGGCCAGAAGCTGGCGGTTATTGAGGCGAAGAAAAAAAGCCTGTCCGTCACTGAAGGTCTGGCGCAGGCCAAACGCTATGCGGAACGTCTGCAAACCCGTTTCACTTATTCCACCAACGGGGTCGGGATTTATCAGGTGGATATGCAGACGGGTGAGGAAGGCCATGTAGATCGCTACCCGACACCGGATGAGTTATGGACAAAAACCTTTGCCAGTCAAAGCGACTGGCGTGAACGTTTTGGTGATGTGCCGTTTGAAGATAAGGGCGGCTTCTGGCAGCCGCGCTTTTACCAGCACAATGCCATCAATAAAACGCTGGAAGCCATTGCCGCCGGTAAAGAGCGCATTCTGCTGACGCTGGCAACGGGTACGGGTAAAACCGCGATTGCCTTTCAGATTGCCTGGAAGCTGTTCCACAGCCGTTGGAACTTATCGAGAAAACCCAAACGGCGACCACGCATCTTGTTTCTGGCGGATCGCAATATCCTGGCGAATCAGGCTTATAATAGTTTTTCTGCCTTCCCGGAAGATGCGCTGGTGAGAATCTCGCCGGATGAAATTCGCAAAAAAGGCGCTGTGCCTAAAAACGGCAGTCTCTTTTTTACCATTTTTCAGACATTTATGTCGGGCAGTGATGCCGAGGGTCATCCGGTGCCGAATTTTGGCGCGTACCCGGAGGATTTCTTTGATTTTATTATTATTGATGAATGCCATCGCGGCGGGGCGAATGATGAGAGTAACTGGCGCGGTATTCTGGAATATTTCTCGCCCGCCGTGCAACTGGGTTTAACAGCCACCCCCTTAAGAAAACATAATGCCGATACTTACCGTTACTTCGGTGAGCCGGTGTATATCTATTCCCTTAAAGCGGGCATTAATGATGGTTTTCTGACCCCGTTTAAGGTCAAGCAAATCGCCACCACGCTGGATGATTATGTTTACACCGCCGATGATCAGGTGATTGAGGGGGAGATTGAAGCCGGTAAAATCTATGAGGAAAATGATTTTAACCGCAGCATCGAAATAGAAGAACGGGAGCGATACCGCGTCAAGCTCTTTATGCAGCAGATGAAGCAGCATGAAAAAACGCTGGTATTCTGCGCCACCCAGAGCCATGCCTTACTGGTGAGGGATATTATTAATCAAGTTAAGACCAGCAGCGAGCCAAGTTATTGCGTGCGCGTTACTGCCGATGATGGCGCAGAGGGGGAACGCTTTCTCAGGGTTTTCCAGGATAATGAAAAAACTATCCCGACCATCCTCACCACCTCGCAAAAGCTTTCCACCGGCGTTGATGCCAGGAATATTCGCAATATTGTGTTGATGCGGCCTATTAATTCAATGATTGAGTTTAAGCAGATCGTTGGACGGGGTACGCGCTTGTTTGATGGCAAAGACTATTTCACGATTTATGATTTTGTCGAAGCCTACAAGCACTTTAACGATGCGGAATGGGACGGGGAACCGCTGGAGCCGGAACCCTGCGAGCGTTGCGGCAAGCTGCCCTGTGAATGTATTAGCAATCCACCACAGCCGTGTAAAACTTGCGGCAACCTGCCTTGCACCTGTGAGCAAGCAGAACCGGAACCCTGTCCCCTGTGTGGCGCGTATCCCTGTGAATGCGAGAAACGCCCCAAGGTTAAAGTGAAATTAAGTGACGGCAAGGCGCGAAACATCAAAAATATTATGGTGACGACATTCTGGGGGGCGGATGGCAAACCCCTGTCTGCCGCGCAGTTTGTCAAACAGTTATTTGGGCAGTTGCCGGAATTGTTCAAAGATGAAGACCAGCTCAGGGCGCTGTGGAGTCAACCCGACACGCGCCAGAAACTGCTGGAACAACTGGAAGAAAAAGGTTTTGGTTTAGACCAGCTTGATGAGATGAAGGCCGTAGTTGATGCCAAAGACAGTGATATTTATGATGTGCTCGCCTTTGTCGCCTTTACATCACCCACGCTGACACGGGTACAAAGAGTTGATGCGCATAAAGGTGCTATCTTTTCCCACTATGATTATAAGCAGTAAGAATTCATCGATTTTGTGCTGGCGCAATATATTACAGAAGGTGTTGGTGAACTGGCAACGGATAAGCTGACAGATTTACTGGAATTAAAATACCATAATGTGAATGATGCGGTTGCAGAGTTAGGCGCGCCTGTAAATATCAGAGAGACGTTTGTAGGGTTTCAGAAGTATCTTTATCAAGAAGGCAGGGGCGGCTTAACGGTGCGGTAGGGCGGATAAGCGCAGCGCCATCCGCCCTACATTTTTATGGCAACACAAACAACCGCTGACGACTGCCATCAGGATAAATCAACATCTGATCCGAACTACCGGCAATCGCTTCACTTTGTAACTGTGCTTGTATCGGTGGAATGCCCTGGCTGATATTGTAATCCAGCACGCCTTTTAAGGCTTGACCATTTAGGCTGAATTCCACCAGACCATTAACCCCCACCACCAGACTCTCACCCGCAGCCGTTTTCAATGCCTGCAAATCAACCGGTACGGGATTCAACTGCTGCATATACTTCAGACCCAGGGTATCTATTGAGACAAACTGTACCAGCATTTGTGTTGGGTGTACCGGTGAAGGCACGATTGATATGCCAAGGGGTGTGGTGGCGGGCATAAAGGTGGCGATGCCATCCGGGCGCAGCGTAAACCAGTTATCGGCATCCAGGTTCAAACGCAGATTACCGTTACTCAGGCGCTGTAAGTCCGGGAAACCCAGCGCGCTGACTTCGGCTTGTAAATCACATAAACCCTGTAAGGCGGGATGCGCGTTAATCACCGTATCATCCGGGGTGAACAGGCGCAGATTCTGCCAGTCATCCGCAACCACAAACGCCGGTGCTTCAAAGGGTGAACTGTGGAATACCTGCTGAGCATGAAGCAGTATCCGATAGGGTTCAATATCCAGAGACATCTCGCCACCGGCCTGTTGCTGGAAAACCCAGCCATTTTCCGGCAGCCCCGGCACCTGATTAATACCCTCCAGTAAACTCACGCCATCGAGCCAGACTTTGGCAGATAAATCCAGTAAGCCGGGTTGTTGCAGCGCAGGACAGGAATCGGCTAAACGTATCGGCATACTGCTCAGTTCCATACCCGATGATGGCACAATAGCCGAACGGCTAAACAGGCTGCCACCCGCTAATTGGGTATTATCACCTAAAGTTGCACCTTGCCCGATAACCACCTGGTTTAGCTGGGTATTGGCTTCAGTGATAATGCTGTTAAGCATGGCCTGTGCGCCTGCGGTGCCTTGTATGACACCTGCCAGCGTGCCGCCATTAATCACGGCATTGGCTGCCAGGGTGACACTTTCCAGCACACCCTGATTTTGTATGGTGCCACTGAGCGTTGCATAATACACCCACCCGTTAGGCCCGATACTGACGTTTACCAGGGTTTGACCATCGCCGTTACAAGGCGCGTCAATACTACCGCTGGTGGGACAGGCAGGCAGCCCCGCGCCTGCTTGCAGGCTGAAGCTGACAACACAGCTTTGGTCGCTGTCCAGCGTCACTGTCGCCTGTAAGGGATTGTCCGCATCAACCTGACAATGACCACCCCAGCTATCAAATAAAGCCTCGGCATCCGGCGCGGCGGTTAAGGTGATAATGCTGCCTTTGAGATATTTCTCGCTACAGTTGCCGCCACATTGTATGCCGTCACCCAGCCCCACTGCCCCGCTGATTAGGCCGTCACCATTGCCTGATTTGCTGATTTGCAGTTGTGGGCTGTCGGCTTCCACCCGGCGCACGCGATGATTGCTGTAATCAGCAATATATAAATTACCTTGTGCATCAATGATAATATCCGTTGGCCCATTAAGCTGCGCCTCACTCGGCAGGCCACCGTCGCCGCTGAACCCCGGCATGCCCGTACCGACCAAAGTGGCAATGGAACCGCGCTGGTCAATGCGGCGAATGCGGTGATTGCTTTGATCGGCAATATAAATCCTGCCGCTTTCATCCACCGCCACCGCGCGCGGGTTATTCAAACGCGCATCCAGTGCCAGGCCACCATCACCGCCATAAGCGCCACTGCCGAAGCCGGTTGCACCGGAACCGGCAATCGTGCTGATCACGCCGTTTTGATCCAGTTTACGGATGCGGTGATTGCCGCTGTCGGCAATATAGATTTCTCCCGCTGGCGTAACAAACAGGCCGGTAGGAAAGTTCAGTCCGGCTAAGGTGCCAAAACCGCTATCACCGCTGTAATCGGCAACGCCAGTACCGGCAATGGTGGTGATGCGACCACTGCTGTCAACTTTACGCACCCGGTGGTTGTTGCTGTCAGCAATATACAGATTACCTGCACTGTCTAAGGCCACATCATGCGGCAGACTCAGACGCGCTTCCAGTGCCGGCCCGTTATCACCACTGTAGCCGAAGTTATCCATACCCGCCACAGTGCTGATAATACCGCTTGCCACTTTACGGATACGGTGATTGGCAGAATCGGCAAAATATACCACGCCGTCAGCATCGCTTGTCAGACCAAAGGGATTACGCAGTTCTGCATTGTTCGCCAGACCGCCATCGCCAGAGAAACCAAAGCTGCCATTACCTGCAACCCGATTGATAAAACTGTCAATGACCGGGGCTTCAACCAGACGCAAACGATTATTAAGGGCATCGCTGATGAGTAATTGCTCGCTGGGTGACAAGGCCAGCGCCACCGGGAATTTCAGGCTGGCAAGCGTTGCCGGGCTGCCTTCCCCGCTATAAGCGCCCAGACCGTCACCGGCAACCGTGCTGATGAGTCCCTGCGCAACGGCCTGAGGTAATAAATCAAACCGTGCCGTGCAGTGGCGGCTTTGATCCATAGTCACCTGCAAGGGGTTTTCGGTGCCGCCGCAATCGCCACCCCAGCCGATAAATTCGGCATCAGTGCTGGCGGTGGCGGTCAGTTTGACCGTATTACCCGTAACATAAATATCCAGACAAAGGCTGTTATTTGCATCACACTGTATGCCCTGCATCACCCCGGCTGGCGCGGAAATGCTGCCCAGGCTGGAGCCGGTTAATTCGATGCTCAAGCGTTGTTTTAATCCGGTGGTCATTTGCCGCAACATACTATTGGCGCTGTCTGCAATATAGAGATCATCAGCCAAATCCACGACCAGACCTGCTGGTGTGTTTAACTGCGCATTTAAGGCCGGGCCTTCATCGCCGCTGTAACCGGATGTGCCATTACCGGCAACGCTGCTGATGATGCCGGTTGCCGCATCCACTCTGCGAATGCGGTGATTATCGCGGTCGGCAATATACAGATTATTGGCGCTGTCTATCGCCAAATCTTCCGGCCAGCCAAAACCGGCCTGTGTTGCCGGGCCGCCATCACCAGATTCTGCGCTTTCACCATTACCGGCTATGCTTTGCACCAAGCCATCCGGGGTGATTTTACGAATCCGATAGTTTGCCGCATCCGCCACATACAGATTACCCAAAGTATCATGCACCACCGCCCAGGGTGCTTCAAACTGTGCAGTTGCCGCAGCGGCATTATCACCACTGAAACCGGGATTACCCTGCTGTCCGGCAATCGTGGAAATCACGCCCTGACTGTCCACTTTGCGGATAATATGATTGCCCGTTTCAGCAATATATAAATTACCGGATAAGTCGATGCTTAAACCATAAGGTTGATTAAGCTGCGCCGCCGTTGCCAGCTCGCCATCACCACTGAATCCTGATGTACCGTTACCGGCTATCGTGGTGATAATACCTGCGCTGTCCACTTTGCGAATCACATGATTGGCACCATCGGCAATATACAAATTATTAAAGCGATCCACGGTCACATTAAATGCGGTTAAACCGGCTGCGGTGGCAATGCCGCCATCACCGCTGTAATCCTGAACCCCGTTACCCGCAACGGTTGAAATCAGACCGGCAGGGGTAATTTTACGCACCCGGTTATTGCCACCATCAGCCAGATAAATATTACCTTTACTGTCTACAGCCACGCCATAGAGCTTATCCGACACCTGGGCTGCCAAAGCCGGGCCGTTATCGCCGCTAAATCCTGTGCTGCCGCTACCGGCAAAACGCTGAATCAGGTTGCTCTGGGCGCGTAACTCAAATATTGCCTGACAGGTTTTAGAGGTATCCAGGGTCAGGCTGATGGTGCTCCCCGAACCGCTGCAATCATCACTCCAGCCGTTGAACAGCGAACCTTCATCAGCATTGGCAATCAGATTCACCACACTGTTTTCAGTATAGCTTTCACTGCACGCAGCACCACACTGAATGCCGCTGCCATTACCCGCAGCCGCCGTCACCGTGCCACTGCCTGCACCAGTTTTGCTGATAGTCAGAGTAAAACTGCCTGTTGGCGGCGGCGTGGTGCCGCCTCCGCCCGCGATATTGGCAATCTTGCGCACCACAAAATTGGCGCTGTCAGAAAAATACAAATGCCCGTCCTGACCTACAACCAGTCCCCAGGGTTGGCGCAGGGTTGCCGCCGTTGCCGCGCTGCCATCACCGCTGTTACCCACCGTGCCGGTACCGGCAACCGTGTGCATCATGCCCTGGTTATCGATAAAACGAATCTTGTTATTAAAAGAATCGCTGATATATAAACCACTGGCATTGGCAAACAAAGCAATGGGATAGTTCAAGCTGGCTGCTGTTGCCAGTCCGTCATCGCCGCTGCTGCCGGGAAAACCGGTACCGGCAACACTGGTGATAATACCGGTGCCAGCATCGACTTTACGAATTCGATGATTGCCATAATCGGCAATATACAAGTTACCACTTGCATCAAATGCCATTGCCGCAGGGCTGTTAAGACTGGCATCCGTGGCAATGCCGTCATCGCCACTGAAATCGGGGCTGCCGTTACCGGCAATGGTGCTGATTAAACCGGTTGCGGGGTCTACCCGGCGAATGCGGTGATTAAGCACATCGGCGATATACACCAATCCTTGCGCGTCAACTGCCACGCTCATAGGCCGGTTAATCTGTGCCTGAGTCGCCGGACCGTCATCACCACTGAAACCGGCTTCACCGCTACCGGCAAAAGTGCTGATATTGCCACTGCTATCGACTACCCGGATTTTATGATTTAAGGTATCGGCAATATACAAGGAACCATCGGCAGCCAGCGCCAGCGCATTTGGGAAGTTTAACTGCGCCAGTGTTGCCAGACCGCCATCCCCGGCAGCCCCTGCTTCACCCGTACCAACGATGGTATTAATACTGCCATCGGGGTTAAATGCCCGAATCCGGTGATTGCTGGCATCGGCAATATAAATTAAACCGCTGTTATCGATAAGCAGTCCCGCAGGTATACTCAGTTGCGCCGCCAAAGCCACCCCGGTATCACCGCTGAAACCGCTGACGCCGGTACCCGCCACCCGGCTGATAGCCGGGCCGCTGGCAATAAAAGTTGCGCTGCAATTTTTATCTGCATCTAAAGTCAGATTTAATGGATTATCAGTGCCGCTGCAATCACCGCTCCAGGATACAAACATATTGCCATCGTTGGCAGTTGCAGTGAGTGTGATGGCAGTATTCTGATCATAGGTTTCGCTGCATGTTGCACCGCAATCAATGCCGTCACCACTGCCTGCCGGCGCGGTGACATTGCCCAGGCCAACAATATTGATATTCAACGTTAGCGTGCTGGTAGCTGGTGGCGTGGTGCCGGGATTAGCCAGCACATTGACCATGCGGATACGGTGATTGCCGCTGTCAGCAATATATAAAGTTTCGTTACCATCAAAAACCACATCAAAAGGCAGGTTCAACTGCGCATCTGTCGCGCTGCCATCATCACCGGAAAAACCCGCGCTGCCGTTACCGGCAACATTTTGAATAGCACCATTGGCGGTAATTTTGCGTACCTTATGATTTTCCCGGTCGGCAAAATATAGGTTGTCAGCAGCGTCTGTTGTCAGTCCGTTAGGGCGATTTAAATGTGCATCGGTAGCGGGGCCGCCATCACCGAAATCACTGCCACCAAAACCACATACCCCGGCAAGTTTTGTCAGATTTTCACTGCCGGGCGTAGTGTTTTTACGATAAATACAATTATTGTGGCGCTCAGTAAACACCACCTGACCATCATTATTGACCAGCACCCCGGAAGGCCGTGCCGTTGCGCCTTCAATGCCCTCGATGTCAAGTACGGTTAAAATACCGGTATCCAGCGCAATGCTGACCACCCTGCCATGCTCCTTGTCGCCCAGCAACAGCGTATTATCCCCATCTATCGCCAGAAAACGCGGATCGTTGAGCTTGCTGTCAGTTGCAGGAATACCACTGTTGGCATTATCACTGCCACCACCGGCAATCGTACTGATAATATTGGTTGCACCATCGATTTTACGGATGAGATTATTGCCATTATCAGTGAAATAAATATCATCATTACTCGCCACCACAATACCTAAAGGCTTTTTCAATTTGGCGTCTATCGCGGCTCCGCCATCACCTGCATAACCGGCAAGTCCACTACCCGCGATGGTGCTAATCACGCCTGCGGTGGTGATTTTACGAATACGCTGATTATCAGTATCAGCGATATAAATATTGCCGCTGCTATCGATAGCTACGCCGCCAGGGTTGTTCAAACCGGCAGTTTTAGCAGGGCCATCATCTCCAGAAAATTCTGCTGTGCCATTACCTGCAAAGGTGGTAATTGCACCCAGCGCCAATTCACCCCCGCCACCACCGGGACTGCCACTGCCCGCGCCTTCAAAAGCACCCAGGTCTATGGTTGCTGTGCCATCGTTATTATCATCTGTGATACGGGGATTGCCGAGGAAATCAGTTGTCGGTAATTCCGTAATGCTGTTATCACCTAAATCAAACAATGGCGAATTAGTGCTGAGTTGATAGGGTTCCCCGTTGCTGCTGGTGCCGCCAACAAAATCAGGGGATAAAGAAACATTGTTGTTGCTGTTCTCAAACTGGCTGCATTTAGTGCTAAAGCCAAGACCGGAGCTGGTAATCACATTATTAAACTGGATATCAGGCAGGGTATCACCCTCGCAGAAAATTGCGGTACTCCCCTGAACACCGGTGATATTATTATTGATAATCCGCGCCGCGCCACCATCGGTAATATAAATCGCGCTGCCTTCAGTACCGTTGTTTTCTATCTGATTGCCGCTGATGGTATTATTGAGTACCAAAATTTCCGCATCGCTAGACCAATAAATACCCGCCCCTTTTTCTTCAGCAATATTGCCCGCAATGACATTCTGGATAATCTGCGCCTGGGAGCTATTGAGCATACCGATGCCACCCCCCCGCTTGATTTTATTACCCACAATATAATTATTTTTAATCAGTGGTTTTCCTGCGCTATTAAGATAAATTCCACCTCCATGAGAAAATCGCGGTGATTCGTTATTTTTAATGGTATTACCGATAATATTTGCGCTGCATGAAATGTCTGAAGTATTACCGTCGCAAGCATCGCCCAGCACGGCAATTCCACCACCGCCACCGCCACCACTGCCGCCATCATTGGTATTGCCCTGAATCAGGTTATTTTCTATCAGTGGTGCGCCATCATAAATATTAATTCCGTTTGAGCCACCACCGATATTATTAATAATGTTGTTATTGCGCACTGTGGGCGAAGCGTTAGAAATTTTTATACCACCAGCGGTGGCGTAGCCTTTACCATTTTTAATGGTGAAACCCTCCAGCACCGCATCGCGGGTTTCGGATGTTTCAAAGATGACTACCGTGTCGTTTTGTCCACCGTCAATAATGGTCGTGGTCGCACCATCAACGCTTTTAAGCGTAATGTTTTTACCACTGAAATTAATATTTTCATTATACGTGCCTGCTGAGACCAAAACCTGATCACCATCGGCTGCCGCGTCAATCGCCGCCTGAATGGTGGCAAACTGATCCGGCACGGTTCTGTCAACGGCTTGTGCAGTATAGGAATAGATAATTGATAAAACACTGAATAATAAAGCTATCCAGGTTTTTTTCCTGATATAAAGAGACATCGGAAACCTCTAGGCTTAAGTGTTAGCGTGAGATTTTGGCGGCTTTCATCACGTTAAGCGATGAATGAAGCCTAAATCGAACTCAGGTTAAACATTAAACGCTTTATTTTACAGAGTATCAAATCGAAATGGATGGAATGCGGGGTGTTAGCTATAAATGGCAGTTTGATTTGCTTCTGACGCAATCGCGATGAATAACCTGGCTTATCATACGAAGTAAGCGCTTTGAAATGGGAATGAAATAAAAATAGAAACCGGGCTTAGGAATGAGAATTTAATAAAACCAGAAAGTATAGTGAGTGATTTTGCGCGCAAATCAAGGCGGCGCGATGGGCGCATAGTTATTCTATGCAACCGGAGCGGCAACGCAGAGTTGTGCGTAAAAGTGCCGCTAGACACTGGGGTTATTGAATTCTCATTCCTTAACTTAAGGAGTGAGAATTTTATAACTTCAGCAACTTGGCTGGTCTTTTCCTCCATTTTCTGCGTTGTGCCTATTTGGACTTAGGCAGTTACATAGCTTGCTATGCGCCTGTTTTCACGCCTTGAAAATGAATAAAAATCCTGCGCCCAGTTTCTGAATTTATTTCATCCTCACTCCTAATAACCTTACTCACTATAACCAAACTGCCTTAAAGCGCGTTCATCATCCGACCAACCGGTTTTGACTTTGACCCAGAGTTTTAGAAACACTTTTTGCTCAAACAGCAGTTCCATATCTTTACGGGCATCACTGCCCACAGACTTCAGGATAGCCCCCTGCTTGCCGATGACGATGGCTTTCTGACCCTGGCGTTCTACCCAGATAATTGCGCTGATTTTCAGCATTTTATCATCTTGTTCAAAGTGCTCGACTTCGACACTGAGTTGATAAGGCACTTCCGCGCCTAAACGGCGCATGAGTTTTTCCCGGACAATCTCAGCCGCCATAAAACGACTGCTGCGATCTGTAACCTGATCTTCATCAAAAATGGGGTCAGCTTCGGGTAATTGTGCCAGTATCAAATTTTCCAGGGTGTCCAGGTTTTTGCGTTTTGTGGCTGAAACCGGGCAAATGTCAATAAAGTCATATTTGCTCTGCAATTGCTCAATATAAGGCAGCAGTTGTTCACTGCGTTCCAGCCGATCCATTTTGTTAATCACCAACAATACCGGGCTTTTGCTGGCAATCAGTTGATTTAAGACATAATCATCCTGTTCCTGCCAGATATCCGCTTCCACCACAAATAAGACCAGATCAACATTCGTCAGCGCGCTGCTAGCTGAGCGGTTCATATAGCGATTGATTGCGGTTTGGGTTTGCGCCTGTAAGCCCGGTGTATCCACATAAATAATCTGCTGGCTGTCAGCATCCTTATTCAGCGTTTTAATGCCCATCAGCGAGTGGCGGGTGGTTTGTGGTTTACGTGAGGTGATACTGATTTTTTGCCCAATTAATTGGTTGAGCAGCGTTGATTTGCCGACATTCGGGCGACCTGCAATGGCGACATAACCGGTATGTGCTGTCATGAATATTTGCCTGTTTGTTGTTTAAGCGCAATTAATTGTTCAAGTGCCTGGGCGGCTGCGTGTTGTTCCGCTCGACGACGGCTGTTACCCTGGCCTTTGATAATCTGCTTAAGACCTGCAACAGTACAGTGAACATGAAAACATTGCTCATTGTTACTGAGTTCTTCAACCTGTTCTAAGTTATATTCAGGCAAGGGCTTTTTTTTAGCTTGCAGATATTCCTGCAAACGGGTTTTGGCGTCTTTATTAAGGTTTTTCAGGGAAAGTTGTTGAAAACGAGGCTCAAACAATTTTAGCAGCATCGTTTTGCAGGCATCCATGCCCCCATCCAGATAGACGGCAGCAATCAAAGCTTCCAGGGCATCTGCCAGAATCGAACTGCGCCGCCAGCCGCCGCTTTTCATCTCGCCTTCACCAAGGCGCAATAAACCACCCAGTTCCAGGTCACGCGCAATACCCGCCAGGGTTTCACCTTTAACCAGGCTGGAGCGCAGGCGCGTCAATTCGCCCTCTTTGGCATTGGGAAAGCGTTCAAACAGGTATTCAGCCACCAGATAGCCCAAGATGGAATCACCTAAAAATTCCAGGCGCTCATTGTTAGGCATACCTGCGCTACGGTGTGTCAGCGCGGTGTATAACAAGCTGGGATCGGTAAATCGATAAGCCAGCTTTTGATAAAGCTGGGGTAAGGTAATTGTTGTCAAAGTTACACAGCCTGAGTGAGGCATCCGCTTCTGTCAACGCTAAAGACGCTGAAAACCACTGATACCTCACACTAACACTTGATAGTAGATACCTGATTTTAACGTTTTTACTTAAAAAGTTTTACGTCGAGCTCAGGCAACAAATTAAAAACTGATGGTATTATCAAACTTAACCAACAAATAGACATTAGAGACCATTTCTGCTTCGCGGTTGTATTGAATAATCACATCATAACCACTGCCAGTGGGTTTGATTTTAAAATGCTCTTTGAAATTATCCTGACTAATGCTGCGTACATTATTAGGATATAATCCATTGAGTATTTTATCTCTAATTTTTGTTTTAGAAACTTCAGTACCCGTTATACCATCTTTTACTTGTTCGACAGTGCGCAGAATAGCAGCATATTCATCATAAATGGGTATCAGCTTTAATGCCACCATAGTGACAATTACGATTACACCGAGAATAAAACTTACTCCCCAGAAACCAATACCTTGTTGTTGCTTACGGCTGGAAAATGTCTGCTGCATAATAATACTCCTTAACGAATGGCTGAAGCTAAGCGGGAAAAATCAACACCACCATCCCAGTTCATCCAGATTAAAAATGCTTTACCAATTAAATGCGTTTCTGGAACCAATCCCCAGTAACGGCTGTCTTTACTCTTATCCCGGTTATCACCTAATACAAAATAATGGCCTTGAGGAATTTCTCCTATCGTCAGGCGCATAATTTCATGTTGATGCGCCTGTAACATCGCCTGACTGGTAATTTGTACAACATCCTGTTTTTCATCCGACCAAAAATAAGGCGAGGGACGTCCTGCGCCGGGCTGTAACAATATCTGATGAGCCAGTATTTCTGTTAACTGCTCGGATTGTTGCTCAAAACCATTCATTTTATTGCCGGACTTATCGTCCATATAGGTTTTAGTCAATGTTCTGGGTATTTCCTTACCATCAATCAGCAGCATTTTAGCGATGTAATCATATTCGATTTTATCACCTGGCAAACCAATAATGCGCTTAATAAAGGGTGTAGAAGGATCTTCCGGGTAGCGAAATACCACAACATCACCTCGATCAGGCTCATCCAGTGCCACAATTTTACTATTTAACACGGGCAGGCGTAAACCATAAGAAAACTTATTCACCAGAATAAAGTCGCCAATTAACAATGTCGGCATCATGGAACCGGAAGGAATCTTAAACGGCTCCACCACAAAAGAGCGTAACAATAATACGATTAAAAATACTGGAAACAATGAGCGCATTAAATCAACAACACCAGAAGGCTCTCTGGCTCTTACCTGCTCCTGTTCCGGCAGGGTTTTTGCCCGTTCGTTCCGCTCCGGGGCCAGCTTCCATTTATCAAGAGCCCAGATAAGCCCACTGATGAAAACCAGTAAAACCAGAATTGCCGCAAGATCAATATTCATGATTTTGTTTTTCCTACCTTTAATACGGCCAGGAAAGCATCCTGAGGAATACTTACATTACCCACTTGTTTCATACGCTTTTTCCCCGCCTTTTGTTTTTCTAATAGTTTACGTTTACGGCTTGCATCCCCACCATAACATTTAGCCGTGACATTTTTACGTAAGGCTTTTACCGTCTGGCGTGCAATAATATGTGCACCAATGGCGGCTTGAATGGCAATATCAAACATCTGTCGGGGAATCACTTCTTTCATGCGTTCAGCCAACTCACGCCCTTGGCTGATACTTTTATCTCTATGCACAATCAAAGCAAGCGCATCGACTTTTTCACCATTAATCAGAATATCCAGTTTAACCAGATCGTCTGCCTGAAACCGCACAAAATGATAATCCAATGAGGCATAGCCGCGACTAACGGACTTCAGCCGATCAAAGAAATCCAGCACCATTTCACTCATGGGCAGTTCATAGGCCAGAGAAACCTGCGAGCCTAAGTATTGCAGATGCTTTTGTACGCCGCGCTTTTCTACGCACAAGGTAATCACGTTACCCAGATATTCCTGCGGCATCAAGATATTAGCCTGGATAATGGGTTCCCGAAATTCTGCGATATGATTGACTTCCGGCAGTTTCGCCGGGTTATCCACCATGACGATATCACCGCTATTGGTTTCTATTTCATAAATTACCGTGGGTGCCGTGGTGATTAAATCCAAATCATATTCACGTTCCAGCCGCTCTTGCACAATTTCCATGTGCAACATGCCCAGAAAACCGCAACGAAAGCCAAAGCCTAAAGCCGATGAAGTTTCCGGCTCATAATACAGCGCGGAGTCATTAAGGCGCAGTTTTGACAGTGCTTCACGAAAAGACTCATAATCACTGGAATCCACCGGGAACATGCCCGCAAAAACCCGTGGCTGCATTTCTTCAAAACCGGGTAACACTTCTTCTGCCGGACGATTTGCCAGGGTTAATGTATCCCCAACCGGCGCACCATCCACTTCTTTAATACCGGCAATGACATAACCCACTTCACCAGTTCTCAGATGTTCGGTATGGGTCATTTTAGGGGTGAAAATACCCACATGATCCACCAGCACATCGCGCCCGGTGGACATAATCCGAATCTTATCGCCTTTTTTGAGTTCACCATCGACAATACGTACCAGTGATACTACGCCCAGATAATTATCAAACCAGGAGTCGATAATCAAAGCGCGTAGTGTTTGCTCAGGCTCGCCGCTGGGTGATGGAATTTTTAATACCAACTCTTCCAGCAATTCTTCAATACCAATCCCGCTTTTGGCACTGACTTTTAAGGCATCATGTGCTTCGATGCCGATAATCTCTTCAATTTCCTGTATGACCCGTTCAGGCTCAGCCGAAGGCAGGTCAATTTTATTGAGGATGGGCAAAACCTCCAGTCCCTGCTCAATGGCGGTATAACAATTAGCGACGCTTTGCGCCTCCACGCCCTGCGCGGCATCGACCACCAGCAACGCACCTTCACAGGCTGCCAGAGAGCGTGAAACCTCATAGGAGAAATCCACATGCCCCGGCGTATCAATAAAATTTAACTGATAGGTCACGCCATCAGCGGCTTTGTAATTCAGTGTTACGCTTTGGGCTTTAATGGTGATACCGCGCTCGCGCTCCAAATCCATGGAGTCCAGCACCTGTTCAGCCATTTCCCGCTCGCTCAAACCGCCGCAAAACTGAATAAAACGGTCTGCCAGCGTGGATTTGCCGTGATCAATATGGGCAATAATAGAAAAGTTTCGAATATGATTCATTTAGATTTTATAAAATAGAGCAAAAACCCAATATTCTACAATAAGCTGAGTATTGAGTTCAGATTAAATTGATTATTTCACTCAAAAAAAACAGCTACTGCACAACGCTTTTTGATATCTAGGGAGCAAAAAGCAACTTTTTTGTGCCTTAAAGCACATTGTGAAGCTTTTGTATGACTCCAGCAGTTATATTGAGCTCAAATAGCCACTGAACAAATTACTGAAAAAAATACTTGACTATATTAGAAAAACATAATATTCTTATTTCCACATTATTAAAAGCCAGCAAGAACTTCTAAGCTGAGTTTTAATCTTTATTTTTCATGAAACAAGGAGTGTCTATCATGAACATGAAACGTATGCGCGGTATTATTGATCCTATCTCAATTGGCTTGATTCTGGTTGCATTAGGAGGATTGGGTGCAGCCAATTATGTGGCGCAGAATCCTGAGCAAAGTGCAAGCCAGGTACAGCAGGTGAACCATTCTCAGGCAGTGAAAAGCAACGAGACAGAATAAAACCTTAAAACGCTAAAAGCCGATACATAGGATGTGTATCGGCTTTTAGCATTTTATTTGTGCCCTACACTCCCAGATGTGATTAACAAAGCCTATGGCTATACCATCAGGAGTGCAGCCACAGAAACCGAGCTACCCAGAAAAACTTTTCCTGCGGTGTGTCCGTTTAGCCAGGATGAGATTTTGGATAGTAAATTTTTTCCTGTTACTGCGGAAGATGAATAGACTGGTTCTGTTGGGCTTCCTTGCGTCAGCCCAAGCTACCACGTTTAGATTGAAACAAGGCATATATCACCAACTGTCCCAGGGCAATCGCATTAAAAATGTCTTGACAAGATAAGTGGTACTATGAGTATAAATGATGGTTTTTGGTATTTTTCATGGAAAACCACTCAACAGCATCAATTATCAAGCATTTTGAGACAATTAAAGACCCACGCATTGATCGTCAAAAAAGGCATAAATTAGGCGATATATTTTTTATCACACTTTGTGCTGTGATAGCCG
>NZ_JAUCGJ010000071.1 GCF_030378065.1 Candidatus Venteria ishoeyi | reverse complement strand
TTGAGTTTACTTAAGCAGGATTCTTCTCATAAAACGGGTATTGCTAATAAACGACTTAAAGCTGCTCTTGATCAAGACTATCTATTTAAGATATTGACTATGCAGTAAATTTGATGCGATTGCCCTAACTGTTAAGCTTCTTGACGCTATGCGCAAACCATTTACGCCAGTCAAAACGAGGTTGAGAAACAACAACGCATGACCTATTGAGTACGTATGATTTGCTGCTTTTTCGATTAGCATTTGATTTTGGACTGGCAACTCTGTTTTTTTTATCGCCTTCCTCCCGCTGTTTATGCTGCTCAATAGCTGCTTGTAAATATTTGACCTCCACCGCCGAAGCTTGCGCTTTTTGCTTCCAGTTCTGCTGACTTTGTTCGATTCGACGCAGCTTATTTTTCAAATACTTGATTTGCAGTTTTGCTTCACAGTATTTTGTTTTCCAATTGTCACGCCCACGTTCAAGCATATTGAGTACTTTGTGTAATGGACTTTTGCATCTGGTTCTGAATGTTTTAGGCACATTTGTCACTCCGTGGCTGCGGAACAAAATATTACTATTTTGAGTCTGCTGATTCCACTTAAATTAGGACATTTTCGTCACCCCAGGTAGGAGGTGAATGCTTTGTCCAAAGTCCAAAATAAGAGTTGATATTAATTTTCTTAAAAAACAATTCGTTACATAATTTTTGAATTTAATTATAAATTAATATACAATACATTGTATTCACTCAACTTCTCAAAGGGTTAAACGATGAAGAAAACAATACTTGTAACATCTCTTGCTTGCGCTATCGGCCTGGGTGGACAATTAAGCATTGCAGAAGCAGCGCGTAATGAACCCATTACCCCTATTCCAGTACAAGATAAAGTTGACGCACCTAAAGTGGAACTGGGTAAAAAATTATTTTTTGATCCCCGTTTATCCAAATCCGGTTTTCTCAGCTGTAACTCCTGCCATAATTTATCCACTGGTGGCGCAGATAACCTGCCCAGTTCCATTGGTCACAAATGGCAGTTAGGCCCGATTAATTCGCCAACCGTGCTCAATGCCCGGTTTAATCTGGCACAATTTTGGGATGGTCGCGCCAAAGACTTAAAAGAACAGGCTGGTGGCCCGATTGCCAACCCTGGTGAAATGGCTTCTACCCATGAAATCGCGGTTGATGTTTTATCTTCCATTCCCGCTTATATCGCTGAGTTCAAAGCAGTTTATGGTGATAAAAAAGTTAATATGGATCGCGTGACTGATGCGATTGCAAGCTTTGAAGAGACCCTGGTCACACCTGACAGCCCCTTTGATTTATGGTTAAAAGGTGATGATGCGGCATTAAGCGAAGAAGCAAAAGCGGGTTATGACTTGTTTAAGAACAAAGGTTGCATTGCTTGCCATAATGGTACGGGTGTCGGCGGTACCATGTATCAGAAAATGGGCACGGTAAAACCTTATACTGATACCAAAACTCTGGGGCGTTATGGCGTAACTGGCAAAGATGCGGATAAATATTTCTTTAAAGTGCCATTGCTGCGTAATATTGAGCTGACCGCGCCTTATTTCCACGATGCCAGCACTTGGGATCTGGCAGAAGCTGTGAAAATGATGGGTGAATATCAGCTGGGCCTGAAATTAAGCGATGAAGAAACCAATAAAATTGTGGTTTTCTTAAAAGCGCTGACTGGCAAGCAACCACAAATCAGCTATCCAGTATTACCGCCTTCAACCAACAAAACCCCAAAACCTGATCGCGGCTGATTACGCATCAGAAGCTGTTGTTATAGGTGCTGATCCGCTCCACAGTGCCTATAATGATGAGTTAAGGCGGGTATCTAACCCGCCCCCCCTCACCATCCGGGATGCAATCCGCACCTAAAAAGCCACCAAATGCTACAACCAACGGTGGCTGACAATCCAGGTGGCTTCCCATTCTTCCTTGTCAGACAGACATCAGAAGCTGTTGGTAAACCGTCATGAGCGAAGACAGAGCAAGGCGCAGCAAGAAGAAATTGAAGGCACTCACTCCTAAAACCTGACTCCAAAGAGGGATAAGCCATGCTCACCCCACGTAAAGCACAAATCAGCAAACACGCCAACGGTCATTATCACTGTGTCAGCCGTGCCGTGCGCCGTGCTTTTTTATGTGGTATTGATAAGCAAAGTGGCTGTAATTATGAGCAATCATTACCATCTGGTGCTGCATGTAGATTATGAACATAGTTTGAACTGGAATGCCGAAGAGGTTGTTAAGCGTTGGGAATATTTTAAATGGCTGTCTTCATTTTTGTTGGGAATATTTTAAATGGCTTTCTTCATTTTTGTTTATTCCTCATCGTACCATTTTTTTGCGGAATCCCATAATCCTCCTGCTGCTTCTGTTGTAGAGCTAACAGCAGATCCTATACCTTCTTTTGCTGAGGTTAGTGCATTTCCAGTAGTTTCAATAGTGGTATTAAATGTACCAGTCCAATCAATATCAGGTAGTTTATAGTTTTTTATTTCTTCCAAGGTGGGGATTGATTCCCTTGCAATTAGCAAAGCTTTTTCAGGGGAGGATTTGGCTAATTCCCATAGTTCTTCTTTTGATGGAACTTTCATAGAGCAAACAGTCGTTTCATCTTTCCCTGGTGTAAGTTCTGGGTTAAAAGCACGTTTCAGTTCATTCATATCTTTTATTGTGTCACAAAGATCTTTTAATTCTATTGCTGTTATGCTTACAATTACAGCAGCTCCAACATAGGGGAGTGCTTCGCCAGCCATTGCTCCTACTTTTCGTATAGAAGTTTTAACAACACGCCTTGATACCTTTTTAGCTGTCATATCAATGGCATCAGTTACCGCCACCTTCTTTCCTCTAAATTTAATTAAACTTGAATTAGCTAATTTTTTCTTTGTTTTCTTCAATGAAATACGCTCTACTTCAAGATCACTTGATAAGCCTGCTATTTTCCCCTTTAACTTTCTTTTTGCTGTTCTTTCTGCTGCTAAATCAGAAGATATATCTGAAACTTTTCCTTTTAATTTTTCTTTAGATTTTCTCTCAGAGATTATATTATCAGATAGATTAGCTACATCACCTTTTAGTTTATGATTTAACTTTTTTTCATTAGCTAAATTAGTGCGCATATTGGAAATTTCACTTGTATGCTTGGAGGCAATTGTACTCATTCCTGTAAGAGCTTCAAAAGCTGATGAGGCTGCTGAATAAATTGTTCCACCAACAAACATTGAAATATTTAGTGAAACTGATAGTAATAAAATAAGGACTAGGCTAATTTGCCAAATATACTTAAATAAACGCATGATTTTTTCTCAATATTATTTAAATGATTATATCAACCTGTAAGGCGGATAACTGATAATTTTCTAAACTTCTGTATCTAGTTGTGAGGTGAACTTTGGAATAAGCAATAAAAACAAAAAAACTGGAGCCAGAATTGTAAGGATAATGGGAATAAAAAGAAAAGCAGTTGCATGGTGACATATTTTCACCAAGAAATTGAATACACCCATATAAAATATTTTTTTTTAGCATTTACCATAGCGATGCTCCCATCAAAATTATAAGCACTTACTTGACTATCCTTATAAGATAATTTATTGATTATTGTATGTGCTTGATAGCAATATGTAAAGTTATGTTTTTAATGGTTTTTTATTGCTAGTTAGAATCAAGATGTTTCTATTTTGTTAAATAAGACCAAAATTAACAACGAAAATTAAGACCAAAAATTGAACAAAAAATTGAAGAGCGGCAAAATTTGGAGAGAAATTTGGAGAGAAATTTGGAGAGAGGAAATTTGGAGAGGAAATTTGGAGATACCCACTTAAATTTCCCACTTAAATTTGAAAAAAACACTATTTCTATTATCCTGTCCTAAAACCTGACTCCAAAGAGGGATAAGCCATGCCCACCCCACGTAAAGCACAAATCAGCAAACACGCCAACGGTCATTATCACTGTGTCAGCCGTGCCGTGTGCCGTGCTTTTTTATGTGGTATTGGTAAGCAAAGTGGCTGTAATTATGAGCAATCATTACCATCTGGTGCTGCATGTAGATTATGAACGCAGTTTGAGCTGGGATGCCGAAGAGGTCGTTGAGCGTTGGTGTAGCTTGCTTCCCTCGCAGGCATTGAAAGAAAGTGAGGATAATCAGCTTGATGATGAAGTAATAAGTGCTTATTTTCTGAAAACTCCGAAGAACTTTTTTGCCTCTAATAAAATCAATGGCTTATGCGGATATGTGCCACCTAAAATCAATGACTTACGGACTTTTCCAGAGTTTTCAGTTATTTTACACGGCTGGTGGCGGATGAGGAAAAAGTGGCCTTGTGGCGGGAACATTTGGCAGATTTAAGTTGGTTTATGCACTGACTGAACGAGCCGGTTGCACGCCAGGCCAACAAGGAAGATAAGTGTACCGGACGCTTCTGGGAGGGGCGTTTTAAGTCTCAGGCTTTATTGGATGATGCCGCTTTGATTAGCTGCATGGCCTACGTTGACCTCAACCCGGTACGGGCTGCCATTGCGCAAACCCCGGAAGATTCCGAATTTACTTCTTTTGCAGCAAGAGTGGAGACTCAAAAAAAATCAGTCTCAAAATCAGAGTCACAAAGCCAATGGCTTTTACCTTTTACTGAGACTAAAAAAACCGGGAAACCACAAGCCACACAGAGCAAGCATGTCTGCCTGCCCATCAGCCAGGAAGAATACTTTGAATTGGTGAATTGGATCGGGCGTTGTATTCGTGATGGTAAACGCGGTGCTATTCCCGCGCACATTCAGCCTGTCCTGCAACGCCTGGAAATCAAGCAAAATAACTGGGTAGATGGCGTGCAGCATTATGGCAGGCATTTTTATAAGGTTGTTGGCATTCTCCAGCATTTGCTGGAGGAAAGCGGGCGGCAGGGGCGTAAATGGTTTAAGGGTCAAAGTGCTGCCCGGTTGTTATATCAATAACATATATTTCCATTAGTGTCCTTGCCAAACCCTATATTTGTGCAAAAAATGGTGATTGCGTAACATCAGTTACAAAATCTATAAACGCCACAATAAAATTGAATCCGGTTTTTCTTCCCGGGGCAAGGCACCTTTGACATCCATAACCACGCCTCGTTGCTTGTCCAACAGTTGTAAAATCCAATCCCAGCCTTTTTCCAGATAGAACTGATGGGTGACTGCAAGAATGACGCAGTCAGCAGGTTTCAGCGCAGTTTCAGCACATAATTCCAGTTGATGCTCAATGCGTGCTTCTTCGGTATCCACATGGGGATCGTGAATCTGCACGGTAACGCCCTGTTGCTGTAAGGCCTGGATAATATCCACTACGCGCGTATTGCGCAAATCCGGGACATTTTCCTTAAAAGATAAACCGAGTATGGTGATGCGACTCTCTGAAATAATACAGCCGCTGCGTACCAGTTGGTCAATGGCGCGGTGGGCGATAAAATCACCCATACTTTCATTAATCAAACGCCCTGCACCGAGTAAATCCGCAACATAACCCACGCGCTGTGCTTTATCGATCAGATAATAAGGGTCAACGCCAATACAGTGTCCGCCGACTAATCCCGGCGTAAATGGCAGAAAATTCCATTTACTACCCGCAGCAGCCAGTACGTCATGAGTATCAATATCCAGGCGGTCAAAAATTTTGGATAACTCGTTAATCACGGCGATATTCATATCTCGCTGCGTATTTTCGATGACTTTTGAGGCTTCTGCAACACGAATGCTGCTGGCTCTATGCACACCTGCGGTGACTACTGATTCATAAACATCGGCAACAACGTCCAGGGTTGTTGCATCCAGCCCGGAAACCACTTTAATGGTATTGGTAAAACCATGTTCTTTATCACCGGGGTTAATACGCTCTGGCGAATAACCCACTGAAAAATCCCGACCACAGACTAAACCGGATTGCCGCTCCAATACAGGCACACAGACTTCTTCCGTTGCGCCCGGATAGACAGTAGATTCATAAACGACAATATCACCGGGGCTTAATTGCGCGCCTATGCTTTGTGAAGCGCGTAATACCGGCATCAAATCCGGTTTTTTATCGGCGTGAATGGGGGTGGGTACAGCAATGATGAAAAAATTGGCTTGCTTTAGATCCAAATCATCGGTCGTGAGCAATAACTGTGATGCAACAGCTTGCAGCGCCGCGCTATCAACTTCTTCGGTACGATCCAAACCTTGTTTTAATTCGGCAATACGGTGTGGGTTTTTATCAAAACCAATCACCTGACCATGTTTTGCAAAAGCGACAGCGGCAGGCAATCCGACATAACCCAGACCAATTACGGCAATAATACGTTGATGCATTTTTTAAGAGGCCTCCGGGGCTGAAGAATGAGACACCGGTTTTTTGGGTTCCGGTGCAGAAATAAATGGAAATAAACGGGAAAGTTGTTCACGGCGCAACCAAGCCACCGCATCTGAGGAAATGACAATTTGCTCTGCTCCCCACCAGGCGCGCATGAAACCCCAAAGCCGTGCTAAACCACCGATAACACGCGGTTTTTCAGCAATACGTGCCAGTAATTTTGCCATTTCAAATAAAGGGTGATAGCCAAAAGCGTATTCCAGGCGTCCTTCCCCCATCCGCGCTGCTAACAAACTACGGGCTTCTGTGCCGGTAATGCGATGGTGCTTCACGGTTAAATCGGTAAAAGAGCGTACCTGCCAGCCATGCATTCTGGCAAGCAAATCAGCAAACGCATCCACCCCGCCGCAAGGCAAAGGCTGATAACCACCGATTTGTTCAAAGCAACTGCGGCGAAATAACTGCACGGCACCGGCAACATTTAAGCTGCTGGCATTATATTGCGGCAACCAGTTACCATCATGATCTTCAACAATCACGCCACCACCTATGCCTAATTGTGGGTTTCGGTGAAAATAAGCCAATAAATTTTCAAAATAATTTGGCTCTGGCATGACATCCGCGTCAAGGTTGCCAATAAAATCATAATTTAATGGTTCCAGCAAAACCCAGGCTTTTTGCAAGGCGTAGACTTTGGATGCAAAATTGCGGCTGCTGTCAGGTTCTGTACGTAAATACTGAATAAATGAATGCTGGCGGGCATAGTCCTGAATAATGTCATCGGTTCTGTCGGTTGAACCATCACTGATAATAATCCATTTTTGTGGCAGCAGGGTTTGTGCCACCACTGCCTGCAACAAGTCGGCAATATGCTGTTCCTCATTACGGGCGGGGGTCATCAGGACATAAGAAATTGATTTCATATCAACTTATCTCATCAATAAAAGCTTGTACAGGGTGTTTAAACGGTAATCAAACATGAGTTAGGATATCCCCATCAGGAGTTTACAGATATCACTGATAGCAACAATTCGGGTAAATATCGGATTCCTGTTAACATGATAACCTGAATTTAATATAAAATCTGAGTCTCATTATAACTTTCCATTCGCTAACTCCAAAATGACTATCTTGAATTTTGGAGTTGAGCATAAAAACCATCCAACCCAAATCTATTTAAAACAAGGAATATAAAACCTATGCCTAAAATTTTAATTGTCGGACATAGTGGTTCATTAAATAAAGGTTGTGAAGCGCTGCTCCGTTCTACCACCGATATTATTCAGCGTCATCTTCATCCTGAAACCATTGATGTTATTTCAGAAAATCCACCAGCAGATAAAAATAATTTGGCTGAGGACTTGTCTGAAATCCGCATTCATCCAGCCGATCAATATGAACCATCCAAGTTTTCTCCAGGCTGGTGGCAACACAAGTTTAATACAAAAATATTGCAAAGGCTCTGCCCTGGTCAGCCTATGTATCATACGCGGCAATACAAGCCCCTGTATCAACAAGCGGATATTATTATCAGCACTGGTGGCGATACTTTTTCAGATGATTATGGTTTGCCACTTGAGGTATTTGGAGAATTAGCCTTGGCACGTGAGGTGGGGGCTTTTACTATGATCTGGGCGGCATCCATTGGCCCGTTTCACAATAAAAAAATGGCGCGGCACTGGGCAAAACAATTAAAAAAAATCAATCTTATTGGCATTAGGGAAAATAAAAGCCTGGAATATTTAAACAGCTTAGGTCTGAGCGAAAATCTGCGCCGGGTTGCCGATCCCGCATTTTTATTGCCTGCGCACGAAGTTGCTGTAGAAAAGCCAACAGCTAAAAAGGTTATTGGCTTGGGCATGAGTGCTCTGGTGTCACGTTATGGTGCCACCCAACAGCATTATATCGACAGCTTTACCGCATTTGCCAGACAATTGCTAGACAGTGATGAAACCACGGAAGTCTGGCTGATAGCGCATGTTATCACCCCATCACATAATGATGCTGAGGTATGTCAGGCTATCGTTGACCAGCTTGATGCTACGCAAAAAAATCGGGTGAAAATCATTCAACCCGGATATAACGCCTGTGAAATCAAATATGCGATTGCGCAATGTGATTATTTTATCGGCGCGCGCACACATTCCACCATTGCCAGCCTGTCTTCACTGGTTCCCACCTTAAGCATTGGTTACAGCGTCAAGGCCGTAGGCATTAATGAAGATGTTTTTGGACATACCGATTATGTGCTGCCGATTCAGGATGTCAGTCTGCAAAGCCTGAATACCAAATTTCAGCAAATGGTTGAACGCAGACAGGAAATTATAGACTGCTTAAAAGCGCGCTTGCCTGCTGTCAGAGAAATGTCTGAACGTAGCGGCATAGAACTGGCTAAAGCGTATCAGGCTTGGAAAAAAAATCATTGAGTAGGAAATATTATGTGCCAATTATCTGTCGTGATTATCACCCATAATGAAGCCAAAGGTATAGCGGCGAGCATAGAGTCAGTGCAAAAAGCCTTGTCGCATATCACAGATGCACAAATTATCCTGGTAGATTCATGCTCTACGGATGACACCGTGGCAATTGCGCGCCGTTATCCTGTTACCGTGATTGAACTTGACCCAGATTATTTTTTATCCCCGGCAGCGGGGCGTTATATCGGTTTTCAGCACAGTTGTGGCAACTATGTCTATTTTATGGATGGCGACATGCAACTGCATGAAGACTGGTTTACTCAGGCTGTGCCTTATTTACAGCAACATCCACAGCTTGCAGGCATTGCCGGGCAGTGCCGTGAACAGGTATTTAATGAAGCCGGGGTATTGGTGACACAACGTGCGGATCGTTTTGCGCATGAAAATAAAAAAGCTTCCGTGCCCAGTCTGGGAGGGTCGGTATTATACCGACGTAAAGTGCTGGAACAAACCGGCGCGTTTAACCCTTATCTTGCCAATGAAGAAGAGTTGGAACTGGGATTACGCATTCAAACTGCGGGTTATACTCTGGAACGTTTGGACATCCCCATGAATACCCATGACACGCTGTATTACAGCAATGAAAATCCCAGCGGCCTGACCTGGCGCGGTATTCGCCGGGACTGGCAAATGCAGCGTTATCTTGCATTGGGACGAATATTGCGTTTACTGTGGTCACATGACAAATGTCGTTTGTTTTTGCAGCGTTACAATAAATGTTTGTTTTTTGTCCTGATATATATACTAGGCAGCCTATTACTGGTAGCGTCATTATTGACCCAGCAGACACTGTGGTTTACAGCGTGGGGTGCAACCCTGTTACTGTTGTTCGCAGTACGTTTATTATTAAAACGCCACCTGTATGATACTTTATTGTATTTTCTGGATTATGCATTGTGTGCTTATGGTTTTATTCATGGTATTTTGTTACCAAGTGCAAAGGCCAATACTTATCAACCCAACATAAAAGTGTATAAAACAGATGATGCTTAAACTGAGTTCGATATGTTAGCCAATCCTTTATTACAACTATGGGTTTCACTGCTGTATTTTATCTTTGTGCTGAAATTATGGCGGGGCTTGAAAAAACTGCTGGGGTTACGCACCCCGGCACGTTGCATAAGCCTGTGTTATCACGAAGTAACTCAGACGCAGCAGGCTTTATTTAAGCAACAGATGTTAATGCTGAAAAAACTGGCAACGCCGGTTTTTGCCGATGCGGTTTTACCTGATGATGGTCAATTATATGTTGCGGTAACTTTTGATGATGGATTTGTGAGCTTGATTGATCATGCCCTGCCCATTTTACGGGAGCTGGAAATCCCCTGCGTATTATTTATTCCTTCCGGCTGCCTGGGACAAACACCGCCGTGGCTGCAAGACAGTTCACATCCCACAGCACAACTACCAATTATGACCCCGCAGCAATTACAATCATTAGATAGGCAATGGGTGCGCATTGCTTCGCACAGCGTCAGCCACGCGGATTTAAGCGCACTGGATGAAACTGCATTAAGCACAGAATTACAACAGTCACGGGAGGACTTGCAACAGTTACTTAATACCCCCATTAATTTACTAGCCTTCCCTTATGGACGGTTTAATCATCTGGTTTTAGAGATAGCGCGAAAAGTTGGCTACCAACGGGTTTATGCCGCTGATCCCTTACTGCATAGTGATGACTTTTTATGGGATCGTGAAGACTTATACCCGGAAATACAAGGCTTGACTTTTCGTTTGAAAATTTCCGGTGCTTATGACTGGCTGCCTGTTGCAGATGCCTGGATACGAAAAATAAAAGGGCGTTGAGTAAATATGTATGCACAAATTATCCGTGGTGCTCATTACCCGTAATGAAGCACAAAAAATTGTCCGGGGTATTGAATCGGTCTTAAAAGCCATTACTGACATTCCTGATACGGAAGTTGTGTTAGTCGATTCGGCTTCAACTGACACGACTGTCGATATCGCCAAGCAATATCCCATTACAGTGGTGCAATTACCTGCCGATGCTTTTTTATCTCCGTCAGCCGGACGTTATATGGGTTTTCAATATAGCGACGGGCAATATATTTATTTTCTTGATGGTGATATGTGGCTGGATGAAAACTGGTTTCATAAAGCCCTGCCGATGATGGAGGCCAATAAGCAATTGGCGGCGCTGGCTGGGCGTTGTCACGAAGTGTGTTTTAATGAATCAGGTGATATTGTCAGCGAAGACCCGGATCGTTTCCAGGTGGGAGAGAAAAAACACGCCGTGCGGCATCTGGGACAATCTGTTTTATATCGCCGTGATGTGTTGACGGAGGTGGGTGGCTTTAATCCTTATCTGAGCAATGAAGAAGAATTAGAACTGGGCTTGCGTATCAGTGCGGCAGGTTATGAATTACAGCGTATCCCTGAACCAATGACGATTCATCATACGCAATTTTACAGCCAGGAAAATCCCAGCGGCATTACCTGGCGGCAAATTCAGCGGGACTGTAAGCTGGGACGTTATATTGCATTGGGGCAGGTATTGCGTTTATTGCAGGGTAATCCATTTATTGGTGAGTATACTGGCTTATACAAACGTGAATTATTATTTAGCGGTATTTATTTTTTAGGTGCAGTAGCCTTGGTTTTAGGCGTATTGATGCACAAACCGCTTTATTTTGCTTTATGGTTGATCGCAATGTTATGCGTCTTTGTATTACGCGCTGTCATCAAGCGGAATATTAATGATACCGGTTTATACTTTTTTGATTATCTGTTATGTGCGTATGGTTTTATGGTAGGTTTTTGGAAAGCTGTGCCCCCGGCATCGAATTATCAGGTCAAACCTGAAGTATATAAAGTATAATTCTTTTTTGAAAAGAATTATGGACTGAAAAATGGCAAGAGAATTTACCCGCGCCCACCGTGTTGGCGAAATGATACAACGTGAATTGGCGCAATTGATACAACTGGATCGGGATTACACCGCAAGCGGCATTGTTACCATTGCTGCGGTTGACGTTTCGCCGGACTTAAGGCAGGCAAAAGTTTATATCACCGTGCTGGGCGATGAAAAACAAGGACAAAAGAGCGTGGATGCACTCAATGCTCATGATAAAACACTGCGCCACTTACTTTCACAGCGTATGCGCCAAATCCGCACCACGCCTAAATTGCAGTTTATTTATGATTATTCCATCGAATATGGCAACCAGCTCAGCGCTTTGATTGAGTCGGTCAGCGATAAAAACGAAAAACCTGAATCCTGATAATGGAACAAGCACCTTCTATATTCAGCTATCGCCCCTATTGGGCGCAGCGTTTTGGCACAGCGCCAATATTACCCACCTCCCGCGAAGAAATGGAAAACCTGGGCTGGGATTCCTGTGACATTATTATTGTCACGGGTGATGCTTACGTCGACCTCCCCAGTTTTGGCATGGCCTTGATTGGACGCTTACTGGAAGCACAGGGTTTTCGGGTGGGGATTATTACCCAACCAGACTGGCGTAATACCGAAGACTTCATGAAGTTAGGCCCGCCGAATCTGTTTTTTGGCGTAACCGCCGGTAATATGGACTCGATGGTTAACCGCTATACCGCCGAGCGTCGTCGCCGTAGTGACGATGCTTATACACCAAATGCCGAAGGTGGCAAACGCCCGGATCGCTCTGTGGTGGTTTACAGCCAGCGCTGCCGTGAAGCTTACCACAATATTCCGCTGGTTATCGGTGGTATAGAAGCCAGCCTGCGCCGCATTGCGCATTATGATTACTGGTCAGATAAGGTGCGGCGCTCAATTCTAATCGACAGCAAAGCCGATTTATTATTTTATGGCAATGCCGAGCGCGCCATTGTGGAATTTGCACACCGTTTAGCGCGCAAAGAGCAACTGCGTGACATACGTGATATACGCGGCACGGCCTTTGTCTGCAAAAAAATTCCACCACAATGGCAAATCATCGACTCCACCGCTGTCGATAAACCCGGCAAGGTTACAGCCCATCCCAACCCCTACGCCAATCAGCAACAACACAATCAGACGGCACAAGCGCCATCCGTGGCTGAATCCGTTGTACATTTCGTTTCACGCCAGGAAGCACTGGAAAAACGTAGCCACAGCGCAGTGCGTCTGCCCGCTTATGAGCAGGTTAAAAATGATCCGGTATTATATGCCCACACTTCCCGCCTGCTGCATCTGGAATCGAATCCCGGCAACGCTAGACCCTTGATTCAGGCACACGGCGACCGTGAACTCTGGCTCAATCCACCCCCCATTCCGCTAAGCAGCGAAGATTTAGACCGAATTTACGAATTACCCTACACCCGCTGCCCACATCCAAGCTATCAACAAGCGAATATTCCCGCTTATGAAATGATTCGGTTTTCAATTAACATTATGCGCGGCTGTTTTGGTGGTTGCTCCTTTTGTTCCATTACCGAACATGAAGGCCGTATTATTCAAAACCGCTCGGAAGATTCCATTATCCGCGAGATTGAAACCATCCGTGATACAGTACCGGGGTTTACCGGCGTAATTTCTGATCTGGGCGGCCCTACCGCAAACATGTATCACCTGCATTGCAAAGACCCGGAAATCGAATCAGCCTGTCGCCGTTTATCTTGCGTTTATCCCGGCATTTGCAAGAACATGAAAACCAATCATTATCCCCTGATTCGTTTATATCGCCGCGCAAGACAATTACCCGGCATTAAACGCATACTCATCGCTTCAGGCCTGCGTTATGACCTGGCGGTGGAATCCCCGGAATACGTCAAAGAACTGGTCAGCCATCATGTTGGTGGTTATCTTAAAATCGCACCGGAGCACACCGAAGACGGCCCATTATCAAAAATGATGAAACCGGGCATTGCGACCTTTGACCGCTTCAAAATCATGTTTGACAAATATTCCAAACAAGCAGGCAAAGAGCAATATCTGATACCTTATTTTATTGCAGCGCATCCCGGTACCACAGACAAAGACATGATGCACTTAGCCTTATGGCTGAAACGTCACGGTTTTCGCGCTGATCAGGTACAAGCTTTTTTACCCTCCCCCATGTCATTAGCCAGCGCCATGTATCACGGTGGTAAAAACCCGCTGAAACGGATCAGCCGTAACAGTGAACCGATACTCAGCGCAAAAGGGGCGCGGCAACGGCGTTTGCATAAAGCCTTTTTACGTTATCACGATTCGGATAACTGGCCTTTATTAAGGGAAGCACTGAAAAGCATGGGACGCGCTGATCTGATCGGCAATGGTAAAAAACACCTGGTACCCAGTTGGCAACCAAAAAAAGAAGGGACAAACTCAGTACGCGGAACACATCATAAAACCAGGCGTTTTAAAACCCAGGGCAAACGTATTTAAGAATCCTGGAATGACACTTTGCCTGGTGAGCCAGAAGGCTGACTGCCCATCAGAACCAAAAGTTGGTGACTGATGGTTAAGCCCAGACCCGTACCTTCAGCACTGTTTATTGGGTTGGATATTTGTTGAAAAGGTAAAAAGATCGTAAGCATTCAGTCTCCCTCTGGGAGCGCCGACTTCCAGTCGGCACGGGCGGCTGAAAGCCACCTGCCCCAGAGCAGGCAGAATGCCAGCGTTCCCAGAGGAAGTGAACGGATACAAGGCGATGTGAAACAAATGGTGGGGTAACTATTCAGACCCCGATTATTTTTTGTCACAGAATACGCGGAAAATACAGAAAAGAAACTAACATTAATCCATTCCGCGTATTTCAGCGAATTCTGCTGCGAAATCTACAAAAGAAAATTTACAAGAAAAAATTTACAGGCTCCCATGTTTTTAAGGAATTTAAGTTGACTTCCTGGAAAATTAATTATCTGTACTAAAGCGTGGATGAAAATGAGAAGAAAAATCCATAATAAAACCAGTAATACCCCATTGCAGCCTCTCCCACTTGCACAATGTCTGGCAAAAACCTTTGCTGATCAACAAGCCGGTCGCAAGGTAACAGAGCATTGTCAGATCGTTGGTGAAATTGCCAGAGCGCTGCTACAACAGATGCCGTCAGGCTTGCGCAAGGACTTGTTTCCACCCGGTTCAGAACTGATTGCTGCGATTCATGATGTAGGCAAGATCAGTCCCACTTTCCAGGAAAAAATCTACCGTGGCACAAAAGGCTATATAAAAAACTCAAAACCTGAATTAAAAACCGCCAATCCCGAACTGGAAAAAAATTGGGACGGTCATGCCAGTGTCAGTCAGGCAACTGCAGAGGAATTGAATATTGGCAAATACATTCCTGAAATTGTCGGTCAGCACCACGGTTATGCGCCCCGGCTTTCAAATCTGGCAAATGACGCAGTTTTCGGCGGCAAGGCATGGCAGCAGCAGCGTGAAATACTGATTGAAGCACTCAAAAAATGGTTCAATAGCGAATTTCCTGAAGTCAAAAATGATGAGCAGGCGCGCGTGCTGGCAGGTTTAACCAGCGTTGCCGACTGGATTGGCTCCGGTTCGCTGTTTGACGAACCGGATAAGGACTGGCAGCCGTTAATTCACACTGCACTGAATGAAGCGGGTTTTATTCAGCCCAAATTACAGCCAAATTTAAGTTTCCAACAAATTTTTCCTTTTGAACCGAATGCAATCCAGCAAGACTTAATCAACAACAGCAATCAGGCGGGTGTTTATGTGCTGGAAGCGCCGATGGGTATCGGCAAGACTGAGGCCGCCTTATATGCCGCTTATCAACACATGGCAACGGGGCAGGCCACAGGCATTTATTTTGCGCTGCCAACGCAACTGACTTCAGATAAAATTCATACGCGCATGAATGCCTTTCTGGATGTCATACTCGCTCCCGACAGCCCTCACCGGGATGCTTTACTGATACATGGCAACGCCTGGTTAAAACAAACGGAACTGGGGAAAGAAGGTCAGCCAAACGGCTCCTGGTTTCAGGCAGGCAAGCGCCGCATACTCGCGCCGTTTGCCGTTGGCACCATTGACCAGGCGCTGATGGCGGTGATGAATGTCAAACACGGTTTTGTCAGAAGCTTTGGTCTGGCAGGCAAGGTGGTTATTCTGGATGAAGTACACAGCTACGATGCCTACACCGGCACAATACTGGATGAACTGGTCAGGGCATTACGGGCATGGCATTGTACGGTAATAATTTTAAGTGCCACCTTAACCGCGCAAAGGCGGCAAAAACTCACTGCGCAAACCGCCAAATCACAACATTACCCCTTAATTTCAGTTGCACCGAATGGGGCTGGTTTGCAGGAAATCGCCCCCGCCCCACCTGCAAGTCATCAGCTTTTGATTCGTTGCTGTCAGCTACAGGTACAGGCTTTGGACGAAGCCTTAAAACGCGCCGAAGCGGGACAGCAGGTATTATGGATAGAAAACACCGTTGCCAACGCTCAGGCTGTATTCAAGCAATTATCAGCAATTGATATTGATGTTGAATACGGCTTGCTGCATTCACGTTTTTTGAAATGTGACCGGGCGAAAAATGAAAAAAAATGGGTGGATTTATATGGCAAAGGCAAAAACAAAGTCAGAAAACAACGCGGACGCATTCTGGTTGGCACCCAGGTTTTAGAACAATCGCTGGATATAGACGCAGATTTTCTGATATCCCGGTTCTGCCCGACCGATATGTTATTGCAACGCATGGGGCGTTTATGGCGGCACCAAGACAATTACCGTCCACCAAACACAGCATATGAAGCATGGTTATTAACCCCTGAACCGGATGCCGCCATTGCCGATGCCAAACAACAGTTTGGTGATAGCGCAAAGGTTTACGCGCCCTATGTCTTATGCCGCAGTCTGCAAG
Source organism: Candidatus Venteria ishoeyi (assembly GCF_030378065.1). Lineage (GTDB taxonomy): Bacteria > Pseudomonadota > Gammaproteobacteria > Beggiatoales > Beggiatoaceae > Venteria > Venteria ishoeyi. Next base: position 1,129 of record NZ_JAUCGJ010000071.1, on the reverse strand, counting down.
TGTGGCAAGCACTGGAAAAAATCGAACTACCCACGGACATTCGCCCCCTGATTGAAGCGACTTACCAAGCCAGAAAAGAAACCGGAAAAATGCTTGAATACCAACAGACATTGGAAAAAAAACGTGAAACCTTGCAGCGTCTGGCATTGGTAGGACTCTCCAAAGGTGGGCAAAACCTGCCTGAAACCGCCAGCACCCGTTACAGCGAACAGGACAGCGTTCAGGTTTTGCTCATCAAAGCCTGTCAGCCTGCGCAGCAGGGCATGGAAGTGACTTTACTAAATGGTGAAAAATACTTGTTGCCAAAAAACCTGAAATTTTATGATAAACCCAGATGGCGGGAACTTGCAGCCTTATTACTGAAAAACTGCGTACAGGTGGTAAATTATCACGCACCCGAAAAATTATCGGTAAAAGAATTGGACTGGCTGGGCAATTATTTTTATCTGGGTGATCCGGCATCCAGTGAAAGTTTATTGCGGGTGGCACAAGTTGATGATGCGGGAGAAATTAAGCGTTTGACAGGCGGCGCGGCGTTGCCAGGACACCAATTAAGCTATGATGCGCGTTATGGCTATCAATGTGATTGATGGCCTTTATCCGCTGCCAATGCGCTGTGTGTGGATACTTTTTTACATTTTTGATAGACAAATTCAGGATCAAGATCAACGCCCACCGATGACCATTCAATCGTATCAAAAGCAACACGAACATTTCTAAAGTTATTGTAATTCTCAATTCTTTTGAAAATTCCAAACGCTAAGTAAGGTTTCATATCTAAGATACCACTTTCATTGTTATTAAAAGTGATATACAAAATATAATCTTCTTTTGGTGTAACCGTTTTTACTGATGGATACATGATCTTTAATCCTCATCATTGGAGAGGCTATATTCTGCGTAATACACATGAAAATGCGGTGGCGAATGTTCACCAGGGGCAAAATACATTCAGATAATTATCCCATAAAACATTGATATAGCGGGCATTGGTTCAACCTTGGTTTATTTTCCATGCACAAGGTTAAAACCTTCGCCTTTCAGGCGAACAGATTTATCTCTAATGTTTAACGGTAAAACTTAAAATATGGGTTTTAGCGCTAACACCCCAAAGGGGTATTTTAATATA
>NZ_JAUCGJ010000070.1 GCF_030378065.1 Candidatus Venteria ishoeyi | reverse complement strand
CTATATTAAAATACCCCTTTGGGGTGTTAGCGCTAAAACCCATATTTTAAGTTTTACCGTTAAACATTAGAGATAAATCTGTTCGCCTGAAAGGCGAAGGTTTTAACCTTGTGCATGGAAAATAAAGATGATGCGGATTTCGGGCAGGAATTGTATTGGGAGTTTACCCGACTTTAGCCTTAGTTTTCCTTTATACTCTTTAAGCGCAATACCTGCTCACACAACCCGGAAATAAAGTCATAGTTAAATTTTTTTACAAGTACATCAATGCGATTCGCAATTTTTGGGTTTTCTACTTGAATCTGTCTGATGATATTTTTAACTTCTTGCTCATCCAGAAGTAGTGTGGAGCGCAGTAAGGAATTCACTAAATTTTGTGGCAATTTTTGCAAATCATCAATGCATAGCACCGACATAGGTGCGCTGGAGAGGCTTTTAGTTTCATGAGTATAGATATAACTCACCCCTAAGTGCTTCGCCATGAGCTTAAACACTTCTGATATATGAAATGGCTTATTTAATACGTCATCGCAGCCCGCCTCAAGCACTCTGGCACGCTCCTCATGAAACACATGGGCGCTCACCCCAATAACTTTAACCTTGTTACCATCAGGCTGGGCGCGAATTTTTGCTACGGCGGTCAAGCCATCCATCACGGGCATCTGGATGTCCAACCAGATAAAATGCGGTTGCCAGCTTTGAAACATCTCCACCGCCTGAGCACCATCAATCGCAACCTTCACCTCAAAACCCACGCGAGCTAACATCTTCTTGAGCAGGGCACAGTTGTCTGAGTCATCATCGACCACCAGAACCCGCCATGACGGCTGTTCAGCCTGAAGACCACATACTTGCCGGAATTCGTCAGCTTTTTCAGGACTTTCTGGTTGCTTATAGGGAATTTCTCCCACAATCTGGACAGTGAAACACACGCCTTTGTCCAAGACACTTTTCACCTCGATTCCTCCGCCCAGAAGTTCTGCAAATTCGTGGGAAATCGCCAAGCCCAGACCTGTGCCTTTTTGTTCGGATATATTTGAAATGCTTTGGACAAAGGGTTGGAAGATATCCTCCAGGTGCGCTTGCGGAATACCGCTACCCGTGTCCTCCACTTCTATCTGTAAAAGCACTTCTGCTGCTTCAGGAGAAGACGGCAAACGATGTGCGCGTAAATAGATCCCTCCCGTTGTAGTGAACTTGATAGCATTGTCCAATAGATTGGCGAGAATTTGACGCAGTTTGCCAGCATCAGTTTTGATATAAGGGGGGATATTATCATCCAGTTCCAGGCTTAAAGTGAGTCCCTTGGTTTGCGCACGCAGACGAAACATTTCATTGATATCGCGGAGTAACTGCATCACATCAATATAATCCAGATGCAGTTGAATTTTACCGGCTTCGATTTTAGACAGTTCCAGAACATTGTTGATCATTGTCAATAAATGCTCACCTGCACGGTTGATAATGTTGAGGTTTTCCTGTTGTTCCAGGGTTGTCGTGCTAGCTTCAGCCATCAGTTGGGAAAAACCGAGAATCGCATTAAGCGGGGTTCGTAGTTCGTGCGACATATTAGCCAGGAACGTGCTTTTTGCGAGGTTGCTCGCTTCCGCTGCTTCTTTTGCTTGTTCCAGTTCCTGATTGCTAGAGGCGAGTTGCGCGGTACGCTTGGCTACGCGCAATTCTAATTCATGATGAGCTAAGTATAAGGCTTCCTCGGCCTGCTTACGCGCGCTGATGTCGTTTATCACAATCCGGTGAGCAAGGGGGGCATCATCGCTGTCCCGCGTGGCAGCAGTTTTCAACAATACCCAGATTGTCGTACCACCGGATACCAGCATACGTAATTCACATACTTGTGGTTCACCGCTGTTTATCAGCAGTTTACGATGATGGTAGTAGATATCTTGATCTTCTTTGAAAATGAAGCGGCTGAGGGGCTGGTTAAGCAATGCACTCCGTGACACCCCTAGCAGCGTAGCGGCGGTGAGATTGGATTCCAGGATCAACCCGGCTTCACTAAGGCTGCAATAACCCACTGGAGCGAATTCGTAGAGATGGTAATAGCGTGCCCGTGATATGTCTAATTCAAGCTGGGCACGCCGCAGTTCTTCATTTTGCATCTCCAGTTCAATCTGATGCACTTGTAGTTCGTGTAATGTCTGCTGAATTTCCTGGGGTGATAGAACGACGCTGTTATTTTCTTGATGAGCAAACTTATCCTGAACAATCGCTTCAGCCCGCTGTCGTAGTTGCTTTTGCTCAGTTGGCGTGCTGGCTTGGGTAAGTGGTTTTTCCCTACTTTTCATGAAGTGTCCCCAATGTTCTGGCAGAAATTTTTGAAAATAGTTATTTGCTCACTTTTTTACCTGTTGCTCACTGACATCTATCGAAGCACAGGTGATTCCAATGATCTTTTCCGTATCATCACGCAGCGGTTCCACGGTCAGATCATAAATATATGTCTTGGCCTTTATAGTAACCTGGACAATATGGCGCTGTCCCTTCCCACTCACAAGCACTTCTCGTTTGATAGCTGTCAGTTTGGTGGCCTCTTCTTCTGTTAGCAGTTCCGCATCAGTTTTACCGAGAATCTGCTCATCAATAAATCCAGAGTAGGCGTTATAGCTCCAGGTGTAGCGTAATTCGGTATCCTGATTGAAAATAGCCACAGGCGATGCCTTCAGCGCCACCCGCATGCGCTCTTCATTCAAATGCAATATATCTTTCGCCTGTTTGGCCTGGGTGATATCGACAAAGGTCAGTACCACGCCCTCAATCACATTATCTAGTGTGCGGTAGGGCTGGATGCTCATGGTGAACCATTTGCCCTCATTTGTTTGCACTTCCTGGGTTTGGAAAACCAGGCTGTCCAGCACCATCTGCGCATCCGTTACCAAGCTGGTGTAGTTCATAAGACTGGAGGTTATATGGCCCATGGGGCGACCAATATCACTTGGGATAAGGTTGATAATCTGAGTGGCAGTGGGCGTGAAACGCAAAATGCGTAGTCGGGTATCAACAAAAATGGTACCGATACAGGTGCCGGCCAGTAAATTATTCATATCGTTGTTGGCCTGTGAAAGATCAACTACTTTGGATTCCAACTCTGTATTAACCGTAGCCAGTTCCTCATTGACTGATTGCAACTCTTCCTTGGAGGTTTCCAGCTCTTCGTTGGTAGACTGTAACTCTTCATTGATGGATTGCATTTCCTCATTGGAGGACTTGAGTTCTTCATTGGAGGTTTCTAACTCCTCGGTAGTCGTTTGCAGGTACTCATCTCGTGCCTGCAACTCCTGCTCAAGTGTCGCAATACGCACCGCGCTGTCACTTGGTGCGCCACCCTCTGCGGCATCACCGGCAGGTTCGGGAGCCGGGTGGCGGCGTACTGGGTGAATGTCGGGCTGCGTTGCCAGAATGACCAGATAAAGCGGTGTTTCAGGCATCATGCCAGGGTTTGCGCTTACCACGCAGGTTGTCAAATCGATGGTACTCAGGTGACCGTTAGTTTTGACGCGCAGGCTGGGGCGATGCACGCTCTCCCCACTGAGTATTGTTTTGTGCAGCGCCGTGGTAAGGTCGCGCAGCAATCCTTCGCGGGCCATTTTGAGAATATTATTGCCATTTGCCTCACCAGGGGGCGGCTCCAGATACATGCCGCAACGCCCGTGAATATAGAGAATATCCCCCTTAGCATTGACCAATATGGCAACCGAAGCCGCCTGCTGTAAAAGCGTCTGTTCGGTTAATTCACGCAACGGCAGTTTCTCTGTCTCGCCCAAATTTTCGGTACTCAAGGGAAGCGTCGGGGCACTCGTCGTTATGGGCGGCAAAAACAGGCTCAGGGCAGTACCTTGCCTGCTGGAAAGCACTTCCTTGCGTCGGTATAGCTTAAGCTTACGCTCCACCACACTGAAAAATTCACTAAAATGTCCTACCGTCTCAGACGTGCCGAGGAATAGAAATGCCCCTGGATTCAATGCGTAATGGAACAGTGGAATAAGTTTTCTCTGTAACTTATTACTCATATAAATCAATAGATTGCGACAGCTAATCAGGTCGAGCCTGGAAAATGGAGGATCTTTGATGACATCCTGCTCGGAAAATACCAACATGTCGCGGATTGTTTTGTGGATACGGTAGGCGCTCGGATTTCCATCGGCATCATCGGATTCACTGGTGAAAAAGCGCGCCAACCGTTCTTCTGATATGTCGGCGCTGATACTGGCAGGATAGAGTCCGGCCCGAGCCGTGCTGATGGCTTGACTGTCGATGTCGGTGGCAAAAATCTGTATTTTGAAGCATATCCTCCGCGTTTCCTGATATTCAGCCAGCAGGATCGCCAGGGAGTAGGCTTCCTCGCCGCTGGCACAACCTGGCACCCAAATTCGAATCAGGCTGTCGCTGGCTCTGTCGGCGAAGAGTTGGGGCATCACCTGCTTTTCAATATATTCAAAGGCCTCTGGATCGCGAAAAAAGTGGGTCACACCGATCAATAAGTCGTGAAAAAGCGTATCCACCTCGGTTACGCTTTGTTGCATATACTTGACATACATTTCTATCGAATCGATCTGGTGGACAGCCATACGCCGTTCTACCCGCCGCCGGATGGTACTCAGCTTATACAGGGAAAAATCGTGGCTGGTCTGAGCGCGTAGTAGAATGAAGAGCTTCTTCAACGCATTTTCCATCTTGTTAGACACGGAGACTTGGCGGGGAAGTGTGCCAAAAGCGTGGCTGGTATACGCAATGAGCTGGGCAGGCATGTCAGCCGGTGCCAGTTCATAATCTACCAAACCGGTGGCAATGGCACTGCTCGGCATACCATCATACTCAGTGGAATCAGGAGTCTGAGCCATGACCATACCGCCTTCGCCCTTGATTGCCCGCACACCCAGCACACCGTCACTGCCGGTACCTGATAACACCACACCAATGGCGCGTTCGCGTTGGCCCTGGGCCAGTGAACGGAAGAAAAAATCAATGGGTAAACGCTGACCGCGAGGCGCAACTGGCTCTAACAACTGGAGGCAGCCATTAAGAAAAGCCATGTCGCGGTTGGGAGGGATAATGTAAGCACAGTTGGCTTGAACCACCACCCCGTCTTCTACTTCAAAAACTTTCATCCGGGTATAGCGCCGCACCAATTCACTAAGAATGCTCTTGTGATCCGGGGCTAGATGCTGCACTAATACAAACGCCATACCCGGATCGGAATCAGCGGGCATAGCGGAAAAAAACGCCTCAAATGCAGCCAATCCTCCGGCTGAAGCACCGATACCTACGATAGGAAAAGTGTGTGCAACATTATTAACAGTTTTCAGTATCTTTTTTGGCTTTGCTCCTGACGTAGCAGTAGCCTTTGCTAAACGTTTTTTTCTTCTGCTCATAGCGTTTCCCTTTAACTAATGGCAATAGTGCATACAATGGCGAAGATATGGGTATTTTCTAAATATTTTTAATTTGCTTATCAAACAAACTCATCGCCCGCGCCACGGCCTGATCCATATTGTAATATTGATAATCCCCCAAGCGTCCGGCAAACAAGACCTGACCTTTCAGTTTTTCAGCTTCCACCTGATATTTCTGATACAAATCACGGTTTTCCTGCTGAGGAATGGGATAATAAGGATCGTTTTCCCCGCGCACATGGGGTTGTGGATATTCTGCCATCCAACTGCTGCCATGATGCTGCTGCCCGGTTAGGTGCTTAAACTCAGTGATGCGGGTATAGCGGTATTCATTGGGATAATTCACCGTGCCAACCGTCTGGAGCTGTTCTTTTTCGTCATAACCCGAGCCAAAATGTACGCTGCGATAAGGCAACTCGCCATGCATGTGCTCAAAATATTCATCAATAGGCCCGGTAAATATCATACGCCGATATTGCACTTCTGAGGCAATGTCTTGATAAGGCGTATTCAGCAGCACCCGAATATTAGCGTGATCCAGCATTTTCCTGAACATTTCAGTGTAGCCTAAATTCGGCATCCCCTGATAACGATCCTGAAAATAACGGTTATCCCGGCTCAGATAAATCGGCACCCGCCCGGTAACGGCGCTGCCCAGGTCTTCAGGGTTTAAGTCCCACTGCTTTTGGGTATAATTTTTAAAAATATTTTCATAAATATAATCAGCCAGAAATTTCAGATCGCCACTGGCGCTTTCCCGTAATTTCAGAATCGGCACTTTTGTATTAAATTCATACAGCTCTAATAACTGCTTTTCCAGTTTTGCCGCAAACTGCTGGGGAAATAAGGCATACAAGGAATTAAAATTAAACGGAATCGGCACCTGCTGACCATCTATCACGCCTAATACCTGATGATAATAACTGCGCCAGTGGGTAAATTGTCCCAGGTAATCCCAGATGTGCTGGGCATTGGTATGAAAAATATGCGGGCCATAACGATGCATCAAAATGCCATGCTCGTCATAACAATCATAGGCATTACCGGCAATATGATCACGCTGATCAACCAGCAAAACGGTTTCCCCCAATTGTGTGGCAATTCTTTCTGCCAGGACGCAGCCGGTAAACCCGGCACCTACAATCAGCCAATCTGTCTTCATTATGCGCTTTCCTTTATTAATGAAATTAGAACGGAAAATAGGCTATTGTAGCGTTATACTTTAAGGGTTTCAAAATTAGCAAAAATGCCGGGGAAGGGGCTATTTTAAAAAATCACGATAAGCCCGCAACAAAGGTGAGAACAAGAACCAGCGCCCCGAAAACGCCAGCACCAGCGCTTTTAGTATAAAACGGTTAAAAAAAATAATAGGAAACTGGTAAGGGTGGAAGTTGCGGGAATATTTTAAGGTGCTGAGGTTTTCATAATAATTAGCGGTTTGAATACGGGCGCGGCTGGCACTATCCGGGCGACCGATACTGGCACTGCCCTGATGATAGACTTCGGCATTTTTACACCAGCCCAGTTGATAGCCGTTTTGTTGCAGGCGACGACTATAATCCAGTTCTTCATAAAACAGGAAATATTCTTCATTCAACAGGCCAGTTTTTTTAACGGCTTCAGCGCAAAAGAACATGGCTGCACCATACACATAATCAAGTTTTTGCGGCTTTGCCTGCATTGCCTGTTGCAGCTTTATCCCGACTTGATTGGCGCGAAATACCGTCAGCCAGGAATAATAACGACAGCCCCCCGCGCATTGCAGCATTTCCCGGTTTTCAGCTTCCAGTACGCTGCAACCCCATAAGCCCACTTCGGGTTTTTCCTGAGCGCAATCTAGTAACTGCTGCAATGCCTGAGGATGTACCTGCACATCATTATTCAATAACCAGAAATAATCCATTTTCCAGTGTTTCAAGGCATAAACCAGACCCACATTCATGCCCCCGGCAAAACCCAGATTCGCCCCCGTAGCTAACAACACACACTGGCTTTGTACCTGTGAGTTTTGCAGACTGAGCCATTGTTGAATTTGCCCATAAGAATCATCACTGGAAGCATTGTCACAGACAATCAAATGATGCCTGGAATTGTCCAGCAACGGCAGCAGGCTTTCCAGGCAAAGACGGGTATGGTTCCAGCCATTCCAATTGAGAACGATAAAACAGCAAGAAAGCGGCATATTATTTAATTTTCCAAGGACTTACAAAAATTAATAGTATAATTACATATATCGCCACAAGGAATATATTATGTTGATTGAAGTCATAAAAATAAGTGAAAACAAACCTGACAGCATGTGTTAAAGCTTGTCAGGTTTAGCAACAACCTCTTAAACACTCATTAATGATTGAAGATATGCCGTATCTGTTTGTTTAACCGTATTTTGGGGCTGGTTTTCACGCAGATATTTTACCGTCACTTGTTGTTGCGCAATTTCATCTTCCCCTAAAACAAAAGCAAAGCGAGCACCGCTTTTATCGGCTTTTTTAAATTGGCTTTTGAAACTGCCACCACCGCAGTGCATTTGTAAACGAAAATCCGGCAGGGCATCACGCAGTTGTTCTGCAAACTTAACCCCGGCAGACAAGGTATTTTCGCCAACCATAACCAGATAAGCATGGGGGCTATTGTCAGGCAAACCTGGATTTTCCTGCGCTTCCAGCAAACTAACCAGGCGTTCTATACCCATGGCAAAACCCACAGCAGGCGTTGCCTTGCCACCGATTTCCGCAACCAGCGAATCATAACGCCCACCGGCACAAACCGTGCCCTGCGCGCCCAGTTGATCAGTCACCCATTCAAACACAGTATGATTGTAATAATCCAATCCCCGCACCAGTCTGGGATTGATTTCATAACTTAAACCCACGCGATCCAGTAACTGGCAAAGTTGCTCAAAATGGTTGCGTGATTCTTCGTCTAACACATCAAGCAGACGCGGTGCAGCCTCAATCAGCACCTGCATATCCGGGTTTTTACTATCGAGTATGCGCAAGGGGTTACTGTGCAAACGGCGTTGACTGTCTTCATCGAGTTGCGCCTGATGCTGCGTGAAATAAGCCACCAGCGTTTCCCGGTAAACAGCGCGGCAGGCAGTGTTGCCCAGTGAATTTAATTGCAGGCTTAAATGCTGCAAACCCAGCTTTTTCCAGAAACGCGCCGTGAGTAAAATCAGTTCTGCGTCTATATCAGGACTGGCAATGCCATAGACTTCCACGCCTATCTGGTAAAACTGGCGATAACGGCCTTTTTGCGGACGCTCATAACGGAACATCGGGCCTTGATACCAGAGTTTTTGCACCTGGTTTAACAGGCCGCGTTGTACCCCGGCACGCACACAACCTGCGGTACCTTCCGGGCGCAAAGTCAGGGATTCATTATTGCGGTCAGCAAAGGTATACATTTCCTTTTCAACAATATCGGTGACTTCACCAATAGAGCGCTTAAACAATTCGGTTTTTTCCAGAACCGGCATCCGAATTTCCTGATAACCGTAGCTATCCAACAGGGTTTTCATCTGCTGTTCAATATGTTGCCAGTAAGCGATTTGTGCGGGCAGGATATCGTTCATCCCACGGATGGCCTGAATAGATTTTGCCATGTGCTGGTGTTGCTCCTTCTTTCCATGACTCCAAAGATTTCCCTGAAGTTTATAAATCTGCCCCGTTTAAGGTGATTGTCAGGGGCTAAGATAGAAAATACCGGGCTAATTATAACGCGCTCTTAAATGTGTTTCAGAAATTGATTGGCTTAGGAGTGAGGATTTTATAATTCCCGAAACAGGCAGGATTATTCATTTGACAAGCTCCCAGGTAAAAGCATTCGCTTGCGCTTGCAAACCTATACTGGCATCAGTAACATTCGTGAACCTCAAATATTTTTATGGACAATACAATGCCTCTAATTAATCCCCGCCTGCAAAAAAATACATTACAGATTAAAGCTATCCCCCAAACACACCTTGAAATTCTCAGTGCATGGCAACAAAGCATCCATAAGCGTACACTTTTTAGTCAAAAAGAAACCGCACTTCACAGCCACTTTATCCAGAAAATCCTGATTGAAGTGCTTGGCTACACGGGTTTTAACGGCGAAAGCTGGAACTTGTCACAAGAACAAAAAATCAGCACAGGCAGCGTTGATGTTGCGCTCGGTACATTCACCGCAGAACACAGCCAAATTATCGCCCCGTTTGAACTCAAAGGCGCAAAAACCAAAGACCTTGATGCCATTATGCCCGGACGACACAAAAGTCCGGTACAACAAGCCTGGGAATATGCAATGGATGCCCCCGGCGCATCCTGGGTGCTGGTGAGCAATTACCTTGAAATTCGCCTCTATGCAATCGGCTATGGACGGCAAAACTATGAAAGCTGGGACTTGTCCAAACTGACCGAACCTGGTGAATATGCGCGCCTGCAATGGCTACTCAGCAGTAAACAACTACTTACTGGTGAAACTGCCGCTATCCTCCAGCAAAGTGAAGCACTCGACAAAGAAATCACCGACAAACTCTACTGCAACTATAAAGCCCTGCGCGAAACCCTGTTTAACACATTGATTACCGACAATCCCGGTACGCCAGCACTTGACATCATTCGCCATACCCAAAAAATACTTGACCGCATTCTCTTTATCGCCTTTGCCGAAGATCGTGGCTTGTTACCCGATAAAACCCTCGCCCACGCCTACCAGCACACCGATCCCTACAATCCCCGCCCGATCTGGGAAAATTTCAACGGCTTATTCCGCGCTATTGATCAAGGCAATGCCAGCCTTAAAATCCCCGCCTACAACGGCGGCTTATTTGCCAGCGATGAACCGCTAGAAACCCTGAGTGTCAGTGATGCGCTGTGTCAAGCCTTCAAAGACCTCGGTGAATACGATTTTGCCAGTGAAATCAGCGTTACTGTGCTTGGGCATATTTTTGAACAATCCATCAGTGATATTGAAAACCTGCAAATGCAAGCGCAGGCTGAACAAAACGATACCCCTGTGCAACTGGAAAAACACGGCAAACGCAAAAAACATGGCGTAGTTTACACCCCCGACCACATCACCCGCTTTATTGTTGAACACACCCTCGGCAAACACCTGCAAACTGCCTTTGAAACCTTATGGCAAAATGGTGCAGCACAACGCCACAAAACCGGAAGCTGGAAGAAAAAAGCCTCTGAAATCGAGTTCTGGCGCAATTATCAATATATTTTACGCACCACCCGCGTACTCGATCCGGCCTGTGGCTCCGGTGCATTTCTGGTTGCCGCCTTTGATTTTCTGTATGCAGAATACCAACGTACCAACGAAGTATTGGCAGAACTCACGGGGGGCTATGATGTATTTGATCTCGATAAGGAAATCCTTAATCAAAACCTCTATGGTGTAGACCTCAACAGTGAATCGGTTGAAATCACTAAACTTTCCCTGTGGCTTAAAACTGCGCAACGCGGCAAAGTACTCAATAGTCTCGATGCCAATATCAAAGTTGGTAACAGTCTGATAGACGATGCCAAATATAGCGAGCAAGCCTTCAACTGGGCAGAAAACTTCCCCCATATTTTCACCGAAGCCGCCCAGGAAGGCTGGTTTGATGATGTTATCGACACGGTAGCAGGCTGGTTCAGCGACCGTCAGAGCGGTGGCTTTGATGTTATTCTGGGCAATCCACCTTATGTACGGCAAGAACTCATCAGCCCCATTAAACCCTGTTTAGAAAAAAACTATCAGGTCTATACCGGTGTGGTTGATTTGTATGCCTACTTTTTTGAACTTGGCCTAAAACTGCTCAAACCCGGTGGACGCATGGGTTATATTTCCTCCAGCACCTTTTTCAAAACCGGCAGCGGCAAAAACCTGCGCCAATACCTGATGGATAATGCCACGCTTGAAACGGTGGTGGACTTTGGTGATTTACAGGTTTTTGCAGGAGTCACCACCTACCCCGCGATATTAACCATGCGTAAACAGGTAGCCGAGGCACAACACCGCCTGCAAATGCTGGTATTAAAACAACTGCCCGAAGATTTGGATAAATGTTTTGCCGAATCGGCCTTGCCAATGTCTCAGCATAATCTGGAAAGCAGCGCATGGCGGCTGGAAAATGATACGCTTTTGGCATTACGGCAAAAAATCACCCAGGATAAACCGACCTTAAAAGAAGTGTATGGTTCGCCTTATCGTGGTATTTTAACAGGCTTAAATGCAGCTTTTGTAATTGATACGCCAACACGAAATAGCTTGATACAAGCAGATGCAAAATCAGCAGAATTGATTAAACCGTTTTTGGAAGGGAAAGACATTCACAAATGGCGAACCGAAAGCAGAGATTTGTTTTTAATTTTAATCCCTAAGGGTTGGACATTCGAGAAAGCAGCCATTGAAGATGAAAAATCAGCATGGGAGTGGTTTTCTACAAATTATCAGGCGGTTGCCAATTATTTAGCCCCTTTTGCAGAAAAAGCAAAAAAACGTAGTGATAAAGGTCAATTTTGGTGGGAGTTGAGGGCATGTGCTTATTATGAGGCGTTTGAGAAAGAGAAAATTACCTATGTAGATATTACAAATAAATCTTGCTTTTCAGTGGATAAAAGCAATAGCTATCTTGCAAATACAGCGTACCTAATTCCTTCTTCTGATTGGTTTTTATGTGGTTTGTTAAATTCTAATGTATTTTGGTTTTATTGGACAGGGGTAAGTACAACAATTAGAGGTGGTTTTATTCGCCTTATTCGACAATATGTTGAAGTAACCCCCATCCCATCAGCCACTGAAGCCCAAAAACAAAGCATTGCCCAAATCGCCGAAAACTGCCAGAAAATTGCCGAAAATCGTTATCAAAAACAGCAAGCTGTGCGCCGCCGCATTCCTGATTTATGTCCGGCAGAACGCGAAGCCAAGCTGAATACCAAACTCAAAAACTGGTGGCAGCTCGATTTTCCCGCCTTTCGCAAAGAAATCAAAAAAGCCTTCAAACAAGACATCCCCCTGCAAGATCGCAACGACTGGGAACACTGGCTGACACAGGAACGCGCTACGATTGAAACACTATCAGCACAACTCCAACAACAGGAAGCTGCACTCAACAGCGAAGTGTACGTTTTATTTGACCTCACCGCCGAAGAAATCAAATTGATAGAAAATCCGTAGGGTGGAATAGGCGCACCCCGCAGGTGGATAAATGACATGGGATTAAATACAAATGGGGCGTTAAAAGCAAATTTTATTACCTGTTATCAGGCAGATAATAGTATGGATAAAATTAGAAAAGCACCCATTTGGTCAAAGGAGGATTATTTGATAGAAAGAGATTTAAAACGAAAAAACCGCTGATTCGCTACGCGGGTTCAGCGGTCGAAACCTCGATAGATTCAAAGCCGTTGGGCAGTGAACTCTGATCCAGGAGTATAGCTATGAAAAAATTTTTGTCAAATTTTAATCTTCCCAACATACTTAGGAGCGAGAATTTTATAACTTCAGCAACTTGGCTGGTCTTTTTCTCCATTTTCTGCGTTGTGAAAACAGTTACATAGCTTGCTATGCGCCTGTTTTCACGCCTTGAAAATGAATAAAAATCCTGCACCCAGTTTCTGCATTTATTTCATCCTCACTCCTTAAATTAATTCCCACACACCGATGCAGGTTTCTTTCAGTGGAATACGCTTCACTATTCCACCCTACGTTGTACAAGCATTCAAGGCGCTGGTATAAACATCTGGAGTTGCTCTTTAGCAATTTTTTCAATCCGCGCCGGACGCGCCCAGACACTTTGTTCTAGCTGTAACTGCCCCCACTCCACTTCAAGTTGAGCATGGGTTTTTTCCTGTTGTTGTAATTGTTGGAACAGGCGGTGATTGTCATAGCGAAGCTGAATTAAGCTTATCGCACTGACTAAAGCGCCACCTGCCAATAAAAACAAGACAATGTTATACCGCATCGGTCATTGCCAGATAAACTTCTGTCAGCAGTTGTGCGTCAATTAAAGCACCGTGAGCACTGCGACAAGTGGTATCAATATGATAGCGTTTGCATAAGCTTTCTAAACTATTATCCTTGCCGGGGTAGAGGCTACGCGCCAGTGCCAGGGTGTCAATAATATCGCAATAGCGCTCAATACGACCCAGAGGTTGCTCCAACTGACCCAGTTCTTGATCCAGAAAGCTTAGATCAAAAGCCGCATTATGGATAATCAATTGTGTGCCTTTGATAAATGCCATAAATTCAGCAGCAATGCTGGAAAAATCTGGTTTATCGGTAAGAAATTCATCGCTGAGACCATGAATCGCCAGCGCTTTTTCATCTACCGGGTGGTGCGGTTGTAAATAGTGATGAAACTGGATGCCAGTGGTTTCCCTGTCAATCAACTCAATGGCGGCAATTTCAATTAGCCGATGCCCTTCTGAAGGGGCCAAGCCGGTGGTTTCAGTATCTAAAATAACTTGTCTCATGACTTATTGTTACCTAATTCAACCTAACCCGGATATTTTATAAATATCCGGGCTAGGTTCGATATAAAAATTTTAAGAATGTTAAGAATGTTAAGAATTTTAAGATTAAATCACCTGAATCTGCCGCGTACTATCCATAAGTTAGCATGAGATTTAGGCTAACTCATCAATCCCCCGACCTGCCAGCGTATCGGCAATTTCATTTTCAGTATGTCCGCTGTGTCCTTTGACCCATAACCATTCCACTTGATGTTTTTGTGCGGCGGCATCCAGACGTTTCCAGAGGTCGGCATTTTTTACGGCTTGTTTATTCGTTGTTTTCCAGCCGCGTTTACGCCAGTTATGAATCCATTGCGTAATGCCTTGGCGCACATATTGGGAATCCGTGGTTAAACGCACCATGCAGGGGCGCTTGAGCAATTCCAGTGCCTGAATTGCTGCCATCAATTCCATGCGATTATTGGTGGTGTCACGCTCGCCACCATAAATTTTTTTTTCATGTTGTCCATAACGTAATAAAGCGCCCCAGCCGCCAGGCCCGGGGTTTCCCCGGCAAGCGCCATCGGTAAAGGCTTCAACTTCCTGCATTGTGTTATTCCTTATATTTAGGAATGAGGATTTTATAATTCCCAAAACCAGGCTGGCCTTTTTCTCCATTTTCTGCGTTATGCCTGTTTGGACTTAGGCAGTTACATAGCTTGCTATGCGCCTGTTTTCACGCATTGAAAATGAATAAAAATCCTGCACCCAGTTCCTGCACTTATTTCATCCTCACTCCTTAACGTATGTTGTTGGCTCTGGGGCGACATCCTCACCGTCCGGTTTTAAATGCGGCAAGGGAATCCAGCTTTTGTTCATTGGGGGGGGTATGATACAGCGTTTTTTCGCCAGAATCGTGTAAATACTGCTGAAACATTGCAGGTATTGAGGCAAAATAAAAGAGTTTGAACCGGTATAAGGCAGCATATATAAGGCATTTTGCTGGCTGATGAGTTCAAAACCCAATAATGAAAGCCAGTCTTTCACCCTTAAGGTACTGTAAAAATGCCCATTCCAGGGTGGTGGTGCAGTTTTGTTATGAAATAAACGCAAAATACTCATCAGACTGAAAGGGTTAAACCCCGTCAGAATTAAATGACCTTCTGCAATTAAAATCCGTTCAACTTCCCGTAAAATCTCATGCGGTTGTAAGGAAAACTCTAAAACATGGGGTAAAACCACAACGTCAATGCTGTCTGTTTTAAAGGGGAGCACTTCTGCTGGCGCAATGACCTGATTAATCGTAAAAATTCGATCTTCATGAAGATTCGGGTTTTCCCTGATATTTAATAAAGGGTTTAATGTTGGCATTTCGGCAGATTCCGCTAACAGGTGTTGGTTAGCAATACGGCTGCCCTGTAGGAGTTTTCCCGCCCCGAAACTACCGACTTGCAGGATATGATAACCAAAAAGCTGCGGGTAAAATATTGCCAGCAGACGAATTTCTTCTTCTACCAGCATTTTTCCTGAAGCGGTGTGTAATGACCAATTGCACAAATTATCCATGTTCATAATGCCGTTATGAGACAACAAGCAATCTATCAGACTCATTTGAGTCGATCTGTAACAAAATGTTAGAGTGTATACCAAATTCCTTCTGACCATTAAAATATCTCGACAAACTATGGAAACAAACACGCCAGAAAACCAACAAGTACTGTTTACCGAAATGTTGGATATTGAGGGTAAGCCGGTACAAGTCAAAATTGATGAGCAAAGTGCCAAGCTGCTGCTTGAGCAAATTTCCCAAACATTTGACTGGTATATTCAAATTGGTCGCGCCCCCGTCTCTGCACTGCAAAGCGAAGAAAGCATCGCCTGGTTGATGGGCGACTGGACACCGCAGGTTTTTATCAAACAAGTACAACATGCGGCAAGCCTAGTGGGGCCGGGAGGACATTTTGGTGCGCGTCAGGTATTTATTAATCATGTCTGGCAAGTCTGGCAAAATACGGGAGGGCGCAGCAGTCTTGATACTTTTAAACACCGTTTACTGGAATGCCTGCAAAATAATTTATTGGAATTAGGCTGCGCGGCATTGATTCAAACGCTTAATGCCGTGGATTTGGCACAAAGTGAGACTATTACTGAAGATGGTAGTATTTATCATTTCATTATCCTGTCTGAATAAAGAATCACCCAAAATATAATCACCAGAGATATTAAACATATGACAATCGATCCCAATTTAATTGATAATAATATGCTCTCAGAGCTTCAGGAAATTACTGCTGGCGAGCCTGAATTGCTGATTGAAATTATTGAGATTTACCAGCAACAATGCCCAGAATTAATCGCCGCTATCACATCGGCAATTGCTACGCAGGATATGCAAAGCCTGGTTACTGCGGCGCACAGCTTAAAAGGCATCAGTTATAATGTTGGTGCAGTTGGGGTCGGTAATCTGGCTAAAACCTTGGAAACGCATGGAAATGAAGGAGTAGCCACAGAACTCAGCACAACTTTAGCGCAACTTGAAAATATTTATAATGAGACCTCGGTTTTTTTAGAAACCTTAAAATAAGTCAGGAATTATTCCTATGGATCTGGGATATATTGAACACTTTTTGCTCACCTTATGGAATACCCTGGGTGATGTTTTCCCAATTATTGCAATCATTTTTGGTTTTCAATTTCTGGTAATCCGCCGCCCCATGCCGAATTTTCAGGATTTATTAATTGGCCTGGTTTATGTGATATTGGGTATGACATTTTTTCTGATGGGTTTAGAGCGTGCTTTATTTCCGCTGGGCGATATTATGGCGCAACAGTTAACCTCACCTGAATTTATTCACCCAAATGTACAAGTCGAACTTGCCGCTTCCCCCTGGCAGGATTATCTCTGGGTGTATTTATTTGCCGCAGCCATCGGCTTTGCCACCACCATTGCCGAACCTTCGCTATTAGCCGTTGCAATCAAAGCCAGTGAAGTCTCTGGCGGTACGATCACGGTATGGGGACTGCGTATTGCTGTCGCCATTGGCGTGGCTCTGGGCATCGCACTGGGAACCTACCGTATCGTGACCGGTACGCCCTTGCATTATTATATTATCAGCGGTTATGTTTTTGTTATTATTCAAACCCTGTATGCCCCGCGCAATATTATTCCCTTGGCCTACGATTCTGGCGGCGTGACCACTTCAACCGTCACTGTGCCTTTGGTAGCCGCGCTGGGTTTAGGGCTGGCTGAAAATATTCCAGGGCGCAGCCCACTATTAGATGGCTTTGGTTTAATTGCTTTTGCCAGTTTATTTCCTATCATGACAGTATTGGGTTATGCGCAATTAGCCCGCTGGCGTGGGCGCTGCGGACAGAATAAATCATAAGGAATCAGATTATGCATTTTAAATTAATTATTGCTTTTACCGATGAAGATAAAACCGAAAAGGTACTGGAAGCAGCGCGCAATGCTGGTGCTACGGGTGCAACGGTAATCAATCATGCGCGTGGAGAAGGTTTAAAACCCAATAAAACCTTTTTTGGTTTAAGTGTGGAAACCCAGCGTGATGTTTCTTTATTATTAGTTGAAGAGCACTTAGCCCGGATGATACTGGAAACCATTAAAGATGTAGGGGAATTTGATAACCAAAAAGGTACTGGTATTGCTTTTCAGATTGACGTGGAAGATGCGGTTGGTGTTTCTCATCAAATGCAAGAGCTAACAGAGGTTGTGGAGAAACAGATATGAGCGAGCATACGGATAAAAAAAGACTGGTGCGTGTACGCGACATTATGAAAACCAAGTTTGATATGATTGATGGTCTGGCAACGGTTGATGAGGCCTTGCATACCATGAAATATACCGAAACCAAAACCTTGATCGTCAAAAAGCGCAACCCGGAAGATGAGTACGGTATTTTATTAATTCCCGATATTGCAAGATTGGTGCTGGCAAAAGATAAAGCACCGGATCGCGTCAATATCTATGAAGTGATGACCAAACCCACACTGACAGTATCACCGGATATGGATATTCGTTATTGTGCGCGTTTGTTCGATCATTTTGATATTTCGCGCGCCCCCGTAGTTGAATATGGTGAGATTATTGGTCTGGTCAGCCTGACCGATATGGTGTTACGCGGTATGATGTAAGAATTTTATTATCAGTTGACTGTTATAGCTTGTGATTAAACTAAACAACCACCCGCTAAAAGACGGGTGGGTTAGAGCGTTTGGTGGCTGAAAGCCGAGATACAGGGCGGACAAGCCCTGTTGTTTGGCCCCAACGGGGCGCATTAATATAGCCAGGGGCAACGCC